>JACABE010000033.1 GCA_013377005.1 Bacteroidota bacterium
TTTAGACCTACCAACAATTTAAAAGTAAATCTTTCCTAAATGCACAACGGGTTAAGATATTGTGCTTTAAACAATATCGATATAAGAGAACATTATCGAGAAGACTATAGTGCGAAGGACTTTGACAGACCAGAGTTTAGAAAGCTTCTAACTTATCTATCTGAAAACAAAGGTAAAATTGACTATTTGATATTCACAAAATGGGATCGATTTTCCAGAAACCTTGGAGAATCAATCACAATGATAAAGCAAATTAAGGCTTTAAAAACAGATGTTTTATGCGTTGAACAACCAATTGACATGAATAATCCAGATAATAAAGTATTATTAGCAGTATATTTAATCTTACCTGAAGTTGAAAATGACAAAATATCATCAAGAACAAAAGATGGTATGCGAAAAGCGATGAAAGAAGGAGTTTTTACTGGCATAGCTCCTTTTGGATATAAAAATATAAGAATTGATAAAAAATCTACATTGCAAATTATTCCTGAAAGAGCACTGATAATTAAAAATGCACTTACAAAGTATTCAACAGGCTTATATTCTGCAAATGAAATTCGTCAAGAATTTTTCAGTAAAAGTTCATCTAAATATCTTGCGAAACAATCTTTTATTAATATGGTAAGGAATCCAACTTATGCTGGAAAAATTTTTATCAAAGGTACAGAGATTGAACCAGAAAAAATGATAAATGGATTACATCCTGAAATAATTAGCTATTCAATTTTTCTTAAAAATCAAGAAATTATTAATGGGAAAAAAAAATTCAAGATACAAAAACAAAGACCAGAATTACTGTTACGAGGTTTTTTGGAATGTCCGATTTGCGGAGATAGATTGACAGGTAGCTTATCCAGATCGAGAAATGGGACATTACATCCATATTATCATTGCCAGCATGGCTGCACATATAGGGAACCAGCATTTGAAATTAATTCTGAGATTCTTCAATTATTTTCAATTTTTGAATTGAAGCCCGAATGGGAAAAAGTTTTAAAATTAGCCATGAAAGGAACTTTAAAGACAAATGATGCTGATAGAATTAATTCAATTAAAATGATTGATAAAAGAATAGATGAAATCAATTCCAGAAAGAATCACCTTGATAATTTATTGATGGATAATAAAATTTTACCTGAGAATTACAGTGAGTTGAACAAAAAATGTGAAACAGAACTATTTCAATTAAAAAGCGAAAAGATCATCTTAAGTGCGGAAAATAACAACATTTCTATGCATTTTGATAAAATAATAAACACTCATGTTAATCTCATGAATTTGTACAACTTATCAGATTTGGATGATAAAAGAAGTATCCTTGGTTCGATATTTGTCAAAAAACTTATTTACTCAGAAAAAAAATATCGAACCGCAAATTTGCATAAATCTGCTGAACTTATATTTAACAATATCAATAAATTGCAAAATATGGACAAAAAAAAAGAGGCTAAAAATAGCCTCTTTAATTTGGATGCTCCCCCTTCAGGACTTGAACCTGAGACCCTCTGATTAACAGTCAGATGCTCTAACCAACTGAGCTAAGGAGGAATATATTTTTATTAATAAGTTTATTTCAAAAACAAAGCTAAGAACGTTATAGTTGTAAAATTTGGACTGCAAAATTAGAAAAAGTTTTAAAATAAACAATACCTTTGCACAAATTTTTTAAAAATATTTATATGACAAGAGTATTAGGAATGGGTAATGCATTGGTTGACATCATGACACGTCTGGAAAGCGACTCATTATTACATGAATTTAAACTCCCCAAAGGAAGTATGCAATTGGTTGACAGAAATGCAGCCGAAACTGTTTCAAAAGGAACACATCATCTCCCAAAACAACAATCATCCGGCGGTTCAGCAGCCAATACTATTCATGGCTTAGCAAGTTTAGGAATTGATACCGGTTTTATAGGAACAATAGGTGAAGATGAATTTGGTTTATTTTTTCACGAAGATTTAAAAAAGAACAATATTCAACCACAACTTTTTAAAGGAAAATTCGAATCAGGCAGAGCTATAGCTTTAATCAGCCCTGATTCCGAAAGAACTTTTGCAACCTTTTTGGGTGCCGCCATCGAATTATGCGTCGATCATCTTTCACCTGAAATATTCGAAGGATTTAATTATTTCCATATCGAAGGATATTTAGTTCAAAACCACGATTTAATTAGAAAAGCTGTAGAATTGGCCAAACAAAAAGGATTAAAAGTATCACTTGATTTGGCAAGTTTTAATGTTGTAGAAGCCAACTTAGATTTTTTGAAAGAAATCATCAAAAAATATGTTGACATAGTATTTGCCAATGAAGAAGAAGCCAAAGCTTTTACAGGATTACAACCTCTGGAAGCACTGCACGAAATTGCAAAAGAATGCGAAATAGCAGTTGTAAAAGTGGGGAAAAATGGCTCATTGATTAAGAAAGATGGCATAGTTTATACAATAGGCGTAATAAAAGCAAACAGTATTGACACCACTGGTGCCGGCGATGTATATGCATCAGGCTTTATTTATGGTCTTGTCAAAGGTTTGTCAATGCAAAAATGCGGTGAAATTGGAGCCATACTTTCAGGAAAAGTGATAGAAGTAATTGGTGCAAAAATAGATAGTCCTACATGGGAGCATATCAGGAAAATGGTGACAGATGTTGAGCTATCATAGCAAATAAAACGAACTTTCCTATTGTCAAGGATAATTAATATTAGTTTTTTCTTAAAATAAATAAATTACACTTATATTTATTAAGCAGATTTTTATATATTTGCCAACCATTTTGAAATTAATAATTAAATCAATTAATATAACATGAAGGTTTACCAGACAAACGAAATTAAAAATATTGCCTTGGTTGGCGGAGCTAAATCAGGGAAAACCACAATTGCAGAAGCAATGTTGTTCGAGGGTGGTTTAATAAAAAGAAGAGGAACAATTGACGATAAAAATACAGTTTCTGATTACAGAGCTATTGAATTAGAACGTCAAAACTCAATTTCATCAACTTTATTATATATTGAACATAACGGTTATAAAATTAATATCATAGATGCTCCTGGTTTTGATGATTTCATCGGAGAAGTAGTAGCAGCACTAAAAGTTGCTGATACAGCTGTAATGGTTATTAATGCTCAATCTGGTATTGACGTAGGAACTGACTTGTCATGGCGTTATGCAGGACAAAATAAAACTTCCGTAATATTTGCTGTCAATCATTTAGAACATGAAAATTCTAATTTTGATGAAATAATACGTCAATTAAAACAAACTTACGGTAATAGTGTAACCGTTTGTCAATACCCTGTTAATCCTGGTTTAGGGTTTAATGCAATTATCGACTTACTTAAGATGAAAATGCTTAAGTTCCCTGAAAACGGAGGAACTCCAGAAGTATTAGATATTCCTGAATCAGAAAAAGCTAAAGCTGAAGAATTACAAGGTATTTTAATTGAAAATGCAGCTGAAGCAGATGAATCATTAATGGAAATTTTCTTCGAAGCTGGCACATTAACCGAAGAACAACTAAAAAAAGGTTTAAAAGCAGGTATAGTTAACAGAGGAATGTTCCCTGTGATGTGCGTTGCTGGAAAACACAATATGGGTGTTCAACGTTTATTAGAATTTATTACAGATAACGCACCTTGTCCTAACGAACTTCACAATGCAAAAACCACTGAAGGAAAAACATTAGAATACAAAACTACAGATCCAGCTTCAGTATTTATTTTCAAAACAGGTATTGAAGAGCATTTAGGCGAAATTTCATTCTTTAAAATATATGCAGGTGAAATTTCCGAAGGAATGGATATGGTTAATACCGTAAATGGTTCTAAAGAAAGAATTTCTCAAATTTTCTCTATTGTTGGTAAAAATCGCGAAAAATTAACCAAAGCAGTGGCAGGAGATATTATTGCTACTATTAAATTAAAAAACTGCAACACCAATGATACGTTGAACGCTGGTAAAAATTCAGAAGATATCATTGTTCCTATTGTTTTCCCTGAACCAAAATTCAGGACAGCCATTAAAGCAAAAAATCAAGCTGATGATGAAAAATTAGGTGCTATATTAAACGAAATGCACAAAGTGGATCAAACCATTTTGATTGAATATTCAAAAGAACTTAAACAAATTATATTAAGCGGACAAGGAGAACTACATCTGAACATTGCAAAATGGATGCTGGAAACCATACATAAAATTGAAATCGAATTTATTACACCTAAAATTCCTTACCGCGAAACCATTACCAAACCTGCAAAAACAATGTACCGTCATAAAAAACAATCAGGTGGTGCAGGACAGTTTGGAGAGGTTCACATAATGATTCAACCATATACCGAAGGTATGGCTAATCAAACTGAATTCCCGATTCGTGGAACAAATGAAGAAAAATTAGCATGGGGTGGTAAATTGATATTCAACAACTGTATTGTAGGTGGAGCTATTGATGCACGTTTTTTACCTGCTATCTTAAAAGGTATCATGGAAAAAATGGAAGAAGGTCCATTAACTGGTTCTTATGCTCGCGATATTGTAGTTAATGTTTATGATGGCAAAATGCACCCTGTTGATTCAAACGAACTTTCATTCAAGTTAGCCGGTCGTCAAGCTTTTAGAGAAGCATTTAAAAATGCTGGTCCTAAAATTTTGGAACCAATTTATGATGTTGAAGTTATTGTTCCATCTGACAGAATGGGTGATGTAATGACTGATTTACAAGGCAGAAGAGCTGTTGTAATGGGAATGGACAGCGAAGGAAATTATCAGATTATCAAAGCAAAAGTTCCTTTGGCAGAAATGAACAAATATTCTACCTCTTTAAGTTCATTAACTAGCGGAAGAGCAACTTATGGTTTGAAATTTGCCGATTATCAGCAAGTTCCTTCAGATGTTCAAACAGCTTTACTTAAAGCTTACGAAGAACAAGAAAAAGATGATGAATAGTTATTTAAAACAAAAAACTCCGACAAATTTGTCGGAGTTTTTTTATTTCATAGGTTTCTCGAAAAGCAAATTCGTCTTCTCAATATAGCTCAATATCTCTTCTTTTCCTTTCATTGATTTCGATGAACTAAAAATCATTTCAGGTAATTCATCCCATTGTTTTAATAATTCTTTTTTATAAACACTCACATTATGTGCCAATTCATTTGGAGAAATCTTATCTGATTTAGTAAAAACAATTACAAATGGTAGTTGCATATTACCCATCCATTCAATAAATGCAATGTCCTTTTTTTGAGGTTCTATTCTCGAATCAACCAATACAAAAGTAGTCATCAGGTTTTCTCTTGTTTCAATATAATCTTCTATCATTCGTTGCCAGTTTGATCTATCTTTTTTTGATGATCGTGCATATCCATATCCTGGCAAATCAACAATATACCATGAATTATTAATCAAAAAATGATTAATAAGTTTTGTTTTACCTGGTGTTGAAGAAGTTTTAGCAAGATTATTATTTGTCGTTAACATATTTATCAAAGACGACTTACCTACATTCGAACGACCAATAAACGCATATTCTGGTAAATCTGGTTTAGGACATTTATAAATATTCTGATTACTGATTACAAAGATGGCTTCTTTTATGAGCATTTTATTGGTGTTTTTGGTAGGTAGCTATGTGACGATGTTTCTTAATATCATAGATATCATTTATAGTTACCAATATTCCTGTTTCTTCAACTTCACCAAAATGATGATTAATAGCAGTGCCAAAAGTTTTCATGGTTGAAGAAAGATTCATGTAAGCATTTACCAAAGGAGGAATGCTTTCATTAAATCTCCTCACATTTTTCATCAAAATACGATAATCTTCATCGTAATTATTGCTATTAAATGTGCTGTTAAGCTCATCGATATCTGTTATTATACTCAGAGCATTGTGAGGGTATACTAAATTTTCAGGATCCGGGAAATACTTTTTCAAAAAGAATAAGATCATATCTCTTGCCGTAATATTAAAACGAGGATACATTGTAATTTTACCAAAGAAATATTTCATCTCTGGATATTCTAATGTAATAGCTCCTAATCCATCCCATAAATTATCCAATGAAAAAATTCCTTTACGAATGTTATAAGTAGGCTGATAATTAGGTTGTACCCACGATCTACCCAATTCAATAGTATGTGGTAAATAATCGCTCATAAAATGATCCGAAAAATGAAAAAGTTCAGCTGTTGCACTAAACGGCTTTCCGTGAGTATCAAATTTAATTTTATCTCCATTTATGAAACGATAACCTCCTATAATCTCTTCATCCTCAGGGCTCCAAACTAATAATTGCTGATAAGGAACTTCTGAAGTGTCGTATTCGTCAATATCTACTTCTTTTCCTGTACCACCACCAGCATCCCTGAAACTCACTTCTCGCAAACGACCGATTTCGAGCATAATATTGGGTGAATTATGATGAGTTATAATATAAATTTCTTTATTACCATTATTGGTTTTTCTTAAAAATTTATCTTCAGTTAATTCCTTTTTAATCAAACTCTTGTCGATAGGTGCTAGTATGTTTTTCATGGCAATTTATTATCTCGTTTATTAAAAAATTATATCCGATTTTATTTCAAGCGAATATACGTGATTTTTTACTTTTTCAGCCCATTGTTGATCAGTAAATTTCTTGTCAAAGGTAAGATATGAAATCGGTTTTCCCAAAATAATATTTATAGTTTTATTTTTTTGTTTATACATTTCATCAACTAAATAAAGCATTTCCAAATTAGCTTTTAATCCTATTTTTTTTCTAAAGTTAGCAATGTTGTAGAAAAAATTTGAATTTACACCATCAATATAAACAGGAATAATATCTCTTTTATACTGTTTAGCTTTGGCAATAAAGGTCTTTTTCCAATCTAAATCCTTAATTATTCCACTTTTTTGCTTACGAGAAACTAATCCTGCAGGAAAATAAAGTATCATTGCATTTGAAGAAAAAGCTTGTTCTAAAATTTGTATATTTTCAGTGTTTTTCCCATGCTTATTAATGGGTATAAAAATTGGCTTCAACTGAGGAAGATTCATTAATAAATCATTAACTGGAAATAGAATATCCTTTCTAAAAGAGCCAATTCTACTGATAAGTGCTAAACCGTCTAATCCTCCTAAAGGATGATTGGAAGCTAAAATATATCGTCCTTCTTTAGTAATATTTTCTAATCCCTGAACCTTAATAATTGCACCAAAATCTTCTAAAATAGCAGTCGCAAAATCAACTCCAAATTTATCTCGATTATTATAAATAGCTGCATTTACTTCATCAACATGAATTACTTTCTTAAGGTAGTTCATCACAAAATGCGGAATAAATTTCAAAATTTTCTGATTTTTTCCGCCTATAATTTTCTCTAAATCAATGAATTTATTAGTTATTTCGATGTTTTGATTTTGCAATTTAAATTCTCCTATTAATTAAACTAGCTACAAAGTTACAATAAAGCATTAAAACAAACTACATTAATTATTAAACTATCATTAATTTTTAAAATAGGTATTTACTTTTTATGTCAAAGTTATGAACAATTTTTATTTTTAATTATTTTGATAAAAAAAGGAAAAATGCTTCTTTCTTTTCAATATTTCTTTCCAAAAATAATTTTAAAAAACTTAAAATCAATTAATTAAATCTTGTTAAAATTAATGTAACCTTTTTATAAAAATCGAGTATAAAAATTCATAAATGGGATTATTTGGATTTTTTTGGATTATTTATTAACAAAATGGGATTATGTTGTTTTTTTGATGTAAATTTACATCCTCAAATATTATAGTAAAAAATGCTGAAAGTCATAGGTAAAGATTATTGCACAGTTGATTCAAATGGAAGGTTTAAATTTCCTTCTTCTTTGAAAAAACAACTTATAAGTGTGATCGATAGCGGTTTCGTGATTCGCGAAAGCATCTATGGAAACTACCTTGAACTTTACCCTATGAATGTTTGGGAGGAAGAAATTGAAAAAATCAGAAAAAGACTTAATCCATATAATCCTAAAGACATTATTCTTATACGAAAACTATCGGAAGGAAACAAAGTAGAGCTTGATAATAACGATAGGCTACTTATTCCCGGCGATCAGAAAAAAGCTAAGAGTATAAACAAAGATATTATTCTGGTTTCCAGGATAAATATTTTTGAAATTTGGGATGTTGAAAAATACAACGAAATTAATAACTCAACAATGGATTATGTTGCATATGCTAATGAAAGAATAGGACAATTCGAAAACGAATAAATAGCAAACAATGTATCATAACCCGGTTTTGTTAATTGAAAGCATCGAAGGCTTATCAATAAAACCCAATGGAACTTACGTAGATGTTACTTTTGGTGGCGGTGGTCACTCAAAAGAAATACTGAAACATTTGGACGAAAGCGGAAAACTCTATGCTTTCGATCAGGACGATGATGCATTAGTTAATAGTATCAATGACGAAAGATTTATTCTAATCAACAATAATTTCAAATACCTAAAGAATTTTCTAAAATTATATGCAGCCATGCCTGTTGATGGGATTTTGGCTGATCTTGGTATTTCCTCTCATCAGATTGATATTCCTGAAAGAGGCTTTTCTATCCGCTACAAAGGTGAACTAGATTTAAGAATGAATCGAAATCAAGGTAAATCTGCAAAAGATGTTATCAATAATTATACCGAAGAAGAGTTGAAAGAGGTTTTTCAGGAATATGGTGAAATTCCTAATTCATGGAAACTAGCCAGAACTATCGTAGAATATCGAAAAACACAAGAGATAAGGGATACAGAGCAATTTATTGATGCAATAAAAAACTGTATTCCTAAAAAAATAGAAAACAAGTATTTGGCAATGCTTTTTCAAGCTGTCAGAATTGAAGTGAATGAAGAGTTAGATGTTCTTAAAGAGCTATTAATTCAAAGTTCCGAATGTCTTAAATCTGGAGGAAGATTAGTCGTAATTTCTTACCATTCACTTGAAGATAGATTGGTGAAAAATTTTATTAAATCTGGCAATTTTAAAGGTGAAATTGAAAAAGATTTTTATGGGAATCCATTTTCACAATTTAAATTAATTACAAAAAAACCAATTACACCGGGTGAAAATGAAATAATAAGTAATAATAGATCACGTAGTGCAAAATTAAGAATTGCTGAAAAAATTTGATATGAGTAAAAACGTAATCAAAAAGCCAATAAAAGAAAAGAATAAGCCTAAGAAAAAATTTAAGCTTAATCTTCGTTTACCAAAGCCTAAAAACACAACAATTGGCAATGCATTAAACGAAGTGCTTGAAGGAACATTTCTTACTCGCAAAGGTGTTATCAAACTTATTCCTTTGGGTCTATTTATAACCTTATTAACAGTGGCTTACATAGCAAATAATTATTGGTCGATAAAAAGTTTTAGAGAAATGTATAAATTGAAAAAAGAATTGAAAGAATTAAGATTCGAGCATATCACAACAAAATCTGATTTTATGTACAGCAGTAAACAATCTGAAGTTGCACGTAAACTTGATTCGTTAGGAGTTAAAGAATCAACGGTTCCACCTCAAAAATTTTTTTATAAAAGCAATTAAATGAAGTTTTTACAAAAATGAAAGACGAGAACAAAGATATTGTCTGGAGAATTAAGGTCATTTATATTGGTGTGCTTATTTTTGCACTTATCATTATATATAAAGTGATTAATATTCAATTTGTTGAAGGTGATATTTGGCGTAAACGTGCAGAAAATCTTACGTTGCGTTACGAAAGTGTTGACGCAATTAGAGGTAATATTATTTCATCTGATTCAAACTTATTGGCTACATCTATTCCAATATTTGATGTAAAACTAGATTTGGACAAATCGGTTATTCAAAATGACACTTTTAAAATATACTTAAACGCTTTATCTGATAGTCTTTCAGAACTTTTCCCCGATAAAAGTAAGGAAGAATTTAAAAATCTTTTACAAATTGGAAGAAAAAAAGAAGATAGAGATTTTCTTATACGAAGAGACATTGATTATACACAACTTAAAAGACTCAGAACCTTTCCGATACTTAAAAAAGGAAAATTTAAAGGTGGTTTGATTATTGAAGAAAAAGATTATAGAAAAATGCCATTCAAAGAACTTGGAAGCAGAACTATTGGATATAAAAACATAAAAGAAAATTTATACGTTGGGCTTGAAGGTGCATATAGCAAGGAGTTAGAAGGTGTAAGTGGAAAAAGATTGATGCGAAAAATTGCCAATGGAATATGGCGTCCAGTAGAAAGAGATAATCAGATTGAACCGGAAAATGGTAAAGATATTGTTACCACAATTGACATAAATATTCAGGATGTTGCTGAACATGCTTTAAGAAAATGTCTAGATTCCAATGAAGCCGATCATGGCTGTGCGGTTCTGATGGAAGTTAATACGGGTTATGTAAAAGCTATTGCTAATTTAAAACGACATAAAGATGGAAGCTACGGAGAAGATATCAATTTTGCTATTTGGGAAAGTGCTGAACCTGGCTCAACCTTTAAATTAGCTTCTTTAATAGCTGTTTTGGAGGAAGGTAAATTCGATACTAATGAGATTGTAAATTCAGGAAGAAGTACTTATGCTGATAGGACAATGGAAGATTCTCATGAGCAAGGATACGGAAGAATTTCCCTTGCCAGAGCTTTTGAAGTGTCTTCTAATGTTGGAATTTCAGAAATTGTATATAGAACATTTCGCGACAAGCCTCAAAAATATATTGATTATTTGTATGATATGTCACTTAACAAACCTTTAGGCATCGAATTAAAAGGTGAGGGTCTTCCAATAATCAAGGATACCAAAAACCCTACATGGTCAAGAACATCATTGCCATGGATGGCAATAGGTTACGAATTACAGTTAACACCTTTGCAAACACTTACTCTATATAATGCCATTGCTAATAATGGTAAAATGGTAAAACCTCTTTTTGTGAAAGAAATTCTTCAAACAGGGAAATTAATTGAGAAAAAAGATGCTGTTATTATTAATAAATCTATTTGCTCAGAAAAAACACTTGACAAAGTTCATGCTATTCTTGAAGGTGTTGTGGAACATGGAACTGCAAAGCATTTATTAAATACCATTTATAAGATTGCCGGAAAAACAGGAACTGCAAAAATAGGATATGGAAAAGATAAAGAAAGTAAAGTTTACAGAGCTTCATTTGTAGGCTATTTCCCCGCAGATAAACCTAAATACTCATGTATAGTTATTGTAAACAATCCAACAAAAGGACAATATTATGGTGGTGCCATTGCTGCACCTGTTTTTAAGGAAATTGCAGACAAAGTATATGCTACACAATTAGATATTCATCAAGGAATTAAAAATCCTATTAATAAAATTGCAATACCATTTGTAGCTTCTGGAAATCAAAAAGAGTTATATACAATCTACTCAAATCTGAATTTACCATTTAACACAAATAATACGGATGCTGAATATATTGCTAGTGAAAATATCGATAGTTTACAGAAGTATGTTCCAAAGAATTTTAAATCAAAAATAGTTCCTGATGTTTGTGGGATGGGTGTAAAGGAAGCCATTTATTTATTAGAAAAAAGTGGCTTAAAGGTAAATATTAATGGAAAAGGAAAAGTTATTGGCCAGTCTATTGAAGCTGGAACTCCAATAATAAATGGACAACTAATAAATTTATCATTAAGCAATACTACTTATGATTTTAAAAAGTCCTTACTCTCTAATACCAGCAATGTTAATGTGGATATTACAAAACCTGATAGCATTATTGATAAATCATTACCTATTAATGCCCAAAGTAGAAAAGAAGAAAAACCTGAAGAAAAAACGAAACTGAAGCTAAAAGGATTTTTTATCGAAAAAACCAAAGAAACTACGAAAATAAAGGAAAAAGAGAAGCAAAAAACAAATGATAAGGGAAAAGAAACAAAACATAAAAACGAAATAAAAAAAGATAAAAGACTAGAAACGAAAACTAAAAAAATAGGTGAAACTAAAAAAACAGATAAAAAATCAACATCTGTTAAAAATAAAAAGGTAGTCAATAAAACAGTTAAAAAAACCGACAAAAAAACAATAAATAATAAATAATCCATTGAAAAAAATATCAGACATAATAAATAATACTGGTGTTGTTGAAATAATCGGCGACGAAAATCTTTTTATTAATAGTATTAGTTTTGATTCTCGCAAAATTGAAGCCAATAGTCTTTTTATTGCTATAAAAGGAATACAATTTGATGGTCATCAATATATTTCAGAAACTATAAAAAAAGGTGCAATTGCAATTGTTTGCGAAGATTTGCCGGAAAATTTAAACACAAATATAACATATATAAAAGTTAAAAATAGCAGTTACGCATTAGGAGAAATTGCTTCAAACTTCTACGAAAACCCTTCGAAAAACATTAAATTAGTTGGAATTACAGGAACCAATGGAAAAACAACAACAGTTACTTTACTTTTTAACTTATTCAGAAACTTAGGTTATAATGTTGGCCTCCTCTCTACTATTAGTAATCGCATTAATGATAATGAAATTGCTTCAACACATACAACTCCTGATGCCATTCAACTAAATGCTTTACTCAAACAAATGGTTGAAAAAGGCTGTAGTCATTGCTTTATGGAAGTAAGCTCACATGCTATTATTCAAAATAGAATTGCAGGTATTACATTTTCAGGTGCTATTTTTAGTAACATAACTCACGATCATTTAGATTTTCACAAAACTTTTGCTGAATATATTAAAGCTAAAAAAATATTTTTCGATAAATTGTCAAACAATGCTTTCGCTTTGACAAATATTGATGATAAGAATGGGAAAGTGATGATTCAAAACACAAAAGCTTCAAAATATTCTTATAGTTTACAAACAATGGCAGACTTTAAATGTCGCATTATCGAAAATGAACTACATGGATTGTTTTTGAATATTGATGGCATCGAAACATCAACAAAATTAGTAGGAAATTTTAATGCTTATAATATTTTAGCTGTATATGCTACAGCAATTTTATTAGGTGAAGATAAAATTGAGGTTTTAAAACAACTAAGCAATCTTAATACTGCTGAAGGTCGATTTGAATATATAAAATCAAAAAACAATATTACGGCAATAGTTGATTATGCCCATACTCCGGATGCTTTACTAAATGTATTAAACACTATTGAAACTATACGAACCAAAAACGAACAACTCATTACTGTAGTTGGAGCTGGAGGAAATAGAGATGCCCAAAAACGCCCGGTTATGGCAAAAATCGCATGCGAAATGAGTGATATACTAATACTTACATCTGATAATCCACGTGATGAAAATCCTGAAGATATTCTGCATCAAATGGAGGAAGGAATTGATATTTCACAAAAACGCAAAGTATTGACAATACTTAATCGTAAAGAAGCTATTAAAACTGCTTGTGCAATGGCAAAATCAGGTGATATTATCTTAATAGCAGGAAAGGGACATGAGAAATATCAGGAGATTAAAGGAATAAAACATCATTTTGATGATAAAGAAATATTAATTGAATTTTTATAAACAATAGATATGCTGTACTATTTATTTAATTATTTGCAAAAAACTATTGATTTTCCAGGTGCAGGTGTATTTCAATACATATCATTTAGGGCTGCAATAGCTGTAATTACATCTTTAACAATTTCATTGCTTTTTGGTAAAAGTTTAATTAACTATTTGAATAAAAAACAAGTAGGTGAAACTGTCAGAGATTTAGGATTAGAAGGTCAAAAAGCAAAACAAGGCACTCCAACAATGGGTGGTTTAATTATTTTAGGTTCTATTTTAATCCCAACATTATTATTTTCAAAACTGGATAATATTTATGTCATTTTAATGATTGTAACCACAATATGGCTTGGTGCAATAGGTTTCTTAGATGACTATATTAAAGTATTTAAAAAAGATAAGCAAGGGCTTGCAGGAAAATTTAAAGTATTAGGACAAATCACATTAGGTTTGATTATTGGTTTAACTATGTATTTTCATGAAGGAATTGTAATTCGAGAAAAAGTACAAGAAAGTCAGTTTGTTAAGTCTCATAATATTTTAAACGAAGCCAATTATGAAAAAGCAAAAGAAGTTTTTGCAAAAGAAGCTGTAAAATCAACAAAAACAACTATTCCCTTTTTTAAAAATAATGAGTTAGATTATTCATTATTAATTTCTTGGACTGGAGAAAATTATAAAAAATGGGCATGGCTAATATTTATTCCTATTGTAATTTTAATTATTACAGCAGTTTCTAATGGAGCAAATCTAACCGATGGAATTGATGGACTGGCAACAAGTACTTCGGCTATTATTGGTGCAACTCTAGGTATTTTGGCTTGGGTTTCAGGAAATATTATTTTTGCCAACTATCTCAATATTATGTATATACCAAATATTGGTGAGCTGGCGATTTTTATCAGTGCTTTTGTAGGTGCTACAATAGGTTTTTTATGGTACAATACTTATCCTGCACAAGTATTCATGGGAGACACAGGTAGTTTGGCAATAGGTGGTATCATTGCAGTATTAGCAATTTTAATTCGAAAAGAATTACTAATTCCAATTTTATGTGGAATATTTTTAGTCGAAAATCTATCTGTAGTTATGCAGGTTAGCTATTTTAAATATACAAAAAAAAGATATGGGGAAGGAAAGCGTATTTTTAGAATGTCACCTTTACATCATCATTTTCAAAAATTGGGATATGCTGAGCCAAAAATAGTTGTACGATTTGTAATAGTTGGTGTAATGTTGGCTGTTTTTACAATCGTTACACTAAAATTGCGATAAAATGTCGAGAAAAAACATCATAGTGCTTGGTGCAGGCGAAAGCGGAGTAGGTGCTGCCATTCTTGCAAAGAAAAAAGGATTTGATGTTTTTGTTTCGGATCTCGGAAAAATTAAAGAAAAATATAAGAACGTTCTTTTACATCATGAAATAAATTTTGAGGAAGGAAAACATACAGAATCAATAATTCTACAAGCTGATGAAGTTATAAAAAGCCCTGGAATTCCCGATAATGCTTCAATTATAAAAGCTATTGAAAACAAAGGAATTCCTGTTATAGATGAACTGGAATTTGCCGCTCGTTATACAAATGCTACAAAAGTTTGTATTACAGGGAGTAACGGGAAAACTACCACGACTTTATTAACTTATCATATTTTAAAAAATGCTGGCTTCAATGTAGGTTTAGGTGGAAATGTAGGTCAAAGTTTTGCACAGCAAGTTGCCGAAAATAATTTCGACTATTACGTATTGGAAGTAAGCAGCTTTCAATTAGATAGAATGTTCAACTTTAAAGCTGAAATTGCAATTCTTACCAATATCACACCTGATCATCTGGACAGATATAATTATCAATTTGAAAATTACATTCGTTCAAAATTCAGAATCACACAAAATCAAACTGCTGAAGATATTTTTATCTTTTGTGCAGATGATGATGAAACAATGAAACACATTTACAACTATCAAATTGCAGCAAAAAAATATTCGATTTCTTTACTCAAAACTATTTCAGATAACGGAGCATATTTAGAAAATAAAAATATAATACTCACAACAAATACAAAAAAAATAACCATGGAATTAGAAACATTGGCATTACAGGGACGTCATAATATTTACAACTCAATGGCGGCGAGTGTGGCTTCAAAAATTTTGAATGTCCGCAAGAGTATTATCAAAAATAGTTTATCAAATTTTGATAATATTGAGCACCGGCTTGAATTTATTGCAAAAGTTCATGGTATTGAATTTATAAATGATTCCAAAGCTACCAATGTTAATTCTACATGGTATGCATTAGAATGTATGACAAAACCAACAATTTGGATTGTTGGTGGGCAAGATAAAGGGAATGATTACAGTACATTAAAGCTATTAGTAAAATCAAAAGTTAAAGCTATTGTATGTTTGGGTATTGAAAATTCAAAAATTATTCAGGAGTTTTCAGGAATTGTTCCTGTAATTGTGGAAACAAAATCTGCAAAAGAAGCCGTTGATACTGCTTATTTATTGGCAGAATCAGATGATGTTGTATTATTGTCACCTTGTTGCTCAAGCTTTGATTTATTTGAAAACTTTGAGGATAGAGGAATACAATTTAAAAATGCAGTCAACGAATTATAATTCATTGTTCAAAAACAAATGGGAAATATGTTGAAAAATATAAGAGGTGATAAAGTAATATGGATAGTAGTAATCATATTATCTGTTTTCTCATTATTATCTGTTTACAGTTCCACAGGTACTTTAGCTTATAAATACCAACATGGGAACACAGAATATTATATGTTCAAACATTTTGGTATATTGGTATTCGGCTTTTTTCTAATGTACTTAGCTCACATGGTTAAATATACATATTATTCAAGGATTTCTCAAATAGCAATAGTTATTGCTATTCCTCTGCTTCTGTTTACAATGGCCACGGGTACCAATATAAACGAAGCTAATCGCTGGCTTACATTACCTATTGTAAATCTTACCTTTCAAACATCAGATTTTGCAAAAATTGCTTTAATAATGTTTGTTGCACGTTTATTAGCTTTAAAACAAGACCAAATCAAAGAATTTAAAACAGCTTTTTTACCAATAATTGGAACTGTAAGCATTGTTTGTGGACTTATTTTACCTGCAAATTTTTCAACAGCTGCAATCTTATTTGCTACTTCCATTATATTAATGTTTATAGGTAGGATTAACTTAAAATATATCTTTTCATTAATAGGGATTGGAGTTGTTGGTATAGCGTTATTCTTAGTACTTATCTATAATTATCCACAAGTTGGACGTTTTGGAACATGGAAAAATCGCATTGAAAATTTCAGAAATGGAGAAGGTGATGTAAACTATCAAGCTGATCAGGCTAAAATTGCAATTGCTGGAGGAGAGTTAATTGGAAAATTTCCTGGAAATAGTACACAAAGAAACTTTTTACCTCATCCATATTCCGATTTTATTTATGCCATAATTATTGAAGAATATGGGTTATTAGGAGGGATATTTATTTTATTATTATATTTAATACTTCTCTATAGGGGAATGAGAATTGCAGCCAGAAGCCCTGGTAGTTTTGCTGCTTTTTTAACTATTGGTGTTTGCTTAATACTTGTTTTTCAGGCTGTAATAAACATGGCTGTAGCTGTTGGTATTTTCCCTGTTACAGGACAGCCTTTACCATTAGTAAGTATGGGCGGAACTTCAATATGGTTTACTAGTATTGCCATTGGTATAATGTTAAGTGTAAGTGCTGAAACTGAACAAGAAGAAACTGAAAATATTAAAACAGTTAATAATGTAAAAAAGGATGTTGAATCTTTGACTAATACAGTAAGCAATTAATTAAATTTTTAATTATGAAAATTATAATCAGCGGAGGAGGAACAGGCGGGCATATTTATCCTGCTATTGCCATTGCAAATGCTTTAAAACAAAAAATTGAAGATGTTGATATTTTGTTTATTGGAGCAAAAGACAGAATGGAAATGGAAAAAGTTCCTATTGCTGGCTATAAAATCAAAGGATTGTGGATTAGCGGATTGCAAAGAAGAATTACATTTAAGAATCTATTATTTCCTATAAAAGTAATTTCAAGTTTATTTCAGGCAAGAAAAATAATTGATAATTTCAAACCAGATGTTGTAGTTGGAGTAGGCGGATACGCAAGTGGTCCTACGCTCAGAGCTGCCACTTACAAAGGAATTCCAACATTAATTCAGGAACAAAACTCTTTTCCTGGAATTACAAATAAAATGTTGGCAGCTAAAGTTACCAAGATTTGTGTGGCTTATGATGGTATGGAAAAGTTTTTCCCAAAAGATAAAATTATTCTTACAGGCAACCCTGTTCGACAAAATATTATAGATATAACAATAACCAGAGAACAAGCAGCTGATTTTTTTGGTAATGATGCTGCAAAAAAAACAGTCCTTGTAATAGGTGGCAGTTTAGGTGCAAGAACCATCAATGAAACCATTGAAAAGATGGTTCAAAAATTTGTTGATACTGATGTTCAGTTGATATGGCAAACAGGCAAATATTACTTTTCTAAAGCTCAATTGACTACATCCAGGTTTAAAAAAGAAGGAATTAAATCGTATGATTTTATTAATCAGATGGATTATGCTTATGCAGCAGCAGATGTAATTATTTCACGAGCAGGTGCTATTGCTATTTCAGAGTTGTGTATTGTTGGAAAACCTGTAATTCTGATCCCTTCACCTAATGTAGCCGAAGATCACCAAACTAAAAATGCTATGGCTCTCGTTAATAGGAATGCAGCTATTTTAGTAAGAGATATTGATGCGGAAGCTAATTTAAGTGAAAATTTATTTAATCTCTTATCAAATAATGATTTACAAAAGAATTTATCAACAAATATAAAGGAAATGGCATATTTAGATGCAACCCAAAAAATTGCAGATGTCGTAATAGAAATTGCAAATAAATGAGAATACACTGATAGAGTATTTAAAATTTGAAAATTAAATTTTTAAAATCTAAAAAAGCATAGAAATATAATATATGAACGTTGGAAAGCAAAATATTATTTACTTTTTAGGAATTGGCGGCATTGGCATGAGTGCTTTGGCAAGGTATTACCATGCCAAAGGCGCTGAAATTTATGGATATGACAAAACCCCAACCCCACTTACCACACAACTCATAAATGAAGGTATGCATATTCATTTTGAAGAAAATGTAAATAAAATTCCAAAAAATATTGATTTTGTGATATATACACCTGCCATTCCAAGCGAACATCAGGAATTTATTTATTTTCAGCAAAAAAAATTCAGTATTTACAAGCGTTCGCAGGTATTAGGTTTAATAACTCAAAACTCGAAAGGAATAGGAATTTCCGGAACACACGGAAAAACAACCATCTCAACCATGACTGCACATTTACTAAAGCAATCAACAATTGATTGTAATGCATTCTTAGGTGGTATTTCCAAAAATTACAACAACAATTTATTATTGTCTGAAAAAAGTGAGTTTGTTGTGATTGAAGCCGATGAGTTTGACCGTTCATTTCTTCAATTACATCCGTATATTGCAGTAGTTAGTTCTATTGATGCCGATCATTTAGATATCTATGGCGATAAAAATCAATTAAAATTATCATTTGAAGACTACATTTCACAAATCCAAAAAGGCGGAAAATTAATTGTAAAACATGGACTTAATTTAAAAACACCTAAAGGTATTGATGTTTACACCTATTCTCTAAATGAAAAGGCTGATTTTTACGCAAATAATATTCAAATAAAAAACGGATACTATTATTTTGATTTTGTTTATCCCGATGGTATTTTTAAAGAAATTAAAATGGGATATCCGGGTTTGCACAATATCGAAAATGCAATTGCAGCTATTTCCATAGCTTATATGACAGGGGTTAGCGAAAATGAAATACGGAATGCTGTAGCAAGTTTTGAAGGTGTAAATCGCAGATTCGATATTAGGATAAGAACAGAAAATTTGGTTTATATTGACGATTATGCCCATCACCCAGAAGAACTAAAAGCATGTATTAATTCTGTTCGTAACTTATTTAAAAATAAAAAAATAACAGGTATTTTTCAACCACATTTATTCAGTAGAACCAGAGATTTTGCCGATGAATTTGCTAAAAGTCTTGAATTATTAGACGAAGTAATATTGCTCGATATTTATCCTGCCAGAGAGCTTCCAATCGAAGGAATTACTTCCCAAATGCTACTAGATAAAATTAATATAAAAGAGAAATTTTTAATTCAAAAATCTGAAATTCTAAACTATATAAAAACATGTAAGTTAGAAGTTTTGATAACATTAGGTGCCGGTGATATTGATCAATTAGTTGAACCCATTGAAAATATGATAAAGTCATGAAAAAAATAATTATTATATCTATTTGGGCGCTTTTATCGATGGGCTTAATTGCTGGCTTAATCTTTTCTGGAATATTTCATCGAAATAGAATTTGTAAAGCAGTTGAAATAAATGTGAATTATGCTGATGCAGACCCGTTTTTTACGTCAGATGACATTAGCACTTTTTTAATTCAAAAAAATGATACTATAAAAGGGAAAAAAATGTCGGAAATCAATGAAAATTTGATAGAGAATATTATCAAAGAAAACCCTTATGTATTGGATGCTAATGTTTTTACTTCGATGGATGGAATCTTAAAAATTAATATTACACAAAGAAAACCTATCGTTAGAATTATTAATAAATTAAACCAACATTTCTATTTAGATGATTTAGGAGTAAAAATGCCTATAAATAATAAATATCCTGCAAATATAGTAATAGCTACAGGAAATATTAATGCTTCATATTCCCTTTTTTCACCTGAAAATTTCGATCAACGAAATGATACTTTAAATTTAAAAAAAGATTCAGTTCTTTACAATATTTATAAAGTTACAAACTATATTAATAAAAATGCCTTCTTTAGAGCACAAATAGAGCAAATCTACATAAATGAAGAAAAGGAAATAGAATTAATACCTAAATTAGGTGAACAGATTATTATCTTTGGAAATGCAGAAAATGTTGAAGTAAAATTTAATAAGCTCTTGATTATTTATAAGGAAGCATTTAATAAGTTAGGATGGGATAAGTATAAATTAATAAATTTAACTTTTGAAAATCAAGTAGTATGTACTAAAAAATAATGTAAATTTGATTCTTGGAAATTTTAGAATTACAACAAAATAATTTAATATATGAGCGAAAGTGAAATTATTGTCGGCTTAGACATTGGTACAACCAAAATAGCTGTAATTATTGGCAGAAAAGACAGTCATGGGAAAATTGAAATATTGGGTTCTGGGAAAACCGATTCAATAGGAGTAATGAGGGGTTCTGTAATTAATATTGAGAAAACTGCTGAATCTATTCTGTCAGCAGTTCAGGAAGCAAGTTCATCATCAGGTGTTGAAGTGGGTGAGGTTTACGTGGGTATTGCAGGTCAACATATTAAGAGCTTACAACAAAGAGGGAATATTATGAGAAATTCTGTAGAAGAAGAAGTTTCTCAAAAAGATCTAGATTTACTGGTTGAAAACATGCATAAATTGGTTATGAAACCAGGTGAAGAGATAATTGATGTAATTCCACAGGAATTTATCATTGATAATGAACCAGGTATTAAACAACCAATTGGAATGTCTGGAATTTGTCTTGAAGCAAATTTTCATATTATTACAGGGCAAATAGCTTCAATAAAAAACATTATCAGAAGTGTTAAAAAAGCAAATTTAGAAGTTAAGGATTTAATTTTAGAACCTTTAGCATCTGCAGAAGCAGTATTGGATGAAAGAGAAAAAGAAGCTGGAGTTGCGTTAGTTGATATTGGTGGTGGTACAACTGATATTGCAATTTTTCAAGATGGAATAATTCGTCATACTGCAGTTATTCCTTTAGGAGGCAATATTATCACAGAAGATGTAAAAGAAGGATGTACAATAATCAAAAGTCAGGCAGAAGCTTTGAAGACTAAATTTGGATCAGCTCTGGCAAGTGAAAACAAAGAGGAAGAAATAGTTGCAATTCCTGGTTTAAGAGGTCGTCAACCAAAAGAAATCTCACTTCACAATCTTGCTAATATAATTCAAGCCCGAATGGAAGAAATACTCGAACATGTTATATACGAAATCAAGAGTTCTGGATATGAAAAAAAATTAATTGCTGGAATTGTATTAACAGGAGGGGGGGCAATGTTAAAACATATTGCTCAGCTTTCTGAATTTATGACAGGAATGGATACTCGTATCGGTTATCCTAATGAACATCTATCAAGCAATTCTCCTGAAGAACTAGGACACCCAATATATTCTACAGGCGTTGGACTTGTAATCAAAGGTTTAGAAAGAACTGAAAAAGATATAGTTAGAGAAATCAAAAACCCGAAAAATTCTAAGAATTCTAAAAACTCAAAAACTCCGAAAATCCCTAAAATAGAATCAAATATTAGATTTCTTGATAAATTTAAAAAGTTCTTTGATGAAGACGTAAAGTAATTAACAATGAATTGTTGAATAATAATTAATATTATCGGGCTTTTCAATAGTTTTTTTTATAAATTTATCGTGAATTAAATTATTGTTCATTAAATATCTGATATTTTACAGAAGACTAAATCTCAGGAATATATAAAAAGTCAATTTCTATAAAAAAGATATAACGAATCTATAACATAGTAACAAAAAATAAATAGCATGCTAAAAGTTGATTTGCCAAAAAATCAGTCATCAATAATTAAAGTTATTGGGGTTGGCGGTGGCGGAAGTAACGCCGTAAACTATATGTACAATCAAGGTATTAATGGCGTTGATTTCATAATCTGTAATACTGATTCACAGTCATTAGACGCAAGCCCAATTCCCACAAAAGTTCAGTTAGGGAAAGGTTTAGGTGCTGGTAACGTTCCTTCCGTTGCAAAAATTGCAGCAGAAGAAAAAGCTGATGAAATAAAAGCATTGCTAGAGAAAAATACGCAAATGCTATTTATAACTGCCGGTATGGGGGGAGGTACAGGAACTGGAGCTGCTCCAGTTATTGCTGCCATAGCTAAAGAAATTGAACTTTCTGATGATTTAGAAAATAAAATTTTAACTGTTGCTATTGTTACTTTGCCTTTTTCTTTCGAAGGTAGAAAACGAAAACTTCAAGCCGAAGAAGGCATCAAAGAACTTAGAAAACATGTAGATGCTATACTAATTATCAATAATGATAAATTAAGAGAGTTTGGAGATTTACCTCTTGACGAAGCTTTTGAAAAAGCCGATAATATTCTAACAACAGCCGCAAAAGGTATAGCCGAAATTATTACTGTTAAGGCGTTTGTTAATATCGATTTTAGAGATGTTAATACTGTGATGAAACAAAGTGGTGTTGCTCTTATGGGCTCTGGTATTGCTGAAGGTGAAAACCGTGCTTATAAAGCTATTGAAATGGCTATCAACTCACCTCTTTTGAATGATAACAATATTAAAGGAGCTAAAAATATTTTGTTATATTTTGCTTCCGGTAGCAGCAAGGCTACAATGGATGAAATAACTGAAATAACTGATTTTATTTTAAATGAAGCAGGGCAAGATGTTGATATAATTTGGGGAGCTGGAACCGATGACTCATTAGGTAACAATCTTTCTATCACACTAGTAGCTACAGGTTTTGATAAAAATCATGAAATAGATTATGCTTCACCAAAAGTTCCTGAGAAAATAAAAATTCCTTTAGAAGTAGAAAAAGTTGATGTAGTTCAAGAAATTATTAAGATTGAAACTCCTCAAATTCAAGATGATATTTTTTTAAATGATATTAAAATAATTGAAAAAAAGGAAGAAACTAAAAACACTCCAATTTTTACTATTGAATCACCTAATTCTGCAATCAACTTTAAAATAAATAATTATCAAAATGAAGTTAAAAGCAATGAAGATGATCCTTATATAAAACCCAAGCAAGAAACTAAAACAGAAACTATTATAAATCAAAAACCAGAAACATCTTTTAAAGAATCTGATTTGTCTGATACAGAGATAGATAAAAAATCTACTGAACGAATTCAAAGACTTAAGGATTTAAGTATGAAACTTAGAACACCTGAAGGTTTATCTGAACTGGAAAATTCTCCTGCCTATATTCGTAGAAATGTTGTTCTTAGTGATGTTACACCATCTTCTGAATCGGAAATTTCTCGTTTTACACTTACTGAAAATGATGATAAAAAAGTGGAAATTAAATCAAATAATTCATTTTTACACGATAACGTAGATTAATATTACATTATGAGTTTAGAAATTACCATAAATAACGATATTAAATCGGCAATGCTTGCCAAAGATAAAGATAAATTAGAAGCATTGCGAGCAGTTAAAGCAGCTTTACTTCTTATTAAAACAGGTAAAGACACAGCTACAACAGAAATTCCAGCAGAGGTTGAATTACAAACTTTGCAAAAACTTATCAAACAGAGAAAAGAAGCTGCAGAAATGTATAAATCGCAAAATCGCAAAGATTTATTTGATATTGAAATGTTTCAGGTTTCTATTATTGAAAAATATCTTCCCGAACAATTAAGCGAAGAAGAAATTAAAACCATAATTCAACAAATCATTACCGAAACAGGAGCTATTGGAATGAAAGATATGGGTAAAGTAATGGGGTTAGCAGGAAAACAATTAATTGGAAAAGCCGATAACAAAATAGTGGCTGCTTTTGTAAAAGAGCTTTTAGCCATATAAAAACCAATTTTTATTTTAAAAATACCATTTATTGATTTTAATAAATGGTATTTTTTTTAATTATTCTACTAAAATGGCAAATAATTAAGTAAGTTTGTTTTTTAATTATTTTATATGAATGCATTACAAAACAAAAAATCTTTTCAACTAAAAAATAGGTTAAAAAGCTTTATTTATGCGTTTAAAGGAGTTAAGTTTGTATTTTTATCACAACACAATATGTGGATACATATAGTTCTTGCTTTTATTGCTGTTACATTAGGATTTGTTCTCGGAATCAATATATTCGAATGGGTTGCAGTCATTTTCTCAATAGGCTTTGTACTAAGTATGGAAATTTTCAACTCAGCAATCGAAACTTTAGTTGATTTAACATCACCTAACTATAATGAAAAAGCTGGAAAAATAAAAGATATGGCAGCTGGAGCAGTTTTAATATCAGCGATTACAACTGCAATTATTGGAGCAATTATATTTATACCCAAAATTTTAAACTTTTTAAACTATTGAATATGATATTAATCGCAGATAGCGGGTCTACAAAAACTGATTGGTGTTTAATTACTCACGACAACGAAATCAGAAATTTCCAAACCATTGGCATGAATCCATATTTTATAGATTCTGAAGGAATAGAAAATGAATTAGAAAAAAACCTATTGCCTTATGTAAATGTTCAGTTGATTAATAAAGTATTTTTTTATGGTTCGGGGTGCGGTAGTTTGCAAAAGAGAGATGTGATACGTGAACCATTAGAAGGGTTTTTTAGACTTGCTAACGTAGAAGTAGAACATGATTTATTGGCTGCCGCTAGATCCTTGTGTGGAAATAAATATGGAATTGCCTGTATTTTAGGAACTGGTTCAAACTCGTGCTTATATGATGGGAATAATATTCTTGAAAATGTTCCATCGGTAGGTTATTTTTTTGGTGACGAAGGTAGCGGTGCTTATCTTGGCAAAATGCTCATCAGTTCATACTTACGCGATGAGTTACCCGACGATATAAAGAAATTATTTGAAATTAAATATCAATATCGTTTCGACTATATTCTGAATGCAATCTATAAACAAGCATTTCCAAATCGTTTTTTAGCTTCGTTTTCAATGTTTTTGTCGGAACAAATTTCACACCCTTATGTTCATCAATTGGTTTACGATGCTTTCGATAAGTTTTTTTATTACCAAATTAGCCACTATACCGACTATAAAAATTATCAATTAAGTTGTACAGGATCTATAGGTTATCAATATAATGATATATTTTTGAAAGTTGCTGACAAATGGAAAATGAAAGTAAGTGAGATTTGTAAAACTCCGATGCAGGGATTAATTAACTACCATAACAAAATTTCTATATAAGAAATAAAAGAATTATATCTGGACATTGAAATTATAATAGTATCTGAAACCGAAAATATCGAATTGGTAATTCTTCATTACGAACTAAAGCAAATGACATCCTCTTAATGCCGATTGAATTATTTGATTTAGAAAACACCATTAAACAAAACATCCCAATATTTATAATTTTTTCAGATATTTTTACCAACTATTTTTTGCCATTATATCTATCTTTTATTTTCTAAGGTTAGAGGCTATCTGAACAGATAGCCTCTTTTTTATTTTTACTAAACTTCTTCATTTTTCAACATCTCTCTTATTAACTCTGGTTCAAAACCTTTTGAGATTGCAAAATTTGCGATTTTTGAAAACTTCTTATAGGTATTTTTCTCTTTTGTAATTGCTGTTTTCTTTTCAATGAGTTGTCTTAAAATTTCAATATATTCTTCATAATCTATAGATTCTAAAGCTTTCTTAATACAATACGGACTTATTTTTCGAAATTTAAGTTCATTTTTAATTTTAAGTTTTCCCCATTTTTTGATTCGAGATTTACCTCCAGCAAATAAGATTGCAAATCGTTCCTCATTGATGAAATTTTGTTCTAATAAATCAACAATAACGTTTTCAACATCGTCGTGATGCAATCCCCAATCATATAATTTATTTCTAACTTCTTGTTGTGAGCGTTCCTGATAAGCACAATAGTTTTGCGCTTTTAAAAAAGCTGTCTTTCTATCGTAAATTTTCTTTTTTATATTTTCTTTTTCAATCAATCGTGACAATTTTTTGAAATAGATTATGAATTTATTGGATTATATAGAGAGTCTCTTTCTACCGGTATTCTTCCGACTGTTGTAATCAATTCTTTAATTTCTTCGGTACTCATTGATGGATTTTGTTCCTCTGAACCAGCTAAGGAATATATTTTTGTAGAATCGTTGATGGTTCCATCAAAATCATCTACTCCAAAGGATAAAGAAAGTTGTGCTAATGATTTACCCGTCATTGGCCAATAGCTCTTGATATGTGGAAAATTATCCAAGAAAATCCTGGAAATGGCATAATTTTTCAAATCTTCAACCACTGAAACTTCTTTGATTTCAGACATTGTATTGTTCTTATGCTTAAATTTTAATGGAATAAAAGCATTAAATCCTTTGGTTTGATCTTGTAATAATCGTAAGCGATCCATGTGTTCGGCACGGTGACGATAAGTTTCAATATGACCATACAAAATAGTTGCATTACTTGGAATTCCGGCCAAATGCAAAGACTTATGTATTTCAAGCCATTGTTGTGATGACGTTTTGGAAGGACAAATCTCAGCACGCAAAGTTTCGTCAAATATTTCAGCACCTCCTCCCGGAATAGAGTCCAAACCATAATTTTTCAGCAACTGAACACCTTCGTCAAGATTTAAATTTGCTTTCTTAATCATATAATCAATCTCAACAGCTGTAAAAGCTTTAATGTGGAGATTTGGCTTAATACTTTTAATTTGTTTAATAAGATTTCCATAGTAATGGATATCGCGATATGGATGGACACCTCCAACAATGTGGACTTCAGTAATTGATTTATCAGCTTTATTAATAGTTTCTAACATCTCATCAACAGTAGATTCCCAACCATCACCACCAATTTTTTTGGAATATGAACAAAATTTGCAATTGTGAATGCAAATATTTGTTGGTTCAATATGCAGGTTTTTATTGAAATATGTAAAATTTCCGTTTTTTTGTTCACGAATATAATTGGCAAGCATTCCTAACAAACTAAGATCTGTGTTTTCGTATAAATCTACACATTCGTTAATATCTATTCGCTTGCCTTCAATTATTTTAGCAGCAATCGCTTTTATAGATTCCTGATAGTTATTGTTATTTATTATATCTGAAATATTCATTATTTATTATGCTAAATTTAAAGTAGTTATCATACTATTTGCTCTGCAAATATACATGAAAATATTAAGTTTTTGTCTTCTAATAAACAAAGCAACCCTGACAATGTTAAATGGCTGTGTCAGGGTTGGCTTTTTATTTTTATTAAAATCATTGCGTTTTATTATCCGCAATGAAAATAGTTATGAACTAGTTTCAATATTTTTTCTTTGCTGCAATGAATTTCTTCACGTAAGTGCTCATCATTGTATGCTTTTAATTTCTTTATTGTACCATCAATCATACTTTTGCTAAAAACACCATATTTTTCATAAACATTTCTTTGTTCTTCGAGTCTTAATGCCGATTCGTAACAAGATGCGGGCAAATGATCGAGGCGTGCAGCAATTTCTTTAAACTCGTCATGGAAAATATTTACATCGACATAAGTATTTTTTGCATATTCTAAAGCATTCTCCATTTCAAATCCATGACGTGCAGCAACTGCAAGCCCTGCTAACAATAAATAGACATCTGCAGAACCATCAGGACAACGAAACTCAACAGTTTGTTTGTGTGAAAAATCATGAGCATCATCATTTTCTAAAGGATTGGCTATTTTAGCCATATTTTTCTTTCCTGACCAGCCTAAAGGTACTCTCACTAAAACAGATCGATTGCGGTCGCCCCAACAAATATTGGTAGGAGCTTCCTGATGAGGAACCAAACGGAAATAAGATGCCGGGTTTGTATTTCCAAATGCGGTTAATGATGGTGCTAATGCTAAATATCCGGCAATAGCTTTGCGTGCGATATCAGAAAGTTTACCATCTTCAACCATAACATTTTTATCGCCTTTCATCAAACGCGTATGGATGTGCATACCGCTTCCAGCTTTACCAATAGTGATTTTTGGTGCAAAAGTTATAGTAACACCATATCTGTATGCCAACGTGCGTAATATCCATTTTGCGATCAGCAATTGATCAGCAGCTTCCTCTAATGGTGATGGACTAAATTCAATTTCGTTTTGCTCATAAATTGTATCGGCAATGGTAAAATTACCCACTTCGGAATGACCATATTTAATATTACCACCCACCATTGCTATAGCATGCATAGATTCGGTACGTAACATTTCCCATTTTGTAAAAGGTGATGATTCGTGATAGCCACGTTGATCTTCGGCAAGAAATAAATCTTCTTTTTGACTAATCACATAATATTCTAACTCACCCATTACCTGAAATTCAAATCCAGTTTTGGCTTTTAACTCCTGATGTGCTTTACGCATGATATATTCGGGAGAGCTTTCCAATGGTTCACCGTCTTTGTTGAAATAAGAACATAAAATATCAAGTGTAGGAATTTCGGTAAATGGATTTAAAAAGGCAGTACGATAACGTGGAACTACATATAAATCGCTAGAACCAGTCTCAATATGAGAAAAAAGGCTGGAACCATCCACTCTTTCGCCACTACTTAGTACAGCATCTAAATGTTCGATGCTATTAATAACAAAATTCAAACATTTCAACCTTCCATCTCCTCCAACGTATCGAAGATTCAACATTTCAATACCATTGTCTTCTACATATCTTATCAAGTCATTTTTAGTAAACTCAGAAGTTGGTTTCTCCAAATATTGCACCAATGGATTTGGATTAAGCTTTATATTACTGTTCATTATAATTTTTTTGTCTTTTTTTTTTAGGTTGTCAAACCTACAACTTTTTTTTGAATTTACAGATGATTGTTAGGAAAATAACAGTTAGAGAAATGTTAAATAATTTTTATTTTGCATGTCATTCATCTAACGAAAAATGATATTATCTGATTTGTAATAAGGTTATTAAAAGTAAAGCGAAAAATTTTGGATAAACTATATGGAGTTTATGAAAAAAACTCTTATTCCTTATTTTTGGTATCTATAATAATAGTTACTGGTCCGTCATTTATGAGCGAAACTTTCATGTCGGCACCAAAAATGCCAGATTTTATTGGCTTTGCTAATTCCTTTTCTAATTGAAATATAAATTTTTCGTAAATAGGGATAGCCCGTTCGGGTTTGGCAGCTTTAATATATGATGGGCGGTTTCCTTTTTTGGTAGAGGCATGCAGGGTAAACTGACTGATTAATAAAACATCGCCATCAACATCAGTTATTGAAAGATTCATTACCTCATCTTTATCATTAAAAATTCGCAGACGTGAAATTTTCCCACACAACCATTCAATATCTTCAAAAGTGTCAGATTCTTCAATCCCAAGCAGAACAAGCAATCCTTGATTAACGGAATCGTGTATTTTACCATTAATTGCAACTGATGCCTGAGAAACTCTCTGTATAACTGCACGCATGTGATTTGGTGATTTATTGAATTATTTATTTTTATCAGCAATATAAGTTGGATATAAACTCAAAAGCTTAGGTTGCTTAAAAATACTTATAAGCACTCTAAGCACTTATAAATAAAGGTTCAGTGGTTTTTATCTTTGATGTGACAAAGATAATAATATTTTCAATTTCGCAGTTAAGTGTCAATTTGTTTTTGACAGGGTTGGAATGAGAGTTGGTGTTTATATTTTTACAGCTGGGGCGAACATTATTATTTTAACAGCTTGTATTTTATATCCTCTTATATCTTTTATGCCAACAGAAGCAAATATGTTTTTTGCAGTTAGAATATTTTTTATAGCAGGTGCAAGAACACTCCGAGCGGATGCAAGAACACTCAGTGCAGACGGATAAACACTCAGAGCAGACACAAGAACACTAAATGCAGATGAAAAAACACTCCGAGCGAATGCAAAAATACTCAGAGCGGATGCAAGAATACTAAATGCAGACGGATAAACACTCCGAGCGGATGCAAGAACACTAAACGCAGGAGGTAACTTTCTCAGAGTGGATGCAAGAACACTAAATGTAGGTGCAAGGATACTAATAGGGATTGTATAAAAAAGAAACTCTGTGTTGCTTTTTTATACTTCGACTGAATGAGTTTGCAAATAACTTTCAAACTCATTCGCTCAGTATGAATCTTAGTGTAATTATTATGAGATGTTACACTGAGAACAAAGAGCATACACAGAGATTTCGCAATGATTATGATTTCAGTTTTTTGACTGTTTGCTGTTTGTTATTTTCTGATATTTTTAAATTGAATTTTACTGATTTGTTTGTATTGCGGGCTTGAGGCTTCAAAAACAGATTTTACATATTTTTTTACGCTTAATGCAATGTCGACCAGTCCTAAAGTGGGTTGATACATTAGGGTATTTCTTGCTATTAATGCATTGCTATAAGCAGTAGTACGGTCAATTGCTGCTGTATTCAGGGTTTCGAGATTTGTAAATCTGGTATTAAGTGCTGCTACGTTTAAATCGGATTCGTTGGGGGTGTAAAGAGGCTCGCCGGTTAGAAGTACTATTAGTTTTGAGAAGTTATCGATTAATCTGTCGTAGCTTTGTTGTGAAACAGATATTTTTTTGCCTTCGGGTGTTGTGTCTGCGGAAGGAGGAAGTTCTGTGTCTGTTTCATTTTTGCTATTGTCGCTGCGTTTTCCCTGAATTTTATGGTTGATGGTTATTGCATCGTCTATTGTTTGTTTAGCTGCATTGGTGGATGCTAATGCATTTACAATGCGGGTGGATAGTTTTTTGAGGGGCGCACATGCTATTTCGCGTGCATTTGTTGCATTGTCGAATGCGGTTTTGTTTGTTTTGACGGTTTGCAACATGATTTTTGCGTCGTGATGCAAGGTTTGCAATTGAGGAATAAGTAGGTGATCGTTTGATGGATTGTAGGCGGTTCCATAAGCCGTGCAAAAGGAGATTAAATCTTCAAAATTTGCAACATTTTTTGCATGTCCTGTTTCGGAGGTTGATGCCATAATTATTGTTTTTGATGATGAATAATTTAATGAATTTTTTATGTATTTATTAACGTGTTTAGTTATTGTTTATTGTATTTATTTATTCTTATTCTTTCACAAATTTACCGCTTATTGTTTTTCCTTTATCATTTATCAGTTGATAGTAGTACATTCCAGATTGAAAGGATTGGATGTTTAGGGTAGCATTTGATGAAGTTAATTGCTTTTTTAATACAGATTGCCCTACTGAATTATAAACTGATAGTTGAAAATCTTTGTACATTCCCATATCGAAATTAATATAATCTTTGGCGGGGTTAGGGTAAAGCTCAATTTTATTAAGCTCGTTTTCAAATATGCCAATATTAGTTAAATAATGGCATGAGTCATTACCATCCGGTGAATTGATGTAATAAGTAGTTGTGTCGCTAAAACATAGCGTATAGTATTTGCATTCAAATTCTTCAGCAAAAGGAGATAATAAATCTTTTGTACTTCCAATGCCTTCAATCCAATATTCAGGACCGAATAATAATTTATTATTTTGTATTTGATACCTTTTTCTGTATTGATTTCCGATTAAAATCGAATCAATGCCTGTAACTTGAATTGTTGCTTGCCCGGTATTAATTGGTAAATTCATCCCTATGCTAAGATTATTAAAAGTATAGAGTAAGAGTTCGGCAGTATCGTTAGGAAATGAATGAAGATCAATAGTTGATAAATATGATGAAGAAGGGAAAAAGAATATTTGTTTTACGGTATCTTCTCTTAAACCTCCAAAATAACTTTCTTGTGTTTGACTATCAAGTTCTTTATAATAAATCTTTTTATAATTTTTGCCTTTTAATATCGTATCACCTTGTTGTATATATTGATAGTTGGTTAAATAATAAATGTCTGGTTGCCATTGATGCCAAAATAAACAATTCCAATGAGCAGATTCCGTAGGAAAGGATGCATAATTCTGTGCATATAGATTTGTTAGAAAACAAATGCTTATGAATGCTAATAATATCTTTTTCATGTGTTGTTAATTTTTAATTTTTCACAAATTTACCGCTTATTACTTTTGCTTTGTCATTTATTAGTTGAAAATAATACATGCCTCGTTGAAAGCTTTCGATGTTGAGTGTAGTATTGGATGTAATTAGTTTCTTTTGCAATACTATTTGGCCGATGGCATTGAATATTGTTAATTTAAAATCTTTATATATGCCTGTAAAAGTAATAGAGTTGGTGGCAGGGTTGGGATAAACCTTTACATTCTCTTTATTTGCTTCATTAATACCTACCGACAAACCATGTATGCGAATAATAGGATTTACATGTACTCCATTGTAATGCGTAAAATAACCCATTACATAATAATTATCGTTATTTCCTTTGACAATGCTGTTAATATAGGGTGTTCCACCATTATGACTAAATACACTATCAATGCCTAAGCCATTAAAATAAGTAGTATCAATAAAACCATTAATATCTGTTTTTGCAATATTATTACGTACATAGCCTTGGTATTGCTTAAATGCACCGCCTATTAAATATCCTCCATCTGTAGTAGGGCATACAGCAACAACAGCATCACCAATTGCTGAATTAAAATTATTAAATGTGCTGTCTAACGATCCATCTGCATTTAGCCTGATAAAACGCAGCACAGCTGGATTACCAATTTGACCGCAAACAATAATTTTACCATCATTTTGCACATAAACAGGAATAGGTGTACCTGAGGTGAAAATAGAATGAAAAGTAGTATCCAAATTTCCCAAGGTATCTATCCTGCATAATCTGATAACGGGAATATTATCGTATTTTGTAAATCCTCTCACACCTCCACCATATAATAACAATTTATCAGGTGAATATTTTACAATACCAAAAGTTGTTCCATTAGTTGAATGTCTAAAATTAGTATCTACTTTTCCATCGGGCAAAAATCGCATCAACCAACGCTTTTTATCACTTTCAATATTACAGATAGAATCTGTACCTACTAACATACTACCATCTGAAAAGATATATGGTTTGTAAAACCAACCACAAATATTACCTCTTAATGTGTTGTTTATCCATGTAGTGTCAGAAAAATGGCCATTATAAGGAAACTTTGCAAAACAACAAACGGACCTAGTTATATACCCATTATTTAATCGTTCAAGAAAATCTACACCATCTCCCCATGGATATTGCCATGTATTATCAATACTACCATCTTCGAATAATCTTAGAATATCCGCGATAGTATTGCCATCATAAAAATATCCATAAATCATTAATTTACCATCAGGTTCGTAATTTAGACCATATATAGTACCACCTCCATAACTATAATTGAAATTATAATTTATATTAAAGGTAGTATCCAAAGAAAAGGGTTGTGCTTGTAGATTAAAAGCAATAAAAAATGAAATAATTAATATATGTATTCTTTTCATGGTTAAAATTAAATACGATAGATAGTGATAGCTTCACTTAGAGTGAAGCTATCACTCCATCATTGATTAAATTTAATTATTGATTACAATTTTACCATTGCCAAGGCGTTCGTTGTCTGTTTTTATTTCATAAAAATAAATGCCTTTTTTAATGGTACGTGTATCCCAAATCCATTACCCCACCAAACCTCCCCGAAGGGGAGGCTTTTGCCTGAGTGTAAGATTGTATCATTTGTATCATTATTTAAAGAGTCTAAAAAGTCAAATTTGTTATTTCCTTTATTCCTTGTTGCTTAAGTCCTCTCCTTTGGAGAGGATTTAGGTGAGGTTTTATTCTTTCACAAATTTACCGCTTATTACTTTTGCTTTGTCATTTATTAGTTGAAAATAATACATGCCTCGTTGAAAGCTTTCGATGTTGAGTGTAGTATTGGATGTAATTAGTTTCTTTTGCAATACTATTTGCCCGATGGCATTGAAGATTCTTAATTTAAAATCTTTGAACATACCGGTATTAAACGTAATGGAGTTGATGGTTGGGTTGGGATAAACCTTTACATTTTCTTTTTCCACTTCGTTAATACCTACCGACAAGCCATGTATGCGTATGATAGGATTTACATGTACTCCATTATAATGTGTAAAATAACCCATTACATAATAGGTATCGTTTGTGCCTTTTACTATACTAAGAACATAAGGGGTACCATTAAGAAATACACTATCAATATCTTGTCCGTTAAAATAAGCCGTATCTATATAGCCATTTGCATCTGTTTTAACAATGTTGTTACGTGTATAACCTTGGTATTGAGTAAATCCACCACCTATTAAATAAGCTCCATCTGTAGTTGGACATATACTACTTACGCCATAAGATACATCATTTACCGAATTAAAATTATTAAAGGTTGAATCCAATGAGCCATCTAAATTTAATCTAACAATGTACAAAGTTGATGGATAATTAATGATATTAAAAAATGCACCAACAATTATTTTCCCATCATTTTGAACATAGAGCGGGCGTGGACTCCCTCCTGTAAAAATTGACTTGAACGTAGTATCTATATTTCCCAACGTATCTATCCTGCACATTCGGTTGATTTGGGTGCTATCATACCTTGTAAATCCATGCATCGCACTTCCGCCATATAATAATAATTTATCGGATGAGTACTTTACAACTCCAAATACATAGCCATTTGGACTGTGTTTGAAATTAGTATCAACAGTTCCGTCAGAAAAGAACTTCATAAACCAGCGTTTTTTATTGCTTTCGATATTGCAGATTGAGTCAGTACCCACCAGCATGCTACCATCAGAGAAAATATAAGGCTGATAAAACCCATGACATATATTGCCTCGCCAAACATTGTTGATCCATGCAGTATCTGCATTTTGCCCATAATAAGTAAATTTACCAAGTGAGCCAGATGTAGCAAACAATATATACTCATTATTCAAATGCTTAACATAACCAATTCTTTCTGATGCTCCGCTACCCATAAATTGCCAAGTATTATCAAGACTGCCATCTTCATATATTCTGAGTACATCGGATATATTATGGATTCCGTCCCAAAATGAACCATAAATCATCATTTTACCATCCTGTTCATAATTTGATCCACGAATTTCTCCTCCAATTCCACCAAAATTAAAAGTGTAATTTACATTAAAAGTAGTATCTAATGAAAAAGGTTGAGCAAATATATTAGAACCAAATAAAACTGAAATCACAAATATTAGAATACACTTCATTTCTTTTTTTTTACAAATATATAAAAAACAGCAGCATAAATATATATCTATGCTACTGTTTTATGTTTTTATTTATTGATTATCACTTTACCATTGCCAAGTTGTTCATTATCTGTCTTAATTTCATACAAATAAATACCTTTATTAATGGTTCGTGTATCCCATATCCATTGTCCTCTTATGGTAGTAATGGTTTTTTGTGTAATAGATTTCCCGTTTATATCAGTAATATTAAGTTCGGCATTGCCTTTTAATAATGGCAGTTCCCAGCTAAATGCAACGTAAACGTTGGCAGGGTTAGGTGTAGCCGTTATTTTATTATACGCCGAGTTTATTACTTCTTTAGCCGTTTTTTCGGGTTTGGTAAATTTTAATTGCTCACCTTCGCCTTCGGCAGGTAAATAATCAACACATAACTGATAGCCAAAGCACAAAATATTTTGTGCTAACACCGAAGAACGACCGGTATTATTATTGGCAATTTGTTGCAATGTTTCAATATCATTGTCTTTTAATTGCATAATATTTTTACCACTTTCAGCAATACTACCTCTAAATTCTGCATAATTCTTAAAATTCAAATGTTCTGCTTGTTGTTCTTTGGATAGTTTGAATAAATCAGGAATTTGATTTAGATAATAAGATGCATTGTCAAACTCATTGCTTTCGATATGGCTTTCGGCAAGCGAATAATAATCGGACAAACTACCACGACGTGTTAACCAGTTTCGTGCTTCGTTTTTGTTGGGAATACTATCCAACATAGTGTTGGCAATTAATACATCGGAAATAAAAGCCATTTGCGAACTCACATTTGCCAAACTTGCTTCAAGCAGGCTACGGGAAGTTTTGGCTTCCCAATTGGCAACAATTAAATCGAGCATATATTGGGGTAAAGGATTGGGGATTTTTTTGCCCAAAAAATCGATAAACTCTTTGTTGCGTGTACCGTCAGGATTTGCCAGACAAATTTCCAATAGCATGGCTTGTGGTAAAATACCTTTCATGGCTACTCCGCGCAATACTTCTTCTGACAAATAAGGCGAGGCATCAATCAACTTAGCCCTGAGATCCCATGAGCCTTGCGACCAGCTCATTTCTATTTTTTGCAATAAAGCATTGGTATTGCCCCCATCTACCAGGCTGTTGTAATTGTACAACAAATTCAGATAGCTGGCTTCTTTGGTTGTGTATTGAGATGAAAGATCTGCTTTGTCTGCAACATTCAATTGTGCAAAATAGCCATTGGAAGGACAGGTATTTTTAATGTCTGCCACCTCAATTTGTACAAAAACAGGGGTGTAATCCAAGGGTTGTGTGAGCCCCACAGTATAAAGATATTTGATGGTAGCACCCGAATTGTTTTCGATATCATTGCCAGTGTGCGAAAACTCATTGCCTGCCGAAACCGAAGGTGTGGCAGGAGGTGTAGCGGGATTCCCCTGATAATAACGGATACCATCATTTGAACCACCCAAAGACTTTATTGAAATATCATTGGTATTATCAGCATGTTTGTTGCACAATAGTTGCAATCCTGAAAAATCATTGGAACCTTTGTTATTCCCCTCTGCTCTTTCTGCCACAGCAAGCCCCTGAGATGTGTTTTTGTAAACCTGATTGTTTAAGTCATCGCTGTTTACAACGTATATCCCAAAAGTGTTTGTAATAGCGTTAGAAAATGGCTGCAAACTGTTTTCTTCAATTCGAAAACTTTTTGTAAGGTTAGTAATAATTCCTGTAGGATGAAAAAATGGAGGAATACTAGCTATAGAATTATTTCCAATCAAAAACTCCGATCTATTTACCCATGGATTGAATAACCCATCGTATTGTACCCCTTTTACATTTTCGTTAAAAACAGCATCTTGTACTTTAACTATATTTAATGTACCGGAAGCCTTGGCATGTACTGCGGTGTTAAATCCTTTAAATTCAGATTTGGCTAAATGTGCTGAAGGACAAGGTTGCCCGTACTGTAAAATATCTTTGCAAGTTCCGCAAACAGTATATCCTGCATCCAATGAATAAATGGCTTTATTGTTTGATAAGCTATATTCTTTATTACTTTGTTCATTAAAAAATCTACAAGTGGTAAAATTTACGCCGTTTACATCCCAAAGGGTAACATGAGAGGAAAAAGGATTGCTGCTACCACCGCGATAATTATCATCTACTTTAAAAGTGCAATTGGTAAAACTACTTTCGTTACGATAAATATTGCCATTAGGAGCTTTGTTTTGATACTTCATAAATTCAACCGAACGACGGTTGTTTAAGAACGTAGCCCCATTAGCATCTACAATGCCTCCCATAGAAGTCCAGGTAGGATCATCTGGATTCCAAAGTCTGATGGCTTCTTCTGCATGTTCAATAGTACCTCCATTTATTTGAATAATACCTTGATTAGGATCAGAAAATGAAGATTCTTGCTGTTGGTTACTGTTACCCCATACTTCAACACCTTGCCACATATGATCACCGCAAGCACTGGATAATTTACCTCCATCAATAAAAAGCTTACCACCTTGCTTAACAATGATTTTACAATTTTCGCTTAAATATATATTGTTTCTAACAGTTAGTGTGGCGTTTCCTTCTATTTCAATGTTTTGATAAATACGTTTCGGCAAATCCCAAGACGTATTTGTGTTTATAGTAAGTGTGTTTGCCATATATTGGCATGGCAAATCAGATTCCCAGATTCCTCTTCCAAAAGTAGAAACACGGATCTTATTTTTGCGATAATTAAATTCAATATCTGTCACAATACAAGCAGCCATATTGTTTCTGTATGATTGCCAATAATTCCCTGTAAAAGTACTATTATGATAAAAAACACCCATATCATTTGCCACAAATATTTCATTTAAAGGACTCCCCTTTAATAATTTAATACAATTGATAGGTAAATTGGGTAAGCCAGATGATACATCAACCCAAGTAATACTTGTTCCAGCTAAGTCAGCATTATCTGTAAGTAATATTCTTTCTGTAGGATTTGCTTCATTATAACTAAACCCACCAAAACCAACCCATATTTTTTGGGGATTGTCCGCAGCAACAGCTATTGAAGTGATTCTGTTTTTTTTTCCTACATTTAATTTGGCTGTAATATCTTTCCAAGTTGTACCCCCATTATTTGTCATAAATAATCTTAGAATAGGATTATCAATGCTATCAAAAGCAACATAGATATAATTAGGATTTGAGGGTGCAATTGCAATTCGTTTAATGCAATTTGTAGAACTCATACCTGCAAAACTGCCAAAATCTGAAATCTTCTGAAAACTATTCCCATTATCAGTAGATTTCCATACATTTTGCCTGCCATTATATACAGTATTTGGATTAATAGGGTCAAATACAAAAGGTGCATCTCTTAATGCCATTTCATTTGTTAAATTATTAGTTGATGTCGATAAATCTCCATTCAAAACAGTAAAATTAAAATTAGAAGTCTTACATAATACATTTCCATTATCGCCAAATTTGGCATTATAAGCAACCGAAGGATGTAAATCATTAAAATAATAATCATATCCATCAACCGCCCCAAAATTTGTCCATTTATCATTAACATAAATCCAGAATCCATTATCTTGTACTCCCCCTCCAATGTAATCGTGTTCATTATTTTCAAAGTTGCCTAAACCATAAAATTGAGAAATTGCAAGACCTTCACCGTTTATTGAGTTAAAGTTTATTCCTTTGTCTGATGATAAATCAATACCTCCATCGGTACCTAATAATACAGTATAAGAATTGCTATTTTGATTATAGACAGATATTAAAGCTCTATTGTCAACATGATTTTGATCACCTACAGGTTGCATATTTACGGGAATAGTAGGATCATAACGTGAAACTGATAAGCCTCCAAGTAATGTTGTACAAAAGGAAGGATATGGAGAATTATCTTTTGGTATAATAATAAATTCATTACACCATTCATCCCATTTATTGTTCAGCATTGAATAAAGAGTTGCAATATAATTTGTATTATTAATAGTTTTAATTTTTACTTCCTGTCCCCCAACACCATATGCAATAAAGACTATATTTTGAATTTTATTATCTGTTGCAAGTTTGACAAAAGGAATATACATAGCTGGATTGTCTGAATATTGTATTTGAGTCCAAGTGATATTTGAAATATTGGAATTGTTTGCATCTAATGTTTTATAAACTTGAGCCGGGTCAATAGTAATTGTTCCATTATTATTAACTGTATAAAATCCATTCGTTGAAAGAACCAAGGTATTTATTTCTCCAGGTGGTATTGCAATATCAATAACTGATTTTCTGTAAGAAAGATTAGGCAAATATTGCGAACCATCAAATATTTTATCAGCAGAAAGAAAACCATCCGTTGTTCTATAAACATCTTTCCCTACTGTTGCATAAATAATATTCGTATTCGTATTAATGGGGTTAATTATTATTTTTTTAATTAATAAATCTCTATGCCAAGGGTCTGTACTTGCAATGCAAGTACTTTGCCATGTTTGACCTCCATCGGTTGATTTTAAAATACCAATATCATAGCAACTTCCTATAACTCCATTTTCAAATCCGGTTCCAATATAAATTTCATTGTGATTGTTTGGATTAACAGCAATAGCCTCTACACCGATATTCATAATTCCATAGCTATCTGTAATATTTGTCCAGTGTTGCCCTTTGTCTGTTGTTTTCCATAATCCCGAAGCATTAGTACCAGCCAAAATATAGTTGATATTATTTGGGTCAGCCCAAATACTCGTTACCAAACCCATACATGATTTACTTCCGCCCTGATTATCTTTATCGTTAGTAGGTCCTAATAATTTCCAATTTGATTGATCATTGCTAGATAAATATTGCTGTTTGTTTTGTAAATAATAATTCATGGCTTGTGTTAAATGGTAAAAATTACCATTTATTGTATCTGTATCATCCACCCTATCGCTCCAAAATGTTTTCCATCTTTGCAAAAATTTATAGCCACTACCTTTAGTAGTATCTAGTCCTGGATGGTTATTATAATAAGTTTCTGCTTTTTGTTTTATTTTATAAAAATCCGAAGAAGTACTATTTGTTTCTCTTCTCCAATACGAATTTGAGTCTGGATTAATTAAACTTTGTGCAAAAATTGAATTGTTCAAAAGGAATACAATAATTATTATTCCATAGATAAAATTGTTAGTTGTTTTTTTCATAGTTCTAAATTGTTTTATTTACTTTGTAATTTTTTATATTCAATTAATTATGATTAAATTTATGGCTACAACGTATTTAAGTTGCAGCCACAGTCAGCGTAAATAATACCAATAAGCTATACTTGCAAATAAAAGTATTTTATTTATTGTTGTGATTTTTGTAACGATATATCTATTAAAAGCCATAAAGAACAACAACAAAAGAAAAATACCATAAAAAGCACAAATCCAATTGAAAACAATTACAATACTACAGTATATTTCAAGCATAATTATTAAAATATTTACATTTTATAAAAACGATACCAAAGATACATTACGAAACAAGCGAATGCAAGTAATATGACATCTTCGTGACATTTAAATGATATCGTGATATTTATTTTTTACTTTTATCTGATTTTCAGATGCTTAATTTTTTCGTGTTTGTGATATTTTTGTATGCTTTTACAAAGCATTGTGATGCTATTTTTGCACACTTCTGTTTTTGAGATATTTAGATTTTCTGGCGTAAATCATATTTTTGTGGCATCGTGATATTTTTGTGGTATCGTAGTACTCATTTTTTTATAATTCACTACAATTATGATAGTTGTATTTTTTCTATAAATTGCATTTTTGTCAGATTTTTATACCCCATTTTTACATTTCACTGGTTTTGTGTGATTTAATATTTGATGCGTCAGTGTGGTTTTTTGGAATTATAGAATTTATGCGGTTTAATAATAAACTTTTAGTACATGACAAAAACATATAATAATTTGAATTACAAACATATATGTTAAT
>JACABE010000034.1 GCA_013377005.1 Bacteroidota bacterium
TTATTAACATATTCATTTGTAATTCAATTAATTATGTGTTTTGTCATCTACTAAAAAAATTTCATTTAAATAAGACTTTCCCTTTAAGAATATATTTTATTAGCAAAAATAGTTTTTTGATTATAATTTAGTTGCTATTGTATTATTAATTTCCCGTAACCAATTATTTCTTTAGTGTCGTTGTTTATTTTGTAAAAATAAGTTCCATTAGATAAATTCAAATTCAAATTTTCTTTTTTCGAAATTATTGTTTGATAATATACTTTCTGACCTATGATATCGTAAATATTTAATTCTCCTTTTGTAAATCTAGAATCAGAAATTTCTATGGTTGTTGAATTATGAAAAGGATTGGGAAACAAGCTAGCCCTATTACTTTGCGAAAGTTGAATATCATTAATTCCGCTATAAATTTGATTGATTTCCTGAGGAGATAAAACTTTATTATAAATTTTTAATTCGTCAACATCACCAGTAAATGAAACATTTCCTGCATTGGGTCTTCCCGTTCCAATTCTTAAACCTATAGCTGAGTAAAGAATATTTCCATTTACATATTTTGTTCCCTGTAATTTTCCATCAATGTAAAATTTCAGAGAATCACTTCCAAATGTCATTGCAAAGTTAGACCATTGATTTAACTGTACCTGATTTAAACTATATAGTTTTGCATCACTGATATTCGAGGTGCTGATAGTTGCAAGCCATTTTTGCAAGCCATTTTGATTATCTAAGAAAATGCCATAAGAAGTATAGGGTTGATAATAATCATCATTCCGTTTGCTGAAAATATGAGGAAACATAATTAAATAATTATTATCTGTATATTTCGCCCAAACAGTAACCGAAAAATTATTGACAGGTTCATGATTGGTTACATCGAGTGTTTGAACATAAGAATATGGTGGATTTAGATCACCTGTGAAATGAATAGCACTATTTGCATTTCCCCATCTGTCATTAGTAAAATAAGCTCCGTAAGATACGCCATTTACTTGGTAAATAGAAGTATCATTGCAATTACCTGAAAATTCATAATCAGCTAATAAACTTTGGGCATCAATTACTTGATTAAAATTGTTTAATGTAATAATAACTAAAAAAGTGAGCAATTGTTTTTTCATAAAATTGATTTTTTGTTTTCCCTACTTGTTTGGCTTTTCGGTATTGCCTCGTTTTTTAAAGTGGTTACTGATCTCCACTATTCGATTTTTTAAACACAAATTTAAAACTCATACTAAATAAAAATTTGTGTTGAAAAATCAATGCAATATTACAACTTTTTTTATTTAGGATAAAAAAAATCATTTTTTTATCCTAAAAGCAAACAATTTTTTATTTGTTGAGAAAATCAAATCGTTGAATGTTTTTAAAACTATATTTGTTTAATCATGCTAATTATAAAAAAAATGATTTAATGAATATATTAGAAAATTTAAACTGGAGATATGCCACAAAACGTATGAATGGCGAACAAGTGGCTAATGAAAAAATAAACACCATACTTGAAGCTATCCGCTTAGCTCCTTCTTCAATGGGCTTACAACCTTATAAAGTTTTGGTTGTTAAAGATAAAGCTATACGTGAAAAAATTAAGGAAGTGTCATATAATCAACCTCAAATCACAGAATCAGCTTATTTACTTGTATTTGCTGTTTGGAAAGACGGTTATGAAGAAAAAACTGAAAACTTTATACAACTTATTGCAAAAACAAGAAATCAACCGTTAGAAAGTTTACAGGATTACAAAAATCGAGTTTTAGGATTTTTCTCAATAGTTGATAAAGTTTCTTGGGCTTCTCGTCAGGCTTATATTGCTTTAGGGTTTGGGCTCACTACTTGTGCTATGCTTAAAGTTGACAGTACTCCAATGGAAGGTTTTGTTAATGAAGATTTAGACAAATTACTCGAACTGGATAAACTTGGTTTAAAGTCAGTTGTTATGATGGCTATTGGAAATCGTGATGAAACAAAAGATTATTTGACAGCACTTCCAAAAGTAAGAAGAGCCGAAAAAGATTTATATATATATCTTTAAGGTATTATAAATCATATTTTTTTGTTTTTCTAGAAAGGATGATTCATTTTGTTTTAATAATTTCTTTAAATATTGTTTTTGACTATCTTATTGTTAGTTTTTTGTTGTAAATTAACATGTTAGTTTTTATAAATAAACGATTTTTAAATATTTTCAATTTTAAAATAGATTCTTTGTCAAATAGTTCATTAATTGAATTTTTCAAAAACTTATGCTTTATGAGGAATAAAGATGCTCTATAGTTAAAGTGTAGATTTTGAATAAAATATACTGTTCTTATATTGATTTTTTCTAAATTCAGTTTTGATTTTCTTATTAACAAATGTGTGTTAATAAAAGATTAAACTAAAAGAATATACTTTGGCACGAATTTAGTATCTTTGTTCTTGAAATTAAAAAACCATTTATTAACTAAAATTTTTTAAAAATGAAAAAAAGTTTAATTTTAATCAGTATTGTATTATTTACTGTATTTTCAGTAAGTGCTCAGACTTTGGTATCTAAAAAAGGAATACCAATTTTACCACAAAAAGGCGACTTCGCTATAGGCGTAGCTGCAACTCCATTCTTAGATTTCTTTGGAAATATTGCTAAAATCAATAGCGGTTCAGCTTTTTCTAGCTCTGCTGCTTTTAATGCTTTAACACCAAATGTAATTTATGGAAAATATTTTTTAACTGACAACATGGCTGTTAGAGGTAAAATTAGAATTGGTAAAAATTCTACTACTAAAACACAATCTGATGTTATTAAAAGTAATCTTACAGTTCCAACAACTCCAGAATATGTTGAAGATAAATGGACACACAGCACAACTGATATAGTTCTTTCTGCTGGTCTTGAAAAAAGAAGAGGTTATGGTAGATTACAAGGATTTTATGGTGCCGAAGCTACTATCTCTTTACAAGGTGGTTCTAAAGATTCTTACGAATATGGTAATGCAATAACAAAAGATTTTACTTCTCCTGCAAGACATGATTTTGGAAGCAATAATTATGGTGGTGGTGCATGGGTAACTGAATCTTCTACTGGAACTCTTTTCGGAATAGGTGTAGGTGCTTTTGTTGGTGTTGAATATTTCTTTGCTCCTAAAATGTCTGTTGGCGGTGAGTTTGGTTGGGGTATTGGTATTAATCAAGGTTCTAATGTTTCTGGTTCTACAGAAAAAATTGTTGAAGGTTGGGATGGAACTGCAGTTAAATCTGTAACAATTCCTGGTTCTAAAACAAGTAGTTTTAACATTGATACAAAACAAACTGGTGGAAATATCTTTTTATTATTCCACTTCTAAACATTTAATTATGTAAAATAAAAAAAGAGGAGTTTTACTCCTCTTTTTTTATGCTTCAAAATATAGCTTAACGATTTCTTCCACTTTCTCTGTTTCATTTTTCTGCCCATCAATCCAATGTATTTTAAATCCATTCTTTTCCATTCGTCTGAACCATGTCATTTGGCGTTTGGCAAACTGATGAATGGCTGTGTTTAATAAACCAAACATTTCATCATAACCAATTTCATTGTTAATGTACATGGTAATGTAGCGGTATTCTAAACCATAGAACTTTAGTTGCTCTGTAGTTAAACCATTTCTTATTAATTGTTCAATTTCTTCAATCATTCCTGATTTTAAACGTAACATTAAGCGTTGGGTTATGCGTTGACGAATAAATTCTCTTTCAAACCAAATACCTATTAGTGTATTAGTGATTTTGGGAAAATCAAGCATTTCGAAAGAGGTGGTTTCATGATTTATTATTTCCATAGCTCTTATTAACCGTTCTCTGTTGGATGTATCTGTGATATTGTGCAGGGATTTTAATTGCGAAAGCTGTATTTCTAACTCTTCATTTGTTTTATCTTTTAAACTCAAACGGAACTCTTCATTAATTGGAGTATTTATTAGTTTGTAGCCAGCCAATACTGACTCAATATACATACCTGTTCCTCCACAAAGAATTGGAGTATTCCCACGTTGAATAATTTGTTGATAAGCTATTAGAAAATCATTTTGAAATGAGTAAACATTATACTCGGAACCTGCATCTGCTATATCAACTAAATGAAATGGTGTATTAATTCCATTTACTATATAATCTTCATAATCCTTGCCCGTACCAATATTCATCCCTTTATATACCTGACGCGAATCGGCACTTATGATTTCGCCTTGTAGTTTATTTGCTACTAAAGCTGCTAATCTTGTTTTGCCTGTTGCTGTGGGGCCAGTTATTGTTAAAAGCTTATTCGTATTCATGTTGTGGTAGTTTTTGATATTTTTCTTCTACTTCCATCAAATAATTTCTAATGTTATTTAATTGTTCAACGGATAGTTTGTTGAACTCAAATGTATTGTTTAATTGTAGTTGTATGATTGCATTAGGATAGAATTCTTCAAAGAACTCAAATAAACAAATTTCATCTCTTTTTTGTATAAATGCTTGCGAAGCTTTTAAATATTGTAATGTTCTTAAACCATCTAGCTTTTCGTAACAAGCATTTACAAAATGAGCTTGGGTTTTAAAGTTCTTTCTTAGCAATAGCCACCATTTATCATTGCGAAACTGATGGTTCAAAAAATCGGACATTGGTAATTCAATATCACTGGTATATAATTCAGGAAATAAGTAATAGGTTTTTCCTATTATATCGAATAATGAATAATGATAGATAGGATAACTACTCCAATCTCCATTATTACCTTTAATCATTGCGGGTCCTGTGCCAAAGAATACCCTGTCGGAGAATCTTGCTGCGGGATATACTTTTTCGGGATTCCAATTGAGAATTTTAGCTGTTTTGCAAAACTTTTGCAGAAAATAGAAATCCTCACCACTTTTCATAGGTGATATACCACCTATTTTCCGATAAGCCCACATAGGAAATGCTATTGCAGAACCCAATGCTGTAAAACTAAATGGACTTGCGATTCTCCATAAATTGATGGCATAATACCGCATATAGATTTCATAGCGTAAAATGGCTCTATTGGCAGCTTCATTGTCTGATAACGGATGATAATATGGCACTGAAATTGCCATTGCTTGCTGATGCAATTGAAGCGAATGAACAATTGATTTAAGATAATTGGAATTAAAGTGTGTATCTGCATCAATACTTACAACTATATCATTTGCATTTGCAACTTTGTTTATAGCGTCCATTACTGTTTTGCGAGCCCATCCTACACCAAATTGTTTTCCTTTCCATGCATTCCCTTTACTACTGCAATCAATAATTTCTATAATTATATCTTTTAAACCTTTTAAATATTGGATAGATTGTTGATTGTTTTCACAAATATTTCTTTTTTCGGGAATATTCCACCATTCGTCAGGTTGATTTATACAAACGTAAAGAATATAGTTTTTGAATGATTGTTGTTGTAAATCATGAATGAAAAAGGGGAGGTTTTCCAGTTCATTTAAAGCAGGTAGTGCTATATATATTTTCGGGCTTTCGTTCATTAAATTAATAGTTAAAAGTAATTTGAGGGCCTTGAATATTTATAAATTGAAATTTTTAAAATTATCAACTAAAATATCCAACTCATTGATATTCCAAAGAAATTACCTGCTTTTCCATTTCTGTAAATATGTTTCAACCCAAAATGAGGCGAAATTGAGAATGATTCTGTTGGTTTGAGGTGTAATTTCATCCCGACTGATAATGTAATTGTGGAACGTTTATTATCTAATATATTGAAATCAGTTGAAAACGGATTTATAAAAGGTGCTAATTCTAACCATTGGCGAGGATATGTATGAAAACTAACGCCTTCGGGTATTACAAAAGTAAGGAATAATAAATATGCCCATCCGTCATCGTTGGCACCAGAAGTTAAATAATAAGAATCGGATCGGAACATTTCAATTAAACCTGCCACTGCTCCCGGAAAATGGATATAGGTATTATTGTTTTGATTGATACCGAAGCTATATTGGTAATTCAAACTAAAATTTTTATGAACAAAGTACTCTGCTGATAATCCATAAGAGGTAAGTGTTCCTGAATTAAAAAAAGAAACTTCGCTTAGGGCTGCAACTCTAATATCGCCTCTTCTTTGCGAATAGGAAGCAAAATGTAAGAGTAATATAATTAAGCTTATTAATACAAGTCTCTTTAATTTCATTTTTAGTTTATAGTTTTTTATCAATTATGGTAGCTGCTGCCTGTGATGTTGGCATTATCAGCATATCATTAATATTTATATGTTGTGGCAGAGAGCAAACATAATATACTGCATCGGCAATATCTTCGGCTTTTAAAGGTGTAAACCCCTTGTAAACATTATCAGCTTTTTCCTGATCACCTTTAAAACGTACTACTGAGAATTCTGTTTCTACGGCTCCGGGTTCTATTAATGTTACTTTGATGCCATGTTTTAATAAATCTATTCTCATTCCTCTGGTGATAGAATCAACTGCTGCTTTGGTACCGCAATATACATTTCCATTGGGGTAAGCATCTCTGCCTGCAATGGAACCGATATTTACAATGTGACCTTTTGCATGTGTTATCATCAAAGGACTGATTGCTCGCGAAACATAAAGCAATCCTTTTATATTGGTATCTATCATGCGTTCCCAGTCTTCGATAAGCCCATCTTGAATGGGATTTAATCCAACTGCCAATCCTGCATTGTTAAGCAGTACATCTATTTTTTCCCATGCATCAGGCAAAGCCTTGATTTGCTTTTCTACTTCGTTATTATCTCTTACATCCAGTTCCATTTTGTACACTGTAATGCCATAAGTTTGCTCCAAATCTTTACTTACTTCATCTAATATTGCAGCTCTTCGGCCAGTGAGAATTAAATTGTAATGTTCTTTAGCAAATTTATATGCAGTAGCTTTTCCTATACCGGCTGTAGCTCCGGTAATCATTGCAATTTTATTGATTTTATTTTCAGTCATTTCGGTTATTTTATTATTGTGTTTTCGATTTCTTTAATCGGTATCAAAGGTAAAAGGAAAATTTTTAATTCATATAAATTTTATAAAGTATTCTTAAAATAAAATTGAATAAACTGTTTTACAAAAAAAAAATGTAGTTTTGTTAAAAATTTTAAGTCAAATTTCATCCTTTAAAAATGAATACAAAACACGCAGTTACAGTGGATAACGCAAAAGAGATTGGTTTGCTTCCAAAAGAATTTGAAAAAATAAAAGAAATTTTAGGAAGAACACCTAATTATACAGAACTCAGTATCTTTTCAGTTATGTGGTCAGAACATGCTTCTTACAAAAATTCTATAAAATGGCTTAAGACATTACCTCGCACTGGTAAGCAATTGGTCGTAGAAGCAGGGCAGGAAAATGCAGGTATGGTTGATGTTGGCGATGGTATTGCATGTGTTTTTAAGATTGAATCTCATAATCATCCCTGTGCCGTGGAACCTTATCAAGGTGCTGCTACTGGAGTTGGTGGAATTAACAGAGATATTTTTACTATGGGTGCTCGTCCGATTGCTCAGCTAAATTCACTCAGATTTGGAAATATTGATATGGATCGAACAAAATGGCTGGTGAATGGTGTTGTAAAAGGAATTGCCAATTATGGAAATGCATTTGGTGTTCCAGTGGTAGGAGGCGAAGTTTTTTTTGATGATTGTTACTATCAGAATCCATTGGTAAATGCAATGTCTGTGGGATTAATGAAAACAGAAAATCTAGTTTCAGCTGTTTCAAAGGGTATTGGTAATCCTGTTTATATTGTAGGATCTGCCACAGGAAAAGATGGTATTCATGGAGCAACTTTTGCGTCAGCTGATATTACAGAAGATTCAGCAGATGATATTCCATCCATTCAGGTTGGGGATCCTTTTCAGGAAAAATTGTTACTTGAAGCTACACTGGAAGTAATTAAATCAAAAGCTGTAATTGGTATGCAGGATATGGGTGCTGCAGGTATTATTTGTTCTACATCTGAAATGTCTGAAAAAGGCGGTTGTGGTATGAAGGTAAACCTAGATAAAGTTCCTTTGCGTCAGAAAAATATGGAACCATTTGAAATTCTATTGTCTGAATCACAGGAACGTATGCTGATTGTAGTTGAGAAAGGAAAAGAATCTATTGTTGAAGCTATATTTGAAAAATGGGATCTGAATTGTGCTATTATAGGAGAAGTAACAGAAGGAGATCGCTTACATTTTTATATGCATGATGAATTAGTTGCGGATGTACCGGCTTCTTACCTTGTATTGGGTGGTGGTGCACCGATTTACGAAAGAGAATACAAAGAACCAAAGTATTATAAAGAAACTAAGAATTTTAATATCAATAGTATTCCTGAAACACAAGATTTAAAAGCAATTACAAAACATTTGGCAGGACATCCTAACATTGCTTCCAAACGATGGGTATATGAGCAATACGATAGTATGGTAGGAACTAAAAATATGACTACTAATGCACCTTCTGATGCAGCAATTGTAAATATTAAAGGCACGAAAAGAGCATTGGCAATAACTACAGACTGTAATTCACGCTATGTATATTCCGATCCTGAAATTGGAACAGAAATTGCCGTAGCAGAAGCAGCTCGTAATATAAGTTGTTCTGGAGGAAAACCTTTAGCAATAACAAATTGCTTAAATTTTGGTAATCCTTATAACCCTGAAGTTTTTTGGCAGTTTGTTGGAGCCATTAAGGGAATGAGCAATGCCTGTAAGAAATTTGATACTCCTGTGACCGGTGGTAATGTTAGTTTTTATAATCAGGCTTCGATTGATGGAACAATTGAACCGGTTCATCCAACTCCAACAATTGGAATGATTGGTTTACTCGAAAAAGAACATCAAATGACATTGGATTTTAAGAAAAAAGGAGATATTATTTATTTGATAGGTAGTTCAAAAAATGACATCAATTCATCTGAATATTTGTATTCGTATCATAATATAAAACTTTCGCCACCACCTCAGTTTGATTTGAATGAAGAATATGTTTTACAAGCTGTTATTCAAAAACTAATCAGACTTGGAATGTTAGAGTCTGCTCATGATGTTTCTGATGGTGGTTTATTTGTAACACTTTTGGAATCAGCAATGCCAAACAGCTTAGGATTTGATATCCTAACAGAAAGTGATATTCGTGAAGATGCATTTTTATTTGGAGAATCTCAAAGTAGGGTAGTAGTAACTATTAATCAAGAAAAAGAAGATGAGTTTATTGATTTTATGGTTAAAATTAAATTTCCGTTTTCAGTTATTGGGCATACTACAAAAGGGAAAATTGTTGTTGATGACCAGCATTTTGGTATGGTTGATGAATATAAAACTTTGTACGATAATGCCATTGGAAATAAAATGAAGCACTAACTTTTTGAAAAAAATAATTTTGATGAAACTCATCATTTAATTATATTAATAATCGCTAAGCGATTTATACCAGAGTATTATAAAATTTTATGATTATTTTCAGGTTCTTCATGAACGTGTACTTCACATTTTTCAATAGATGCACAAATTACTTTCTCAACATTATGTGATATTTCATGCGCCTGTTCTATAGTTAGAAGCGGATCTACATGAATATTTATTTCTACAAAAGTATATGAACCCGAAGTCCTTATTTTTAGATTATGAAAAGATAAAACATCTGGCATTTCCTGAAGTATGTTATTTATTTTTTTAAGTGTTTCGGGAGAGGTTCTATCTAATAATACATCTATAGAACGTTTTCCCAATCGGAAAGCAATAAAAATAACAATAGCTGCTACTATTAGTGCAGAAATTGAATCTGCTAGAAAAAAACCAAATTGTGCACATATTAAACCTAACAAAACAACAAATGAAGACCATATGTCTGTTGAAAAATGTAATGCATCTGCCTCCAATGCCTGACTATTATACTTCTTAGCAACCCTGCTTAATTCACGTGACCTACTAAAATCTATTATAATTGATGCAATAACCACTACATAGCTCCAAACGGAAACTTCAATTTCGGTTTTACCAGTAATTAAACGATGGCTGGCTTCGTATATAATCCAAAAGCAAGTGATAAACAGTAATAAAGTTTCGACAAATGCTGAAAAATTTTCATATTTTCCATGTCCGTATTGATGATTTTCATCTGCAGGTTTATCGGAAATTCTTACAGTTAAATAAGTAATAGCTGCTGCAACAAAATCTAGACCTGAATGTAAGGCTTCAGATAATATACCTAAACTTCCTGTCAATAAACCAATTATTAATTTACCAATTGTAATTAAAATTGCAGCAAAAACCGACAATAAAGCTACTTTCTTCTTTTCTTTTTGAGCTAATAAATCTTCAGCATACATACTTATAGAAATTTGAACAAAAATAATTTCATTTCTTCAGATAGAAAAGAGTTTTGTAAAAAAGTTATTACCAAATAAATAATTTGAAATTAATATTTTAGAAAATTAATAAAAGATATTATGAGTTTTAGATAAATTGTTAGACTCAGTTAAGAATTTTAAAGCAGATATTTTCAACCTAAAGTATTTAATGATAAAGTTTATTCATCCAAAGCTTTAAGTAATCTTTTGCAAGCTATATCTATCTCGTTTACAGTAATATTGAGTGGAGGTATAATAGATAAAGAATTATGATTAAATAGAAACCAAAAAGTTATTATGCCATTGCTTATGCAGCTTTCTACAATTTTTTCAATTTTTTCAGGTTTATTTAATTCTATAGCCATAAAAAGTCCTTTTCCACGAATTTCTTTAATGGCAGGATGTGAAATAAGTTTATTTCTTATTAAATCAGCTTTTTCTTCTACTTTTTCTAACAAGTTTTCATTAATAATAACATACAGTGTTGCCAGTGAAGCAGCGCAAGAAATAGGATGTCCACCAAATGTTGTGGCATGTCCAAGCAAAGGATGATCTCCATTGAGACAATCCATTAGTTTATCGGATGCAATAAAGGCACCCAATGGCATTTCACCTCCCATACTCTTAGCTATGCATAAAATATCAGGTATAATTTGATAATGTTCAAAAGCAAACATTTTTCCAGTTCTACCATAGCAGGTTTGTATTTCGTCGAAAATTAACAAAGTACCTGTTTGCTTGCATTTCTTACTTAAAGCTATTAGAAAATCTTGATTAGCAGGAATTATTCCCTTACCTGATTGTAATACTTCTGTCACGACACAAGCTGTACGTTCTGTAATTTGCGATAAATTGCTGATATTATTAAATTCTAATAGTTTAACATCAGGCATTAATGGACGAAAAGGTTGCTTATAACGTTCATCCGACAATAATGTGAGAGCTCCCATAGTACTTCCGTGATAAGCACCTGAAAAAGCAATAATTTCAGTACGCTGAGTATATTTACGTGCTAATTTTAAAGCACCTTCTATAGATTCGCTACCAGAATTTACAAAATATGTCATGTTTAGAGAGGATGGAAGGATTTCAGATAACTTTTTTGCAAGTTTTATTTGCGGACTTTCGATAAATTCTCCATAAACCATTACATGCATGTATTTATCGAGCTGTTGACTTATGGCAGCCAATACTTTGGGATGGCGGTGTCCGATATTGCTAACCGAAATTCCTGACATCATATTGATATAATCTTTTCCTAATCTGTCGTATACATAAATCCCCTCGGCTTTCTCTACTTCTATCTGAAATGGTATGAAATTGGAGGCTTGAGCAATATATTTTTTAAAATCAGATTTTAAATTATTCATATTTAATGTTTTTTGAAGACTACAAAATTGATAAAAAATTCATTATAGTACATCATGTTTTATAATTATTTTACAGAAGATTGATTTTGCATGAATTTTGTTATTATTTTTGCAAAAAAACATAATTTATGCGATTTAAAAATATCATTATTATAGCTACTACCTTTATTTTCGGAACTACAAGTTTTGCTCAGACAAAAATTGATGCTAAATCTTCTGTTATCAAATGGTATTCATTTGAAGAGGCTATGCTTAAAAATCAGCAGTTGCCAAAGAAAAAAATATTTATCGACGTATATACTGATTGGTGTGGCTGGTGCAAAAAAATGGATGCAACTACATTTAGTGATCCGGAAATTATTAATTATATGAATGAGAATTATTATGCTGTTAAATTAAATGCTGAACGTAAAGATACCATTATATTGGATGGAAAAATGCTTCTTAATCCTAATCCGACAGCTAATCGTTCTACTCACCAATTGGCTGAGATGTTACTGAACAATCGTATGTCGTATCCTTCTTATGCTTTTCTAGATGAAATGGGACGATCAATTAGTGTAGTTCCTGGTTATGTTGAAGCTTCCAGTTTTGAGCCTATTTTGCATTATTTTGGTGAAAATCAATATTTAAAAGTACCTTGGGAAACTTTCCAAAAACAATTTGTAGGGAAAGTGGGAAAAAAATAAGTTTTTGAATTATACTTTAATATGATAAGGCAATTTTGAAAAATATCATATATTTTCTTTTTTATTTGCACCTTTAAGCTCAATAATTAAGTTTTAAATCTATTTAAAATATGTTGGTAATTATTTTGCATTCATAATTATTAGAATTTACTAATCAGAATAATGATATCAAAGATATTTAAGTTAAAATAATTTATTTAAAAGAAAAGAAAGACTTTTTTGTATATTTACGTTAATCCAATATTTATTATGGGAATTATTATCAGACAAAGTATAAAAGGTTCTATAGTTACTTATGTAGGTGCATTTTTGGGATTTATTACCACTGCATTTGTAAGTACATACTTTCTAACATCTGAACAAATAGGACTTACAAGAGTATTATTTGATGCCGCTTTTTTAGTTTCTGTATTTGCACAATTGGGTTTGTCGAGTTCTATTATAAAGTTTTTTCCGCAATTTAAAACCGAAGATGGTCGTAATCATGGTTTTCTTTTCTATCTTTTTATTCTTCCTTTCATAGGGTTTATTATTGTTGGCTTATTATATGTGTTGCTTCAACCACAAATTTATAGTTATTTTTCAACCAATTCTGCTCTATTTGTTAAGTTTTTTTATTGGGTGGTGCCTCTTGCATTGTTTTTAACCTATATGGCTGTTTTTGAGAACTATGCATCAGTATTGTCACGCATAGTTGTTCCTAAAATTATTAGAGAAGTTGTTGTTAGGGTGCTAACTATCATTTTATTTATTGCATTTTTTGTTGGACAGTTAAGTTTAAATATGTTTGTTGGGCTTTTTATCTTTATATATGGTATAGCTTTGCTACTTAATTTAATATACATATTTAAAATTAGTACAATTTATCTAAAACCTGATTTTTTGTTTATTACTCCTGTATTAAAGCGGCAAATAGTGAACTACTCACTTTTTATAATTGTTGCTTCCATTGGAACCAGTATTGTTGTAAAAATTGATACTTTTATGATTTCTGCTGCTCTTGGGTTGAAATACGTGGGAATATACTCTGTGGCTTTTTTTATGGCAAATATTATTGAAATGCCCTCTCGTTCAGTAGCTGCTATTATTAGTCCATTTGTTTCGGAAGCTATAAATGATAACAATTGGGAAAAAGTAAATGATATGTATAAACGAGTTTGTTTGAATCAGTTACTTATCGGTTGTTTTCTTTTTATTGTGTTATGGGTAGGTGTAGATGATATTTTTAAAATTATACCAAATGGTAGTACTTATGTACAAGGAAAATACGTGATACTTTTTATAGGCATTAGTAAATTATTTGATGTTGCTACAGGTTTCAATGCCATCATATTGATTTTTTCGCGATATTATTACTATATGTTGTTTTTTATATTTTTTCTCTCAGGACTTACCATTGCTACCAATCTTTTGTTAATACCAATTTTGGGTATAAATGGAAGTGCTATTGCCACAGCCATTTCAATATTATTATATAATGTAATTTTAACTTTTTTTATCTGGTGGAAGCTTAAATCGCAACCATTTTCTTTTAGTATGCTAAAAATTGTTGTAATATTTGTATTTACTTTGGGAGTAAACTATTTTTTATTTAATATTGCAAATCCATTTATTGATGGTATACTTAGATTGATGATATCCGTTTTAATTTATGGAGTGACGATATTTTTTTTGAAAATTTCGCCCGAATTTAATGAATTGCTAAAAGCATCAACTAAGAGTGGCGCAATTAGTAAATTACATATTTTTAATAAAAAATCGTGATGTGAGAGAAATGAAGTTTATTTATTATCTCACAGGTTAAAATGTTGTATTTTCAAATTTAGTTCAAAGATTTTAAAATGAATAATATTTTAGACAAACAATACAATGCTCATGAAACGCACTATTTGAAGTTAGGCAATGATTTAATTCGGCTTGAAAATAAAAATTCAATTGATTTTTGGGGACATGAGAGGATGTATAAACAATTATTACCATTTTTTTCATATTCATACAAGTGGTTGACAGTAGGAGATGGAATAGGAACGGATGCTAATTGGTTATTTACGCAAGGAGAGAATGTTGTAGCTTCAGATATTGCAGATTCTGTTTTAGAAAAAGCAAAAGCAATGGGTTTTATTGATAGATATAGTAAAGAAAATGCTGAAAATTTAAGTTTTGAAGAAAATTCATTTGATTGTATTATCTGTAAAGAGGCATATCATCATTTTCCTCGTCCATACATTGCTTTATATGAAATGATTAGAGTTGCATCTACCGCAGTGATACTAATTGAACCAATTGATGTTGGAATAAAAATGCCCTTTATTGTTTTCACGAAAAATATATTAGATAGAATAAATGTAAATCTAATAAACAAAATATGGAAAAATAGATATTCTTTTGAATCTGTTGGTAATTATGTTTATAAAATATCAGAAAGAGAGATTGAAAAAGTTGCAATGGGTATTGGTTTACCTGCTATTGCCTACAAGGGGATAAACAGTTATTGGATTGAAAAATTTGACTTAATGCAGCCATTAACAAATAAAAAGCTTTTCAAAAAAGTAAAACGAAAAATAAGAATAAGAGACGTTATATGTAGACTTGGCATTATTCCATATCAAATGATGTCTTGTGTTATTTTTAAAAAATTACCTACAGAACAACAAATTTTTGAATTAAAGAAAAATGGATACAAATATATTCAATTACCAGAAAATCCTTATTTAACGTAACTTAAATATTAATAATGAATAGTGATAGGTTAAAGTATTAACTCTATAATATAAATAAATGACATTTAAAGAGTTTAAAACAAATATTAGAAAAAAAATAGGTTGGATTGGTATAGGTGAATTTTCAGATGATCCTCTAGCTTCAAACTCTGTTGAGAGTTGGAACACTTTCTTTAATAATAAACGTTTTTTGAAAAATTATATTGAACCAAAAAGGTTGTCTTTTTATTCAGAACTAGTTTGCAAAATTAACATGAATTTAGAACTTAAAAATTCAAAATCATTAATTGATATGGGATGTGGAACAGGGCATTTATTATCTGAAATTCAAAAACATAACCCTCACCTAAAACTTACTGGTTCTGACTTTTCAGAACAAGCAATTGTTGTTGCAAAGAAAACCCTTCCTAATGCAATATTTTTATCTTGTGATTTATATAATATTTCCGAAGACTTAGTTGGTAAGTATGATATTGTTATTTGTACCGAAGTGCTTGAGCATTTATTATATCCTGAAAAGGCTATTGCAAACCTTATGAAGTTATTCAGTAAAGGAAAAGGGTATTTAATTTTATCTGTTCCGAATGGAAGACGAGATACTTATGAAGGACATATAAATTTTTGGAGTCCTGAAAGCTGGAGGGTTTTTATTGAATATAATTGTCCTAAAAATGAAGTTGAATATAGTCTTATTGATAATAAAATGACAAATTTAGCAATAATAAAACTCTTATAAATTTCCAAATATTTCTTTATGAAAATAGCACCAATCGTCCTATTTGTTTATAATCGTCCATTGCACACACAAAAAACAATAGATGCACTTCTGAAAAACAATCTTGCAAGCGAAAGCGAGTTGTATATTTTTTCAGATGGATATAAGGATACTGATAAAAATCAAACACAAGTTGAAAATGTTAGAAACTATATAAAAACGATCAAAGGCTTTAAAAATATAATAATTTTTGAAAGAAAAAAAAACCTTGGTTTATCAAGAAATATAATAGATGGCGTTACAAGTATCATTGATAAATATGGAAAAATAATTGTTTTAGAAGATGATCTACTTACTTCTACCTACTTTTTGAAGTTTATGAATGAAGCTTTAAGCCTTTATGAGCATCAAGATGAAGTTATTAGTGTACATGGATATATTTATCCAATAAAAGAAGAACTTCCTGAAACTTTTTTTATAAAGGGGGCTGACTGCCTAGGTTGGGGGACTTGGAAAAGAGGCTGGGACTTGTTTAATCCAGATGCATCAATTCTATTGAATAAAATTATTAAAGAAAATAAGACCAAGGAGTTTAACTATGGGAATTCTTATCCATATTTTAAAATGTTAAAAAAACAAGCAGAAGGGAATGTTGATTCATGGGCGATTAGATGGTATGCTTCTGCATTTCTTAAAGAGAAATTAACTCTATACCCTTATAAATCATTAGTTTTTCATAATGGGTCTGATGGATCTGGAACGAATTTTCCAGATGATAGGTCGCTTGACGTAAATCTATTAGATAAACCTATTTGCTTGAAATTATTGCCAGTTGAAGAAAATAAAGTTGCAAAGAAAGCATTTGAAAATTATTTTAGAAAAGTGCATTCCTCTTATTTAAAATTGATTATTCGTAGAATAAAACGAATTATAAAAATTGATTTATATGAAAAAATTAATTCGCTTTTTACCTCCAATATTGACTGATCTCTACTTCTTTTATATAAAAAAGAATTTTTTTTCAGGCAATTATACTTCATGGCAATCCGCAGCAGAAAAATGTATAGGTTATGATTCTGAAATCATCTTTAAAAAAGTTAAACAAGCTACATTATTAGTAAAAAAAGGACAGGCTGTATATGAACGCGATTCTGTTATTTTTGACAGTATTCAATACTCATTGCCATTACTTTCCTCATTGTTATTGGCAGCTTCAAAAAATAATGGACATTTATCTTTGGTAGATTTTGGCGGTTCTTTAGGAAGTTCTTATTTTCAAAACAAAAAGTTTTTAAATGAACTTAATAGTGTAAAATGGAATATTATTGAACAAAAGCATTTTGTTGAATTTGGTCAAAACGAATTACAAACGAATGAATTAAAATTTTATAAACAAATTGAAGATTGCTTTCAATACGAAAAGCCTGATCTTTTGCTTTTATCAAACGCCTTACAATATATTGAAAATTCTTATGAAGTCTTAGAAAAATTACTTCAGTATAACTTCTATTACATTTTTTTTGATATGTTAACTCTTAGTGATAAATCAGATGATCAAATTGTTATTCAAAATGTTTCAAAAAAAATTTACAATGCCAGCTATCCATGTTGGATTTTTAGTTCTAATCATTTTAAACAGAAAATGGAACAAAACTATGTATTGTTAGAAGAATATGATACCAAAATAAAAGTTGTCTTAAATAGAGAATATTTACAATATAGAAGTTTTTTATTTAAGAAGAAAACTATATAGTAGTAATTTTTTTTCATTAGAATAAATTCATTGATTCGAGTTTACTTTTTAATTTAATTTAATTCAAAATGCAAAACTTTTGTACTTTATTTGATACGGCTTATCTTCATAAGGGTTTAGCTCTTTATGATTCCCTAAAACAACATATAGAAAAATTTCACTTATATATTGTTGCATGTGACGAGCAAGCATACAAAATATTAAAACAACTTAACCTTGAATTTGCTACCACTATTTCTGTTGGCGAAATAGAGAAAATAGATACAGAACTTTTTGCAGTAAAATCAACGCGAAGTAGGGTAGAATATTTATGGACAATGACACCATGTATCATTCATTACATTTTTTCAAAATATAAAACTGAAAATTGCACATATATTGATGCTGATATTTATTTCTTTAACTCACCATTTGAATTAAAAGAACCTATTGATAAGACTTCTGTGACAATTACGCCTCATTGGTACACCCCAAAATATGACCAATCAAAAACTACTGGAATTTATTGTGTTCAATATGTATATTTTAGAAACAACATAGAAGGAAATGAAGTCCTTTCTTATTGGCGAAAAAGTTGCATAGAGTGGTGTTATAATCGTAGTGAAAACGGAAAATTCGGTGATCAAAAATACTTAGATGTTTGGCCTACTCTTTTTCCACAGGTAAAAGTATGCGAACATCGTGGATTTGGAGTTGCTGCATGGAATGTTCAGCAATATAATATTATAAATAGCACTAAACTTTTTATTCAGCTAACAAATAAAGAAAAGTATGAGGCTGTATTCTACCATTTTCATTACTTCCATTTGCGAAAAAATAATCAAATAGATATTGGGCCTTATATAATAAATAATCAAGCATATCAATATTTTTATAAACCTTATATTGACAAGTTAATAGAAAAATGTATCTTTTTAAAAAATAAATTTGGTTTGGAAAATGAATTTATTCTACCTTTGTTACCTATAAAAAAGAAACTTCGTCGAATTATACATCCATGTTATCGTTTAAATATCAAAGAATACAAAAAATAATGGCACATATCATATCTATACCTACTATTACTGATCATCGCGGAAATCTTTCTGTATTAGAAAAAATCTTACCATTTGAAATAAAAAGAATGTATTATATTTATGATGTGCCCAACATTAATATTACTAGAGCTGGACATAAACATATAAAAAATATTCAGGCATTGATTTCTATTGCAGGAAAATGTGAAGTTATCGTCAAAACAAATGAAACATTTACTCAATTTATACTTGATAAGCCCAATATATGTTTGATTTTGAATCCGGAAGATTGGCATACTCTCGAAAATTTTGAACAGGGAACTGTTTTGGTAGTTCTTGCTTCAGAATATTTTGATGAGAAAGATTATATTGATGAAATTTAATAGCAAATGATACCGTACGAAGATTTAAAACAAAGTAACGCATTTTTTAAAGATAAATACCTAAAAGCTACAGAAAAAGTTATTGATTCGGGTTGGTTTATTTTGGGTAATGAGGTTAGTGATTTTGAAAAAGATTTTGCGCAATACTGCCAAAGTAATTATTGTGCTGGCGTGGCATCTGGTCTTGATGCATTAATTTTATCTTTAAAGTCATTAGATTTACAACCGCATGATGAAGTTATTGTACCATCAAATACTTATATTGCGACTATTTTGGCTATTGTTCATTGTGGTTTAAAACCTGTATTAGTTGAACCTAATATAGATACTTATAATATTGACCCATTATTAATTGAATCCCAAATAACTCAGAAAACAAAAGTTATAATGCTTGTTCATCTTTATGGCAAAGCATGTGATATGAACCCAATTATTTATTTAGCAAATAAATACCAACTAAAGATAATAGAAGATTGTGCCCAATCTCATGGTGCAAAATATAACGGTAAAATGACCGGTACTTTTGGGTATTCTGGAGCTTTTAGTTTTTATCCGACAAAAAATTTAGGAGCCTTAGGTGATGCAGGAGCAGTAATTTCTTCAGATAAATTTGTTATTAACCGAATAAAAACATTACGTAATTATGGATCATCTATAAAATACAATAATGTTGAAGTTGGTTATAACTCTCGTTTAGATGAATTGCAAGCAGCTATTTTAAATGTCAAGCTTTCGTTTCTTGATGAGATTAATAATCACAAGCGTCATCTTGCAACATTGTACTTTGAAGGCTTAAAAGAAGATTTTATTAAACCATCTCTTAACCCATCTAACTATGATGTTTATCATATTTTTAATATACGTCATCCGAAACGAGATGAATTAAAAAAGTATTTGGAAAAAAATGACATTATGACAGAAATTCATTATCCGATTCCTCCTCATCAACAAAAAGCAATGAAAGGTATTATTTATGGAGAATATCCTATATCAACAATAATTCATCAAACAACCTTAAGCCTTCCTATTTCATATTTTCATACAGATCAAGATATTTTTAAAATCATTGATACCTTAAACAAGTATTAATAATGACTCCTTTAATTAGCATAATAACTGTTGTTTTTAATGGTAAAAATGACATTGAAAAAACAATACTAAGCATTCAAAAGCAAACTTTTACAGATTTTGAATTTATTGTTGTTGATGGCGGTTCTACCGATGGAACATTGGATGTAATAAATCAATATAAACATATTATTACCAATTTTAAAAGTGAGCCTGATAATGGTTTATATGATGCTATGAACAAAGGAATTAATTTGGCAAAGGGTAAATTTTTATGGTTTATGAATGCTGGCGACGAAATTTATGAAGAAACTACACTTGAAAAATTATTTGCTATTGATAGTTTTTCGTCCGACATTTATTATGGTGAAACAGCCCTTATTGATGAAAATAGGATTGTCTTAGGAACAAGAAGTGAGCTTAGTAAACGAAAACTTCCAAAAAAACTCAACTGGAAAAGTCTGCAAATAGGCATGGTAGTTCAACATCAATCATTTATTGTTAGAAAAGAAATCTCACCTTTATATAATCTAAATTATAAAGTATCTGCGGATATTGATTGGGTAATAATTTGTCTCAAAAATGCATCAAAAATTGTCAATTCAAATTTAATATTATCTAAATTCCTAACTACAATAACTTTAGGAATAAACTATAGTGGTGGCTTTTCTACTAAAAACCACAAATTAGCTTTAAAAGAAAGATTTAAAATATTTACCAAACATTATGGTTTCATCACTAACTTATATAACCATGCTTATATAAGCTTAAGAGTATTGAAAAAGTATTTAATGAAACTTATGCCTTTTCCTTCTTGAAAATAGTATAAAAGATTGCTGATAAAGCTAATAGTACAAATAAAATAGAACTAAATAATGATACATTTTGGGCTTTGTAATACGAGGCTGGCTCAAAACGAAACTCTATTTTATGATATCCAGAAGGAATTACTGCAGCCCTTAAAATATAGTTTGCTCTCAAATGAGATTCCTTTTTCCCATCAACATACATATTCCACCCTTTATTTTCATTATAATACACTTCTGAAAAGACAGCTAATTTTTTGCAATTACTTATTGTTTGGTAAACAACTAAGTCGGGTTTAATATCAATTAGTTTAATTATTGCTTTAGATGAGGTATCTTTATTTGATGGCAAATCAGAAAGTAAGTTTGCAAATCTTTTATCAACAATTGCAGTTTTACTTGGATCAAAGTTAATTAAACCAGCTATTTCTTCATCAGCATTTGCAACTAATTTAGTTTCTTCTACAAACCAAGCATATCCCAATGCATGATTGTTTTTTAATGGTTGTGCTTCAGGATTTATAATTATATATTTGGTATTTAACATATTTAGCACTTTCAACTTTGCTAATGCACTATCAATTGCAGCATAACTAACAGGATTCTTGAGAACTGTCTGCAATGAGGCCATTTCTGGTTGAATAGAATGATCTACTAAATCTTGATATCTCCTCATTTTAGCAGCATGATAACCACCTATTGATTTGTGGAAATAAGAAGTGTGTGATTCGTTAAATGGATTTTGAGTTAAATTTAGAACTCTATAATCTAAGTCTTTATCTTGTAAAATAAATTCATCAGCTTGAGAAGGGGTAATTAAGTTTGATTTTTCTCTTTTTGATAGAAAATCATCGTCATTCAAATATCTTTTATCAACCATCCATAAATCAACCAGTATAAGTACAGCCAAAATTCCTAAAAAGTATTTCTGTCCTAATTTTTTGATATAATAAAAATAGATAGTAACTCCGGCTAATGCAATAAATATTAATGATCTAATAGCATCTGTTCTTAACAATGAATGTCTATCAGTTGGCAAGGTTTCTTTTAACCAATCGGGTAATTGTGCATCTGAAGGCGAAGTGAAACTAAAAAACGAGCCAGCAAATAATATATAAACCAATAAAACACCTCCGACAATGTAAGAAGTCATTTTAAAAGCTTTGAGAAATTCTTCTTTTGAAATTTCCTTTTTTAATATTTTATCTAAAGCTAAAATTCCTAGAATAGGAATTGCAATTCCTGCAACTACTAATATCATAGAAACAGTTCTAAATTTATTATAAAGCGGAAAATGATCTAAAAAAATATCAGTTATAAAAAAATTCTTTCCCCAAGCTAACATAAATGATAAAAGGACACAACCTAACAACCACCATTTAATAGAGTCTTTTACAATAAAAATACCCAAAACAAATAGGAAAATGGCAATGGCTCCCATATAACAAGGTCCTTCTGTAAAAGGTTGCGGTCCCCAATAAAGTGGAAGCTGAGTAATTATTTTTTTTGCATTTGGAGCATTGTTTTGAACTAAAAATTTATATGTATCAGAGCTTTCAGGTAAAGCACCACCCGAGGAGCCACCCATAAGGTTGGGAATTAATAAATTCATTGTTTCTCCCACACCATAACTCCATGCTGTAGCATAATCTTTATCTAATCCTGAAGTTTTATTTCCAATATTATTCGTTAGTTCTGATTTTCCACGTATAGAATCGGCACTGTATTCATAAGTAATATATAAATCACGTGTATGTGGTAAAACAGCCAGAAAAAGTGATAAAACAAGTATTGAAGATGAAATAGCAAAATGCTTATAGTTTTTTTCGTAAATATATTGGATACTTTTAATAACTACAAGTAAAAGAATCATTAATGCCAAATAATAAGTAATCTGTAAATGGTTTGTGGCAACTTCACAACCTAAAAATATAGTTGTTAATAATCCACCCCATAAATATTTTTTATTATATACAAGCAAAATACCAGCAATTACAGGTGGTATAAATGCAATAGCATAAGCCTTTGTAATATGACCTACTCCTATAATAATAATATTATAGGATCCAAATGCAATTATTATAGCTCCTATAAATGCAATCCATTTATTTAGCTTTAAAGAAATGAATAAAAAATAAGCACCTATTAAATATGTAAAAATTATTGCCATATTCAAATACGGCAAAAGACCAAAAAACGTTAGGATATTATAAAGATAGCTGAATATATTCATTGACTTTTCGCCCATTATCTGATAAGTAGGCATCCCTCCAAACATGGATGTCGTCCACAAAGCATAACCTCCTGTTTTGTTATGGTAATCAACAGATTCCTTTGACATACCTGTGGAATTTACCATATCAGACTGATGTAGAACTTTCCCTTCTATAACCGGTAAAAAGTAAATAGCGGCTAAGGCTAAAAAAATAACAACAATTAAGGTATGTTGCCATGCAACGGGTTGTATCTTTATTTTAAAATTCATAATATTATATATTTGTATTTTATAGATTTTCAAAAGAGTTTAGTGAAATATTTAGGAAGTTTTATGCAAATATTAAATTAAATAATTTAATATTAAATATTTATAAATAAATAAACGTAAAAAACCACTAAATATATCAGGGTACGAAGTTATAAAAAATATTTAATTGAAACTTAATTAGATTTATATTTACAATAAAAATTATAGGTTAATGCAATAAAGTTACACTTCCATGTAATTGTCGCATTCCTTTGTTTTTTCCTTTATTTTCGTATTCAATAAGATAATAATAGACTCCATCTGAACAAAGTTTTCCATAATATAAACCATCCCAAAATGCAGATTTACAGAAACCTTCATAAAGTTGATTTCCCCAACGATTATATATATAAAGGGTAATTTTGTCAATATTAGTATAAACTGGAGCAAAGAACTCATTTATTCCATCACCATTGGGAGTAAAAATATTAGGAACCGATATTTCAGAACCACATTCATCAATAAAAATAGTATCACTTGAGGAACATAATCCATCAAAAACAATTACTGAATAAAAACCTGGATTGCTAACATTCAAATGACTTAAGACAGAACCATCTGACCACAAATACTGACTAAAACCTAAACCAGGCGTAAGAATAATTAAGTCGCCTGGGCACATAATAGTATCATTTCCTATTGAAATTATTGTTTTTGGAATAGCAATTACATGTATAGTATCCGAACCATAACAATTGTTATTATTAACCTGTACCCAATAATCTCCTGCACTTTGAATACTTATAGTTTGAGTATTTAATCCTGTGCTCCATTGGTAATGACTACCGGTATTTCCTGCATTTAATAACAATCCATCGCCCTGACAAATTGAAGTATCATTACCAAGATTGACAATAAGATTAGTAATAGAATTAACAATTATTGTATCTCTTGCATAACATCCATTACTATTTGTAACTTTTACCCAGTAGATTCCTGAATTAGTAACATTAATCTGCTGATTTGTTGCACTCGTGCTCCAAAGATATGATGCTCCTAAATTTCCTGCATTCAACATTAAAGAATTTCCCTGACAAATCGTGGTATCATTCCCAAGCATAACAACAGGCAAAGAATCTATATTTACAACTATTGTATCTTTTCCAATACATACATTACTATTCGTAACTTTTACCCAATAAGTCCCCGAAGATGTTACATTTAAAGTTTGTGTTGTTACACCAGTATTCCATAAATAATTACATCCTGAATTTCCTGCATTTAATAATATCTGATTGCCTTGGCAAATTGTTGTATCATTCCCAAGCGTAACAATAGGCAAAGGAACTGTATTAACAACTATTGTATCTTTCCCAATACAACCAATACTATTCGTAGCTTTTACCCAATAAGTCCCCGAAGATATTATATTTAAAGTTTGTGTTGTTGAGCCGGTACTCCATAAATAACTACATCCTGAATTTCCAGCATTTAATAATATCTGATTGCCTTGGCAAATTGTAGTATCATTCCCAAGGGTAACAACAGGCATAGGAACTGTATTTACAACTATAGTATCTTTCCCAACACATCCATTGCTATTTGTAACTTTTACCCAATAAGTCCCCGATGATATTACATTTAAAGATTGAGTTGTTACGCCGGTATTCCATAAATAAGTACATCCTAAATTTCCTGCATTTAATATTATCTGATTACCTTGGCAAATTGTGGTATCAATCCCAAGGTTAACTAATGGTACAGGAAAAACGCTTATTTTTACAGAATCAATAGCTGAGCAGCTACTATTTGTTACCGTAAAATAATAATTTGTTGTTTGAGATGGAGTAACTGTTATGCTTTGAGTACTATCACCTGTTGACCAATGATAAGATAATGAAGTTCCTCCTATTGTATAAAGTTGCAGGACTTCAATGGCTGATAATGTTCTGTTATAAATAAAAATATCATCTATTTTCCCTTTAAAAAAATTACCATCATAATTATTATCGTATAATCTACCAAAATAAGTAGTATTATGATAACCTACATTGCTTCCAGTATAGTTATAAGTCCCTGCGATAACTCCATTAATATAAATCTCGGAATATGCTGAATGCATCACCCAAACAATATGTTTCCATTGATTTTCCAAGTTTAGATTGTTTAAAGCCTGTGGAGGATTGGTTCCACTCCAATTAGTAGCCAATGCAAGTTGTGCACCGTTCTTGTCAGCTCTTATTCCAACTGTACTGTCTGTCATACTCATATAAAAATCATTTCCCCATGCACTATTCATATCACAAAGGATATTAGAATGGTTATGTCCATTCGTATGATATACCCAAGCTGAAATTGTTAAAGATGTCATATCAGATAATGGTGCTCTACTTATATAATCATTGATACCATCAAAACTGTAAGCACTATTGTTATTTCCAAATCTATCAGTTGTTAATGTTGCACCATTCACAATTCCATTATTTGCATTTCCACTTTCATCATTTGCATTTCCACAAAACGGATAAAGTGCATATAATCCTTGTTGTAGATTCAATGGCAATTGTGATTTAGTACATACATTTTGAGAACTAGCAGTACCTGAAAGAACTACACTTTGTCCTTTACAAATTGTAGTATCATTGCCAAGGTTACCAACAGGTACAGGAACTGTATTTACCACTATTGTATCTCTTGCATAACATCCATTACTATTTGTAATTTTAACCCAATAAGTTCCAGAATTAGTAACATTAATCTGCTGTGATGCTGCACCTGTGCTCCAAAGATAGGATGCTCCTACATTACCTGCATTTAATGTTAAAGAATTTCCCTGACAAATTGTTGTATCGTTTCCAAGATTAACAATAGGTATAGGAACTGTATTAACAACTATTGTGTCTTTACCTATACATCCACTACTATTCGTAACTTTTACAGAATAAGTCCCCGAAGACGTTACATTAATAGTTTGAGTTGTTTGTCCTGTATTCCATAAATATGTGCATCCAGTATAAAAAGCATTTAATTGGACATTGGTTCCTTGACAAATTGATGTATCATTTCCTAAAAAAGCAGCAATAGGATTAATAATCGAAATTGTTTGAGTAGTTGTATCTGTACAATTATTATTTGTAGTGACAATCAGTTGAACATTATAATTTCCATAATTTGTATATGAATGAGTTGGATTCTGCAAATTAGAAGTAGTACCATCACCAAAATTCCACAACCAACTACTAATAGTCAAAGGGTTAGTAATATTAACAAGTGAACCAAAAAAATCAACAGAGCTGTTAATACAATTTTGAGTATAAGTAAAATTTACGATAGGAGGTATTTTAATACCCCAAGTTAAGTTTGTGTAATCTTCTGGTGTAGAGGAAAAAACTGTAACACAACTTAATGTTCCTGGAAATTCAAGGATACAATATCCTTCAGTTCCAATTAAACTTGTAGAATTAACAAATGTATTACCACCACCATTGAACAGAACCGTATAAGGAGATGAAAAACTTAAAGATACAGAAGTTGAGGAATTTCCAATTGATGCCAATAATAATACAGGGTTTTGTACAGGAGCGGAAAAACACATTGTAGTTGTTCCACCAGAACCTGCAGCCCAAGTCGTTTTAGGTACGGTTGTATTTGGTGGATTATCAGAAAATCCACTAAAATAATTAAAATAAAAAATACTTGGTGTAAACGAAAAATTATAGTTTGCAGTCATTAACATATTAATTGTTTGCCCATTGGAAGTTAGTATAGCTGTTGCAGTATCTGTTGTTCCCTGATCTGTCCAAACACCCCATGCATAATTACCACATGATGATCTTGAATTAGGTTGAGAAAATAATATACTATAAAAACACAAAGAAATTAAAATAGTAATGAATGATTTCATTTTAAAAATATTTAAAGGACATTATTTTTTAATTTTTATATTGATTGATTTTAAAATTAGAATTCGTTAAATAATATTTCATTTTTTCAGATGTAAAATAGATGATAATTATACTACAAAGTAAGCAATAAAAATTGTATTTTTATACAAAAAAAAGACAAAATTAATAATAATTTTTTATAAAAACTTCTAGTACATTATGATTAGCAATTACAATAAATGCCATTAAAAAAGAAAATGTTACAAGTTTTTCAATGATGTGTATATGCTGTTTTAACTTTTAATAGTTTACTATAATATGACAAATATTAACACAAAAAAAATTCCCAATGCATTATTTTGAATATGATTTTACTGCTCAAATCAAAGTTTAAAGAATTTGTTATGAAAAATTCTTTAAAGTAAAATTCCTATAAATGTTATACATTTGCTTTTTAAATAGTATTATCAAGTTGAAAAGAGCAATAGTTTCTGTAACAAATGATTTATCCACCGACCAAAGAGTGGACAAAGTATGTAAAACGCTTCAAAAATGTGGATTTGAAGTTGTTTTAGTTGGGCGTCAAAAAAAGGATAGTCAAAAATTAGCAAATCGATCCTACTCTACCAATCGTTTACAGCTTTTATTTGAAAAGGAGGCTATTTTTTATGCTGAATTCAACATACGATTATTTTTCTATCTTTTGTTTAACAAATCAGATTTATTAATTGCTAATGATTTGGATACTTTACTTCCTAATTTTTTAGTAAGTAAAATAAAAGGAATTCCTTTGGTTTATGATAGCCATGAATATTTTTGTGGTGTTCCTGAATTAGAAAATAATCATTTAGCACATAAAGTTTGGCTTAGAATTGAAAAATGGATTTTCCCGCATTTAAAACATGTTTTTACTGTTAATAATTCCATTGCTAATTTATATAAGAAACAATATAATATAGATGTAAAAGTTGTTAGAAATATTCCTCTTAGACGAGAAAAGATAATTACAAAAACAAAAACAGAACTTGGGCTTACTGACAATAGAAAAATCATACTGTTGCAAGGTGCAGGAATTAATGTAGATAGAGGTGTAGAAGAACTTATTGAAGCTATGCAATGGATAAATAATGCTCTTTTATTAATTATTGGTGCTGGAGATGTAATTGAAGATTTAAAACTGCAAGCAGTTAAACTTAATTTAAGTAATAAAATCCTTTTTATCCCTAAGCTTCCATTTGAAGAATTATTTAATTATACTGTTCATGCTGATTTGGGATTAACTTTAGATAAAGACACCAATATAAATTATCGTTTCAGTTTGCCTAATAAATTATTTGATTACATCAATGCAGGAATCCCTGTTTTATCTTCCAATCTTATCGAAATCAGGAATATTATTGAAACCTACAATATTGGTGAAATATTGCAAAACCATCAACCAAAAGATATTGCCCAACACATTAACAAAATGCTGGCAGATAAATTAAAAATGCTTGAATATAAAAAAAATACACATATAGCTGCCAATGAATTGTGCTGGGAAAATGAAGAAAAGGAATTAATTGACGTTTATAAAAAATATTTATAACTTAGTTTCTTTTGCTTAGTTAAGATTAAAAAAAGACTATGATAACAATATGTATTCCTATATATAATTTTGATGTAACGGCATTGGTTACCGATTTGTCTCAGCAGCTTAAAACTATCAATGTTCCTTGTGAAATTATTCTTATAGATGATTGTTCTATTGAATATTTCAGAAAGATTAACAAGCAAGCTTGCGAGGGGAATATTTACATTCAATTAGAAAAAAATATTGGTAGGGCTAAAATCAGAAATCTTTTTCCTAGTTATTCAAATTATGACAATTTACTATTTCTCGACTGTGATTCTTTGATTGTTTCTTCCGATTTTATTTCTAAGTATATTGAAATCATTAAGCATGAAGCATTTTCTGTTGTTTGTGGTGGAAGAGTTTATGATAATAATCGTCCTGAAAGAAATAAACTATTAAGTTGGAAATATGGCATTGAAAAAGAAAGTCAGCCATTAAATATTCGATTAAAGTCACCAAATAAATCTTTTATGACAAATAATTTTTTGGTCAACCGAAAAATATTTGATCAGATTAAATTTGATGAAAGAATTACTGAATACGGACACGAAGATACATTGTTTGGATTTATGTTAAAGAAAAAAGGAATCAATATTACACATATTGATAATCCTGTTTTAAATGGAGGTATTGAAGATAATACAGATTATTTGACAAAAACCGAAAATGGTATAATTAATTTGATCTATATTTTAAATTATATAGATTATGATAAAGAATTCATCAAGGATGTTGCAATTTTAAACTTTTATAAGAAAATAAGTTCAAAGAAATTGGCAAGTATTATTAATTTCTTTTTTATTCCATTTAAACCTTTACTAAAATTTCTGCTATTAAAAGGTTATGTTAACCTTAGATTATTTGACTTTTATAAATTAGGTTTTTTTATACAAAACTTTAAATCTTTAGAAAAGAGAAAAAGAATATGAAAGACTTAATATTTATTAAAAACTCATTTGTTGAATCAAACTAAATATTTTTTTTATAATAAAATAAAAGAGAAAACTATTTCTGTATTTCAAAAAAATCTTTAATCTCTGAAAGATTCTTAATTTTACCATTATATCTTAAATCATTCGCTGAATGAGTAAAATAGCGATGCTCTTCTAAAAAAATGATTTGTAATTGATACCATTCCTTTAAGGTAGAATGCAAATATCCTAATTCGCCCCATTCGTAACGTAGTTTGTGAGCAATCATAAAAAAATCATCTCTGCCAAGATGATCTAAATCAGCATCACAAAGAATTTTTGCTATCTTGTTTTCAGGATTTTGAGGTAAACGTGTAGATGAAATTAAGCTACAAATAATATCTATATCAGCTTGAGTGTAGCCAAACTCAGTAAGAGTGTTTTTGGCTATTTCTATAGAAGCATCTTCATGCTCCCTGTATTTTTTTATTAAACCGGCATCGTGAAATAGTGCTGCTGTTTTTAACAGCAATAAATCATTCCTATTAATTTTCTCCGTTTTAGCCAAACGCAATGTTGCATTATAAACGTCAATAGTATGGTCTACAGAATGATAATAAAGTTTAGGACTTAATTCATTGCGTAATTTTTTTAATATAAAGCGTTTTGCAGCTAAGAAATTTATCATGCTATAATTTTAATTAAATTACTATTCTATGTTTTTAGAATTGCTTTTTTTACAAATTTATTTAATTTCCCCGAAAAACAAGTGTTTTTAAACTATAAATTAAAAGTTTCTCTTAAACTTGGAATCACTATTTGCTTAAATCCATGTTTTTGAAGATGACTGCTATAATTTTCCTGTACCTTAAGTTCTCCATGTACTAAGAAAATGGTTTTTACTTTCTTCGTATTTTGACAACTCAAAAACCTTGTCATTTCCTCATAGTCACCGTGTGCCGAATATGATTCTAAATGTTCTATGTCAGCTTTAACTGCATAATGATGTCCGAAAATAGAAACCATTTTATCACCTCTGCTGATTCTGGCACCTAAAGTAGTCGGAGCACAATAACCAACTACTAAAATTGTTGTTTTGGGGTTTTCAATATTATTGGCCAGATGGTGTTTTACCCTTCCGGCTTCCATCATTCCTGATGCTGAAATAATAATACAGGGTTTGCGATTGGTATTGAGTGATTTTGACTGATCAACGCTCTGAATATAATGCAAATGCTTAAACCCGAATGGATCTGCATCTGTTTTCATAAATTCAAGTATTTCATTGTTAAAACATTCGGGATGCATCCGCATGATATTGGTTGCATCAGTTGATAGCGGACTGTCAACATATACATTTACATCCGGTAATAATCCTTTTGATTTTAATCTGTCAAATGCATATACAATTTCCTGTGTTCTGCCAATACTGAACGAAGGAATAATGAGTTTACCTTTTTTCTTGGTGCAGGTATCAATAACAACTTTTAAAAGCTTATTTTCTGCATCTTCCAGATTTTCGTGCAAACGGTCACCGTAAGTAGATTCTGTGATAATATAATCAGCTTGTGGAAAAGCTTCCGGTTCTTTTAAAATACGCTTACGATAACGACCGATATCACCTGTATAGCATATTCTTGTTGACTTTTCACCTTCTTTTATTGTTAGGTTAACAGCAGAACTGCCTAATATATGACCTGTATCTGTAAATACAACAGAAATATCAGTTGTAATAAAATACTCTTTGTGAAAAGGTACACTCACAAAATATTGCATAGATGCATGTGCATCTTCTAATGTAAAAATAGGTAGGAGCGGAGGTAAATTGTGGGAAGCTCTTTTTTTATTATTAATATAAGTATCGTATTCTTGTATTCTACCTGAATCAGCAAGCATTATTGAACATAAATCTCTGGTTGCAGGTGTAGATATTATTGTTCCGTTGAATCCTTTGGTATGAATATAAGGAATTAATCCTGAATGGTCGATATGTGCGTGTGAAAGTACTAAATAATCAATTTCATTTGGCTCGAAACCTAAATCTCTGTTCATAGAATCTGTTTCCATTCCTTTACCTTGATACATACCGCAATCCAACAATATTTTAATTCCTTTATCGGTAGTAATTAAATGTTTGCTGCCTGTAACTTCCTGTGCTGCTCCTAAAAATTGAATCTGCATAATGGTATTGTATTAATAATGAAAAATAATATCTGCTTATTTTATTCTGTCTGTTTAATCTGTTCTTTTAATGAATTCCATTGTTTACCTGACAATAAACTATCCTTTAATATTTCTTTGTTTTTAATATATTCAATAATTTTTAATGAACGTTCTTCCGAATCAGGATGTGTACTTATCCAGAATACCTGTTTTGGTAGATTTTTTTCATTTTTTGCCAATCTGAAAAGAAAATTGGCAAAAGGTTCAGGATCAATATTAGCTTTAATTAAATAATCCGCTGCAGTTAAATCAGCTTCACTTTCTAAATTTCGGTCATAAGCATTAGAAGATAACAACTTCAATGTTCTCTTTGCCACTTCACCATTACCGCTTCCTGTTGTCATTGAAACAAGAACGGCTAAACCTACTTCCTTACCCAGTTTTTTCATCACATGCTGCTTTTCCATGTGAGCTATTTCGTGACATAAAACACCAGACATTTCTGCTTCATTTTCACATTCTTCAATAAGACCTGAATATATAATCAGATGATTGTTAGGTAGTGCAAAAGCATTGATGTCATCCTTTTTTAAAATATGTAATTTAATTTTTTTTCTGTCAATATTATTTGCCTGACAGATATGATTCAGTACAATATCAACTTTATAAACAATACTGTCTGAATTGTTTTCATTTTCAGTTTTTTGTATTATATCCCAGTACAAATCGCCTAGTTTTTCTTCAGTTTTTTTAGTGATTTGTTCTATTTTAAAAAATTTCATCCAATCTACCTGATACAATGCAAACCAGCAGGCATAAAATAAAATCAAAATTGTCAGAAACTGTAATATTATCTTTTTCATCTTGGTTTACAGATTAAGGTTGTTAAATCACCATAAAACCACCATTCTATATGTATTCCTTTTCTGGTTTTTATTGCAGTATAAATCGTAGCAATAAATTCTACAATATTAAAAATTAAAATGGTAATAATATAAGAAATATATTTCCGTGTAATAACTTCATCGCTAAAAATAATGGAAATAGTCCACCAGAAACCTACACTGTTCATCATTAATACTGTAAATTGCGAAAGTAAAGCCTGTGTGCAATGCCATCTTACAAAAAATGTATCTTTTCTGTTACCTAGATAAAAAATTATAGTAGCTATAAGATTAATAATAGGAAAGGGGAGACCTGCAATAAATGCAAGCAATGACATCAAATAGCTGTTAGAAGCTTTTTCAGCTTCATGTTCACCGGGTATATATGAAAATTCCTGCGTTGTAATCATAATTCTTTATATATATTCCAAATCCAGTTTGCTAAAATAAGCAAAATAGCAGATATTACTACCCATTTTTTTCTTAAAAAAAACTCTGTTCTGTTGTAAAAAATCAAAAGTGATGATTTTTTTATTATTACATCAAATAGTATCCAGAAAGGAGAGATCAGCATTATTGCAATAAGTATTATACCTATCGGATTCCAGTACAATGATGCCAGAATATCGCCGTTTAAAAAAGACAGAACAGCTCTTGTAGAGCCGCATGAAGGGCAGGGTATATTTGTTATAGTTTTAATGATACAAATTCCGTATTTTGGAGTTGCTGAAATACGGTTATTATACAAAGTTATTGCAAGCCAAATATACCCTGCGGTGCAAGCCAATAATAATATTGAAAATAACTTGCCCCTGTTCATCTTATTCTATTATAAATACATTTGTAGTTTTAATATGTTTTTTTCTCTGGTTGCACCCATAATCATAAACCAATCAATAATAGCCCAGATGCCTAAACCACCACAGGTTAATAGTTTTCCTACGCCCATGCCGGTATCACCAATCATAAATCTGTCAATACCAAGACTACCTGCTAATAATGAAACAATTAAACTAGTTGTTGGATCTTTAAATTGTAGTGTTTGAATTACAACCCATTTTGAATCATCCAATTGTAATAAACGATCTCTGATTTGAGCTACATGGTGACTTTCAAAAAACTTGCCATTAGCCATAATAAACATGTCTACTTTTTGTGCTTCCATTTTTGTACGTTTTTAATTTAGTCCTACTCTTAAGGCTTTTCGGTATCGCCCCGTTTTTTTTAGTGGTGGCTGGTTTCCACTATTATATTTTATGTATTAAAAATAATCTTATTTTGTTATTATTCTCCTTTTACAAATTTTTCTTTGGTATCAACCGGTATAATGGTTGAACGTTGAATATTACTATCTTCTTTAAATAATTTTCTGTATGTGATATGCTTTTTGGCATATTTTGCGCCTACAGATTCATGCAATGCTCTCATTTTTGGATTAAAGTCACCAACCCATGAGAGTTCTAATTCTGTGTACCAAGGTTTGGTTTTCATAACCTGATCCAGATGCCAGAAAATACCCGATTCTATACCTGATTTCTGAGCATTGGGTACAACACCCATTATGGTAATACGAGCACGTGTAATGGTATGCATTTTTTTAAAATACAAAAACTTAAGCTTACTCCAAAGGTTCAATTTTCCATCTAAATGCTTGAGTATTTGATTTACATCAGGGAACATAATTAAAAATGCGATGGGTTGTCCATCCTGATAGGCAAACCAAATAAATTCCTCATCAATAACATCCTTGGCATTGAGCATGGTGCGTTTGAGCATATCTTTATTAATAGGTGTAAAGTTTTCATGGAACTGCCAAGCGGTGTCATACACAGTTTTAAAATCATCAATAAAACGATCTGATTCATTAAAATTGATATGTTCAAATTTATAGATAGGTTTCTGACGTATCCAATCGGCTATTTTCCAAAATCTTTCAGGAAAAGGTTGTGTAAGGTCAAGGTGATTGGTTACTTGTTCAAAATAAAATTTAAAGCCGTATTCTTCGAAAAAATGCTGATAATAAGGAGGATTGTATTGCATTCCGATACCTGGGTGTGTAAAACCTTCTACTAATAAACCCCAATAATTATCATTTTCTCCAAAATTAATAGGACCATCCATGGCTTCCATACCTCTGGTTACTAACCACTTTTGACATGCATCAAAAAGCATATTAGCAGCTTCTTTGTTATTGATACATTCAAAAAAGCCCATACCGCCCGTAGGCTGTACATAATTATATGCCTTGTTTTTATTTATAAATGCAGCTACTCTTCCTATTAACTCTCCTTTATTATCTTTTAAAACCCATCGGATGGCTTCACCATTTTTAAAAAACACATTGGTATCGGGTGAGAAGATATTTTCAATTTCTGTTTCTAACTGGCATACCCAATTTTTATCGTTTTTATAAACTATTTTAGGAACAAGATGAAAATCTTTAACATCCTGTTTGTTTTTAACTTCAATTATTTGCATAGATTATTATTTAGCTAACGGCTTTTTTTTACAAACCTACGTATTTTTTTTAGAATGCCAATACAGAATGAAATAAATCTTAAAATATTTATTTTGCTAATTAATTTCCCTTTCTTAGGGTCGAATATCTACATTTTACTAAGCTATCAAATGAAGCTTAGTATTTATTTGATATTGTCAAAATTGCACTTAAATACAAAGCTAAGATTAAAACTTACTCAAATGATCTTCATTCTTAATGAGTAAATAAGTATGAAATAAGGAAGATAAATCCTGCAAATACATATATCGAAAGAACAATAATCATCATGATTCCCATAAATTTAAAATGCGATTTCAGGTTTTTAAAGGCTGTTGCCATATCTTCATTATCCTTTTGTTTAATAGCTTGCTTGCAAGAGACTGAAAATTTATACAGATAAATGACGGGAAATATATAAATAACAGCCATTACGATGTATATAATACCAATCATAACTGATGGAAAGTTAGAATTAGAATACGGGTATCCCAAGTTGGAAAATAAAGTACTTGCAAAAATGCCAGCTGCTACCATCAGACCGATTCCGATAAAACCAATAATAGAGAAAAAACTGCTCCATTTTCTTATCTCATTCAAATAAGAAATGGCTTCTGTTGTTAATTCAATGTTTTCTGTTTTTAATGCATTGTCCTGCATAAGATTTTCTGTTTCCATAATTTTTGTTTTTTTTGTTATTAATTATTATTCCTAATTCATAATTCATACTAAAGCTTAGCTCACAAACCCGAAAAAATTATTTACATATTCCATAAATCTTTGGATGCTTGATTCGCTAAGTCCAAAGTAATTGTAATTGCTTATATATCTGTTATCTTCGTATCTGTTTTGTATAAATAATTACTGCATAATCGTTTCGGCAACCCTGGCTTTGATGATGTTTTGCGAGTAATCTTTTTGTGGGGTCATAGTTTTTATTTATACTCAAATTATTTATTCTGATCCGTTGCAATACTTTCTATCAAAAACTGCAAATCGCCACGATAACTATGTTCACGGGAAATTCCGGTTTTGAAACGGGTATTTAGTTTGTCAATATATTCCTGAATAGTCATATAAGGTAGTATTAGTTGTTTTTAAAAAATAAAACTTTAAGCAAATGTAAAAATAAGTTTATTAATATGCATAAAAAAATGTAAAATTTAGAAACATACCAAATAAAAAAGCAAGTTTATGAAAACAGAAAGAATGTAAATCTTTTAATAAAACAAGTTTTTTATTGAATGAAATGAGTATCTTAAGGAATTAAATAGGTTATTTCTGTTGTAAAGGAAAATACTTATTTTGTTGTATTACTATTTATTGATAATATTCTCATAGTGAGGGAAATTTATAAGCTACCAAGTATTAAAATCTTATTATTTAATTATCCGCAGATAGTTTTAAAACCAACAAATTACAACATTCTTTGCAGATTTATAGCAATTTAGTTCAGCAATAGTATTTTCGTAAGGATTAAAAGCGTATTTTTGCAAATTCAAAAAACAGAGAGTAAAAAATAATATTATGCAGAATATCAGGAACATTGCTATTATAGCCCACGTCGACCACGGTAAAACTACACTTGTTGATAGAATTTTACATCAGGTAAAACTTTTCAGAGACAATCAGGCTATGGGCGATTTAATACTCGACAGCAATGATTTAGAAAGAGAAAGAGGAATTACTATTTTATCAAAAAATGTATCAGTACGTTACAAAGGATTTAAAATAAATATTATAGATACTCCCGGTCACAGCGATTTTGGTGGCGAAGTAGAACGTGTATTAAATATGGCCGATGGTGTTTTACTTTTAGTAGATGCCTTTGAAGGACCTATGCCTCAAACCCGTTTTGTGTTGCAAAAAGCCTTGGCTTTGAATTTAAAACCAATTGTAGTTATTAATAAAGTAGATAAACCCAATTGCGATCCTGCACTTACCCACGAAGCTGTTTTCGATTTAATGTTTAATCTGGATGCAACCGAAGACCAATTAAACTTCCCAACTGTATATGGTTCTTCAAAGGAAGGGTGGATGTCGGAAGATTGGAAAAACCCAACTACTGATGTTACTTATTTATTAGATACCATTATCGAGCATATTCCCGAACCAATATACGAACACGGAAGTTTGCAAATGCAAATTACTTCATTAGATTATTCTTCTTATGTTGGCAGAATTGCTGTAGGACGACTTTCAAGAGGTATGCTTAAGGCAGGGATGAATGTCTCGATGGTAAAACGTGATGGACGTATTGTGAAGTCGAAAGTTAAAGAACTATATGTTTTTGAAGGTTTAGGTAAGGAAAAAATAAAAGAAGAAATTTATCCCGGCGAAATATGTGCTTTGCTTGGATTAGATGATTTTGAAATAGGGGATACCGTAGCTGATTTCGAAAATCCTGTGGCTTTAATTCCAATTGCTATTGATGAGCCTACCATGAGTATGTTTTTCACCATTAATAATTCACCATTTTTTGGTAAAGAAGGTAAACTTGTAACTTCACGCCATTTGCGCGACCGACTATTTAAGGAACTTGAAAAGAATCTTGCTTTACGCGTGGAAGAAACCAATTCGCCTGATGCTTACATTGTTTTTGGTCGTGGAATTCTGCATTTATCAATACTTATTGAAACCATGCGTCGCGAAGGTTACGAATTACAGGTAGGTCAGCCACGTGTAATTACCAAAGAAATCAATGGTATTAAGTGCGAACCTATTGAATTTTTAACGGTTCATGCACCTGAAATTTCAGCAGGTAAAGTTATCGAATTAGTTTCTCAACGAAAAGGAGAAATTGTACAGATAGAAACAAAAACCGACCGTTTACATTTAGAGTTTGCAATACCTTCAAGAGGTATTATCGGTTTGAGAAGTTCAGTATTAACTTTAACTGAAGGTGAAGCCATTATGGCACATCGTTTCAAAGCATTTGAACCATGGAAAGGTGATATTCCTACCAAACGCAATGGTTCTTTAATTGCGATGGAATCGGGTATTGCTATTCCTTATGCTATTGATAAATTACAGGACAGAGGTAGTTTCTTTGTAAGTCCTAACGATCCTATTTATGCTGGTCAGGTAATCGGAGAACATATTCGTCAGGACGATTTGGTAATAAATATTACCAAAACAAAAAAACTAACCAATATGCGTGCTTCGGGTTCTGATGATAAAGTATCTATCGTTCCAGCCACTAAATATTCGTTAGAAGAATTTATGGAATTTATTATTGATGATGAATACTTGGAAATTACACCATTATCATTACGTCTGAGAAAAATATTATTAGACGAAAACGATCGTAAACGCCAGAAAAAAAGCTAAATTAAGTTTATATATTATATAAAAAGAGGGTTTGCAAAGTTCTATACTTTACAAACCCTCTTTTTATGTTTCAATTATTTTGTATTTTAATAAAAGCAGTGCTTTACTGATAATTATTTAAAAATAAGCTGATAGGCTGGTCGTAATTCAATAGGATAATAGGACTGTTTGGCTTTGCGAAGCCCCGGAAGATTAATATCTTCTTCTCTGTTAATGAATTTATAGCCCGATTCTAATAGTATGCGGGATGTTTCGTGGTTTATTAGTTGGTAAAGCCCTTTATAGCTTCGGTCTGCTTTTTCGAAATGAATTACCGCAGTGTCGGGGTTTAATTCTTCAAAAATTGAAAATGCCACAGGTTTATCATCAACCCTTATAACAAGTCCTTTTTGCTTTAGTTCCGAAAAATTCCGGAGAGTAAAATCGAGTGCAAGCCTTTCGTTCATCAAACCTTCATCTTCTTCAATATGATCATCATGGCAAATCTGTTCCAATAGTTCAATGCATTTCGAAAGGCAGTCGTTTTTTATCGGATTGGCTGACCATTGATAAGCATTTTCGGCTTGAGAAATAAGATTTCTTTTTTTTGCATAGTTTCGGCCCTGCAGTAATGCCAAATCTTCGGCTTTGTAAATATAATTTGCAAAACCGAGGTCATTTATGATTTCAAAATGCGACGTAAATTCAGGATGACGTTCTATAAACCGTTCATCAACCCCATAAATTGTGATTGGATAATCTAATTTCTTTATTTCCGAGAGTAGTATTTCCTGATTTTCTTTTGTAAAGATACCGATGGGTTGTAGCATATAGCGGACATTCTCCTGAGGAATACGTCCACTGATCAACAGCATTTTTTCCTGAAACATAGCCCATTCGTATTGGAAAATAATTTTCCACGACAAAAGACTTGCCAGTGTATAACCCGAAAGAAGAGGGGGTTCTCTTAAAAGTAGGGGTTCAACCTGGTTTTTATGTGATAGTTCAATTGGAATAAACTTCAAATTTAAAAAGTTTTCCTGCATTTTTTATTATTTTTCTGCTAAGTTTATATAGTAAAAATCATGGGTTTGTAGTCCATCATTTCGTTAAATCCGATTTTGGTATAAAAGGCCGAAGTACCCGGTTCGGCAATAAGTGCTATCCAGCCCAATCCATGGCTGAGGCAATAATCTTTTAAATTAATTATCAATTGTTTTCCAATGCCTTTGTTTCGGTATAAGTTGCTGATAATTACGTCCTGAATATATCCATCGCTGACGCCGTCGGAAATTACCCTGCCCATCCCAATTATTTTGCCTTCGCTGTTTTTGACAACCATAAAGCAAAAACTATTTTGCACCAAATCGGGCAATGTATCCTTTGCTGTAGTAATTTCTTTCCACCATCCGCCTTCTTTGTAAAGGGCTATCAGTTCATCGGAATCTGCCGCTTTCACTACCTCGTACCGGATATCATTTTGCATAGCTTAATTGTTTTGTCAATACTGCTTTTAAACGTTTTTATTCTATAAATGTTCTAAACTTTCACAAAAAAAACTAAGTCGTTAAAACTTACTATGCTTTTTGAATTTTAGAAATCAAATAATGAAAATTAGAACGCGGATGCTTATTTTTGTAATAATACAACTCAACAAACCATTAACGTAGATGCTATGTAAATACATAAATAATTAATTATATTTCCTCTATAAATAGTTTGCATCAAAAGGCTTCAATTGAGTATTTTTTG
>JACABE010000035.1:0-32470 GCA_013377005.1 Bacteroidota bacterium
TTTTTTAGACCTACCAACAATTTAAAAGTAAATCTTTCCTAAATGCACAACGGGTATTCTTAATAATTATTTGATTTGCAAATTTATTTCAAACTATATTAAGAATTTTTAAATGATTATTTGCAAATTAACTACAATTTTTTGTTTACTTTGTAGTTTCTAAGTAATAAATAATTATGCCATGAAATATCTATGTAGTATATTATTCAATGTTTTAATATTTACTTCATTATTAGCACAAAATCAAAATTATTTGTCTGAAGGTGATACATCTTTTCTTTTTCAAAAGAAACAATATTCTGCAATCAATAAATATGATAATAAGCTTCAGCTTCATTTTGAAACTGGAGCAAGTATTACTTCGTTTGGTAAAAATACTATCTTTTCAAAATGGATAGCCCCTAGCTTTATATACAAAGTAAATTCCAAATTAAACTTGCATATTGGCAGCTTGATATTAAATGAAAATGCGAATTATCCTTCTTATAATAGTGAGCAACTCAATGTAGAAAAGAAAAATCCTACCCAATTATTTTTATATATTTCAGGTGATTATCAAGTTAATAAAAGTATTCGTTTAAGAGCCACTACTTTTAATGAGCTACAAAACCCTAACTCCCAACAGAATCGTTTTTATTACAATCAAATGGGGGTAGATATAAAAGTAACTGATAATTTCTTTATTAGTGCTGATTTTATTAATCAGAAAGGTAACTATCCTTATGGAATGTACAATAATAATATGTTTTTCAATTCAGAAGATTACCAGGGAAACGGTTTTTTACATAATATTTTAATAAATACCTTTAGATAATAATCTAGAAAATAATTTTAAATTTGAGTAATAAATGAAAATTCGAATTTTAAAACAAGACTTCTATAAAAATATTCTATTTTTCAAATAGATAGATTATAATACGAAAGTTCATGGACAGTATTAATTATTATTTTAGCTTCTAAAACCTTTTTACATATCCATGACAATAAGGTCTGCTTCCTTTATGTTCGTAATATTGCTGGTGATAATCTTCTGCCTTCCAAAAAGTAGTTGCAGGACTTAGTTTTGTTACAACATTTAAACCTTTTGCTTTTAAAAGATGAATTAAATTTTCAATTACTTCTTTTTGATGTTGATTGAAATAGAATATTTCGGAACGGTATTGATCTCCCACATCCGGTCCTTGTCGGTCAGTTTGTGTAGGATCATGTATTTCGAAAAAGAGTCGTGCCAGTTTTTCATACGTAGTTTTTGTAGGATCAAAAATAATTCTGACAGCTTCAGCATGTCCTGTATTATGATTGCAAACGTCTTTGTATGTCGGATTAATAGTTTTACCTCCAATATAACCAACTTCTGTAGATAACACACCGGTTTCTTTCTGAAAAAAGTATTCTACACCCCAAAAACAACCTCCGGCAAAAATAGCGGTATCAGTAGTTTGTATTTCTGCTGCCGGAACAAAGTTTAGTGAGATAGAGTTTACACAATGACGAGTGTCTTTTTTGGTGAGGTTTTCACCTTCAAAAACATGGCCTAAATGAGCTCCGCAGTTGGCACAAATAATTTCAGTTCGGCTGCCATCTGCATCCAACACTCTTTTAACAGCTCCTTTTATTTCGTCATCAAAACTGGGCCAGCCACAATTTGACTCAAATTTATCAGATGAATTATAAAGTGCAGCATTACATCGTTTGCAGTTGTATGTTCCTTTTTCGTTGAATTTATAATATTTTCCTGTAAAAGGTCTTTCGGTGCCTTTGTTTATAATTACGTTTTCTTCTTCAGGTGTGAGTTTATTGTAATTCATGGTATTGTTTTTTTTATTTTGTTGAGCACAAGCTGATATTACTAATAAGAAGCTAAATGCAATAACGATATGTTTTTTCATTTGAATTCTAAAAAGTTTGTAAAATTAATAAAGTTTATAATGGTAGTAATGTAATTGTAGTGATTTAAGTGTTAAGATGGAAAGCTTTTATTACTTTCTTTCTTCTGAATACTTAATAGCTCATTAATCAAAGACCTAAATGAATCTAAATATTTAAAGAAAGACTTAGTTCACAAATTCCTTTAGCGACTTTATTAAACCATCTGTAATTTCATTCATGGATTTATCAGGATAATGCTGAACAATAGAAGTTACAAATTCGCCATGTTCTCTGCCTTTGCGGTAATCGGGTTCACGTTTAGGATGCTGTATGTATTTTTCAATTACCTCAATGCTTTCAGCTACATTCAATACTGCATGGTAAAATATTTTGTCTTTTTTATGGTAAATAGAGGAACCTAATATTTTTTTTTCACCAATGGCTAAATCAGAAATTCCTTTATGATTTACATTTTCAATACCACTTATTAATAAACCTTTAATGATAAAATCGTTAAACCTGGCAAAATACTGATGCGGTCTTTTTACTTCAGGATTGACGAAAACAGCAGAAATTACCAGCGTATTAGGAGTTAATATAACCGTTTCACCACCCGATGGTCTTTTTAAAACTGTAATTTCATCCAATTCAACTTTGTCGAGGAACAATGATGTTTCCATTTTATTGCTCTGACCCAAAATTAAATATATTTTGTCAGGATGCCAGATATGAAATTTATAATCCTTTATCGTATTATGAAAGATTTCAATATCGGGTAAATCATATTCCTTAAGCTCAATGCCCATCAATAGTTTGAATTTTAAAACATTCTAAATATAGAAAAAATAAAAATGCCTGATTAACAATTCATAATTCATAATTAATGATTCACAATTCCTTTTCCACCGCTTCCAAACCGGCTTCCATAAATACTTCCGAAATGGTAGGATGCGCATGAACTGTTTTAGCTACATCATAAATGGTAGATTCCACCTGCATAAATGCAGCTGCTTCTGCTATCATATCAGTTGCATTTGAAGCAACAATCTGAACACCTAACACTTCTCCGTATTTTTTATCAGAAAGCATTCTTACAAAGCCAAGATTTTCGCCTTCGATAATAGCTTTTCCATTTGAGAAAAGTGAAAATTCACTTACTTTATACTCAATTCCATTATCTTTTATTTCAGCTTCGGTAAGTCCAATCTGTGCAACTTCAGGAACGGTATACATATTCATCGGGAATTTTTTGATATCAATGGTTTCGCTAACCCCTTTGATATGATTGATTACATGCAAACCTTCGGCAGAAGCAATGTGTGCATACATACTTTTACCGTTTACATCACCGATTGCAAATATAGAAGGAAAATTAGTTGTAAAATGTTCGTCGGTAGTAATAAAGCCATTTTCAGTTTTTAAAGCAATATCTGATTCAGGAATAATGCCTTTTCGCATTTTGCTGTTGACAAATAAATCGCAGGGGATATTTATTTCACCCGATACCAAAGCACCCTCTTTATATTTGTATTGTGCTAAATCAGCATCTACATCAAAAATGATTTTAATTCCACTTTTCTGTAACAAGTTTTTCATATAATCCGAAACGTAAACATCAGCCAGCGGCATAATTTTGGAATCAGGAACTAATAAAGTAACCTTTTTCTCAATCAGATTGAAAAACTGAGCCAGTTCAACAGCTACCGTATTCTGTCCAAAGACTACAATGTTTTCAGGCAATTCTCTATCCTTGAATAAATCCCAGATATTAACAGTGATGTCATCCAAGGTTGAATTGTTTACTTTCTCTTGTCGGGAACCTGTAGCAATAATTATATTCTTAGCTTCAATAAGTCTGTTGTCAACTAAAATAGAATGTTCAGCAACAATTTTAGCAGTTCCGTTGATTAATTCAACCCCGTTTTTCTTGAAAAGGAAGTTAATACCAGCTCCTAATTTTCTTACAATACCATCGGTTCTTTTGATGGTTTGTTTCCAATCGAAACCAATGGCTTTTGTATCAATTCCTGTTACACCAAAACTGTTTGCATCTTTTTTTATTTTCTGATAAAACTTAGCGCTTTCGATAATTGATTTTGATGGGATGCAACCCCAATTCAAACACATCCCTCCTATTTTATCTTTCTCTATAATTGCTGTTTTCAAACCTAATTGTCCGGCTCTGATAGCTGTAACATATCCTGCAGGTCCTGAACCTATAATTACTATATCGTATTGCATATTATTTTCTTTTAAAAATTTGGTTAATCCATTATCAATGAAACAGGATCTGATAAATATTCCATAATTTGATTGACAAAACGTGCAGTTTCGCCTCCATCAACTATTCTATGATCAACTGATAGAGATAATGGCATAATGGTACCAGGCACCACTGCATCATCTTTTACAACGGGTTTCTTTAATATTCTGCCGATTCCTAATATGGCAGCCTGAGGATAATTAATAACAGGAACAGCAAATTGTCCGCCAATAGAACCAAAACTTGTGATGGTAAATGTACCGTCTTTCATATCTTCCATGGTAATCTCACGTTTACGTGTTTTTTCAGATATTTCATTTATTTTTTGAGCAATCTGGAAGATACTGAGTTTGTCAACATCTTTAATTACAGGAACAATTAATCCATCTTCGGTATCAACAGCAATTCCGATATTGTAATAATTTTTATAAATCATTTGATTATTATCCAAGTCCATTTGAGCATTCAATGCTTTAAATTTCTTCAAAGCTAAAGCAGTAGCTTTTAAAACAAATGGCAAATAGCTGAGTTTAACCTGTTTTTCAAGGAATTTGCTTTTGTATTTTTCACGTACACGAACCAGTTCGCTTACTTCAACTTCATCAAATACTGTCATGTGAGCAGCATTGTGTTTCGATTGAATCATATTACGGGCAATGGTTCTTCTGAGCTGAGAAAGTGGTTTTAATTCAACTCTTTCTTCGTCAGAAACAACAGTATTTGATTTTGATGAAGTAACTGTATTTTTCTGCAGGTATAAAAGGATATCTTCTTTCATTACCCTTGCTGCAGGACCCGTTCCTTTAACCAAATCAATGTTTACACCCAGCTCCTTGGCCATGGCTCTGGCAACCGGAGTTGCAAGAACTTTCTTCGTTGATTTTTGAGATTCTTCTTTGGTTTCTGAGGTTCCTTCATCACTTGCAGGCATATATGCATTATTACCTGCTATTTCCAATGTACCAACTACTCCGGCTCCTTCTTCTTTGACAGCTTCTGTAACTTTGGCTTCTTCTACAGCAGCTGCACCTGAAACACCTTCAATTTCTATTTCAACCAACGCATTTCCTACATGTATGGTTTCTCCAACTTTGCCATAAATAGCGGTAATGGTACCTGATTTTGGAGATGGAATGTCGGCAACCACTTTATCCGTTTCCATTTTTACTAATGAATCTCCTGATTTTATTTGTTGTCCTTTTGCAACATACCATTCTACAATAGTACCTTCGTCCAGACCTTCACCAATATCAGGAAAATTAAATATATATCTCATAGTTTATTAGTATTTAACGGTTCTTTCAATTTCATAAAATATCTTTTCGGGTGTGAGTAAATAAAAATGCTCACCTTTTGGAAGTGGTACTATTGTATCAAATCCGGTTACTCTTTTGGGTGGAGCTTCTAAATGTAAAAAAGCTTCTTCACTGATTATAGCTGCAATTTCAGCTCCCATACCAAAACTGGTAGGACCTTCGGCTACAGTTATTATTCTTCCTGTTTTTTTAACAGAAGCTGTAATTGTTTCTTTATCGATTGGATAAATAGTTCGTAAATCTATCAATTCAACAGATATACCTGCTTCTTTTGCCATAACCATTGCTTTTTGCACTTCGCGAACCATGGCACCATAAGCAACTACAGTTACATCTGTTCCATTACTTAAAACTTTAGCCTTACCAATTGGTACATTGAATTTTTCTTCTGCTACTTCTTGTTTAATGGCTCTGTATATTCTTTTTGGCTCCATAAATATAACAGGATCGTTGCTTTCAATGGCTGAAATTAATAATCCTTTTGCATCGTGAGGTGTAGATGGAATAACCACTTTTAAGCCCGGTATATGACCATAAAAAGCTTCCATACTTTCTGAATGATGTTCCAGTGCATTGATGCCGCCACCATAAGGCATACGAATTACCATTGACATATTGTATCGGCCTCTGCTTCTGTTATGAAGTCTAGATACATGAGAAATTATTTGATTTAATGCAGGATAAGCAAATCCTGAAAACTGCATTTCTACAACCGGTCTCAAACCTGCTGCTGCCATTCCGACTGCGGTACCTACGATGGCTGATTCTGCCAAAGGAGAATCAAAAACTCTTTCGACTCCATATTTTAATTGTAAGCCTTCGGTAACTCTGAATACGCCACCTTCAACGCCAACATCCTCACCGTAAACAATTACATTTCTATCTTCTGCTAATTTTATATTTAATGCATCATTAATTGCATTTACCATATTCATTACTTTCATTTTCGCGCCTCCTTCCATTTCATAAAATTCTCATATTCATTTTGCTGTTTTTTCAAATCATCGGGCATTTCGTCATACATATATTTAAAAACATCTTCTAATTTATATGCCGGATAATTTTCCGCTTCTTCAAATTGACGATCTACTTCTAGTTTGTATTCTTCTACAAGCTGATCTTCTTCTTTCTGCGACCAAAGTTTTTTGGAAATCAAATAAAGTTTAAGTCTTTTTAAAGGATCTGTGCAATCCCATGCTTCTTCTTCTTCTTTGCTACGATATTTTGTGGGATCATCAGATGTAGTGTGTGCTCCCTTGCGATAGGTTTCAGCTTCAATCAAAACAGGACCATTTCCTGCCAAAGCATGTTCCGAAGCGTTTTTAACTGCCTGATACATGGCAAAAATATCGTTTCCATCTACTTGTATGCCTTTCATCCCATAAGCTATTGATTTAATAGCAATACCTTTGGATGCCGTTTGCATTTTAAACGGAGTGGATATTCCGTATTGGTTATTTTGCACAATAAATATTACAGGTGCTTTCCATACAGCTGCAAAATTTAATGCTTCATGAAAATCGCCTTCAGAAGTTCCACCATCACCTACAAAAGCATAAACAACCTGCTTTTTTTTATTATAATTTATTTCGTAACCAATTCCAGCTGCATGTAGTAATTGCGATGCAATAGGAACGGAAGTGGGCAACATATTATTGGCATTTTTAAAAACATTCCCGTCTTCATGTCCCATAAATACAAGGAACAATTCTTTTAAAGTGGCACCTTTTGCCAGATAGGCACCCATTTCGCGAAAAGCGGGTACTAACCAGTCTTCGTTGCGCATAACCATCGCTGTAGCTCCTGATATAGCTTCTTGTCCGTAATTGGGTGGATAGGTATAAATTCGCCCTTGTCGTTGATAGGAAACAGTCTGCAAATCGGCAGTACGGGCAAACAGCATATCTTTATATGCCTTTATCAATCGTTCGTTGCTTATTTCGGGCATCCATTTTTTATTGATAACTTTTCCATCGTTATCAATAACCCGAAATATTTTTTCGTTGATAGGATTATATTCTTCAAACATTATATATGATATTAATAATTATTCTAAACTTTTACAAAGAACAATTATTAATACGAAAGGTTCAAAAGAAAAAATATGATTTTGACTTTATTTTAAAGGAATGGTTTTCATTTCCTCCAGTATTTTTATGATTTTATCTAATTTTTCAACATCAAGGGCATCCAGTTTTTTTGTCAGAGCTTCTATTTCAAGTTTTGCATCAATATTAGTTTGATAATCAGACTCTGCATGCATACGATCTCTTTCATTTTGTCTATTTTGAGCCATCATAATAATGGGAGCTGCATAAGCTGCCTGAGTTGAAAATACAAGGTTGAGTAAGATGAATGGATAGACATCCCAATGAGAAATAAATCCTATTACATTTAAAACCATCCAAAGAAATACCAAAATTGTCTGAATGATGATAAATTTCCAGGAGCCCATTCCTGAAGCCACAGAATCAGCTAAACGATTACCAAAACTTAAATTATCTTTGTGTTTTTGATGCCAATTTTTTTGAATTTTCATGTTCTTTTAATGTAAGATATAACAACTCCCAAAAGTAATATTTTTTTAATAGTTTTATTAAAAAAACAATCTATAAATATTAAAAGTTAATGATGCTAGAATCTAAACGTTCTGTTTTATTTGTAATACTTATCCATTATTCTTTTCCGGCAAATAATTCCAGAATCGTTTGGGCATAAATTGCATTTGTACTTTTAAATTCTTACGTTCCTTTATATTAATAGCGTCAAAATAACTTTTCCAGAGAACTTGGTAGCATTCTTCTTTTTCTTCGAGCAACGAAGCATCTATTTTCCCGGATGATTTATTAATATTGTGTTGTTCCAGTTTTATTTCTTCAACAGTTTTTAAATCATAATACAAGCCATAATCCCTCTCGGTATCGTAAATAATCCAGATTTGATCGCGAAAGCGGTTTTTGAAATGTTTTCCAATAAGAGGTATTACATCATATTTAGGCTGAATGGGAGCGAAATAAATATCGTTATTAGTTTTTTGAAATCGCACAAACATAAACATCCGATGTGCTTCTTTTAGCACCTTTTGTTGAATTTGTTTAATTAGAAGTACAGATTCTTCACGATAATTTACCGATACATTGTAATTAGCAGCAAAAGTCAGTTGCAAGTAATGAAAAATAATCATTCCAATATTATCCATACCAGAAAGAAATGTATGATAAACCATATCACAAGCTTCCTTACTGGTTTTTGCTTTTATTCCATTCCATACTCTTTCTGCTTTTAAAACATCCGTAATAATTTCAAAAGAGATATCCAACAACGAAGGCTGATATTTGTTTTTATAAACAATTGCGTCAGGCAAGATTTTTAATTTAAAAGATTCAAAAACAACGGTTAGTAAACCTTCAAAAGTATTGTCATATAAAAAAATATTCATTAAATCAGTTTGTAAAGTTCATTAAGGTAATAGGTTTAAATTTGATTTTTTTGCAAATTATAGAATTTCTATACAACTAAATCGCCAAATAACGACAACTGATTTTCATTAAAACGCTTTAGTAATTTATTTTTCTCGTTCAAAATATTTCTTCTGATAATGGAAGGTAAAATATCTTTATGACCATCAGTTAGTTGATTACAAGTTATAAAATATTTAGCTCTTTTTAAAACAATTCCCATTTTCTTTAAATGATTTTCATTTAATCTTCCAAATTTTCGCGAATGTACAATCAGTTTAGCTGAACGAACCCCAACTCCTGGAATTCTAAGAATCATTTCATAATCAGCTTTATTGATATCGATTGGAAATATATGTGGATTTCGCAAAGCATAACTTAGTTTTGGATCAAGCTCAAGATCCAATTGTTGAAACTCATCATTAACAATTTCATCTACCTTGAATTCATAAAACCTCAAAAGCCAGTCAGCTTGATAAAGCCTATTTTCTCTGATTAATGGAGGTTGTTTCAAAGCAGGCAACCGATTATCTGCAAGTGTAACTGGAACATAACCTGAATAATATACTCTTTTTAGTTTTTGAAAATCGTATAAACCAGATGCTAATTGTAGTATTTGTCTGTCGTTTTCGGGAGAAGCCCCTATTATCAATTGTGTACTTTGTCCTGCAGGCGAAAAAACAGGTGATTTTCGATATTTTTTTCGTTCTTCTTTGCTGATTATAATGTTTTCTTTAATCAAAGCCATAGGTTGATAAACACTTGCAAAATCTTTATCAGGTGCTAATATCTTAAGATTCTGCTCTGTTGGTATTTCAATATTTACACTCATTCTATCTGCATATAAACCAGCTTGTTTTACTAAATCAGGACTTGCTCCTGGTATGGCTTTCAAATGGATGTAAGCATTAAATCTATAAACCTCTCTGAGCTTTTTTGCAACATTCATCAATCGTTCCATTGTATAATCAGGATTTCGCATTACACCCGAGCTTAAAAACAAACCCTCAATATAATTTCTACGATAAAAATTAATCGTTAACTCAGCCAATTCATCTACTGTAAAAGCTGCACGAGCAATATCATTACTACTACGATTTACGCAATAAGCACAATCGTAAATACAATGATTGCTCAATAATACTTTTAACAGCGAAATACATCTTCCATCTTCTGTAAAGCTATGACAAATGCCACAACTAACAGTATTCCCAATATTTTTACCATTATTACTTCTGCTACTTCCACTCGAAGAGCAAGATACATCATATTTGGCTGCATTTGCTAGAACATTTAATTTTTCAAGAATAGTATCGTTCATGATAAAAAAAGTATAAAAGTATTTGGAATTGAAAAAATAAATACTAATTTTGTGCTACAAAAATACTAATAATATTAGTAATAAGTTATAATTTAGTAATATTTATAATTATGAAATATATTTCAGTGAATATCAAGTATTTACGAAAGAAAAAGCAGTTAACTCAAGATGATTTAGCTTTGAAAATTGGAGTAAAACGTGCAATGATTGGGTCTTATGAAGAATCTCGTGCAGTACCTAAACTACCATTATTACAAGCTTTAGCCTATTATTTTGATGTTCCGCTAAATGATTTGTTAGACAAAGATTTAAGCAAAATAACAGATTCAAAAAACCACATATCAAAAATTGATTTGGAAGGTAATAATTTAAGAGTTCTTTCTACCATAGTTGACAAACAAAACAATGAACTCATGACAGTAGTTCCTGCAAAAGCTGCTGCGGGTTATTTAAATGGCTATGCTGATGTTGAATTTGTTGAAAGCTTAACTGCTTTTTCTTTGCCTTTAGCAGAAATCTCTCATGATCGGACCTATCGTATTTTTCAGATCAAAGGTGATAGTATGGAGCCATTGCCAACAGGTACTTATATTATATGCAGATATTTAGATAACTGGTACAATATTAAAGATGGAAAAACTTATGTAGTCCTTACCAAAGATGATGGAATTGTTTACAAAAGATTGTATAATCGACTGGAAGAAACAAAAACATTAGAAATGATTTCTGACAATCATTTGTATCCACCATTTAGTGTTCATATAGAAAATGTATTAGAAGTATGGCAAGCTATTGGATTGATAAGTTTTCAGTTACCCGATTCGGATGTACCTTCATTATTCAAATTAAACACTATGTTTACGGAATTGAAAAATGAAATAAATACTCTAAAAAAAGCTATTGGCTGATAAATGATTAGAAAAATCATACATATTGATATGGATGCTTTTTATGCTTCTGTTGAACAAAGAGATAATCCTGAATTAAGAGGAAAACCTGTTGCTGTTGGCTGGGATAAAGAAAGAAGTGTAGTTTGTACCGCAAGCTATGAAGCACGCAAATTTGGTGTTCGTTCAGCTTTACCTTCTGTTACTGCAAAAAAGAAATGTCCAGAGTTGGTTTTTGTAAAACCTCACTTTGATAAATACCAAAAAGTTTCAAAACAAATTCGAGAAATTTTTCTGGAATATACCGATTTGGTTGAACCTTTATCTTTAGATGAGGCTTATTTAGATGTAACTGAAAACAAAAAGAACATAGCATCTGCAAGCATTATTGCCAGACAAATTAAAGATAAAATAAAGGAAATTACCGGATTAACTGCATCAGCTGGCGTTTCCTATAATAAGTTTCTGGCAAAAATTGCTTCAGATTATCAGAAACCTGATGGCTTATTTGTAATTAAACCCAATGAAGCTATGCATTTTATAGAAGAACTTGAAATTGAAAAGTTTTTTGGAATAGGTAAAGTAACTGCAAAAAAAATGCATCAATTGGGTATTCACAAAGGAATAGACTTAAAACAACTTTCAGATAAAGAATTATCAAAACTATTTGGCAAACAAGGTGCTTATTATTATAATATTGCAAATGGAATTGATGAACGTGAAGTTATTGCTCATCGTGAACGAAAATCCTTGGGTTCTGAAAGTACTTTCGAAAAAGATTTAACTAAAAAGTTTGAAGTTATTACAGAAATGTATAGGATTGAAAAACATTTAATGGAAATGATTGAAAAATATCATTATTTCGGGAGAACATTAACGTTGAAAGTGAAATATTCGGACTTTAAACAACATACTAAAAGTAAATCATTAAATTGCGATATTAACAATTTTCAACTATTGCATTCAACTACTAAAGAATTATTAACATCAATACCTTTCAATAATACCAATCTAAAGATTAGATTATTGGGGTTAAGTGTATCGAATTTTAATTATCTTCATCCAAAAATCAATCAATTGGAGTTGACTTTGTAAAATTATTTTGTATCTTTTTTTAAATTAATAAAATATGTATTGGATTTCTATAAGAATTATATGTTACAGGTCTTCCTAAAGAATCCGATACAGCTAAATGGGAAACTCAGATTTATTATTCAGTAAAATAATTATAATAAAAAAAAGAGTCAGGTTTTATAAAAGCCTGACTCTTTTTTTTATTATATGAATAATTGTATTATTTGTCTAAAATAGCTTTAACACCCGGCAATACTTTACCTTCAAGATATTCGAGCATAGCTCCACCACCTGTTGAAACATAGCTAATTTGATCGGATAGATTATATTGATTAAGAGCCGCAACGGAATCGCCACCACCTACTGCTGAAAAAGCACCACTGATAGTAGCACTGGCTACAGCAATTGCAACAGACTTGGTACCTTGCTTAAATCTATCCATTTCGAATACGCCCATAGGCCCATTCCAAAGTAATGTTTGAGAATTATTAATAATTTCGGCAAATCGTTTACAACTTTTAGGTCCAATATCTAAGCCCATCCATTCTTCTTTAATATCATCTGCCGAAACTATATGAAAATGGGAATCGTTTGAAAAAGCATCGGAAATAACAGCATCCGTTGGCAAATAGAGATTTACACCTTTAAGCATCATTTCCTGTACCATTTCGCGGGCAACATCAATTTTGTCTTCTTCAATCAAAGAATTCCCGACTTTGCCTCCCAAAGCTTTAATAAAGGTAAAAGCCATACCACCTCCAATAATCATATTATCTACTTTTGGAATCAAGTTTTTGATAATATCAATCTTACTTGAAACCTTTGCACCTCCAATAATGGCAGTAAAAGGAGCTTGTGCACTATGCAAAAGTTTTTCAAGATTTTGAATTTCATTTTCGAGTAACAATCCAAAATATTTTGCTTTTGGGAAAAATCTGGCGATAGTTGCAGTAGAAGCGTGCTCTCGATGTGAAGTTCCAAAAGCATCATTAATATATGCATCACCTAAACTTGCCAGTTTTTTTGCAAATTCAACATCACCATTTATTTCCTCAGGGTAAAAACGAAGGTTTTCTAATAGAATTATTTCGCCTGGTTTCAATATTGCTGCAGCATCAACGGTTTTTTGACCAAATAAGTCTCTCGTAAAAATAATATTACGGTTTAGTAATTTTGATAAATGAGGAACGATAGGAGTAAGGGAATAATCTTCTTCATAGCCTCCTTTAGGACGACCAAGGTGAGCCATTAAAATAACTGCTGCACCATCATTTAAAACTTTATTGATAGTTGGTAATGATTCTACAATTCTAGTATCATCAGTTATTTGACGATTATGGTTCAATGGTACATTAAAATCGACTCTGATGAGAACCTTTTTTCCTTTAAAATTAACATCGTTTATCTTCTTCATAATATGTTTGGTTTAAATTTGACTTCAAAAATAATAAAAATATAATTAGATAGCTAAAAATATTTCAATGAATTAATTTAAAATCAAATTTCTGTCTTTGTCATATTTGATGGTATAAGTAAAATTTACAATTTTATTTTCCTTTGGTTTTAGTTTCATTTTCCAGCTTAGCATTCCTGTTGTTTCATTATAATTGCCTGTAAAATTGTCAGAATCAAAACTAACTTTTATATCCTTATCATTAGACATAGGGATTTGGTCTTCTAATACCATATCAATAGAAGTGTTTTTATTATTTTTTACAGAAACTTCCATGCTAATAGTTTTAGATCGTGAATTTCCAACAATTTGTTCCTTTTCTTTATCTTTTAGTTTTTTTCGTTGAATGGCAATACCTCTATCTCTTCCCAAAGAAAGTTCAAGCGTATCGGCAATAATATTGGGGTCGATGATAGTTTCTCCAACAAATCCTCCTTCAAAATAAATATTTGCTTTTGCTGCCAACAAATTTAAATCTTCCCATCCACTGAGTTTTGCAATAAGAAAGGCATCTTTGTCAATTTTGGGTGCTGCAAAATAATTATAAGTTGTGGATATATTGTCTTGATTGTGTACATATACCAGATGATATTTTCCATCACTTGGAATAGAATAAGGTAATTCAATACTATATTCCATAGCTGTTAAATTTTGAACTTCTGTAGTATAGTTTGAAGCTAACTGAGCTGAAGGTAATTTTTTGGAAATATCTTCGTCTTTCATAGCATCTAATTTTTCATAAGAGGCTGCAGCCGGAGCATTAGTTCCCATTTGTAAATTGGAGGTATAAGCTGATACCGGCATATAATAATTCAAGTACCAAGATGAAAGATATGGCTTTATATTGCTTTTAATGGGATTGTTAGTGGAGAGTTTTAATTTTACATTGTTCCAATCTTCACCCGTGTTTTGGTAAACATTGGCTTTAAATGCTAATTCAACAGGAGCATTAATATCATTTACGCGAATATCGTATGATGGCGTCCAGCCAGCATTAGAACAGATATATGAAATTGAAAGGGTTCCTGTAACCGCTTCTTTTGCAGATACAGTTACTATAACCTGATAAATAGGTGCATTTGAACTGGTTTTCTCACTTATAATTCTTTCTTTGTAGGCTAAGAGGTCGTTATAACGTGTTTGAAGTTGAGTTCTTTTAATTAAAACTTTACTTTCTTCACGTTTGATCTTTTGAAGTTCAACATTAATACTATTCATTTTTGTATTAAAAAATTCCATGGCATCTTTCAATATTGGCAAAGAATCACTTTTACCGCCACCACGCATCAATGGATTATTGCTTAACATATCTTTCTGCTTGCTATAAAGATCTTTACGGTCTTTAATAACATCATAATCATAATTAATTTCATTGAGTGTGTCTTGAGTTGTTTCTATTTTATGTTGCAATGCAGCTGGAATTAGAATTTCAGGATTATCAGCAGGCTCCGGATACTTAATATTATGGCGAGAATCAAGGATTACAAAGTTGCCTTTACCTGATGGCTGAATACTGGCAATATTGGTGTAGGGTGAAATTCCCTCAAATACAAGCTCGCTAACACCTGGTTGCAAGTTTATGTTGGCAGAACGAATAATTTGTGCTCCATTAGTAAATATAGTAGCTTCTTTTATTGTAGATTTTAAATCTTTTGGTGTTTGAGCTATTACTAATTGTTGGCAGCAGAACAGAATAAAGATGATCCTAATTTTTCTCATAATACATTGAATGATTTAATAATAAATAAACTGATTTTATTAAAGATATTTAGCAAATTACATGCCATGTTTTCAAAAGACCTGAAAAGTTAAAGATGTAAGTACTAAGAACCATTTATTGTCATATTTGAAATATAGAATTAATTTTTCTAATGTATTTTTCATGAACGCGGATGACGCAGATCCCTTCGGGAAACGCTGATAAAACGGATTATTAATATATTAAAATCAAAACATTCTGAATAATTCGTGAAAATCTGCGTTTAAGGAACGTATCCGTTTAATCAGCGTTCTAATGTTTTTATACATTAATTAACGAAACTAAAAATATGCGTATTTGCTGTTTACTACTTAATTGCTTTTTTTCTATTTCTATTTTTGCAATTTTTAAATCTTATAATATTTTTTTATAATTTTGTAACAGTACAATCACTAACTTATCGTAATATTGCAAATTGAGAATTAAATATTAAAAGAAATGAAAATAAATAAAAACATTGCTATTAGCGATACCGGTTTTGTTTTCAATCCACTGAATGGTGAATCATATTCGATTAACCCTATAGGGATTGAAATTATTAATATGATGAAAGAAGATAAATCTTTTGAAGACATCACCCATACGATGCTTACAAAATATACTGTTGAAGATGCCACATTTGAAAAAGACTATTTTGATTTTATCGGAATATTAAAGCATCATAATTTAATTGACACCAATGAGCAAGCGTAAAGTTACAATTGCTGTGAGTGGCTTAAATGCCATTGACAGCCCTGGGCCAGGCGTTGCTGTTATCAGAGCCTTGCGTGAGGCAAAGAGTTTCGACGTAAAAATCATCGGATTATCTTATGAATCGCTCGAACCTGGGATATATATGCATAACATTATTGATAAAACTTATCATATTCCTTATCCAACAGCAGGAACCGACAGTTTATTGTCAAGAATGGAATACATACATAGTATTGAAAAAATTGATGTAATTATTCCCAATTTCGATGCTGAATTATATTCTTTCATGAAGTTGGAAGATACTTTTAAGGCTATGGGTATTCACATGTTTTTGCCTACTTTAAAACAGTTTGAAGAACGTCATAAAGTAAACCTTCCTGAATTTGGTAAAAAGTATGATATAAAAGTACCTTTTAGCAGAAATATCTTTAGCACTCAGGAAATTTTTACATTAACGGATGATTTTGAATTTCCTATGGTAATCAAAGGAAAATATTATGATGCGAGTATAGCCTATAATTTTGAGCAGGCGAAGAGTTATTTTAATAAAATCAGTGCTAAATGGGGTTTGCCAATAGTAGTTCAGCAATTTGTGCATGGAACCGAATACAATATTACTGGTTTAGGCGATGGAAATGGAAATACCATAGCGGCGGTTCCTATGCGTAAGCAATATATTACCGATAAAGGAAAAGCCTGGGGTGGCATTTCTATTGAAGATAAGAAAATGATAGACCTAACTCATAAGTTTGTAAGTCAAACCAAATGGAGAGGTGGTTTTGAGCTTGAATTAATGAAAGGACAGGACAATGAATTTTATTTATTGGAGATAAACCCGAGGATTCCTGCCTGGATATATTTAGCAGTAGGAGTAGGGCAAAATATACCTGAATCATTGGTGAATCTGGCATTGGGCGAAAAGGTTGAACCTTATACCAGTTATGATGTGGGCAAAATGTTTATTCGTTATGCTTGGGATATGATAGTTGATATTGAAGAATTTCAGCAAATTTCTACTATAGGCGAATTATAATAAATACAAAATAATTTATAAAAAAAATAAAATGGAAAAATTAAGATATGAAAGACCGGTAATTAAAAAATTAGAAGCCGGTATGCCAAATAAATTTGGGCTAAGAACAGAATATACTCCAATGACACATATTGATGGTGTAGCTGTAAAAGATTTGGTAAAGGATTATGGTTCGCCTTTGTACGTGATTTCTGAAACAACTATCCGTTCAACTATTAATAAAGCTAAAAAAGCATTTACTACCCGTTATCCAAAAGTTCAGTTTGCCTGGAGTTATAAAACCAACTATCTGAATGCTGTTTGTAATGTTTTTCATCAGGAAGGTTCTTGGGCTGAAGTAGTTTCGGGTTTTGAATACGAAAAAGCTTTACGTAATGGCGTAGATGGTAAAAAAATTATCTTCAATGGACCCGATAAAAGCGAAGCCGATTTACGAAAAGCAATCGAAAATGAATCTTTGATTCATATTGATCATCTTGACGAATTGTATACTATTCTGGAAATTACCGAAACAATTGATAAACGTCCAAAAGTAGCTATTAGAGTGAATATGGATACAGGTACTTATCCTGTTTGGGATCGTTTCGGATTTAATTACGAAAATGGTCAGGCATGGGATGCTTTGAACAAAATTATGCGTTCAGGTAAACTGGAATTGGTTGGTTTGCATTGTCATATCGGAACTTTTATGCTTGCAGCCAGTGCTTATGCTATTGCAGCAGGTAAATTAGCTGATCTTGCAATTGGAATCGAACAAAAATACAATCATTGCATCAAATATATAGATATGGGTGGCGGATTTGCTTCAAAAAATACATTAAAAGGTTCTTATTTGCCTGGTTCTGATACCAATCCTACTTTTGATGATTTTGCTGAAGCCATCACAACTGCATTAATCAACAGTAATTTTAAGAACAACGAATTACCCACACTTATTTTAGAAACCGGGCGTGCATTGATTGACGAAGCAGGTTATTTGATTGGAAGTGTAATTGCTAATAAACGTACTTCTTTGGGTAAACGTACTACTATTATTGATGTGGGGGTTAACTTATTGTTTACTGCTTTTTGGTACGAACACAAAATGACACCTGCTCAGCCATTTACACATTATACGGAAACCTCACAGGTTTTTGGGCCTTTATGTATGAATATTGATGTAATTAGAGAAAACATTGATTTGCCACTATTAAATAAAGGCGATCAGGTGGTTATTTCTACTATTGGTGCTTACAATATGACGCAGTGGATGCAGTTTATTACCCTTCGACCGAACATTGTGATGATTGATACTGAAGAAAAAGTGCATCTAGTTCGTGAAAACGAAAAGCTGGAAAGTATAACTGATCTGGAAAAAATGCCCGAACATTTAAAGAAATTTGATTTGTAATAATCAGATTAACAATATTGCATCAAAAAAGCCGATGGCATTGATATGTTATCGGCTTTTATTTTCTAGTTGTGATTTGCTTTTAAATTGTATCTTTGACATCTTATAAACAACGTTCCAAAGTTCCTTAATATGTGCTTTTTGGTTGTGATTTGCTTTTAAATTGTATCTTTGACATCTTATAAACAACAGCAGTATCAATATCAACTACAACCTGCCGTTGTGATTTGCTTTTAAATTGTATCTTTGACATCTTATAAACAACGATACTAATATTAATAATGCACCTGGGTGGGTTGTGATTTGCTTTTAAATTGTATCTTTGACATCTTATAAACAACTGTCACCATGTTTTTCTTGAACTCTTTCAGGTTGTGATTTGCTTTTAAATTGTATCTTTGACATCTTATAAACAACTGTGTTGGTATTACAAAGCAGTCATTATCGTTGTGATTTGCTTTTAAATTGTATCTTTGACATCTTATAAACAACCTTCAAAATTTGGAGTATCAACACCTACAAGTTGTGATTTGCTTTTAAATTGTATCTTTGACATCTTATAAACAACAACTTATCACAATTCCGATCAGGTTGAAATGTTGTGATTTGCTTTTAAATTGTATCTTTGACATCTTATAAACAACAAGAAAATAGGCTTTTACCACGATGCTGTGTTGTGATTTGCTTTTAAATTGTATCTTTGACATCTTATAAACAACATATTTGCATCATATTTATAATACAAATAGTTGTGATTTGCTTTTAAATTGTATCTTTGACATCTTATAAACAACTAAAAAAATGCTCACTACACTCACTACATAGTTGTGATTTGCTTTTAAATTGTATCTTTGACATCTTATAAACAACGGTGGGTCTTTTAATAGTAATTTCGCCCTCGTTGTGATTTGCTTTTAAATTGTATCTTTGACATCTTATAAACAACCTAAAAGTCTCTGTTCCTTGTTCAATTTTAGTTGTGATTTGCTTTTAAATTGTATCTTTGACATCTTATAAACAACTGGTGGCAATAGCTCTAAAGCTATTCAGAAGTTGTGATTTGCTTTTAAATTGTATCTTTGACATCTTATAAACAACTTGACGATTTATACAATCGTTTTGCTGATTGTTGTGATTTGCTTTTAAATTGTATCTTTGACATCTTATAAACAACAAATATTCGGAATCTACAAAGGTAGCTATGTTGTGATTTGCTTTTAAATTGTATCTTTGACATCTTATAAACAACTAAGGGTGATGCAGGTGCGGCTGGTGCTAAGTTGTGATTTGCTTTTAAATTGTATCTTTGACATCTTATAAACAACTTATATTGAAGATTTAAGCAATATAAATTAGTTGTGATTTGCTTTTAAATTGTATCTTTGACATCTTATAAACAACACTAATATAACTATGCCACAATAACATAAGTTGTGATTTGCTTTTAAATTGTATCTTTGACATCTTATAAACAACATGAACGTAAGGATAATAAGGTTTCTCTGAGTTGTGATTTGCTTTTAAATTGTATCTTTGACATCTTATAAACAACCTTTTTCCCAGTAGCGTATGTATTTAGTAGTTGTGATTTGCTTTTAAATTGTATCTTTGACATCTTATAAACAACAATAACTATTAACACGTTAACTGTTGAAGAGTTGTGATTTGCTTTTAAATTGTATCTTTGACATCTTATAAACAACATGCCAATTATGAAATGCTTAAAAAGAGTGTTGTGATTTGCTTTTAAATTGTATCTTTGACATCTTATAAACAACGAAGCAATATCCATCAATTGCAGCTTATATGTTGTGATTTGCTTTTAAATTGTATCTTTGACATCTTATAAACAACTTATTTGGGGTCAAGGTCCTGCATTTTACGGTTGTGATTTGCTTTTAAATTGTATCTTTGACATCTTATAAACAACACTACGAATCACTTAAATTGCTATTTATGAGTTGTGATTTGCTTTTAAATTGTATCTTTGACATCTTATAAACAACCCCAACAAACAATTACAACAACAGAAACAAGTTGTGATTTGCTTTTAAATTGTATCTTTGACATCTTATAAACAACATATTGATAATCTGCTTTTGAAGATTCTAGTTGTGATTTGCTTTTAAATTGTATCTTTGACATCTTATAAACAACATAGGTGGGGTTTATAGGTTCAAATTAAGAAAGTTAAGTGTGTTATTAGAATTGAAAAAAGATGTGCATTTATAGCTCAAATCTGTAAGGTTTGGGCTATTTTTGTTTTCTGAAATCTGGGTTTGTATCTATATTCATCGGATGACTATAAAAGTCATCTGATGAATAGGAGAGGACTAAAATAATTCTAATTGCTGCGGAGTGTCGGGTTTATTCTTGGGTTCTTTGCCTCTAAAGAGTTCTATCATCCCAAATTGTTTGTCGGTCAACGAAAAGATAATTACTTCGCCTCGTGGTGGTAATATGGTTTTTACTCTTTTTATATGTACATCGGCATTTTCGCGACTGTTGCAGTGACGGATATAGATAGAGTATTGCATCATGGTATAGCCGTCTTTTTCCAATCCTTTATGGAAAAGACTATAGTTTTTCCTATCTTTTTTGGTTTCTGTAGGCAAATCAAAAAATACAAATACCCACATAATCTGATATTGGTTTAAACGATTCATCAATATTAATGAAGGAATGAAGGAATGAAGAAATTGAAAAATATTGGAATATGAATAGTAAAATATAGTTTTTGAAATTTATTCATTTTATAAATTCTCTTTGGATGATTTTAATATTTTAGTCAATATTATTATAATTTCGTTACAATCGAATAATAGTGAATCGAATATAGCTTTGTCAATATATTCGCAATCAAATAAAAGTCTTAACCAATAATGTGTTTCTTTGGCTTCTTTGAGTGAAATGGATAGTTTAGCAATAAAGTCTTTTTTGCTCTGACCAGAGTTGGCTTCTTCTATGTTTGCACCCACCGAAGTACCACTTTTTAATATCTGTTTAGATAATACATATTCTTTATGCTCTTTAATCAAATACTTGTTTAGCTTTACAATGCGAACAGCAAAAGAATATGATTTTTCTTTAATTATATTTTCTTTCATTTGTCAAATTTTTTCTCAATTTCTACATTCTTTCATTTCTCAATTATCATTATCGGATATAATATTTTGCGTGTTTCGCCCTCAAAACAACTCGCCAATGATGCGGTAGTGCGTTGCATACCTACCATCAGCGGGCTGCTCTTTTCATCTATTATAATATCAATTACCGGCAACTGCAACAATCTTATTTTAATCTCTTTCGTTAATTCTTCGGTATCGGGATTTTCTTTCAAAATTTCAATCACAATTTTATCTACATAAGGGCGATAAGGTTCCATAATATCATCTGCCAAACAATAAGGATTGTATTTGTTGCGATGATGGATGCCCAATGCCAATAACATACCACTGGCAACCAACGAGCGGGCAACTACAGCTCTTAATATGGCATAACCATAATTCAACAGATTATTGGGTGGGTCTCCAAATCTTCGTCTTGTGAAGTTTTGGATGTGTTGAAACAGGTTTTCCCAATAATAGGCTGCTGCTCTGCCTTCGTAATTATCAGGGTCGCCACTTCCAACACTATTTTCCCAATATTTCATCTTGTCGGCATTGATGCCTGTGCTTGCCAGCAATATTCTTTGATTCCTTATTTTTGCCATTACGGTTTGTTGCCACAAATTCTTTATCAAAGGCAATGACGAATCAATCTGAAATCGCATTTTTTCGGTAAATGTATGATGGGCATACATAGGTAGCATTAAGCCTTGTGGCAAATGCGATGCGTTGCAACTAACGATGGCTACATTATTGTCGGTAAGTGCGGCTATTAATCCCGATGTTATAGTTATTTGTTGGTGGTCAATTACAATTACACCAATATCTTCGATAGGGATGCTGGCAACACTTTCTTTTTTAAATCTATCGGTAAGTGTATCGTTGTTTTCTACCTCAGGCAATTTTACAAGCAATTGGCTGTTTTCCAGATGAAGATAAGCCGGATTGCCAAAATAAAGCGTTCGTTTTATCATAATTTTTGTTTTGAATAATAACTAACTCATCAGATGACTAATTGAATTATGTTTCTATAATAGGCTGTATTTTGAGGTCATCAGATGAGTATATTTTAGATTCTTTTAAATAAGGAATATTCAATAGCCCTTTCTCTGTTAATCAGTTTTCCGTTTCTCAATCCACAGTAATCTTTGCAAGAAGAAAACTCCCAGTCTTCGGCATTTTTAACCAAATTTGCTTTTACAGGATTATTATGTATATAATCAAAACAAAGTTGGGGGTATTCTCTTTCGGGAATGCTTAAATTCAGATACGTTCCGTAAGGAGAATTAAAATAAGAAGGTGTAATACTTTCGGCTTTTGTAAGACATTGGGCTTTTGTATGAGGCTTAAACAAGGATCCTGTTCTGTTTTCCTGAATATTTATAGCACGAGTGTAAGAGCGAAGCAGCGTAGCAATGGATTTGGTTAACTGACTACTCATCTGATGACTTGGTTGTTCCTGCTTGTTACTCATCAGATGACTTGAGGTCATCTGATGAGTGTCTTTAATATACACCAACAAATGAAAATGATTTGGCATTAACCCTGTCAAATAAGATTTGAATTTTCGTTGTTCCATCCTTTTAATCTATTTTTTAAAAACATTTTGCCATAATGAGTTTTAAGATATTTTTCTCTATGAGTTGCGTCTTGTTGGTTTAAAGAACCTTCAAAATAGATTAAAATTAAAGGTCTTCTGTTTTTAGTAGATGCTACATATCCATTGCAGTGTTGTTCAAATCTTAATTTTAAATTTTCAGTATAACCTGTATAATTCAATCCATCTTTAAGACTCCTCAATACATAAACATAATAAAATTTATTCATATTGAAAATTTTAAATTATTTGACAGGGTAAACACCAAGCCAGCACATCGGCATAAGGCAATATATGTTTCCTTATTTTCTGCAAAAAGTAAAGATAGTTTTCTCTATTAAAGAAAATCTTTTGCCTATTGTTCCCTTGGTTGTATATATGGTATATATGTCCGCTTTCAAAATCCATAAACGCTGTGTTTTTTGAGTTTGATTATTAAGTGGGAGTGCGACTCAAAGTCGCACTCCCACTTTTATTTAGAAGCTTACCCGTTCAAATTTTGCTGATTTCAGTCGTCCTTTTAAGGGTTTCGAAGGAACAAATACCACCCTTTTTACCGAAATAGATTCCGCTCTTATTTCCGAAGGATCTTTTACTTCGCGGCGGCATTCAGCCGTAAGCGAAAATGTGCCGAAACCGTCAAAACAAACGCTGTTGCCGTTTAATAATTCTTCTTCAATACAACTTAACAAAACGCGAATAGTGCCTTCCATTTCAAAAGCATTGTTCTTTTTGCCCCGTGCCACTTGCAGTGCCAAATCAGCAATATTAACCGTTGCCGAGCGAACTACCTGCGGATAATAACCCGACTTCTTTTTATCGTCGGGATTCAGATAATCTTCCCGCTTAATCATTTTGTACTTTATACCCATTGGTGCTTATGTTTTAATGTAATTACCCCAAACAATTAGCAAAATACTCACAACAAAGTATTATAAACAATGCTATATATTTATTGTAACATATATATGCTAATAAGTGTATATTATATAAGTTAATACTATTAGCATATATATATTATATTAGCTATCATATATATGTTATTTTAAAAACTTTTCGTTGTAATAGATAAATATTCATATAGTTTGGTTTAATTTGTTGGTAATCTTTTGTTAGTTTGTAAGCATGAAATTCAAATTTTGATTTTGCTTAATGTTTTTTCGTTTGCTTAATTGAAAGCTTCAATAAAAGCGAAACACTCAATTATAGTTGTTGTATAAATGTAATTTCCCCGTCAGGGTTTATTTTGAAATCATAATTTTCAAATAAGCAATCTATATTTCCAATACTTAATTTTAGTTTAGGCCAAGGGTTTTCATAGTTTACAAAAGAAAATCCTTGCCAGATTCCCTTTCCATATGTACTTTCAAGCTCTTTAAGTTGTTTATCTGTTCTACTATCTAAATGAAAACTAAATCTTATTCTGCCATCTTTCTCAAACCCATTTATTATATAAAGTCTTTTTGATAATTCATTTAAATCAAGTTCTTGTATATACTCTTTTCTTTTATAGAATAAAACTTTTTGACCAATTTTTAAAGTTGCATATAAATTCAACTTATCTCCTTTTTTATTATAATCAATTTCAGATACAACATCTAATTTGTGATTTTCGGATATACTTAACATTCCTGCAATATCAAACAAATTAAAAAGACGAAAACCTCTTACAATTTTTCCATTAATAATTCCTTGATATAAAGCATATGCATAGTTTTCACCATTTGCAGCATAGACATATTGTTTATACTCTTTGTTTGATAAATTTATATTTTCTTTTTGAGAAAGGTATGTTTGTTTTTTAATTTTAAGGGGAGCTTTGTCTCTCACAAAGATTCTAATGCGTCTTATTTGATTAACTTTTTCTCCATATTTATTTAACATAAAAATCCCATCATTCATCGCATCTTTAAATGATTTACCTTCAATTTGTTTTTTTATAATATTTTCAAAAAGATCTTTATTAACAATGCAATTTTCAATTTCCTCTAATGTTTTAAAGCCAGGACTCTGAGCATCCTTTTTAAATACAAAAGGTTCTCTAACAACATATATTATTTCATCATTAATAACAAATTTCCCGTCTTTAATAAGATAATCACCATTAGCATCTTTATATGGTAGTTTTATTGCACCAAGGTTAGTATCCTTATGTAATTCTCCTCGAATACAATCTCCTTGTGCAATTTTCGGAATTAGATTTCCATTCACATCTTTTATTAAATCGCCTTGTTTATCTCTTAGGTAAACAACTTTACCTCTTCGGCGAACTATCTTTTTACCAGGAGTCAAGGTTTGATCTTTTGCTGAATTATTTATCAATATTGTTTCTTCAATTTTATTTAAAATATATTCGATATTTGGCAAATTCAGTTGTTTTAATTTGTATGATAATCTTTCTTTGATTTGAGAGGCAATGTCATTTTTTTGCAATTGCTTGTTTTCAAGATATTCATAGAAGATTTGTAGAATTTCATCTCGTTTTGCTGCTGTTGGTATCATTGTAAGTACCGTGGCATCAATAGCATGATGCGAATGTTTATCACGGCTCTTTTTTACATACATTTCTTGTATTCCAAGAATTTTTCTGAAATCGGCTGTAATATTTCCTTTTTGAACATCTACGCGATTGAATGCTGTTTTAAGATAATGCAAAGCGTATTTTGATATAAGTTGTGTATCTATAAGCTGGCTGTTTTTAAATCCGCTCGTTACTTCTATCATAGTAAAACGATTTAACTTATTTTGCCAATAATCCAACTCCATTTGCCAAAGGTGCCTTTGACGGATGGCATCGTCTTTATAATTTTTATCTGATGCTGATTTTGATTTACCTTTCCAAAACTCAATATTGGTTTTTAATTGCTGTACCTTTCCCTCCCAAGCCTTTAAACGAGGTTTAATAGCTTGATATCCACTCCATTCTTGTTCGTAGTTTGGTAATTGTGTTGGAATCATGTTTCCTTTTATTTGCCTGTTGTATTGAGCATAACAAACAGTAAGATTAGCCAAGGAATTGTCAAAAGAAATGCTTCTTGGAATGGTGTGTTCAAAATCGACTTTGTTTTCATCAAATAAATCGGTTAATGAAATCATTTTCCCTGTGTACATACACACACATTGTTGTTCCTTCCATAAACGATATTTCTCAATATCTGTTTTCTTTGCATAAGACTCTTGAATTAGCTCAGTTGTGTTATTTTCCCACTTTTGTTGAGCATATTCACCTTTGCCTTTTTGGACGGGATTGTTGTTCTCTAATTGTTCATACCAAAGTCTTACTTTATCTATATCCTCAGAATTCTCTGGATTTGTATTTGTTCCATTATTAAATAATTCCTTTAATGCTGCTTTGAATTCATTATTTTCAGCTTCTCGTTGTTTTTGGTATGCTTCAATTGCCCATCGTTTATTGGCATCGTTTAATTCTCTGGCGGTTTCAACTACTATGCGAGTTTCTTCGTCAATCTGCCCTGTTTTAATAAGGTAGTTTATAAGTTTGCGAAGTTCATGTAAGGTTCGCATTGCCATTGGATTTTTAAAAGAACCAGTTTTAGGACTTTGCAAATATATTTTACCATCCTCGTTTCTTTTCGCACTTGGATAGATTTCTATCATGGAAGGATGATACAGTGTTTGAAGTTTTTTATTAGATATTTCGGGGAATTTTTGTTTTATAAATAAAGCAATTGTATCTGATACTCTTGGTAAAATATAAAATTCTCTTTTACTGTTCTGAAAAAAGCTTTGATAAAAATATGTTACTTCATCAAGCACCATACTTTTATATGTTTCATCTGCTTTTTCCCATGTCTTTTCCCCTATTGATCCAATAATAGTTTGAAGTATTTCTTTTTTATCACTTTCATCTAATTTGTAATCGGTATTCCTAAAAGCAAACTGTTCATTGTCTGGTAAAGCTTTGTATTTTGAGATTAAAATATTGACAATGTTTCTAACTCGTTTTTCATATTGATTTTGTTCAATCAGCGTTTTCATACTTGTTGTAAGTAATTTACTATTCTCCATCCAAAGATCTTTTCCTAAAATACTTGGCATATTTGCCAACATAACGGCTTCCGAATAAATAAATCCTTGTCTTAAAAAAACATTAATTTTTTCAATAGCATTAAGGCTCAACATGGCATATCCATCTTGCAATCGTTTCCATGTGGCAACAAATTTGTCTGTTAATTCCAAATCAAGATTTAGTTTTTCAATCGCAAATTCTTTCACAATTTCATCATCTTCAAAAGAAAATAACACATGCCAAATATCATGTACGTTGTATGAGATGGAATGTATTTTTGTTTCTGCCTTTTTATTAATGGTAATTCTTGTTGTGGTAGTTTCTTTTTTATATTCTTTCCAGTTTTCTCCGAATATTTCTTTTAAAGAGGCGGATATCGGGCAAGCAGAAACATTTGTTTTGTCATTGTAATTAATAGTTTTAGCTTTATAATCTAACTTCAGATTAAGGCTTTTTTCCATCTTCTTTCTAATGTCTTCAAAATGAAAATTGGTTTTTGATTTTCTAAAGAATAAAGTATCGTATATTTCTTGCTTAAGTTCCGTAGTGAGTAAATACCAGACTCCATCTTGTTTGTATTGAATATTATTGAGAAGAGATAGTGCTCTAAATTCTTCAAATTCTGGATGATTAATTGGACAACGAGGCTTTCCTGTTTGAATAGCTTTTCCTGTTTTTTTATCAATGAAAAAGCTATTCTCAAGAGAACAAATTCCAACCAATCCTTTTTGTGAGCGTAAAGGTCTTTGAAAGAATATTGCTCCGTTAAATCGGTTTTTTTTATTTTCAACGAGATTTTTATAGAAATCAGATTCAATACCAATATTTTGAAATTCAAATATAGTAGTGATTTCTTCTTTATATTGTTTCCTGAAAGTATGTTGTATCCAGTTTAAACGAACTCGTTGTTTTTGTGTTTCTATAAAGTGTAATGCACAACCTATTGTTTTAAAATCCGATAATGATTTCTCAAACTGTTTTTGCAATTCTTTTTCAAATTCATCATTCTTTTTTAATTCGGATTTAGCTTCTTTACCTTCACTAGTGTCAGTTGCTTGAGCATCTTTTCTACTACTCTTAAATCCTCGACGTTGAGCAATATGATAAAAGGCACGCCCAATCTTAAAACGATTACTTTCAATAGTTAAATCAAGTTTTGTTTCAACTAATTCTGCTCTTAATTGGTATGGGCTAAAATAATCAGGTTTACCATCATTATTAAAATCTAATCTTATCCATTGTTCAAATATTTCGATGTGAGGATAGGCTCGTTTTGTTTCTTTATCGTACTTTCTCCATTTATCTAATTGCTCAATTGTCATTGGACAATACCCAAACTTAATAAGAACTTCCAATGTTGCCCATAGTCTATATTTCCTTGCTTGATTTAATCTTCTTCCTGCACGGTGTTTTGTTCTTTCTGCTGCAAATGAGAATTCTCCGGTTTTTCCATTACCAACACCTTTCTCAAATGTTACAACACCAAATTTTTCAATTTCATTTTCTGATAAGTCTGTGTTTCTGATTGACCATCCAATGGAATTTGTTCCTAAATCTAATCCTAAAATTTGTCCCATAATATTTTGTTGTTTTATATTTTTTAATTACTTTTGCAAAACAATTTAAAAGACTTATCACAATAAGGCTATAAGCCGAAGAAATTCTCAACCCTGCGTTTCGTAGGGTTTTTTATTTTCTTATCTTTCCATTTTCTTTATGTTCTTACTTTCAAAAGCACGTTATTATTCAATTAGTCAAATTTTTTTTAAGACATCAAACTTATTGATAATTATTAACTCTACCAAATTATTTGTTAAATATTTTGTTTATAATTAACATCAATAAAAATACACAGAAATAAATCTAATAACTCGCATTTTAAGGGAATCAGGAAGTATAGTAAAGTTTTGTTATAACTTTTTAAATATTATTATTCAATAATACATAAGATAGAAACCATAGCCTTCAAATTTTCAATTATTATTACTCAAGTTTTACACACTTTTTTGTAAAGTTTTAATAGTTAAGAGTTCCAAGTCATAAATCAACGGGGGAAAATCAATAGTCAAGTGTTCCAAGTCGTAATTCATCGGGGGAAAATCAATAGTCAAGTGTTTCAAGTCAATATTCAATGGGGGAAAATCAATAGTTAAGAGTTCCAAGTTATAAATTGATATGCTGCTAAAAAATCAAATTCATTAAAAACAGCAAAATAAGCTAATCCAAGCTAAGTTATAAAATCTTTAGTTTTCTTCTTTGTTGTGATATTATATTATCTTTTTTAAATTTTATTTCTTGATTCGCACTAAGAAGGGTGATAACATTATCTATTCATGCAAAAATTATATAATATTTAAGAATTATTTCAAATCAAACTCAAAATATATAATTATAACATATAGATAATCAGGTAAATATAGAATAATATTTATTGATTAAAAAAAAGTTTAGAAAAAAGTTTGTAGAATTAATTTTTTTTGTACTTTTGCATCGGAGAGTTGGCAGAGTGGTCGATTGCGGCGGTCTTGAAAACCGTTGAACTGAGAGGTTCCGGGGGTTCGAATCCCTCACTCTCCGCATAAAATAAAACAAAAAAGCTTGAAATATATATTTCAGGCTTTTTTGTTTTTTATAATGTAGTAGATTGAATATTGCATTTGATGGGGATCATTTTTAATGCATAAAAAAAAGGCTTCAGTTTTAAGTTGAAGCCTTTTTCTATATGTTATGATATAGAACTTTTATTTTGCGTAACTAATTGCTCTGGTTTCCCTAATAACAGTTATTTTAATTTGACCTGGATAAGTCATCTCATTTTGAATTTTGTGTGATAAATCAAATGATAACTGATTAGCTTCAGTATCTGAAATCTTATCAGCTCCCACAATTACACGCAACTCTCTACCAGCTTGTATTGCATACGTTTTAATAACTCCAGGGTAGGAGAGTGCTAATTCTTCCAGATTATTCAATCTGTTAATATAAGCATCTACAACTTCTCTACGAGCACCAGGACGGGCTCCGGAAATAGCATCGCAAACCTGTACAATAGGAGCAATGAGTGATTCCATTTCAACTTCATCATGGTGAGCACCTATAGCATTACAAATTTCAGGTTTTTCCTTAAATTTTTCTGCTAATTTCATACCTAGAATTGCATGTGGTAAATCAGGTTCATTATCTGGCACTTTTCCAATATCATGTAATAAACCTGCACGTTTTGCAATTTTAGGATTTAAACCAAGTTCAGCAGCCATGGTTGCGCATAAATTAGCAACCTCTTTTGAGTGTTGCAATAAGTTTTGTCCATATGAAGAACGATATTTCATCTTACCTACCAAGCGTATCAACTCATGATGCATATTTAAAATGCCAAGGTCAATAGTTGTACGTTTTCCAATTTCAATGATTTCCTGTTCAATTTGTTTCTTTACTTTAGCTACAACTTCTTCAATACGAGCAGGATGAATTCTTCCGTCTGTAACTAATTTGTGTAATGATAATCGAGCAATTTCTCTTCTAACAGGATCAAATCCCGAAATAATTATAGCATCAGGCGAATCGTCAATAATAATTTCAACACCGGTTAAAGCTTCTAAAGCTCTGATATTTCTTCCTTCACGTCCAATAATTCTACCTTTAATTTCATCGTTTTCTATATTAAATACAGAAACAGAATTTTCTATTGCATGCTCAACAGCAGTGCGTTGTAATGTTTCAATTACAATCTTTTTGGCTTCAATATTAGCAGTAATTTTGGCTTCATCCACTACGTCTTTAATCAGATTAATTGCTTCATTTTTTGCTTCATCCTGAAGTGCTTCAATTATCTGAACTTTTGCTTCTTCCGCAGATAGTCCGGCGATAGCCTGAAGTTTATCTATTTGTGTTTTGTGAAGTTTGTCAAGATCACCTTGTTTTTTATTGATAATCTCTAATTGACTGTTTAAATTTTCGCGAATAGCAGTTAATTCATTTTGTTTGCGTTGAATTTCTTCAATTTTTTGCGATAACGTAGTTTCTTTCTGTTTAATGCGATTTTCACTTTTCTGAATATTGCTATTCTTTTCAAGAATAATACTTTCGTGTTCAGATTTAAGTTGTAGGAATCTTTCTTTTGCCTGAAGCATCTTTTCTTTTTTGATAACTTCAGCTTTTTCTTCTGCCTCCTTTATAATAAGTTGGCTTTTTTTATCAGCATATTTTCTTAACACAGTAGAAGCTAAGATACCTCCTAATGCCAGGGAAAATAATGCAATGATAATAGTAAGTGTTAAACTCATAGTAGTTTTATTAATAGTTAATATATAATTAGTAAGTACTAAAAATAAAAACCCGCAATTAATTCGATAGAGTTTTGTAAACCCCTAAATGAAATTTATAGAGTTGCCAGAAGCATCGAATGTCCACTGTCTCTTATTAAGAGAACCCAACGAATTGGGGTGAGGCCTACTCTGAACTTCAGTAAGCGTAATACTCTAGTTAATATAATGTTGAGTTTACAAACTGTAAGTGAATAATTGCGGGTAAATCTTACGATAAATGTATGATTTTTTCAAAGAACGTAATCTATTAAAAGGCAGATATATTTTTGTTTAAAACATTGTCTATTTCATTTAGTTTCAATACCAATTCGCTATCATTGAAAGAAAGCTGTTCTTCAAATTTTAACGAACTTGTTGTATATTGTAATGCAACCAATGCCAATAAATCCTGTTTGTCCTTAAAAGCGTAATTTTGAGCATATTCCATTAATTTTTCAGATAATAATTTAGTTGCTCTTCTAAAAACCTCTTCTTCATCTTTTTCTATCGTTAGCTTATATTGTCTATCAGCTATCCTTACCGTTATCGAGATTTCTTCCATTAAGTTTAATATTCAAAAATATCTATTTATTTAAAAGACCTATACACTTGTCAACTTCCCGCAGTATTTCGTTGATTTTTATTTTTTGATCAAACGAATTTGTACTACTTTCCAGCGATTTTGCAATCTTTAGTACTTTGTACTTTTCTTGTGATTTATTTATTATTATTTTTTGATTTTCAATTAAATTGTTTAATTCTTCTTGTGTTTTTAATAATTGAGCGTTTTCAATTTTAAGTTGATTATTTTGTTCAATTAGTTTACGTAATTTAAACTCAATTCCTGATACTAAAATACTTAAATCTTGCATAAAAAAGAAAACTTTCCACAAAAATTGTTTTACAAATATACAAT
>JACABE010000035.1:32480-39633 GCA_013377005.1 Bacteroidota bacterium
TATTATTAACAAAGTATAAAATAAAGATTATGAAAAACTTATCTTATTGTTTTTCTTTATCTTCCTCTTTATTTTCTTTATTTTCTTTATTTTCTTTTTTTTATATTCTCATTTGTAAGTGTAAATTTTAGAGGTATATAAAATTGTACACTTACACTATTTCCATCTTGTTTTCCGGGTGTCCACCTTGGCATTAGTTTTATAACTCGCATTGCTTCTTCGTCACAATCAGTACTAAGATTACTACGTAAAATTTTAACATTAGTAATACTTCCATCTTTTTCAACAACAAATCCGACAGTTACAGTACCCTCTATTCCATTTTTTTTATCAATTCGAGGATAATGTAAGTTTTTATGCAAAAAGTCTAACATTACTTTACTTCCCCCTGGAAAATCTGGTTGTTGTTCTATATGTACAATAGTATCATTATTATGAGTAATATTTTGTGAAAATAATTGATTGCTAAAATTATACGAAATAATGATAACGATAGCAGAAATTAATTGAATTGTTTTTCTCATTTTTTTATTATTTATGCAATAAAAGTAATATTTTTACGGCAAATATATCTGTATGACCGAAGAATTTTTACATTATCTATGGAAATTTAAGCTTTTACGAGGAGAGCTAATACTTTCTAATGGTGATAAGCTCGAAATCATTCATTCAGGAACACATAATACTGATGCTGGTCCCGATTTTTTTAATGCAAAACTTAAAATAAACGAAACTCTTTGGGCCGGAAATGTTGAAATACATGTGAAAGCATCTGAATGGTATCAACATCAGCATCAGCTCGATTTAGCTTATGATAGCATTATTTTACATTTAGTCTATCAGAATGATGCGGAAGTAAAACGCCAAAATGGTGATTTAATTCCAATGCTTGAAGTAAAGGATTATTATGATAAAAAACTTTATGAAAATTATCAGGATTTTTTATCCAATAAAAACTGGATTCCATGTGAAAGAATTTTTAAAAATGCAGATCCGTTTATTGTACAATCTTGGCTCGAAAGATTGTTGATAGAAAGAATAGAAAGAAAATCGCTGGAAATTAAATCAAAATTTATTGCCAATAATAATGATTGGGAAGAATCTTTTTATCAGATACTTGCAAAAAACCTTGGTTTTAAACTCAATGCACTTCCATTTGAATTGTTATCAAAATCATTACCAGTTAAAATACTGGCAAAACACAAGAATAGTTTGTTTCAACTGGAAGCATTATTATTTGGTCAGGCAGGAATGTTGAAAAATGAATACCAGGATGCTTATCCTCAAAGTTTAGTCAATGAATATGATTTTTTAAAGAAAAAATATCATCTGCAACCTATAGCTTTGCATTTATGGAAATACCTAAGGCTACGCCCTTCAAATTTCCCTACAATTCGTATTGCACAGTTTGCATTTTTAATTTATCATTCTCAGCATCTTTTTTCTAAGCTAATCGAAGCAGAAAGTATAAATTCTGTTTATCAACTGTTTAATATTAAAGCATCAACATATTTCGATACGCATTATACTTTTGATGGTGAAACTCATAGTCCAAAGCAAAAACAAATGGGAAAATATACCATTGATTTATTAATTATCAATACGATTGTGCCTATGCTTTTTTTATATGCATCCGAAAAAGATGAAATACTATATCAGACACGTGCGTTGGACTTTTTAGAACAAATAAAATCGGAACGAAATGCAATTATAGAAAAATTGATAAGCATCGGTTTTACAGCTGATAATGCTTTTGAATCGCAAGCATTACTTGAACTGAAAAACAATTACTGTTCTAATAAAAAATGTCTGCAATGCAGAATTGGAAATAACTTGTTGAATAAAGGCTAATTAATTAACTGATTCGCCAATTCATTAAAATTTATTCCGTCAAAATTGCCGGAACTCATCATTAGCAGGTTTTTATGCTTCCAATTCATGCTTTTCAAATCCTGAAGCAAGATAGTAGAATCAGTATAAACCTTTAAATCATCGCGATTAAAAGCATTTTTAACTTCTTCAATAGAAATTGGTGGTAGTTTTTTATGTGCAATTGTATGAGGATTAAAATAAACAATGGCTTCGTCTGCTTCATTCATACAACTATCGTAGTGCAACAGAAATTCGTGGGTTAAACTGCTAAAAGTATGCAACTCCATACAAGCAACTAATTTTCGGTTCGTAAATTGAGCTTTAACAGCTGAAGTAGTTGCTTTCAGTTTTGAAGGAGAATGGGCAAAATCTTTGTAAATAGCTGTAAAATCATTCATTTTAACCAATTCCAACCGTTTGGAAGCACCCTGAAATGTTTGTATTGCTTTGTAAAAATCATCATCAGAAATACCGGACTGATTACAAACCAATCTTGCACCATTCAAATTCATCAAATTATGATTTCCGAATATTTGCAATGGTATATCGGTATTCTTATACGAAATATAAGTAATGCCATCTTTAATCACATGATTCGGAATAGCATAGGGGAGGAGTACTATGTCTTTTCTGGCTTGTTTTGCCACATTAACTACTTCAGCATCTTCAGTACAATAAACCAATTTACCATTCTTGGTTATTAAATTGACGAAAATATTAAATTGATCCACATAATTTTCAAACGTTGGAAAAACATTAATATGATCCCATGCAATTCCGCTCAGCAGAGCAATATCGGGCATATAAAGATGAAATTTAGGTCTTCTGTCAATAGGTGAAGTCAAGTATTCATCGCCTTCAATTATCATGTATTTGGCTTCATTTGTCAACTTTACCATTACTTCAAAACCATGCAATTGAGCACCCACCATATAATCGCAATCAATGTTCAGGTAATTAAAAACATGAATAATCATTGAAGTGATGGTTGTTTTTCCATGACTTCCGCCAATTACGATACGGATTTTGTCTTTGGATTGCTCATATAAATATTCCGGGTACGAAAATATTTTAATTCCCATTTGCTGAGCCTTTATCAGCTCAGGATTATCCAATCGGGCATGCATGCCAAGAATAACTGCATCAATATCTTTTGTAATATTATTTTCATTCCATCCTTCATTTTTGGGCAACAAACCATAGTTGGCCAAGCGTCCTTTGGAAGGTTCAAATATTTCATCATCCGAACCACTTACTTCAAATCCTTTTTTGTGCAATGCAATGGCAAGGTTGTGCATAGCACTGCCGCCAATGGCAATAAAATGTAATTTCATCTGTATATATTTATGTAAAGTATGATAATCATTTTGTTTAGTTACTTTTATGGAATACCCATGATAAATTATATCTAACAAAAATAATAATTATATTGTATATCCTTAAAAGTTTCATAGTTTTGTATCAACAACATTAAGTGAATAAACTACGTTTTTAATTATTGATATTTATATATCTTTACTAAATAATTACATTAATCTATCTTATGAATTTATCAGATGTAACTGCTTTAAACCAAAAGTATTCAAACGCATCAGCGGAAGAAGTGCTGCGTTTTTTTTTAAGCGAATACAAAAATAAAATCGCCCTGGCTTCTAGCATGGGAGTGGAAGATCAGGTGCTAACACATATAATTGCCGATATAGATAAAAGCTGTCGTATTTTTACGTTGGATACCGGACGTATTTTCCCCGAAACTTATAGTACCATCGAAAGAACAAAAATGCAATATGGAATTAATATTTCAATATTTTTCCCCGATTCAACTGCAGTTGAAAAAATGGTCAACGAAAAAGGAGTAAATCTTTTTTACGAAAGCATCGAAAACAGAAAACTATGTTGCAATGTTCGCAAAATAGAGCCATTGCGTCGTGCATTTCAGGGTTTGGAAGTTTGGATTTGCGGATTAAGGAAAGAACAAGCCATTACCCGCGAAAATACACAAATGATTGAATGGGATGCCAACAATCAATTAATAAAGATAAATCCATTGATTAATTGGACAGAAAAAGAACTTTGGGATTTTGTTCATAAAAATGGAGTTCCGTATAATAAACTACACGATCAGGGATTTCCAAGTATAGGTTGCCAGCCTTGTACAAGAGCCATTAAAAACGGTGAAGATGTAAGAGCCGGCAGATGGTGGTGGGAAAACCCAGAAACCAAAGAATGTGGTTTGCATGCAAAGTAGTAAGTTCTATTAATTACTGTATAAGGCAGGATAATCAATTGCCAGTTGGATTTTATTCTGTCATTAATTCTTTTACTTTCTGTTCCAATATTTTTCTATCAGGTAAGTATAACTGATACTTTGAGACAAAAATATTGTTTGAAATTCCTCCAATTGCATATTCAACTAATATATCATTTTTGTCTGCACCTAAAACTATTCCAATTGGTGGATTATCTCCTTCGGTATTTTCTTCTGACTTGAAATAATTCAAGTACATATTCATCTGTCCAATATCTTGATGTTTAACATGTTTTGTTTTTAAATCAATTAACACGAAGCACTTGAGTATTCTATGATAAAATACCAAATCAACGTAGTAATGATCATTGTCTAATGTTATCCGATACTGTCTGCCAACAAATGAAAACCCTTTTCCTAATTCAAGTAGAAATGTTTGAAGGTTGTCTATGATTTTTTGTTCCAACTTACTTTCAGTCATTCTGAATTCTTCTGGAATCTGAAGAAATTCAAGCACGTATGGGTCTTTCACAATATCTTTTGGTTCCGAGATAATTTGTCCTTTTTGTGATAATTTTAGAACTCCGCTTTTATCCTGACTTAACGCCAATCTCTCAAACAGAGACGAACTTATTTGTCTTTTTAATTCTCGAACGCTCCAGTTTTCTTTTTCTGCTTGTTTTTCATAATACCCTCTTGCATGGTCATCTGAAACACCCAGTAATTCAGAGTAATGAGTCCAAGTCAATTTTCCAGTCACTGACTGGAAAATCTGATATTTTAGGTAGAATTGTCTCATTAAATAGATGTTGCTTTTACTAAATCCTTTTCCAAATCTTGATTTTAAGTCCTTAGAAAGGTTTGTTAATAATGAACTACCATATTCTGCTTTCTCGTTTCCATGTTGTTCGTATTCTACAATGTATTTACCAATCGCCCAATTGGCTTTTAACAACTCATTATTAACAGCTTGAATTGCTCTTTGTCGAGCACTTTCAATTGTAATCCCAATAGAATCAACAAGTTTTTGATATACCTCGATATTTTGAACCTTTGTATTCATAATCAATATTTTCACCAAAAATACAAAATTAATCTAAGATTTTTAAATTCTGTACATTTATATAAATTTCCTGCCAGCTTATTACTCAATAGGGTAGGAGGCTCTATTAGATGCATTGTTATTTATTAATCTGATTTTGCAAAAATTGTCTTAAATAATTATAGTAACAATTCAATACATCTTTTCCATATATAGTATCAGCCGAACTACCACCACTTTTCCAATATATAATTTTATGGTCTTTGGTAATTACAGTTGTTGGGTAGCCTTTTGTAACATCAAGGCTTTCTATTTTTCTACTATTCATTAGTATTTGTGTAAATCCAAACGGATGCTCTTTCAAAAAATCAAATACTTCTTTTTTTTCATTAAAAGTGATTGCAATAAAATCTACTTTACCACTAAATTCTATAGCTAAGCTATCTAATATAGGAATTTCATACACACATGGACTACATTGAATAAACCAAAAGTTATACATTACTACATTTTTTAATTGCTTATTTATAAATGTAGAATCAGTAAGAGTACTTCCTTCAAATAAAGGAAATTCTCTACCATAATATGCACTATCTTCCAGAAAATGTACTATATAATTAATTTTGCCAACATAAGAAGTATCAGGAAAATTTATATATTCTTTCCCATATTGTTTTTCTTGTGAATACAGACTTATAAAATTTATGACTATTAAAATTATTAAAATTGTTCTTTTCATTTCTGATTGCTTTAATAATGCTTTTCCCTTCTTATCGTAGCACCCGCTACGATTTTTATTTAATTAATTTTTATAAGTTTCCTGTCAGCTAATTACGCTCAATTAATTCTTACTTTAAATACAGCGAATTCATCCTATAAAGTAAAAAATTAAATAAAGCGATCCGCAAGCATGTATGTCCTCAAAAATCAATTGTCCTTCAAACAGCGCAAGCTAAATCCGACCGCTTTTTCATCGTCGTCCTTGCCCACAGTAGCGCTGCCGTAACCCAAACTGCGATTCCAAGTGTACGTAACACCGTAAACTATAGCCGTCCACCAATAGCCTAGGCTTCTAATACCGGCAAACTTGCCATCGCTGCCTCGGTAACCTCCTGGTAGAGCAGTAAAATTGCTGCTATTAGTGCCACTATTTCCGCTAAACCAATGGCTTGTACCGGCTTCTTTCAATTTATTGCCTATGTCAGTTCCTGTCCAGCCTATGTATGTGGTATCAATACTATTGTCAAGATATTTTTCCAAAATATTCCATTCAGCATCTGAGGACACATGCCAGCCTTTTGGGGCTATTCTTCGACTGTCGTTTATTGCATACCAATTATACAGTCTGCCATAAGTCACAGCATTAGTTGGGTCGTTGTCGTAATTGCAATATGCACCTGTCGTTAACTTGCGCCATTGAGTTGAGTTTTTTACATTGGATATTTTATCCCCATTGCGGTAATGTGTTACCTTTAAATTTTCCACCATCCAAACCTGTGTTCCTATCTTAATTGTGTGGTAAACATTTCCGTCGATGTCAACAACCGTGTCTTTAAGAGGCTGTCCTATAGTTAATGATGAAGCTAATGTCAAAAATAACGTAAAAAGGATTAATTGAATTTTCATATTTCTGTTTTGTTTATGTTCGTCTGCTCCAATGAACGCTAACCTATTTCTCTCTTTACCTTTATCGTGTTAGATTCCACTGCTTATCGTAGCATCCCGCTACGATTTTTATTTAATTAATTATTATAAGTTTCTTTTATAGTAGTAGGAGCTTTGAAAAAAGTAGTACACTAAGCTACCGCAAATATATATTAAACAGCTCATTTTTTAAAAATTTAATTTATCTAGCAAATAAAAATTAAATATTGTAATAAGTAAGTATATAACAGCTATAAAACGCTATTTCATATTGTACTTTTTGTGTTTATTGATTTAGTACATGACAAAAACATATAATAATTTGAATTACAAACATATATGTTAAT
>JACABE010000036.1 GCA_013377005.1 Bacteroidota bacterium
CTCAAAAAAAACTCAATTGAAGACTTTTGTTAATTCTATTTATAGAGGAAATATATTAAATTTCTTTAAAATTGCAATTTGTAAATAAAATTCGGGAAGAAACCTAGTTGATAAGTTGTTTTTATTGACCTGCTTCTATCGTCGTACTCTTGCGAAAAAACGTTTTGATTATTCGTTACATTTTGCAAATCTAAAGAAAATGATTGCGATAACTTTCTTTTCTGGCTATTGTGTGTGTATCCGATTTTAAAATCCATTCTAAAATAAGTAGCATAATAATCAGAATAAGCATCTGATGATAATACATTACGCCCTGTTGTCTGTGATGCTGTTAAATCTACAGGAGTATTTGCTCTGCCACCTGCATTGGTTAGTTTTAAATCTGCACTTATTTTGTTTCTTTTGTCGCTGCCAACTTTCCACTCTTTTCCACCTAAAATATTATAGACATATCTGCCATTAAATGCTGTATTTCTTTCTATTCCATCGCTTCCTTTATATTTTGAACTATAGATGGAAGAAGTTAGTAAAACATAATATCCTTTGCTGAAAAACTTCTCTATGGTTAATTCTACACCATAATTAGTTCCTGTACCTTTGTTGGTTAAGCTATCTTCAAGATCAGTTTTAAAACTTGCTCCGGTATTAAGCATAGAGTAGCTGCTTGAGAAAGCATTTACAGGCACGTCATAGAGAGATTGATAATATACTTCAGCTTTAAGCCGCCAGTCTTTTATAGGTTGCAAATCATATCCCAGCACAAAATGATGACTTTTGGTAAAATCCAGCTTCTTGTTATTATAACTATAAGAGCCATCAGTATTTTGCATTTGTAAGAAATATACATTTATGGGTTGCATTTGCGAATGAAGTCCGTAACCTAAACTAATGCTACTTTTATTATTGACTGCATATTTTAGTCCTAAACGAGGTTCAACCGATAAAGAATTATTTAAGAAAAAAAGTTGAGAATGCACTCCTGCATTTAAAGTGAGTTTTTCGCTGAAACTATATTTGGCATGAATGTATGCTTGTGCCAGATTGGTGTAACTGTTGTAATCCCAAATCTGTTTCCAATCATCTATAGTTCTTTCTTTTGTTCTGTAATACAAATTCAATCCTATCAATTCGTCCTGAACACCAATTTTCACAAATAATCTTGAATTTATTTTGGAATTAAAACTAGTTGAAAAATTATAAGCTGTTTTGACAACATTGTTTTCTTATCCAATGTAAGATTCGCTTGTTTGACGGTCGAAAGAATAATCGGTTTGGTCGGTTTTGGAATAATTTAAACCTATGGTAGAACTGAAATACGATTTGGTATTCATTTGTTTGAAGTGATTCAATCCTATAATACCAATCTTACTGCTTAAGTCATGTCCGCCACCCTCGCTTGCAAACAAAGAACCCGAAGTGCCGCCGGAGATATTGATACTGCTTGTTGCCAAAATGCCAAAAATGGTAAACCTGCCCAATTTTGTATTTCCACTATTTATATTAAATGACAAATCCTGATATGAAGGTGTGGCAGTTGTGCCAATATTAACACCCAAAGTTTGAGCAACTCCTGCTAAAGCATAACGATAACCTACCATATAGGAAGAACCATTTGTTTTATTTAACGGTCCTTCGGTGGTTGCTTCCAAACCAGTTATCACACCCAATTGAAGTGTAGTTTCTCTTTTATTGGAATTACCGTTTCTAAAACCCAAATCAAAAACTCCGGCAGTTGCATTACCATATTCCGAAGGAAAAGCAGAAGTTAAAAAATCTGAACTCTTCAGTAGATTAGTATTAATTGCACTAACTGCCCCTCCGGTTGTTCCTACAGAAGCAAAATGGTTAGGATTAGTAACATTCATTCCGTTTATCCGCCACAAAACACTTACCGGCGAATTGCCCCGTATTACAATATCATTTCTGGAATCGTCAGGAGCACTTACCCCTGCAAAATTAGCAACCAAACGTGCAGCATCACTTCGTCCACCCGAGTATCTGTTTACTTCTTCCATCGAAAAAGTACGGGCACTAATTGAAGTTAAATTGTTGATGGTTTTATCTTTACTGTTTGCTGTTACAACAACTTCAGCTAAATTGGTAATATTCTCTTCCATTGCAATATCAAGTATTGTTTCTTTGCCTGATGTTACTACAACATTTAGAACAATCACATCTTTATAACCTATAAATGAAACTTTTATTTCATACCTGTCAGGAGAAATATCTGTAAGAACATATTTGCCATTTACGTCGCTTGAACATCCTTTTTTTTCATTATCAACCATAATTTGAATACTAGCACCTGGCAATGTCATTTGAGAATATTTATCGATTACAACACCACGTATATTTTGTTTATTGTTTTGAGCAAACGATAATTGGGATATAAAAAGAAAAATTATTAAAAAGTGTTTTGTCATTTTTTAAATTTTATTATAATGAAAAACGATAGCAGGTCTTGAAGACCTGCCGTGTTTTTATTTATATTTTATACTTATTGAATATTTCTCACAAGACGCACATAGTTTAATACCCTTTCTTCTCCTGCACCGCTCCCTAATACCTTAGCGTCAAAACGCACTGCACCGGCACCGTGAAGGTTTTCTCCTTTTCCATCTTCTGCCTGTCCAAAAGCCACATACCAAGCATTACTGTAAGTTCCATTCGGTTGTGGAATTGCAGATGTACTTGTCCAATAATAAGGATAGTCAGCCTTTCCACCATCGTTTAGAATACCAGTACAACTGAATAGTGCATTTATTGCCGGGCCGACATTTGTAGCGTTTGTTGCATAAGGCGAACGTGTATAATCTACCAAACTTTGAAGTTCTTTTGTATTGGGCAATCGCCAATCGTTGTGACCCAGATAATTTGCGTTATTCAGCGTTTGAGCATAAGCAAGTGCGTGTTCCCAATCCATTCCCAAACCGATGTCGGTTTGTTGCCACATTAAGCCGGTAGCCAAATCAGAAATAGTTCCGTCATTATTATTTTGAAATAAATTTACGCCATATGAAAGGTTGCCGCGTACACAACGAACCTGATGCTTTGGACCAGAACTGATACTATAGGCTTTAATATGTCCGGTGCCAAAATTTACACCAAAAGCAAGTTTATCACCGGCCACTTCGCCGTGTCCACCGCTTATGTTGCCCAGAACTCCAGTATATTTGTCGCTGCTCCAAAAAATGGTGTGGCTTAGATCTTCTTCGCTGCTGTAAGTGATTGTAAAATATTCTGTATCAATATAAGGCCAACCTACACTTCCATTCCATAAAGAGTAAAGCTCCTTTATGGTTGGCACACGCCAGTCGTTGTAGCCACCATATTTTTGATTGTTCAAATTGTCAACTACGGTTTGAGTTGAAGCCCAATAATAAGTGCCACTGTCATACGTTTTTTGCCAGGTTAAGCCTGTAACTTCATCTTTTACAGTAAGTCCATCACTGCTTTTGGTGTAAATAGGCGCTGTATGAGTAAACTGAGCATCCTGACCGAAAAAGGCTTCTCCCAAAACAGGAGTGATAATGTTGCCTGCACTGTCCCAGGATTTGGCTTGAGTTGTACCGATAACGTGGTAGCAACCAGCATAAGCCGCTGCTCGTGGAACAGTTTTTAAATCACCAGTAATTGAAGTTGTTGTTGTTGAATTATCATCTTTCTTACACCCTGATAAATTCATATTTAGAAGGACTATAACACCTATTAAAACTGATAGAAAATTCTTTTGATTTACTTTTGATTTCATTTTTTTAAATTTTGATTTATTATTTAACTATCTTCTTAATTTCATATGCCTTTCCATTTTCAAGTTTTATTAAATATACTCCAGGTGAAAAGCTATTTGTTTGCACAACGGTTTTTTCAACCAAACTGCCTTTGTGTACTACCTTACCAATAGAATTTAAAATCTCAAAGCTTGCCATTTCTCTATTTCCTTTCATTTCAATTGTAAGTTCGTTTGAAACAGGATTGGGATAAACATCATATAAAACAGGGCTTTTGTTTTCATTAATTGAAGCTGTACCGGCATCACGCACTAAACGGGCATAATTATATATTCTTACCGCATCACCCTGGGGAGCATTGGCATTGTAATATCCATTTCCATTATGTGTATATCCTGTAAAACTACTGGGTTTTGGATCGCTTCGCTCACATCCGGCACCATGTATATCAGTCCACCCTAAGCCAGAGAAATAGCCCATTGCTCTGCCAAAGCAAATATAAGCGGCACTTGCTCCGTTTGTTTGTGTTTGCGAAGAAAAAGTAGTATTGCTCCAGTACCATGGATAATCTGCGACACCACCTTCATTTGTAATCTGAGTGCAGCTGAACATAGTGTTTATTGCTGCAGAACTTGTTGTTGCCGGAGATCGGCTATAGTCAACTATACTTTGTAATTCTTTTACATCGGGTAATCGCCAATCTGAATACCCTGCATAAGTGAGATTTTCAGCATAACTTAATGCATCTTTCCATAAAAGCCCTGTCCCGTTATCGTTTTGCATCCACATCAGTCCGGTAGCGTTATCGGTAATTGTTCCGTTTCCGTTGTTTACGAATTGATTTGTACCATAAACAGTATTGCCGCGAACATATAAAACATAGTAATGCTTTGCTGTTCCACATTCCGGAACAGTATAAGTAGTTGGATATCCTTTTATTCGTCCATCAATAAAATTGAACCCAAATACAGTTTCTAATTGTCCGAATGTTGTGCTGACATATAAAGTAGAAGATACAATCTGACCATCAATAATACGCTCAGTTCCAAGGCTGCCATGCGACAGTGAATTCACGTCTCCGTATCCGACAGAGAAATAAGTCGTATCAATATATTTTACAGGAATTGGTTGGGTAGGACCTGGTTCAGCTCCATAAAACATGGCAAGGGAATATAGCTCTTTAATACTAGGTAAACGCCAATCATTATATGCGCCCGTGTTACATGTTGCAGCACCAGCCAATGCCTCAGAATAGGTGAGTTTATCATAAAAATTAATTGTTCCGTCACCGTTTCTGTCCTCAGTTTGCTGCCACATCAGCCCGGTTACATTGTCGGTTACTGTGCCATTCCCATTGTTAGTGTATGACCGAACGTTTCCATAATGATTGGAATTCTGTCCGAAGAAAGGCTGTCCTGAAGTAGGCATAGTTATTGCAACCGCTGTGTCATATGATATTGTTTGACCCGTTCCAACGATTAGATAAGTGTGAGTTTGACTGAACCCAATTAAGTTTGTCATTATTACAATGCATATTGGTGCAATAACATTTACTGCGATTGATTTTTTAAAAATACTTTTCATATTCTTTTTTTTAATATTAATAGTAAAGCAAAAGTAAATCGCTTTCACCTTAATAAAAAACGAAATCAATACAAAGCATTAACATATCACTCAATAATTAGATTTTATCACTGAATGATTTTACGTTGTTAGCTTTTAGAAGTTATCAACATATAATGGAAATTTTTCTCACATTTGTCTTTATATAAGAATACATTCTAAAAGACAAGATGCCTTATTAGTTTAGTCGTAGCGAGAGCCTGTCCCTTTGATAGTCAAAAGATAGATTTACAAAATACACAACAGGCTATAAATTAGACATAAAAAAAGCTGTACAGAAAAACATCTGTACAGCTTTTTTAATATTATATGTTAATACTAGCTATTTCACGTATTTAAAATTCTTACCTAAATAAATAGCAGCATCACCCAAGTTTTCTTCAATTCTTAATAATTGATTGTATTTGGCAATGCGTTCGGAACGGCAGGCAGAACCTGTTTTAATCAGGCCGGTATTCATTGCAACCGCTAAATCAGCTATGGTGGTATCTTCGGTTTCGCCCGAACGGTGACTCATCACAGCAGTATAAGAATTGCGATACGCCATATTCACCGCATTGATGGTTTCGGTTAAAGTTCCAATCTGGTTTACCTTTACAAGTATTGAATTGGCTACACCTTTGTTGATGCCATCCTGTAATCTTTTTACATTGGTAACAAACAAATCATCACCCACCAATTGAATTTTATGGGTCAATCTATCGGTCATCATTTTCCAACCTGTCCAGTCGTCTTCGGCCATACCGTCTTCGATAGAAATAATAGGATATTTATTTACCCAGTTGTCCCAATAATCCACCATTTGAGCAGGTGTTAATTTATCACCGGTAGATTTGTGTAAATGATATACATTTTCTTCAGGAATAAAATACTCAGAAGATGCAGGATCCAACGCAATATAAATATCCTCCCCTGCTTTGTAACCGGCTTTTTCAATAGCCTGAAGAATAACGGTAACCGCTTCTTCATTTGATTTTAAATTAGGAGCAAAACCACCTTCATCGCCTACATTGGTAGAATAACCTTGTTTTTTCAATACATCCTTTAAATGATGAAAAACTTCTGTTCCCATGCGAATAGCATCACTAAATGTTGGAGCACCTACAGGCATAATCATAAATTCCTGAAAGTCGATACAGTTATCAGCATGAGAACCGCCATTCAGAATGTTCATCATAGGAATAGGAAGCGTATTTGCATTCACGCCACCTATGTATCGGTATAAGTATTGTCCTGATTCCTGTGCTGCTGCATTGGCAACAGCTAAAGAAATACCCAAAATAGCATTGGCACCCAAATTGGCTTTATTAGGAGTTCCATCCAGTTCTATCATTTTCTGATCAATGGTATTTTGTTCAGAAACAAACATCCCTTTTAACTCCTCATTCAGTGTTTTATTAACATTCTGAACAGCTTTTAGCACCCCTTTTCCTAAAAATAATTTTTTATCGCCATCACGCAACTCAACGGCTTCGTGAACACCGGTAGAAGCTCCTGAAGGAACTGCAGCTCTGCCTATGATACCTTCTGTGGTCATTACTTCAACTTCAATGGTTGGGTTCCCTCTGGAATCCAGAATTTGTCTTGCAAAAATATTTAATATTGCACTCATGTTTTATGATTTTATAAATGAATTCTTTTTCAAAATTACTATAAAAATTATTCTTACGAATAAAAAAAAGGATAAAGTTTATATCACTTTATCCTTTTTTTGATATTTTAAAAATCAGAATTAAACTTCTTTATTTTCTTCTTCGGTTGCAGTAGTTTCTGGTTCTTCAGCTTCAACAATCGGTTCTTCAACTTTAACTTCTTCAACTTTTGGTTTTGCAACAGTCTTTGGTTGTGTTGCAGTAGTTTCTGTAGTTTTTTTAGCTCTTTTTCTACGAGTTGATTTTGAAGTAGCTTCTTCTTTAGCTTTTAATAGATTTTCGTTATAATCTACCAATTCGATAATACACATATTGGCATTATCACCCAAACGACTACCAGTTTTAAGAATACGAGTATAACCACCTGGTCTGTCAGCAATTTTTACAGAAATATCTCTGAATAATTCAGTAACGGCTTCTTTACTTTGCAAATAACTAAATACAGTTCTACGAGAGTGAGTAGAATCTTCTTTTGCTTTATTTAGCAAAGGTTCTACGTAAACTCTCAATGCTTTTGCTTTTGCAAGAGTAGTTGCAATTCTTTTGTGAAGAATTAGCGATGTTGCCATATTTGCTAACATGTGTACTCTATGAGAATGAGTTCTTCCTAATTTATTTATTTTTTTTCCGTGTCTCATTTCGATTAATCTTTATCTAATTTATATTTTGCTATATTCATTCCAAATTCCAGATTTTTACTTTTCACCAACTGTTCAAGTTCAGTTAAAGATTTCTTTCCAAAATTTCTGAATTTTAACAAATCGTTTCTATTAAATGATACTAACTCACCTAAAGTGTCAACTTCAGCAGCTTTCAAACAATTAAGTGCACGAACAGAAAGATCCATATCCACTAGTTTAGTTTTAAGCAATTGACGAATATGAAGTGTATTTTCGTCAAATTCTTCAGAGATTGCTTTTTCTTCAGTATCCAGCGTAATTCTTTCGTCAGAGAAAAGCATAAAATGATGAATAAGTATTTTTGCAGCTTCTTTTAAAGCATCTTTTGGATGGATAGAACCATCAGTTTGAATTTCGAAAATTAATTTTTCGTAATCCGTTTTTTGTTCAACCCTGTAATTATCAATCGTAAATTTTACATTCTTGATAGGTGTGTGAATTGAGTCAATACAAATGGTTCCAATGTTATCATTGGTATTTTTGTTTTCTTCAGCAGGAACATAACCTCTACCTTTGTTAATTGTAAATTCTATGTTGAGCTTAACAGAGGTTTCCATGTTACATATTACTAATTCGGGATTTAAAACCTGAAAACCATTGAGGAATTTGTTGATATCTCCAGCTTTAAAACAATCCTGACCAGAAATATTCACTTGAATTCTTTCATTGTTTACATTTTCAATTTGACGTTTAAAACGAATTTGTTTTAAATTAAGAATAATTTCTGTAACATCTTCAACAACGCCTTTAATGGAAGAAAACTCTTGCTCAACGCCTTCGATTTTCACAGTAGTAATTGCAAATCCTTCTAAAGAAGAAAGCAAAATACGGCGCAATGCGTTTCCTACTGTAATACCGTAGCCGGGCTCTAAAGGACGAAATTCAAATATACCTTGAAAATCATCTGCTTCTATCATAACAACCTTATCAGGTTTTTGAAAAGCTAATATTGCCATTTAGTTAATTTTTTCTGATTTTTATTAAATAAATTGTTGAAGACTAAAACAACAATTTTAAAAATTTTAATGCAAAAATTGTAATCAATCTTATTTAGAGTACAATTCGACAATGAGTTGTTCCTTAATATTTTCAGGAATTTCATCTCTCTCTGGATAGTTAAGGAATTTACCTTTCAAAGTATTTACATCCCACTCTAACCATGAATTTTGATTAACTCTTGAAGCAACAGAATTAGTAATACACTCCATTGATTTAGATTTTTCTCTAACAGCTATAATATCACCAGATTTTAATGAGAAAGAAGGAATATTTACAACTTTCCCATTAACTGTTATATGACGATGTGAAACCAACTGACGAGCTCCGCTTCTAGTAGGTGCAATTCCTAATCGAAAAACCACATTATCTAATCTTGATTCTATCAATTGCAATAAATTTTCACCAGTAATCCCTTTTTTATGGGCTGCTTTATGAAATACATTTCTGAATTGTTTTTCTAAAATACCATAAGTGTATTTTGCTTTTTGCTTTTCTTGTAGTTGAAGACCATACTCCGATTGTTTAGATCTTCTTTTTGTAGCACCATGTTGTCCGGGAGGGTAATTCTTTTTTTCAAAAGAACGATCTGGTCCGAAAATCGGATCTTTAAATCTTCTTGCTATTTTGGTTTTTGGCCCTATATATCTTGCCATAATCTTTATATTGTTATAATGATTCTAAAAATTTATTCTTTAAATTTGCTCCTATTAAACTCTTCTTCTTTTAGGAGGTCTGCAACCATTGTGTGGTAACGGAGTTGTATCTTGTATTTCCATCACTTCAATACCAGCTCCATGTATAGTCCTGATAGCAGATTCTCTACCAGCACCTGGTCCTTTAACATAAGCTTTAACTTTGCGTAATCCTAAGTCAAAAGCAACTTTTGAACAATCGGTTGCTGCCATTTGAGCAGCATAAGGAGTATTCTTTTTAGATCCTTTAAAACCCATTTTTCCGGCAGATGCCCAAGAAATAACTTGACCGGCATTATTTGTTAATGAAATAATGATGTTGTTAAAAGAAGCATTTATAAATGCTTTACCCATTGGTTCTACTTTTACAACTCTTTTTTTTGTAACTTTAGCAGTTTTTGCCATATTTACTATTATTTAAACTTCTTAATTATTCAATAAAAAACTAACTATTAACCTTTAGGTGCTTTTTTCTTATTAGCAACAGTTTTCTTCCTGCCTTTTCTGGTTCTTGCATTATTTTTAGTGCTTTGCCCCCTCGAAGGTAATCCAATACGATGTCTGATTCCTCTATAACATCCAATATCCATAAGACGTTTAATATTAAGTTGTACTTCCGAACGAAGTGCACCTTCTACTTTGAATGAATCATTGATGATCGTACGTATTGCGTTTTGTTCATCATCATTCCAATCGTTAACTTTTTTGTTAACATCTATACCGGCTTCTTTTAAAATCTTTTGAGCAGAGGCTTTTCCAATACCAAATACGTATGTTAACCCAATTTCTCCTCTTTTATTTTTCGGTAAATCTATTCCTGCAATTCTTGCCATAAAATGATTGTGTATTTTACAGATTAATTATTCTTATTATCCTTGTCTTTGTTTGTACTTTGGATTCTTTTTATTGATAACATAAATTACTCCTTTCCTGCGAACTATTTTGCAGTCGGGAGTTCTTTTTTTAACAGATGTTCTAACTTTCATTGTTATTTATTTTATTATATTATTTATATCTAAACGTTATTCTTCCTTTTGATAAATCATAAGGCGACATTTCAAGTTGCACCTTATCTCCTGGTAATATTTTAATATAATGCATACGCATTTTACCAGAAATATGAGCTGTAATAACATGTCCATTTTCCAATTCAACTCTAAACATAGCATTACCTAACGATTCTGTAACCGTTCCGTCTAGTTGAATTGATGTTTGTTTTGCCATTTAACTCTTTATTATTTATTTATAGTTGATAATACGTTTTCAATTTCTTCAAAACTTGATAATATTTCCGCTTTTCCTTTTCTTACCACAACATTATGCTCATAATGAGCTGATGATAATCGGTCGGCAGTTCTAATGGTCCACCCGTCGCGCTCTTGTATGATATTTCGTAAGCCTAAATTAATCATAGGTTCTATTGCTATAACCAAACCCGTTTGTAATTTCATACCTGTACCCTGTTTTCCATAATTTGGAACTTCTGGTTTTTCATGAAGTTTTCTTCCAAGTCCATGTCCTACAAGATCTCTAACAACAGAATAGCCTAGACTTTCAACATAGCTTTGTATTTCAAATCCAATATCCCCAATTCTTTTGCCTTCCACTGCTGCATTAATACCTCTATAAAGAGATTCTTTAGTAGCTTCCATAAGCTTAAGTTTTTCTTCTATTACATTTCCAACTGCAAATGTATATGCCGAATCTCCATAAAACCCATTTTTCAAAGTACCGCAATCTAAAGAAACTATATCTCCGTCTTCTAGTATTCGTTTACTTGGTATACCGTGAACGACTTCATCATTTACAGATATACACAAAGTATGTTTAAAACCATTATAGCCTTTAAATCCTGGGACAGCTCCATGACTTCTTATGAAATCTTCAGCCATCTTATCAAGAAACAAGGTTTCAACACCTGGTTTAATATGTTTAGCAATTTCTGCTAAGGTTTTCCCAACAAGTAAAGAACTTTCTCTTAATAATTCTATTTCTTCCTCAGTCTTATAATGAATCATGCAACTTAATTTATTCAGAATTATGCACTCATGCCTGTTGCAGTTCTTCCTTTAATTCTGCCTGATTTTGTTAATCCATCATAATGGCGCATTAACAAATGACTCTCAATTTGTTGAAGTGTATCTAATACAACACCAACTAAAATAAGTAACGATGTGCCACCATAAAACTGAGCAAATTGAGAATTAACACCAAATAATCTAACAATTGCAGGCATAATAGCAACAAAAGCTAAAAATAAAGAACCAGGTAACGTTATTCTAGACATTACTTCATCTAAGAATTCTGCAGTTTTCTTTCCTGGCTTAATACCAGGTATAAATCCGCCATTCTTTTTCATATCTTCAGCCATTTGGTTAGGGTTAATTGTAACAGCAGTATAAAAATATGTAAACGCTACAATCATTAAACCAAATACAAAGTTATACCAAAAACCGTTAAAGTTTGAAAATACAGCTACAAAACCAGATAAAGATTCTGAAGCAGCAAAACCAGCTAACGTAATAGGTATAAACATAATAGCTTGTGCAAAAATAATAGGCATAACCCCTGCTGCATTAACCTTTAATGGAATGTATTGACGAACACCACCATATTGCTTGTTCCCAACAATTCTCTTAGCATATTGTACAGGAATTTTACGAGTACCTTGTACCAATAAAATTGTGATTAAAATTACAAGAACCAACACAACTAATTCAACAAGGAATATAACTAAACCACCACCTTGTTCTTCCATTCTAGAGATAAACTCACCAAATAGAGCAAAAGGTAATCGTGCTATAATACCAACCATAATCAACATTGAAATACCATTACCAATACCTTTATCAGTAATTTTTTCGCCCATCCACATAACAAATAATGTTCCTGCAATTAAAATTACAACTGAGGAAATATAGAAAAACATTGTTGGAGGAGTTCCATTAAAAGGAGTTATTGCAGTTGGCATATTTCCTAACTGATGAACTAAATTTGCTATATAACCTGGAGCTTGAAAACCAGTAATCACGACAGTTAAATACCTAGTGAGCTGATTAATTTTTTTACGTCCGCTTTCTCCTTCTTTTTGAAGTTTCTGAAAATAAGGTATAGCCATACCCAATAATTGAATTACTATAGAAGCAGAAATATAAGGCATGATACCAAGAGCAAAAACTGAAGCATGAGAAAATGCTCCACCAGAGAACATATTCAACAGACCTAATATTCCACCACTCGTTTGGCTTTTTAATGCACCCAATTGGTTTGGATCAACACCTGGTAATACAACATAGGAACCGAAACGATAAATCAAAACAATACCAATAGTATATAATATACGCTTGCGTAGTTCTTCAATTTTGTAGATATTCTTTATTGTTTGTATAAATCTTTTCATGTATCTGAGTTATATAGTTGTTGCTACACCACCATTAGCTTCAATTGCTTTTTTTGCAGTTGCTGTAAAAGCATGAGCAGTAACCTCTAATTTTGCTTTTAATTCGCCTCTGCCTAAAATTTTCACTAAGTCATTTTTAGAAATAAGACCATTTTCTTTTAGAATTTCTAAATCAATAACTTGAATATCTTTAGTCTCTGCTAATCGTTGTAAAGTATCAATGTTAATACCATTATATTCTTTACGATTGATATTTTTAAAACCAAATTTTGGAACTCTTCTATAAATAGGCATTTGACCACCTTCAAAACCAATTTTTCTAGAATAGCCAGATCTTGATTGAGCACCTTTGTTCCCTCTTGTAGAAGTACCACCTTTACCTGAGCCTTGACCTCTTCCTATTCTCTTGCATGATTTTACTGAACCTCTTGCCGGTTTAAGATTACTTAAATCCATAATATCTTAATAGTTAATCGTTTAATACTAAATTTCTTCTACTATCAATAAATGTTTAACTTTATTGATCATTCCTTCTACTTGCGGAGTTAATTCTTTTTCAACCACTTGATGCATTCTTTTTATTCCTAATGCAACCAAGGTACGTTTTTGACGTGCTGGTCTATCAATACCGCTTTTGATTTGTTTTATTTTGACTTTTTTCATTGCTTAACTTTATTTGGTATTTGTTTAACCGTTAAAAACTTTGTCTAATTCAATACCACGCATTTTAGCTATCATATATGGATCTTTAAGTTGAACTAAAGCATCTAAAGTAGCCTTAACTACGCTGTGAGGATTTGATGAGCCTTTAGATTTAGCAAGCACATCTTTAACACCAACACTTTCTAATACAGCACGCATAGCACCACCTGCAATAACACCAGTACCAGGAGCAGCTGGTTTAAGAAAAACTTTTGCTCCACTATATTTACCAAGTTGTTCATGAGGTAAAGTACCTTTAAGAATTGCAACTTTTACTAAATTTTTCTTTGCATCGTCAACACCTTTCGCAATAGCAGCAGTTACCTCTTTGGCTTTACCCAAACCATAACCTACTACTCCATTTTCATTTCCAACAACAACAATTGCTGAAAAGCTAAAAGTTCTACCACCTTTTGTAACTTTGGTTACTCTATTGATACTAACTAATCTATCTTTAAATTCGACTTCGCTAGATTTTACTCTTTTTACGTTTATATCTGCCATAATAAATTTAGAATTTTAAACCGCCTTCTCTAGCAGCTTCTGCTAAAGATTTCACTCTACCGTGATATAAATAACCATTTCTATCGAAAACAACAGTATTAATGCCTGCCTCTAAGGCTCTTTTTGCTATTGTTTGCCCAATTAATTTAGATTTTTCAATTTTTGCAACTTTTGTGTCAGCAAATGATTTCTCCATTGTTGATGCAGTGGTTATTGTAGTACCCGTTGAATCATCAATAATTTGGGCATAGATTTCTTTATTACTTCTAAAAACAGATAATCTTGGTTTTTCTGAAGTACCAAGAACCACTTTTCTGATTCTTTTCTTGATACGAAATCTTCTGAATTCTTTTCTATTCTTTAGTGCCATCCTTTTAGGATTTTTATTTTTGTTAATTTTTATTTACTTGATGCTGCTTTACCGGCTTTCTTCCTAACAACTTCACCCATAAATCTAATACCTTTTCCTTTGTATGGTTCAGGTTTTCTTAAAGAACGTATCTTTGTGGAAACTTGACCTAACAATTGTTTATCATGTGATTTGAGAATAATTGTTGGATTCTTTCCTCTTTCTGCCGTGGTTTCAACTTTTACTTCTTCAGGAAGTTCCATATAAATATTATGTGAATATCCTAAAGCAAGTTCTAAAATCCGACCTTCTGCTGATGCTTTGTAACCAACTCCAATAATTTCCTGAACGGTAGTAAAACCTTCGGATACACCTTTAACCATATTAAAAATAAGCGATCTATATAATCCGTGTAAAGCTCTGTGTCTATTTTGATCAGTTGGTCTTTCGATAGTAATTTGAGCACCTTCAACATTAACATTTACCGTAATTGCTGGGTCAACGCTTTGTTCTAATGTTCCTAAAGGTCCTTTAACAGTTACAAGATTCTTATCAGAAACAGTTATTGTAACTCCTTTTGGCAATTGAATTGGTAATTTCCCTATTCTTGACATTTTATTTCTCCTCTTTTAGCTTATGTAACATAAAACTTCACCACCTATATTCTTGGTTTTGGCTTCTTTATCTGTCATCACTCCATGTGATGTTGAAAGTATTGCAATACCTAAACCATTCATTACTCTAGGCAATTTTTCAGCACCAACATATTTTCTTAAACCAGGACTACTAACACGTTGTAAATTGTTTATAGCTGAAACTTTGGTTACTGGATGAAATTTTAATGCTATCTTAATGGTTTGTGGTAAAGTTTCTTCTTCAAATTTGTAGTTTAAGATATAACCTTTATCAAATAAGATTTTAGTCATCTCTTTTTTTAGTTTTGACGAAGGAATCTCAACAACCCTGTGTTTTGCCATCACGGCATTTCTGATTCTTGTTAAGTAATCTGCGATAGGATCAGTGACCATTTTATAATGTATTAAATTATTATTTTTAAAATTAATTTACCAACTTGCTTTTGTAATGCCTGGTATCAAACCTGCTAAAGCCATTTCTCTGAAATTTATACGAGAAATACCAAATTGACGCATATAGCCTTTAGGTCTGCCGGTCAGTTTACATCTATTATGCAATCTAACTGGTGAAGCATTTTTAGGCAATTTTTGTAGGCCGATATAATCTCCGGCTTCTATTAAAGCAGCTCTTTTAGTAGCATATTTGGCAACTAATTTCTGTCTTTTAATTTCTCTTGCTTTGACTGATTCTTTTGCCATCTTATTGTTGTTTATTTTGGTTTTTAAAAGGTAATCCAAATTGTTTTAATAAAGCTAAAGCTTCTTTATCATTTGTAGCTGTTGTAACAAAAGTTATATCCATACCACTAATTTTGCTTAGTTTATCAATATTGATTTCAGGAAAAATAATTTGTTCTGTGATACCAAAAGTATAATTACCTCTACCATCAAATCCCTTATCATTTATACCCCTGAAGTCTCTAACACGTGGAATAGAAACAGAAACTAATCTATCTAAAAATTCGTACATTTTTTCGCCTCGTAAGGTAACTCTAACGCCTACTGGCATACCTTTACGTAATTTAAAATTCGAAATATCTTTACGAGATTTTGTAGGAACAGCTTTTTGACCAGCTATCATTGACATTTCGTCGATACCATTATCAATTTGCTTTTTATCAGCAATTGCAGAACCAATACCTTGGTTTAAAGCTATTTTAACAAGTCTTGGAACCTGCATCGAAGATTTGTACTGAAATTCTTTAATAAGAGCAGGTACAATTTCTTCGCTATATTTTGTTTTTAATCTTGGTATATAACTCATTATTTGATTACCTCCCCTGATTTTATTGAATAACGAACTAATTTTTCTGATTTAGCGTCCAATTTTCTGCCTATTCTAGTTGCATTGCCTTTGGCATCTACAATCATTAAGTTAGAAATATGAACTGGCGCTTCTTGTTTAACAATACCTCCTTGAGTGTTTTTAGCATTTGGTTTGGTATGTTTACTTACTAAGCTAATTCCTTCAACGATAGCAGTGCTGTCTTTAGCATTTACGACAAGAACTTTTCCCTGCATTCCTCTAGAATTACCAGCTAGTACCTTTACGGTATCACCCTTTTTTATATGTAATTTAGCGTTCATATACTTTTTTTTTAACGTTAAAGCACTTCAGGTGCTAATGAAACGATTTTCATAAACTGTTTTTCTCTTAACTCTCTGGCAACTGGTCCAAAAATACGTGTACCCCTTAACTCTTCAGTAGCAGTTAGAAGAACTATCGCATTATCATCAAATCTGATATACGAACCATCACTTCTTCTAATTTCTTTTTTAGTTCTAACTACTACAGCTTTTGAAACTGTTCCTTTTTTAACGTTGCCTGAAGGTAAAGCGTCCTTTATAGTAACAATAATTTTGTCTCCTACAGACGCATATCTTTTTCTAGTACCTCCCAGTACTCTGATACACAAGGCGCTCTTAGCCCCACTGTTATCAGCAACAATCACTCTAGATTCTTGTTGTATCATAACTATTTTGCTCTTTCAATAATTTCAACTAATCTCCAACATTTACTCTTGCTCATTGGTCTTGTTTCCATGATTTTAACTGTATCGCCTTCGTTACATTCATTTTTTTCATCATGAGCCATAAATTTGGAAGATTTTTTTATAAACTTTCCATATTTTGGATGTTTCACTTTTCTTTCAATAACAACTGAAATAGATTTATCCATTTTATTGCTAACGACAAGACCTGTTTTTTCTTTTCTTAATGATCTGATTTCCATCTTTTTAAGATTTCTATTTTTAATTATTACGCTTTGGTAATTATTTCGTCCAATTCTCTTTTTCTGAGTTCTGTTAAAATCCTTGCTATAGTTCTACGATATTGAGCTATGACATTTGGATTTTCCAAAGGAGAAACAGCGTGATTCATTTTTAATTTAGAAAGTTGAATTCTTTCTTCGTCTAATCTTTCTTTCAATTCTTGAGTAGAAAGCTCTGTAATAACTTCTTGTTTCATTTCTTTGTTTATATTGATTCTTCAACAAAATCTCTTCTAACCATTAACTTTGTAGCGATTGGTAGTTTTTGAGCAGCTAGTCTTAAAGCTTCTTTTGCCACTTCAAATGGAACTCCATCAGCTTCAAAAAGTATGCGACCAGGCGTAACTCTTGCAACAAAATATTCAGGAGATCCTTTACCTTTACCCATACGTACTTCGGCTGGCTTTTTGGTAATAGGTTTATCAGGAAATATTCTAATCCAAATCTGACCTTCACGTTTCATGTAACGGGTTACTGCTTGACGTGCTGCTTCTATTTGTCTTCCTGTAATCCAAGTTTCTTCCAATGCCTTAATACCGAATGATCCAAAAGCAAGTTGGCTTCCACGTTTAGTGTTGCCCTTCATCTTGCCTTTTTGCATTTTCCTGTATTTGGTCTTTTTTGGCTGTAACATTGCTATTTATATTATAATGTTTTAAATTCTTTTATTTGCTAAGACAAATTATCGTCTTTGTCTGTTTTTATTATTGGTGTTATTTGATCTTTGTCTTGAACCACCACCTTGTGGCAATTGTTTTTCCTTATTAGCATTAGGTGTTGTTGGAACAAGTTCTCTTTTTCCATAAATCAAACCTTTACAAATCCAAACTTTAATACCTATTCTTCCATAAGTGGTGTGTGCTTCGGCTAAAGCATAATCAATATCAGCTCTCAATGTATGAAGAGGAGTTCTTCCTTCTTTATACTGTTCGCGTCTTGCCATTTCAGCCCCACCAATTCTTCCTGAAGTTAACACTTTAATACCTTCTGCTCCAGCTCTCATACTTGATGCAATAGAAGTTTTTATTGCCTTACGATATGAAACCCTTCCTTCAATTTGTCTTGCAACAGTATTTGCAACAAGAATAGCATCTAATTCTGGGCGTTTAATTTCAGAAATATTAATTTGTACTTCTTTATTAGTTACTTTTTTTAATTCTTCTTTTAGCTTATCAACTTCTTGACCACCTTTTCCGATAATAAGACCTGGACGTGCTGTATTAATTGTAACTGTTACCAATTTTAAGGTACGTTCAATATTAATTCTTGAAATACCAGCTTTAGATAAACGAGTATTTAAATACTGTCTGATTTTAAAATCTTCAATAAGCTTTGGTTCAAAGTTTTTTCCACCATACCAATTAGAATCCCAGCCTCTGATGATGCCTAACCTGCTACCTATTGGATTGACTTTTTGTCCCATTTATAATTTTTTAAAGTGTTTTTACTAATTATTAATTATTATCCGTTGTTTCTGCTACTGGAGCAATATTTATTCTGCTGTCAATGATTAAAGTAATATGACTTGAACGTTTTCTGATACGGTGAGCTCTGCCTTGAGGAGCAGTTCTTATTCTTTTCATTTGCCTTCCGCCATCAACAAAAACTTCTTTTACAAATAAATTACTTTCTTCTATTCTTACGCCTTCATTTTTGCTTTGCCAGTTAGCAATAGCTGATAATAACAATTTACGTAATTTAATTGCAGATTCTTTTGCGCTAAATTGCAAAATATGTAGTGCTTTTTCAACATTTACACCACGGATTAAATCAGCCATTAATCTTGTTTTCCTAGGAGAAGATGGATTATTGGTTAATTTAGCAAAGTATAAAGATTTTTTTGCTTCTTTTTCCTGTTCTGCTCTGATATGTTTCCTTGATCCCATTTCTGTAAATTATTTATTTTTTTCCTTTGTCTTTATTACCTGCGTGACCTCTAAAAGTTCTAGTTGGTGCAAATTCCCCTAATTTGTGACCTACCATATTCTCGGTAACATACACTGGAATAAATTTATTTCCATTATGAACTGCAATTGTTTGTCCTACAAAGTCAGGAGAAATCATTGAAGCTCTCGACCATGTCTTAATAGCTACTTTTTTATTCTTTTCAATAGCATCCAAAACTTTCTTTTCGAGTTTATACTCTATATAAGGACCTTTTTTTAATGAACGACTCATACTTAAGTGTTTTTATAAATCTTAATTATTTCTTCCTTGAAACGATGATATATTTATTTGATTCTTTTTTCTTAGATCTAGTTTTATAACCTTTAGATGGAATACCTTTTCTGGATCTTGGATGACCGCCGGATGATCGTCCTTCACCTCCACCCATTGGATGGTCAACAGGATTCATAACTACACCTCTAACGCGTGGTCTGCGACCTTGCCAGCGTGCTCTACCTGCTTTTCCAGATACTTCTAAGCTATGATCTATATTAGACACCATACCTATTGTTGCTTTACAACTTTGTAGTATCATACGAGTTTCTCCTGATGGCATTTTTACAATTGCATATTTATCATCACGTGACATCAATTGTGCATATGTACCAGCACTACGACTTAGTTTCGCTCCTTGTTCAGGACGTAATTCCATATTATGGATGATTGTTCCGAATGGTATTTCACTTAAATACAATGCATTTCCAATTTCCGGTGCAACACCTTTACCTGAAAGTACAGTTTGACCTACTTTTAATCCGTGAGGTGCTATAATATATCTTTTTTCACCATCAGCATAAAATAATAATGCAATACGTGCAGTTCTGTTTGGATCATATTCAATAGAATGAACTGTTGCAGGAATATTATCTTTATCACGTTTAAAATCTATAATTCTATATGCTTGCTTGTGTCCACCGCCAAGATAACGCATGGTCATTCTACCGGTATTATTACGTCCACCGCTTCTTTTCTTAGGAGCTAACAAACTTTTTTCTGGTGCATCAGAGGTTATTTCCTCAAATGTACTTATAATTTTGAAACGCTGTCCTGGTGTTGTTGGTTTAAATTTTTTAAGAGCCATTTCTTTACTTTATATATTGCTATAAAAATCAATTGTTTCTCCTGCAGCTAATGTAACAATAGCTTTTTTAAAGGCGCTGGTTTTACCGCTGATAAGTCCTGCTTTGGTATTTCTCGATTTTGCTTTACCAGAATATACCATAGTATTGACTAAGTCAACTTTTACACCGTACAAGCTTTCAACTGCTTTTTTTATTTCTATTTTATTTGCCGTCCTGTTAACGATAAATCCAAAGCGATTAGTTTTCTTTTCGCTGATGGCTGTCATTTTCTCAGTTATTATTGGCTTTACTATTATACTCATTTCGTATTAGCTGTTTTGATTTTTGAAAAAAATATTAAGCTTCGCTTTGGATTTTATTAAATTCTGCTATTGAACTTTCTAAAAACATCAAATTATTTGCATTCAAAATATCGTAAGTGTTTAAATCTGTTACATTTACAACTTTCACTTGTCCCAAATTACGGGATGACAAATATACACTTTTATTTGATTCAAAAAGAATTAATAATGTTTTTTTATCAAAAATTTTCAAATTATTCAAAATTTCAATAAAATTCTTTGTTTTTGGAGTCTCAAAATTAAAATCTTCAACAACTAAAATGTTGTTTTCCTTAGCTTTATAAGACAATGCTGATTTACGCGCTAATCTTTTTAATTTTTTATTTAATTTAAAACTATAATCTCTGGGGCGAGGTCCAAATACTCTACCTCCTCCAACAAATAAAGGTGAATTGATATCGCCTGAACGTGCGCCACCAGTACCTTTTTGTTTCTTAAGCTTTTTTGTACTTCCTGATACTTCTGATCTATCTTTTGATTTATGTGTACCTTGGCGTTGATTTGCCAAAAATTGTTTTACATCAAGATAAATTGCATGATCATTTGGTTCTATTCCAAAAACAGAATCATTAACCTGTACTGTTCTTTCGGTTTTATTACCGCTTTTGTTATATACTATTAACTCCATCTTTCAATAATTAAATATGAACCCTTAGGACCAGGAACTGATCCTTTAACTACTAATAAATTTTTCTCCATAACTATTTTCACAATCTGAAGATTAATCATTTTACGACGATTTCCACCAGTTCTTCCAGCCATACGGAGACCCTTAAAAACTCTTGAAGGCCACGATGAAGCTCCTACGGAACCAGGTGCCCTTAATCTGTCATGCTGTCCGTGAGTTGCATCACCAACACCTTTGAATCCGTGTCTTTTTACGACACCCTGAAAACCTTTACCTTTTGTTGTACCTACAACATCAATATATTCGCCTTCAACAAATATATCCACTCCAATTATATCACCAAATTGTTTTTGATGATCAGCCTCGAAACGAGTAAATTCATAAACAATTTTCTTAGGAGTTGTTCCAGCTTTTTTAAAATGACCTTTTAAAGCATTGGTAGTATGCTTTTCTTTTTTTTCACCAAAAGCAATCTGAATGGATTCATATCCATCAGTTTCTTTTGTTTTTACTTGTGTTACCACACAAGGACCAGCTTCTATAACCGTGCATGGGATATTTTTCCCAGAGGCATCGTATACGCTCGTCATTCCGATTTTTTTTCCAATTAATCCTGACATTGTACTTTTTTATTTATTCTTTCTATATTTACAGTCTAATACAATAAAAATAATTATACTTTGATTTCTACTTCAACACCACTTGGTAACTCAAGTTTCATTAACGCATCAATAGTTTTTGAAGTCGTACTGTAAATATCCAATAATCTTTTATAAGAACATAACTGGAATTGTTCACGTGATTTCTTGTTTACGAATGTTGAACGTAATACCGTATAAATCTTTTTATTTGTAGGTAATGGAATAGGACCATTTACTACAGCTCCTGTTGACTTTACAGTCTTTACAATTTTTTCGGCTGATTTGTCAACCAAATTGTAATCGTAGGATTTTAACTTTATTCTAATTCTTTGATTCACTTTATTTATTTATTAATTTTAAAATTAATAGATTATATTAGGTTTAAAAATTTTTGCTTCCTTTAATATTTGTAATAACTTCTTCAACAACGTTAGCAGGTGCCTGTGTAAAATGCGAGAACTGCATTGTTGAAGTAGCTCTTCCTGAAGATAATGTACGTAATGTAGTTACATACCCAAACATATTTGATAATGGAACATCAGCTTTTACCACTTGATAAGCAACTTTAGCCTCAATCTCCTTTAAAACGCCTCTGCGTTTATTGATGTCACCAGTAACATCACCAATATAATCATCAGGAGTAACGATTTCCACTTTCATTATCGGTTCGAGTAATATTGGTTTGGCTTTTTTACATGCTTCTTTAAAAGCAATTTTTGCAGCTATTTCAAATGATAATGCATCCGAATCAACAGCATGGAACGAACCATCCAATAATTTTACCTTTAAACTCTCAACAGGATAACCAGCTAATACACCATTCAGCATAGCAGCTTTAAATCCTTTTTCAATAGGTAAAATATATTCTTTAGGAATATTTCCACCTTTAACTTCATTTATAAATTGCAAACCTTTTACATCTTCATCTGCCGGTGAAATTTCAACTTCAATATCAGCAAACTTACCTTTTCCGCCAGTTTGTTTTTTATAAACTTCTCTGAATTTTACAGTAGATGTTATAGCTTCTTTATAAGCAACCTGAGGTTTACCCTGATTGCATTCAACCATAAACTCGCGTTTCAATCTATCTACCAATATTTCAAGATGTAATTCACCCATCCCGCTAATAATAGTTTGACCAGAATCTTCATCTATTTTAACATTAAATGTAGGATCTTCTTCTGCTAATTTATAAAGAGCATTGGATAGTTTATCTATATCTTTTTGGGTAATTGGTTCAATAGCTATACTGATAACAGGATCAGGAAAGGTAATATTTTCTAAAACAATTGGAAATTTTTCATCACACAAAGTATCTCCAGTACGAATATCTTTAAAACCAACGGCAGCACCTATATCTCCAGCTTCAATTCTTTCAAGTGGATTTTGCTTGTTGGCATGCATTTGCATAATACGTGAAATACGTTCTTTTTTTCCGGTTGCTGTATTTAATACATAAGAACCTGCTTCAAGTGTACCTGAATAAACTCTAAAAAAAGCTATTCTACCAACATAAGGATCGGTTGCAATCTTAAAAGCTAAAGCTGACATTGGAGCATTCGCTTCGTGTTCTCTGGTTTCTTCTTTATCGGTTTTAGGGTTTATTCCAACTACAGCAGGAATATCCATTGGGCTTGGTAAAAATCTAATAACAGCATCCAGTAATTTCTGAACACCTTTATTTTTAAAAGAAGCACCACAAATTACAGGAGTAATTCTCATTTCAATAGTAGCTTTCCTGATAGCAGCTATCATTTCATCTTCGGTAAGTGAATTATGATCGTTTAAGAATTTTGTTAATAGTGTATCATTTTCTTCAGCTACACCTTCTATTAACATTGTACGATATTCATCAACAACATCTAATAAGTCTTCAGGTACAGGAATTTCTTCAATTTCAACGCCTAAAGATGTTTCATTCCAATAATAAGCTTTATTGGCGATTAAGTCAACGATACCAGTAAATGTATCTTCTTGTCCGATTGGAATCTGAAGAGGAATTGGATTTGCACCTAAGCGATCCTTTATCTGGCCTAATACATTAAAAAAATCTGCACCTGCTCTGTCCATCTTATTGATAAAACAAACACGAGGCACTTTATATTTATCGGCTTGACGCCAAACTGTTTCTGATTGAGGTTCTACCCCGCCTACAGCACAAAACAATGCAACAGCACCATCTAATACTCTTAATGAACGTTCAACCTCAACAGTAAAGTCAACGTGACCAGGAGTATCAATAATATTTATTTTGAATTGTTCATTTTCATAATCCCAAAAAACCGTTGTAGCAGCTGATGTGATTGTTATTCCTCTTTCTTGCTCCTGAACCATCCAATCCATAACGGCTCCACCGTCATGAACCTCTCCGATTTTATGACTTTTACCGGTATAATACAATATTCTCTCAGTTGTTGTGGTTTTACCCGCATCAATATGAGCCATAATGCCAATATTTCGTGTATAAGTTAATTTTTCTGACATTCTATTGTATTCTTCCTGTAAATTAATGAATCAAAAAAGTAATGAACTATAAATGGGTTTTCTTTTATCCGATATTAAAATCTGAAATGTGAAAAAGCTTTATTAGCTTCAGCCATTCTATGAGTATCTTCTTTACGTTTAAAAGCAGCACCTTCTTCTTTAAAAGCAGATAAAATCTCACCAGCTAATTTCTGGCTCATTGATTTTTCATGTCTTTTACGAGCATATTTTACCAATGCTTTCATACCTATAGACATTTTTCTGTCAGGTCTGATTTCTGATGGAATCTGAAATGTAGCTCCACCAATTCTACGACTGCGAACTTCAACCGCAGGAGTAACATTAGCCAATGCTTTTTTCCATACTTCCACACCGTCTTCTTTTGATTTATCAGCTACAATTTCCATTGCATCATAAAAAATTTCAAAAGCAGTGCTTTTTTTTCCCCTTAACATTAAATTGTTAACGAACTTAGTAACCAAAGTATCATTAAACTTTGGATCTGGTAATATGATTCGTTTTTTGGGTTTAGCTTTCCTCATTTTATTAAAAAATTTGGTACTTTATTAATATGTTATTTTTTTGCTTTTACTTTTGGTTTTTTTGTACCATATTTAGATCTTCTTTGATTTCGACCTTCAACACCTGAAGTATCCAAAGCACCTCTAATAATATGATATCTAACACCTGGTAAATCTTTTACTCTACCGCCTCTAATCATTACGATTGAGTGTTCTTGCAAGTTATGACCTTCACCTGGAATATAAGCATTTACTTCTTTTCCATTAGTTAATCTTACCCTTGCAACTTTACGCATTGCAGAATTAGGTTTTTTTGGTGTAGTAGTATAAACTCTTACACAAACACCCCTTCTCTGTGGACATGAATCCAATGCAGGAGATTTACTTTTCTCTGTTAATTTATTTCGTCCTTTACGAACTAACTGTTGTATTGTAGGCATATTACGTTGATTGTTTTAATATCAAGTTTGTTAACAACCCCAATTTTTTGGGACTGCAAAGGTAATACTTTATTTTTAAATAGCAAGTGTCGAATTAAAAAAAAATAAGTATTTTTGTATTTTAATTATAACTAGTAGCATTTAATGCATAAACGCTATACAATCAATGAGTAAGTACAAACATGTTTTTTTTGATCTCGATAGAACTTTGTGGGATTTTGATAGCAACTCTTTAGAAACTTTTCAAGATTTATACAATATATATAATATAAAAAATCTTTTAGATTGTAATTTTTCAAATTTTCACAATGTTTATAAGAAACATAATAACCTTCTTTGGGACGCATACAGAAAAGGGGAGATAAAGAAAGATTATCTGAGCGTTCATCGTTTTTTGTTTACTCTCAATGAATTTGGCTGTAACGATTTAAAATTGGCTGTCAATATGTCTGAAGATTATATTAAACTTAGCCCTCAGAAAAATTTATTATTTCCTCATACCCACGAAGTTTTAACACATCTTCAAAAAAAGTATTACCTACATATTATTACAAATGGATTTATTGAAGTTCAATATAAAAAAATTAAAAATTCTGGTCTAGATAAATATTTTACTACAGCTATTATATCTGAAGAAGCCGGATTTCAGAAACCAGACAAGCAAATTTTCTACTTTTCGTTAGAAAAAACTGGTGCTAAAGCCGAAGAAAGTATAATGATTGGCGATGATTTAAAAGTAGATATCTTAGGAGCAAAGCAAGTAGGAATTGATCAAATTTTTTACAATAATTCTGGCATTCAACACAATGAGAAGATAACTTTTGAAGTTGATTCATTAAAAAAAATTATCAATATTTTAAATTAAAAAAAAAATTATTGTTTCGTTTTTTTTTCATATTATTGCTTTATTTTTCTATTATCTTTACAAAAAAATTTAGTATTCATAAAAATTACTTAGCAAATGAAAATAACAATTGTAGGAACAGGATATGTAGGTTTAGTTACTGGAACCTGTTTTGCCGAAGTAGGCATTGATGTAACTTGTGTCGATATCGATAAAGTGAAAATTGAAAACCTTGAAAAAGGTATTTCTCCTATTTTTGAACCTGGGCTAGACCCGATGATTGAAAGAAATGTAAATAAAGGCAGATTAAAATTTTCAACTGATTTAGCATCTTGTATTGATGGCACAGATGTAATTTTTAGTGCAGTAGGTACACCTCCGGATGAAGATGGTAGTGCTGATTTGCAATATGTGTTAGATGTTGCAAGAACTGTTGGTAAAAACATGAACGATTATATTCTAATGGTTACAAAAAGTACAGTACCTGTTGGAACAGCCAAGAAAGTAAGAGATGCTATTCAAGGAGAATTAGATAAGAGAAGTATGAAAATTGAATTTGATGTAGCTTCAAATCCTGAGTTTTTGAAAGAAGGAGATGCTATCAACGATTTTTTGAAACCAGATAGAATAGTTGTTGGTGTTGAATCGGAAAAAGCAGAAACAATAATTAAAAGCCTTTATAAACCATTCACTTTAAATGGCCATCCTGTCATTATTATGGATGTACCTTCAGCAGAAATGACCAAATATGCTGCCAATTCTATGTTGGCTACTAAAATTAGCTTCATGAATGATATTGCTAATTTGTGCGAAATTATGGGAGCAGATGTAAATATGGTTCGTAAAGGTATAGGCAGCGATTCAAGAATAGGTACTAAATTTATCTATCCTGGCATTGGTTATGGTGGTTCTTGTTTTCCAAAAGATGTAAAAGCATTGATTAAAACTGCAGACCAAAATGGTTATAGTATGCGTGTGTTGAAAGCTGTTGAAGATGTTAATGATGATCAGAAATCTGTTTTGTTTAATAAATTAAATGCTTATTATAAAGGAGATTTAAAAGGACGAACTATTGCTATGTGGGGATTATCTTTTAAACCACAAACTGATGACATGAGGGAAGCTCCTTCATTAGTACTGATAAAAAAATTATTAGACGCAGGATGTAAAGTAAAAGCTTATGACCCTGTTGCTATGCATGAAGCTCAAAGGAAAATAGGTGATGTTATTGAATTTTCTAAAGATACTTATGACACCCTAGTAGATGCTGATGCACTAATGTTAGTAACTGAATGGACTGAATTCAGATTTCCTAACTGGAAAGTGGTTAAGAAATTAATGAAGCATAATGTTATTTTTGATGGTAGAAATATCTTTGATAATAAAGAAATGTTAGATAATGGATTTGAATATCATTGCCTAGGTATTAAATCAATTTAGTTTTAAGTTTGATAAATACTTGGTGTATAAAAAATAAAAACAAATTCTGTCTTTCGTTATTTAAAAAATTAAATTATTAAAATAACGAAAGACAGAATTTATGAAACCAATAAAAAAATTCTGATGAGAAAAAAAATATTAGTTACTGGTGGAGCAGGGTTTTTAGGTTCGCATCTCTGCGAAAGGCTTCTTAATGATGGAAATGAAGTCGTATGTCTGGATAATTATTTTACCGGACAGAAACAAAATGTGGTCCATTTATTAAACCATCCTTACTTCGAATTAATTCGTCATGATGTTACTATGCCTTTTTTTATTGAAGTTGATGAAATTTATAATCTGGCTTGTCCTGCATCCCCAATCCATTATCAGTATAATGCAATTAAAACTGTAAAAACTTCAGTAATGGGAGCCATTAATATGCTGGGATTGGCAAAAAGAATAAGGGCTAAGATATTGCAAGCTTCAACAAGTGAAGTATACGGTGATCCTGAAGTTCATCCACAAGTGGAATCATATTGGGGTCATGTTAATCCAATTGGAATCAGAGCTTGTTATGACGAAGGTAAACGTTGTGCTGAAACATTATTTGTTAACTATCATCGGCAAAATAATGTAAATATAAAAATCATACGTATTTTTAATACGTATGGACCAAGAATGCATCCACACGATGGTAGGGTTGTCTCTAACTTTATAGTTCAGGCATTACAAAACCAGGATATTACTATTTTCGGGGATGGGGCTCAAACACGCAGTTTTCAGTATGTTGACGATCTCATTAACGGAATGATTAAAATGATGGCAACTGGAAATGATTTTACAGGACCTGTTAATATTGGAAATCCAAATGAATTTACAATGCTCGAACTGGCTGAAAAAGTTATTAAACTTACCGGAACAAAATCAAAAATCGTATTTGAACCTTTGCCTGCCGACGATCCATTACAACGTCAACCTAATATCTCGTTAGCCAAAGAAAAACTTAACTGGGAACCCAAAATTGAATTGGAAGAAGGCTTGACCAAAACTATAGAATATTTTAAAACCATCATCAAATAAGGATAGTATGACAACTATTTTAGTAACAGGTAGCAATGGGCAGTTAGGTAACGAAATAAGATGCTTGTCTGGGCAATATCCAACTTACAACTTTATTTATACTGATGTAGAAGATTTGAATATAACCGACTATCAGCAAATTGATCAGTTTTTTAAAAACAACAGTATTCAATACGTGATTAATTGTGCTGCTTATACTGCTGTTGATAAAGCAGAACAGGACAGTGACCTTGCAAGATACATCAATGCAAATGCGGTGAAATATCTATCACAGATTGCAAAAAAAAATCACGCTTACATGATACATATTTCTACAGATTATGTATTTGATGGTAAAAATTACAAACCTTATACCGAAAAAGATACAATTTGTCCTACTTCTGCTTATGGAAAAACAAAAGCCGAAGGTGAAAATGAAGTGAGAAATCATGCCGAAAAAGGCATTATCATCCGCACTTCGTGGTTGTACTCTTCGTTTGGACATAATTTCATTAAAACCATTCTTAAATACGGAAAAGAAAGAGGTAAACTGAATGTGGTTTTTGATCAAATTGGAACACCCACGTATGCTGCAGATTTAGCAAAAGCTATATTAGATATTATCCCAAATTTGGCTTCAAAAACCAGCATAGAAACCTATCATTTTTCCAACGAAGGTGTAAGCAGCTGGTACGATTTTGCCAAAGAAATTATAGCACTATCAAATATTGAATGTGTTATAAATCCTATAAGAACTGAAGACTATCCGTTACCGGCACCTCGTCCCTATTACAGCGTATTGGATAAGGCTGAAATTAAAAAAGAATTTAATATCGATATTCCTTATTGGAAAGACAGTTTGAAAAAGTGCCTGAAACTGATAAACGAGTAAGTAAGTGCCTTGAATACTTGGAGTGTCTAAAGTACTTGAAGTTATAAAAAAGAAATGTTCAATAAAATAAAAAAGACACTAAACTTATTCTTAGCGTCTTTTTGCCTTTACAACCCAGTAGTAAGGTTTGTAACAATTAAAAAACAAAACAATGGAAGCTATTGATAAAACTATATTAGAAAAAGCCAATAAATGGTTAGAAACACAATATGATTTAGAAACTCGCGAAAAAGTAAAATTTCTGATTGAAAATGATACAACAGAACTTACTGAATCATTCTATCGTGATCTTGAATTTGGAACTGGTGGTTTGCGTGGTATTATGGGAGTTGGAACTAACCGAATGAACAAATACACAGTAGGTATGGCAACTCAAGGTTTTGCCAACTATATTTTAAAGATGTTTCCTGACAAAACCAACTGTAAAATAGCCATTGCCTACGATTCGCGAAACAACAGTAAATATTTTGCTCAAATAACAGCCGATGTAATGTCAGCTAATGGCATTAAGGTTTTTTTATTTGAAGACCTCCGCCCTACTCCCGAGCTTTCTTTTGCCATCCGCGAATTAAATTGCCAAAGTGGTGTAGTGATAACAGCTTCGCACAATCCAAAAGAATACAATGGCTACAAAGCCTACTGGGAAGATGGCGGACAATTAACAAGTCCTCACGACACCAATGTTATTGATGAAGTAATAAAAATTACCGACATCAGTCAGGTGAAGTTTAATGGAAACCCACAACTTATTGAAATGATTGGCGAAAATATTGATAAAATCTATCTCGCCAATGTGAAATCGCTTTCTCTTTCGCCTGAATTAATTAAAAAACATAAAGATTTAAGCATTGTTTATACCGCTTTGCATGGCACAGGAATTACGCTGGTGCCAAGAGCTTTAAAAGAATTGGGCTTTGAAAATATTCATATTGTAAAAGAACAAGCTATTGTTGATGGTAATTTTCCTACTATAAAATCGCCCAACCCCGAAGAAAAAGCAGCCTTGGAAATGGCAATAGAAGAAGCCCGCAAGGTAAATGCCAGTCTAGTACTGGCAACCGATCCCGATGCTGACCGCGTTGGTATTGCTGTTAAAAACGATAAAGGCGAATACGTTTTGTTCAATGGTAACCAAACCGCTTCGGTGTTGATATATTACCTCATCAATCAATGGAAAGCCAAAGGTAAACTTACTAGTAACGAATACATCGTAAAAACCATTGTTACTTCAGAATTACTAAAAGATATTGCCCTTAAAAATGATGTAGCAAGTTACGATGTGCTTACAGGTTTTAAATATATTGCAGAATTAATACTTAAATTAGAAGGCAAACAAACTTTTATAGGTGGTGGAGAAGAGAGCTATGGCTATTTGGTAGGCGATTTTGTAAGAGATAAAGATGCTGTAATTTCTTGTTGTATGATTGCAGAAATGGCTGCCTGGGCTGCCGAAAACGGGAAAACTTTTTACGATATATTGATAGATTTATATACCGAATATGGTTTTTATAAAGAAGACTTGCTTTCAATCACTAAAAAAGGTAAATCGGGAGCTGAAGAGATACAAGCAATGATGAACAATTACCGCAGCCAGCCCCCCACAACTATTAATGGAGCTAAGGTTACGATGATAAAAGATTACAAATTACAAACTGCAACAGATTACACAACAAATATAACCTCAGTGATTGATTTACCAAAATCAAACGTATTGCAGTTTTTTACTGCTGATGGCAGCAAAATTACTGTTCGCCCTTCGGGTACCGAGCCTAAGATTAAATTTTACTTTGGTGTAAAAGAACTCTTAAGCTCCAAAGCTGATTACGAAAAAGTAAATCAACAATTGAATGCTAAAATTAAAGCTATTATTGAGGATATGAAACTTTAATATGTTAATGTGCTGATTTTACATAACACCTTAGACATGTAGTGTTAATAAAAATTCGATAATCTTTCATTGTACTATTATTAATTTTCTTTTTCTTAAAATATTTTCAAAACAATATTTTTGCAAATGTGTTAGATAGTAAAATTTATATTTTACAATGATTCATACAACAACCGTTTTAACAAAACAAATCGTTACTTCTAATATTTCCATAGCTCCCAATGTTTATTTATTAAGTTTTAAACGCAGTTTCAGCTTTGTTCCAGGGCAATGGATAGCTATAGGATTGTATCCGACAGATACTCCACGTTTATATAGTATTGCCAGTGGCATCCATAATGATGAAATCAATATTTTATACGATATAAAACCCGATGGTGCTTTAACACCCAATATGGCTACCCTCAAAAAAGGTGATAGTATTTATATTTCGAAACCTGACGGCAGTTTTTACACCGAAACCGGCAAAGCATGGTGGATTGCCACAGGTACTGGAATAGCTCCTTTTAAAGCGATGCTTGATTCGGGTTTGGGGAAAGATAAAAAACTAATTCACGGAGGCAAATCCCTGCAATCGTTTTATTTCGAAAAAGAATTCTCCGATGTAATGGGTGAAAGCTATATTCGCTGTTGTTCCAGAGAAAACGGGGATATTGAATACAACGGGCGGGTTACTGATTATTTAAAACAACAAGAACAGCTTCCATCCAACGAAAAGTATTACCTTTGCGGAAGTTCCGAAATGGTGGTGGAAGTAAGAGATATTCTTGTAAACAAAGCTGTACCGTTCGGAAATATCATCGCAGAAATTTATTTTTAACAAATGTCAAAAGAAAAACTTTTCGGGAAAACCCCGTCTGAAATTAAAACCATAGTAAAGCAATTGGAAATGCCTGCTTTTACTGCCAATCAGATTATTGACTGGTTGTATAAAAAAGAGATTACTGATATTGAACAGATGTCGAATATTTCTGCAAAAAATCGTTCACTTCTATCCGAGAAATACCAATTGGGTGTTAACTTACCTATAAAATCACAGGAATCGAAAGACGGCACCAAAAAATATCTTTATCCTGCCGGTGAAGGTCGTTTTATTGAAACTGCTTATATCCCCGACGAAAATCGGAGCACTCTTTGTGTTTCATCGCAAGTAGGTTGCAAAATGGGTTGTTTGTTTTGCATGACAGGCAAACAAGGTTTTCAACAACAACTTACGGCCGGCGAAATCGTTAATCAAATCAGAAGTTTGCCCGAACGCGAAAAGATCACCAATATTGTGTATATGGGCATGGGCGAACCTTTCGACAACCCTATTGAATTGATGAAAAGTCTTGAAATAATTACATCCGAATGGGGTTTGGGTATGAGTCCGCGAAGAATTACAGTTTCTTCCATTGGAATTATTCCTGCTATGAAAACGTTTTTAGACAACAGCACCTGTCATCTCGCCATAAGTATGCACTCCCCTTTTGAAGAAGAACGCCGCCAACTGATGCCGATACAGCATGTTTATTCAATTAAAGATGTGGTAAGTTTATTAAAAAACTATGATTGGCACGGGCAACGAAGAATTTCATTCGAGTACATTATGCTGAAAGGAGTTAATGATACCGAATCACATGTAAGGGAAATTGCCAGAATACTCAACGGATTGTCATGCAGGATTAATTTGATTAAATTTCATGCAATACCCGACACACCTTTAGAAGCATCCGATAAAGCTAGCATGCTTTCATTTCGCGATGCTTTAACAGCAAAAGGTATATTCACCAGCATACGCCAATCGAGAGGCGAAGATATTTTTGCAGCTTGTGGTTTGCTTTCTACCAAAGAGCTTATAAAAAACAACGAATAGCTTTATTCATTATGTTTTCAAATCGGGTATTGCTTATCGGATGATAACTGATAATTTTGCCGTTATAAATTATACAAAATGTTCCAAAAGCACAGGGCGTTTTCTGGGCAGTTTCTGAATCTTTTAAATCTATCAGCTTGGTCTTTAGCTTAAATTTGGTTTCAGCAGATTCCAAAATAGCCTTTACATTTTTCTCGGTATATGGACATTGAGCCGAACGTATAATTGTTAATCCATTTTTATATTCACTCAGGTTGTCAAGCATATCCGATTTAAAATTCGGATCTTTTGCGTTTGCATCGAATTTAATGGCTAATAAATCAAAATCGGGTTCAACCTTATCTACTATTTCAAATCCTTTTTTAAGAAATATTTCTTTATTTACCATAAAAGAACCTTTTCTTGTAACTACAGCAACTCCCAGCATTTTCACTTTCTTTGCATCCTTAATACATTCGTCTATTAAGATTGATGCATAACCTTTTCCCTTAAACTCATTTCTGAACCCAACAAAAACACAGTGAATAAACATATAATCCTCAGCATTCACCGGACGATGCGCATATTTTCCGGGAAGGTATTCGAGCATCCCCTGATATCCTCCTTCTTTTGAGAAAACTATTTTAATTCTTAATCCTTTCGGATAATATTCATTAAACCAATCAATTTTATTTCTTAATTCCTTGTGTTTTTTTACATCTTTGTATCCACACACACCATAATTTGCAATGTTTTCAGGTGTAAGATCAATGATTTGAATATCGGTCATAATTTACCTCCCGTATTAACTGATATAATATTTTATTGTAAGTTTGTTGCAAAGATATTATTTTATGATGATCATAATATAAGTTCGTTGCAAAAATATGGTCTTATGGCGAGCATGGAGGCTTAACGAGTTCTCGATATTTTCTTAATCTGACGTTGGGGAAAGAATGTGGATTAGAGGAGGAGGAAAACTTGAAAATTAACTTTCCGCAGCTTGCTGTCAGGCGGGGAGTGTAAAGTTCCTTATGCTGTCAGACCGCTAAATTAGTTAATTACTTGTTGTTTACTACCTTTTTATTGTTAAACCCCGCTTGCAGCAAGGTGCTGTTATGCGTATTTTATTTTATCTTTATTTCTGGTCCTGACAATTTCGGTGAACATTTGTCAAAAGTTTCTATAATAACATCATCAAATAGATATCTGTCGTTGGTCATTGCTTTTTTTATTTCTGATATTAATTCAGTCGAAAATCTGTTACCAATAACGTTATCTGCTTTAAAAATCACAGAGTCATTTCTATAAATTACTACGGAATATTGAAGCACCCTAAAAGCAACATCTATGTCAAAATTTTCAATATTTGCCACTAGCCCACCTGCAACCCATAGTCTATTACGATCGATAATACCACAAGTAGATATATTCGCAACAGAAACAAATGGATCAGGAATCTTTTTAAGTCTATATTCCAATGTGTCTAACCATTTGACTTTGTCTTCAAGCTCTACTCCTACATATATTTTTTCATTATATGCGTTACAACTATCAGTTCGATAAAAGTAATGGCAGCTATCATCTGCTTGACTGATTATACCATACTTTGATTTTAGAATAAGCTTTTCACAGGGATAGTTTTGAACAACAACTTTAATAGGATTAGCAATAGACTTATAAAAAACATTCATTTTTTCAAGTTCTATGGCAACATTCTGAGAATATGTCATGAATGAAAACAAGACCAATGTCAATGTAAGTAAAAATATCTTTGGCATAATTGCTTTTTTTATAAATTACGCATAACGGTTTGCGGCTTGGCGTAGTGGCGGATTTTAACCACAAATGTTCATACGAAGCACGCACTTCAAATATAGCAAAAATGTTTCTACGAAGCACTTCACCCGCCATTACGCCAAACCGCTGTGTGTGCCCTGCATGAGCTGAGCACACCCTTCCGAAGCTCTAT
>JACABE010000037.1 GCA_013377005.1 Bacteroidota bacterium
ATTAACATATATGTTTGTAATTCAAATTATTATATGTTTTTGTCATGTACTAAAAAAAATGAATTACTTTTACTTTATCAAATAAATACAAATTAATCGAATCAACACCATGAATTCAAAAAAGAACATACTCTTTCTTACATTGATTTTAATAGCATCTTCAATAGCTGTATTTGCTCAAAAGACAGAGAAAAAAGACAAAGCCATTTATACTGATAAAAAAGCCGGTTATTATCAAAATGTCTTATTGAAAACCATTGAATCAGAAGACCAGAAGAATACTGCTATTAAGGAAACTGAAAAAGTTTTTTCGATGGATTTTACAGGAAACATCTATCCTACCGATACTTCAAAATATACTAAATTCTGGCATAATAATCCTTTAAATCAAGGTTTAACAGGAACCTGTTGGTGTTTTGCAGGTACTTCTTTTGTAGAATCGGAAGCAGAAAGAACTACTAAGCGTAAAATTAAACTCTCAGAAATGTTTACAGTGTATTGGGAATATGTGGAACGAGCAAAATATTTTGTGGAAAAGCGCGGAAATATGTATTTCAGCGAAGGTTCCGAATCTAATGCAGTATTGCGTATGATGAAAAAATATGGTGCTGTTCCCTCCTACGCTTACACAGGCAAATTACCCGGAAAAACAGTTCACAATCATACCAAAATGGTGCAGGAAATGACAGCTTATTTAGCTTCTGTAAAAGAATACAATCAATGGAATGAAGAAACTGTTGTAGCAACAATCAAAAATATCTTAAATTACTATATGGGTGAGCCTCCTACTGCTTTTACCTACGAAGGCAAAACCTTAACTCCTGCAAATTTTTACAGTGATGTTTTGCAATTTAATGCAGGAAATTATTTTAGTTTTATGTCAACAAAAGAAATAGCTTACAATCAAAAAGGATTGTTGGATGAGCCCGATAACTGGTGGAAATGCAATGATTACTACAATTTAGCACTCAATGATTATATGAAGTTGGTTGTAAAGGCGCTAACAAAAGGCTATACAATTGCACTTTGCGGTGATGTTTCTGAACCCGGTTACAACAGTCAAACACAGGTTGGTGTTATTCCTAGTTTTGATATCCCTTCGGAATACATTGATGAAGATGCACGTCAATACCGTATGGAAAACAAATCAACTACCGACGACCATTGCATCCATATTGTTGGCTATCAACTAAAGGATGGTAAATATTGGTTTTTGATTAAAGATTCGGGAAGTGGTGCCAATGATGGTAATACAAAAGGCTATCGTTTTTATCACGAGGATTATATAAAACTTAAAATGCTGAATTTATTGATGCACAAAGATGCTGCAAAAGAGTTTTTAGATAAAATAATAAAATAAGTGCCCTGAGTACTTTGAATACTTAATCTACTTTAGCGGCTGCAAACAATACAAAATGAACGATACAACAAGAAATAAACGTAAAATATTAAACGATCCTGTCCACGGATTTATAGGATTGCCTAATGATTTAATATTCGACATTATCGAACATCCTTATTTTCAAAGATTGCGTCGCATTATGCAACTAGGTCTTACGCATTTGGTTTACCCGGGAGCATTGCATACTCGTTTTAGTCATGCCCTGGGTAGTATGCATCTGATGATGGAAGCTATTGAAGTATTAAGGCAAAAAGGGCAAGTAATTACGGATGAAGAAGCCATAGCTGCGAATACTGCTATTTTACTACACGATATCGGTCATGGTCCTTTTTCACATGCGTTGGAACATTCTTTAGTGGAAAGTATGAGCCACGAGGATATTTCGGAAATATTTATGGATTGTTTGAACGAAGCTTTTGATGGACAACTTACAATGGCATTGGATATTTTTAAGGGGAATTACCCTAAAAAATTTCTTCACCAATTGGTATCAGGACAACTGGATGTGGATCGCCTAGATTATTTAACCCGCGATAGCTTTTTTACAGGCGTTTCCGAAGGTATTATAGGTACCGAACGTATTATTAAAATGCTCAACGTTTGGGATGGTGAGTTGGTGGTTGACATTAAGGGTATTTATTCTATTGAAAAGTTTTTGGTTTCACGCAGATTGATGTATTGGCAGGTATATCTTCATAAAACAGTACTTTCGGCAGAACAACTGATGATTAAAATACTGAAACGTGCCAAGCAATTATCGCAAACGAATATTGAAGTATTTGCTACACCCGCATTGAGCATTTTCCTAAAAAACAATTATCAGAAAAAAGATTTTATTGAAAACAAATCACTCATCGAAGTTTTTTCTCAATTAGATGATTTTGATATTTTTTCTTCAATTAAAGTTTGGCAAAGGCACGATGATAAGATATTATCAAAATTATCAGAAAATTTAGTAAACCGAAATTTGTATAAAATAGAATTGCAAAATAAACCTTTCAGCAAGGAAATAATATCGGAACTGAAAGAAAAGATAAGCAGGCATTATAATATTAGTGATGAAGAAACTGATTTTTTTGTTTTTACTACCGATGTTGTGAACAATGCATATGATTTAAAACATGAAAATATAAATATTTTACTAAAAAACAATGTTGTAAAGGATATTACAGAAGCATCAGATCAATTAAATGCAGCTTTTTTAGATAAAATTGTAAAGAAATATTTGCTTTGCTACCCTAAAGAATGTTATTTATTATAGAAAAATATCTTCATAACATACTTATTTATCAATCATAACGTTTTCAAAACAAACAATTATTTTATTCTGATTTGTTAAAGATTATTTTAATAATCTAATATTTGTTAAATGTTTTAGAATAAGTCTTATTTTTGCAAAGTGGAATAAATACATAATTAATAAATATAATAATTAATGAAATTTACGGTTCAGCAAATAGCCGATACTTTAAACGGTATTGTGGAAGGAAATCCAGAAATTACTGTTGATAAATTATCGAAAATTGAAGAAGGAACTCCTGGTAGCCTTTCTTTTCTTGCTAACAAAATATATACTCCTCATATATATAACACGCTTGCTTCGGCAGTTATTGTAAATAAAGACTTTGTTCCCGATCAACCTATTACTGTAACATTAATCAAGGTAGATGATGCATACAGTGCATTTGCCAAGCTTCTCGATTTTTACAATCAGGTTAAATTAAACAAAACCGGCATTTCTCAAATGGCATTCATCGCTCCTACAGCCACTGTTGGTGAAAATAATTATATTGGTGAATTTGCTTCTGTTGGAGAAAACGTAAAATTGGGTAAAAATGTAAAAATTTATCCTCAGGTATATTTAGGCGACAATACTGTGATAGGTGACAATACTACCTTATTTGCCGGTGCTATAATATATTCTGATACCGTAATCGGCAACAATTGCATTATTCACGCGGGTGTTGTGCTTGGAGCTGATGGTTTTGGATTTGCCCAACAAACCGATAATATTTATAACAAAGTTGCCCAAATAGGCAATGTAGTTATTGAAGATAATGTTGAAATTGGCGCCAATACAAGTATAGATAGAGCTACTTTAGGCTCAACTATCATTAAAAAAGGTGTTAAGTTAGACAATCAAATACAAATAGGACATAACGTAGTAATTGGCGAAAACACTGTAATTGTTTCGCAAACAGGTATTGCAGGTTCTACTAAAATTGGTAAAAATTGCATGATAGCCGGACAAGTTGGTATAGTAGGACATATTACAATTGCCGATAATGTAAAAATTGGTGCACAATCAGGAATTAATTCTTCAATTAAAAAAGAAGGTGCTGCTTTACTTGGTTCTCCAGCATTTAATGTGAGCGAATACCGTAAAATTTCTGTTCATTTTCGCAACCTCTCAAAACTAGTAGCTCGTATAGAAGAATTGGAGCGGAAATTAAAAGAAAAAGATTAATAGTTTTAGCTCATAAAATTCAATAATCATTGTTATATATTAAAATAAAAAATAATTTGTAGATTAGTTTTTCTCCAAAATGTTATAAAATGTTAGAGTTTATTCTTTGGTTAATCCTCATTTATTTGATTTTTCGCTTCATTGCAAAATTTGTGCTACCTTATTTATTAAAATATTATTTAAACAAATTTCAACAGAAATTCTATCAGCAAAGTTCTCATGATAACACCACTAGAAAAGAAGGTGATACTAGTATTGATTTTATTCCTGATACTAAAACCAAAAAGAGTACCTCTGCTGAAAAAATCGGAGAATATGTTGATTATGAAGAAGTAGAATCGAAATAATAAAAAAGCAATCTCGTGAAAAATACTTATTTTAAGAAATTACTTCCTTACTTGGTAGCTGTTCTTATTTTCCTTACGGTTATCTTTTCATATTTAACTCCTTTATTAGAAGGAAAAAGCTTAAGGCAAGGTGAAAGTATTAGTACTACTTGTGCTTCAAAAGAACTATCGGATTTTCGCAAAGCATATCCAAATGAAGTAATATTGTGGACAAACTCAATGTTTGGTGGTATGCCGGCTTATTCAATAAGTATGTCAACACCTTCAAATATTGTTGTTTCATTTTTTGATGATGCATTGCATTTGTTTTTATTGCCAAATCCAGCAAATATAATATTCATTTACTTTCTTGGTTTTTTTATTTTGCTTTTGGTTTTGAAAGTTGATCCATGGGTTGGCATTATTGGTGCGCTTGCTTTTGGATTTTCTTCTTATCTTTTTACTATTATTGCAGCTGGTGATTACAGCAAAGCTACTACAATTGGCTACATGCCTCCTGTTTTTGCCGGAGTAATACTTTTAATGAGAGGAAAGTTTTTATGGGGCGGAATGATTACTGCTTTATTTCTGGCTTTAGAATTTAAAACAGGGCATATTCAAACGATATATTATTTAACTATTTTGATACTGATATATCTAATTTTCGATTTTTATAATAAATTAAAAAACAAACAGTTAATTTCTTTCAGTAAAGCGTTTGCAATCTTAATTTTTGCTATAATTTTAGCTTTAGGAACGAATATAACAGCACTTTGGACAAATTATGAATTTTCAAAAGAGTCAACAAGAGAAAAATCTGAACTTTCAGCAAAGCTTAATAAAAAAGGTATAAATGAAGACTTTAATAATGCAACACAATTAAGTTACGGAATTGATGAAACATTTACTTTATTCATCCCAAATTTTAAAGGAGGCTCTTCCATTAGTCAACTAGGAGAAAGTTCAGAAACTTATGCAATATTAATGCAAAATAAAGTTCCTAATATTAAAGAAATTACTTATCAAATGCCTTTATATTGGGGTTCTCAGCCATTTTCTTCAGGTCCTGTTTATGTTGGTGCAATTTTTATTTTTCTCTTTGTTTTAGGATTATTTATTGTAAAAACACCTTTTAAATGGTTTTTGTTAATGGCTACCGTTTTATCAATACTACTTTCGTGGGGAAAATACTTTATGCCTTTAACCGAATTTTTCTTCCGATATTTCCCGATGTATTCCAAATTCAGAGCAGTTTCCTCAATACTTATTATTGCAGAATTATGTATTCCTTTATTGGGTATTCTTGCTTTAAATCAAATATTTAACAAAGAAACAGGAAAAGCAACAGTAATAAAATTTGGTAAAATATCGCTTTTAATTACTGGCGGTATTACCCTCTTTTTTGCTTTGGCTGGTTCAGCTTTTTTTGATTTTAAAAGCATAAGCGACGGTCAACTACCTTACCCTGAATGGTTAATGAATGCTATTGTTACTGACAGAAGGTCTGCTTTTACGATAGATTGCTGGCGGTCTCTTTTATTTATTCTATTGGCAAGTGCATGTATTTGGGCATTTATCGAAAATAAATATAAAAAAGAATTTATCATTACAGCTTTTATCTTATTGGTCGTTCTTGATATGTTTTCTGTAAACAAAAGATATTTCGATAACAGTAATTTTACAACTAAGAAGAGTATTCAAAAACCATTTCCTGCTACTGAAGCAGATATATTAATTTTAGAAGATAAAGATCCGAATTACAGGGTTTATAATGTAACCAGAAACCCATTTACTGATGCAACTACTTCATATTTCCACAAATCACTCGGAGGTTATCATACTGCAAAAATACATCGTTATCAGGATTTAATCGAACAACATATCATTAAAAAGAATGTAAAAGTTTTCAATATGTTGAATACGAGATATTTTATTGCTCCTGATCAAAACAAGCAACCTCAGGTTCAACGAAATGTTGCAGCATTGGGTAATGCCTGGTTTATTGATAATTATAAAATAGTTGAAAATGCAGATTCAGAAATAAATGCTTTATCAAACTTTGAACCAGCTACTACTTGCATTATTGACAAGAGATTTAAAGATTATGTAAAAGATTTCATTGAAGGGAAAGATTCTTTATCAACCATTCAAGTAATAAAGTACTTACCAAATCATTTAACATATCAAACATCTGCCAAGAAAAATGAATTGGCTGTTTTTTCTGAAATTTATTATAAAAATGGTTGGAATGCCTATCTAGATGGTAAATTAGTTCCTTATATTCGTGTAAATTATATATTACGAGCGATGAATATCCCTCAAGGTAACCATAAAGTTGAATTTAAATTTGAACCTAAGTCTTATTTTACTGGCGAAAAAATTGGCTTTGCAAGCTCTGCTGTTCTATTATTATTACTTTTAGGAATAACTTCAAGAGAAATAGTTCTTTATCTTAGGAAGAGCAAAATATAAAGAACAACAAGTGAAACACAATTAAAGCGTATTATATTTAAACAAGTTATTCTTCTTTAATTCATAGACGGATTTGTAGGGAAATTAACCCAATGAGCGTAATCTGCACCTAAATCAATTACTATTTTATTCCAAATAGAAGCTGGTGATTCATTTAATAAAATATCTGTTTTGGCATGAGTAACAACCCAAGAATTTTCTTTCAATTCTTCATTTAATTGTTTTGGACTCCATCCAGCATAACCAATAAAGAATCGAATATTATCTCTGTTGAATAAATTTGTTGCAATATATTCTTTAATATTATCAATATCACCACCCCAATATAACTCTTCATTAATTTTTATTGAGTTTTCAATCTCAGGAAACTTATGAATATAAAATAAGCTATCTGTTTTTACAGGACCACCTATATATAAAGGAGCATCAATTTTAGGAAAATCTTTTATTAATTCATTGAGATTTATATATAATGGTTTATTAAAAACCATACCAAAAGAACCTTCTTCATTATGCTCTGCAAGTAAAACAACTGAACGCTTAAAATAATAATCGTTTGTAAAAGGTTCAGATATAAGTACTTTCCCTTGAGATGGTTTGATATTATTAGGCTTTATTTCTAAAATTTTATTTATATCTGTCATTTTATTTTTACTTTATTCAAAATTAGTAATTTTGATGTTTAAAACGAAAAGAGAGCAACAAATATTATACCATTTTATGAATATTACACCAAATACTGATAAATACTTAAAAATGAGGGATAAATTTATTTTTCTCTCATTTGAAAGTTATACTTATTCACTTAAAAACAATATTTTTTCTGTTGAATTTAATTTTAATTTAGCCGATAAATATTCATTTCATCCAACGCTAACTTTTCCTGCCAGAGATTTTAATAAATGGAAGAATGCACCTGAAGAATTAATTCAAAATATTGTATTTCATATTGGTATGGTAGAATTAATTAGTTATTGGAAAGCTGCTTGTCCTCCTAAAGTCATCATAAAACCTCATATATTAAATGCAAAACAAATTGCTTTTTGGAAAAAGGTTTATTTCAATGGTTTGGGTGAATTCTTTTATTTGAACAATATCAATGCTAGTATTGATGATTTTATGGAAATACAAGCAGATATAGGAAGTGAATTAAAAAAAACTGACATTATGACAGATGATTCTGTCATAATTCCAATTGGTGGAGGAAAAGATTCTGTAGTTACACTTGAACTACTAAAGAATTTTGGTAAAAACAATTTACCTCTGATTATGAATCCAAGGAATGCCAGCTTGGAAACTGCTCAAATTGGTGGTTATTTGCGTGAAAACATTATTGAAATTAGCAGGAGTATTCATCCTCAATTATTAGAATTAAATAAACAGGGTTTTTTGAACGGACATACGCCTTTTTCTGCATTATTAGCATTCGTAACACTTTTGTCTGCTGTGTTTACCGGAAAACGAAATATTGCATTATCAAATGAATCGAGTGCAAATGAAGCTACTGTTGAAAATACTACTGTAAATCATCAGTATTCAAAAGGTTATGAGTTTGAACATGATTTTAGAACTTATGTGAATACTTATATTACATCAAGTATTAATTATTTTAGTTTTTTACGTCCGTTGAGTGAATTGCAAATCGGGAGTTTATTTGCTAAATATCCGAAATATTTTGCAAGTTTTAAAAGTTGCAATGTAGGAAGTAAAACTGATATATGGTGTGGTAATTGCCCCAAATGTTTGTTTTCATTTATAATACTATCGCCTTTCATCAAAAGAAAAAATATGATTTCTATATTTGGAAAAGATATGCTGAATGATGAAAGTTTAAGATTTTACTTTGAACAATTAATTGGTATTGAAAACGTAAAGCCATTTGAATGTGTTGGAACTGTGGATGAAGTAAATGTTGCTATCAATATGATTATTAAACAAATTCCCCAAAATGAAATGCCTTTATTGCTAAAATATTATCAAACACTTTCTTATTATGCTCAATACGAAAATATTAATTTACATTCGTTTTTAAATACATTTAATGATGAGCATTTTCTTGAAACTGAATTTGTAAAAATATTGAAAGATAAAATTTAGTTTAAAAAGTAAAGCAAAATCATTTTAAAAAACGAGATAGCTATTGTTATTTCTTATAAACCTCATAACATCAACTCTAAACTTAATACACTATGAACGAGAATATTCTTCACAATATAATTGATAATAAAAAAGTTTTAATTCTTGGTTTCGGGAAAGAAGGTCGTTCTACATATCAGTTTTTGAGACAATATTTCCCTGATAAGCTATTTTGGATTGCTGATAATGATAAAGCGTTAACTGAAAACTATCTTTTTCATCCTAATGAAAAACTGAGTTTTATTCTGGGCGATACTTATCTGAACTCACTTTCTGATTATGATTTAATTATAAAAACACCTGGTATTTCCTTGAAAAACCTGCCTAATTTGCAATTGCAAAATCTTAATATAACTTCTCAAACAGAATTATTTTTACAACTTTTTTCAAAACAGGTAATTGGTATTACTGGTACAAAAGGAAAAAGCACTACAAGTAATTTGATTTATTCCATTCTTAAGTCTTATACAAATAATGTAGTTTTGGTAGGTAATATGGGCTTCCCTCCTTTCGACCAAGTTGCAAATATTGATAACAATAGCTTTATTGTATTTGAAATGTCTTCTCATCAACTGGAAAATTGTAAAGTGGCGCCGCATTTCTCAATATTGTTGAATTTATTTCAAGAGCATCTCGATCATTATCAGACGTATAAAGATTACCAATTGGCAAAATTTAATATTGCAAAATTTCAGCTTACTAACGATTATTTTATTTGCAATGCTGATAATAATGAAATTAATGTTACATTAAAGGAACTACAAATAGCAGCTAAACATATCTGTTTTTCTTTGCTGCAAGAGGTTAAATATGGCTGCTTTGTAAAAAATAATATGATTTATTATAAAGATGATAAATCATGTGTTGCATATTATGATATTAATCTACCTAGAAATTTAAAAGGAGAACACAATCTTCTCAATATTATGGCTGCAATTAATGTTTGTAAATTGATTGGAATTCCTGATAATTTAATCATTGATGGTATTGGCAATTTTAAAGGTTTAGAACATCGAATAGAATATGTAGGTAACTTTGATGGCGTAAATTATTATAATGATTCTATTTCGACTATACCTGAAGCTACTATTGCTGCGGTTAATGCTTTGAAAAGCGTTAATACATTATTATTAGGTGGTTTTGACAGAGGTATCGAATATTCAAAACTTGCTGAATTTCTTGCACAATCATCTATTTGTAATTTAATATTTATAGGTGAAGCCGGAAAACGCATCTTATCAGAAATTATGAAATTTGAATGCCTCAATAAATTCCTATTTGAAGCAAATAGCTTTGAACAGGCTGTTGAAATTGCAATTCACAAAACAGAGAAAGCTAAAATTTGTTTATTATCACCTGCTGCTGCAAGTTACGATATGTTTAAAAATTTTGAAGAGCGTGGAAATAGGTTTAAAGAATTAGTAAGCAAAAGTAAATTATATAGATAAAGTTTATTTTATTATTTACTTCTTGCATAAGGAGATATATTTAGTTTTGTAAAGTCTTTCTTTAAAAACTTAAAATAAGCTGCTATGGCAATCATGGCAGCATTATCTGTACTGTATTCAAATTTAGGGATAAATGCTTCCCATCCCATTTCATCGCAGGTTTGTTTTAAACGATCACGCAAAGCACTATTAGCTGAAACACCTCCTGCTATTGCCAGTTGCTTTATGCCAGTTTGCTTAGCTGCTTTTATTAGCTTTTTTAGTAAAACATTAATAATAATATGCTGAATAGAAGCACATAGATCATTTTTGTTTTCTTCAATAAAATTGGGATTTGTTTTTAGGTTGTCGCGTATGAAATAAAGAAAAGATGTTTTGAGTCCACTGAAACTAAAATCTAAGCCTGAAATATTGGGCTCTGAAAATAAAAATGTATATGGATTGCCTTCTTTGGCAAACTTATCTACCAAAGGTCCACCTGGATATGGTAAACTCATAATTTTAGCTGCTTTATCAAAAGCTTCGCCTGCAGCATCGTCAATAGTTTGACCAATGATTTCCATAGTGAAATAGTCTTTCATCAATATTATCTGCGTATGTCCACCAGAAACCAATAAACATAAAAATGGGAACTCAGGAATACATTGTTCATCTGTATCTTTTATAAAGTGTGATAAGATATGTGCTTCTAAATGGTCAACTTCAATTAAAGGAATATTGAGTGATAATGCAAAAGTTTTTGCAAAGGAGCAACCTACCAACAATGATCCCAATAAGCCTGGCCCTTTAGTGAAAGCAATGGCATTTAATTGATTGGCTTGTATACCTGCTTTTTTTATCGCTAAATCTACAACTGGAATAATATTTTGTTGATGTGCCCTCGATGCCAATTCTGGAACAACACCCCCATAGAGCTCATGAACTTGTTGATTGGCAATTACATTAGAAAGAATTTTATTGTTACAGATTATTGCAGCGGAAGTATCGTCGCAGGATGATTCAATGGCAAGAATGTAAGTCATTCGTATTTAAATTGTATAATATGGATGGCAAAATTATACTAAATTTATAGTGTAAAAAAGTTTTTTATTGAAAGTTTTGAGATGAAGTAAGATAGATTTTAAAATGATATGTAATCCCTATTTCTCAATATTGTATCCTTAATTTTTGAAATGCTATTCTAAAAGTGTTTATTAATAAAAATTGTTTGAAGATAATAAAAGAAAATCAACTCAAAAATCACATTTTTTACTATTTTAGCAAGCTACTTTTAGTATATAAAACTTTTTTAATTATGTCGATTTTAATAAAGAATATCAAAGATTTAGTGGGTATAGAAACCAAAACAAAATTGTTTTTAAAAGGAAAACAAATGTCAGAACTTGAAACCATTAAAAATGCCTGGCTATTCATAGAAAATGGCAAAATAGCCGGATTTGGTAAAATGACAGATCTAAAAGCACTTACTATACTTCAAAAAGACAACAAAATAAAGGAAATAGATGCTGAAGGCAAAATGGTTTTTCCAAGTTTTTGCGATTCTCATACACATCTGGTATATGCCGGAAGTCGTGAAATTGAATACATTGATAAAATTAGAGGATTATCGTATGAGGAAATCGCTAAACGTGGTGGTGGTATTTTAAATTCATCTGCCCGATTGCATAAAGCTACTGAAGATGAATTGGTGGAGAGTGCTATTCAACGATTAAACGAAATAATTTCATATGGAACAGGTGCTGTTGAAATTAAAAGTGGTTATGGATTATCTACAGAAGATGAGTTAAAAATGTTAAGGGTCATCAAGAAATTAAAAACAATCAGTCCTTTAACTATTAAAGCTACTTTTTTGGGAGCTCATGCCGTGCCAGCTGAATATAAAGGCAAACAGAGTGAGTATGTTGAGCTTATTATCAACGAAATGATACCTCTGGTTGCAGCAGAAGATTTAGCCGATTATATTGATGTATTTTGCGATAAAGGTTTTTTTACAGAAGATGAAACTGAAAAAATGCTGATGGCAGGAATGAAACATGGGCTTCGTGCAAAAATTCATGCCAATGAACTTGATTATTCAGGTGGTATTCAGGTAGGTGTAAAATATAATGCTCTTTCTGTCGATCACCTTGAATATACGGGAACTAAAGAAATAGCGTGCTTACAGAATTCGGAAACCATGCCAACGTTATTACCTGGAGCTGCTTTTTTCCTTGGAATGCCTTATGCTCCTGTTCGCAAAATGATCGAATCAGGTTTAGGTGTTGCGTTAGCCAGTGACTTTAATCCCGGTTCATCGCCTTCCGGTAATATGCAACTTATACTTTCTATGGGATGTATAAAGTATCGTATGCTCCCTGAAGAAGCTATTAATGCAGTTACTATCAATAGTGCTTATGCAATGGGAGTTAGTGAAGAATTGGGCAGCATTGCTGTTGGCAAAATAGCCAATGTATTCATCACCAAATCTATTCCTTCTTACGAATTTATGCCTTATTCTTATGGAAGCAATAAAGTAGAAACAGTGATACTTAATGGCGAAGTTGTAAATAGTTAAATTAAAAGTTGAATAATTATTAAGTTTAGTTTGATAATTAAACTCATAAATAATTGATTGTGTGAATTAAAAAAAACGATAACCTAGATATAAACATTGCTGCATTTTCTATTTCTCATAGAAATAATAGGATATAATTTATATTTTAATTTGAAATATTGGTATTCTCACATAAAATTTGGTTTAAATTGTATTTAATTTAAAAACTTTATTACAAACGATGAAACTTTTAGCTTTATAATTTTAAGAAACTGTAAAATATCATTCTATTTAGAGTATTATTTTAAATAAAAAAAATGATATTACAAAAATGTTTTATATTTTAGCATATTAAAATTATAACGCTATGCGAATAGAACGACTAAAAAAAGATCTGGATTTTCACGACAATGATAATATAGATCTCAGTTTAATAGATACCCTGATTGCTAAATACAATGGTAAAAAAGGAAATTTGATACCCATATTGCAAGGCACACAACAAACTTTCGGTTACCTTCCTAAGCAAGCATTTATAAAAATATCAGAAGAAACAGGTTTAAAATTAAGCGAAATGTATGGTGTAGCTACTTTTTATGCACAATTTCGTTTAAAACCAGTTGGCAAACATATCATCAAAGTTTGTCATGGAACAGCTTGTCATGTTCAAAATGCCAATGCTATTACAGAAGCCATACAAGAATCGCTAGGTATATTGGATGGCGAAACCACAGAAGATAATTTGTTTACACTCGAATCTGTAGCATGTTTAGGATGTTGTTCTCTAGCTCCTGCAATGATGATAGGTGATGATACTTACGCCAAGCTTACCGGAAAAGAAGCAGTAAACATTATCCAAAACATTAAAAGCAAAGAAAGCAATTAACCACAAATTACCATAAATTATGGAAAAGACAACAGTAATAGTAGGTTTGGGTAGTTGTGGTATAGCTGCCGGAGCCAATAAAACTTATCAAAAAATTCAATCTTTGTTAAAAAGTAATCAATTGGATTTCGAGCTTAAGAAAACCAGTTGTATCGGCATGTGTTTCCGCGAACCTTTGGTAGAAATTATCGACAAAAATGGCTCTTATATTTATGGAAATGTAGACGAAAACCGTGCTATTGAGATTATTGAAAAACATATCATTAAACAAGAACCCATTAAAGAATATGTTGTAAAAACAGATTTATTCGACACTGAAGACAATAAGTTTTTTGAAGCTCAGGTAAGAATAGCTTTACGTCATTGTGGTTTAATTGACCCCGAATCTATCGAAGATTACGAATCCCAATTAGGTTATGCTGCAATTCGTAAAATAGCAACTGAAAACATTAATTACGAAGTCGTAATTCAATCTATATTAGACTCAGGTCTTCGTGGTAGAGGTGGTGGTGGTTTCTCAACAGGAATGAAATGGCGTTTTGCTCGCAACAATAAATCCGATGAAAAATACATTATTTGCAATGCCGACGAAGGTGACCCTGGTGCATTTATGGATCGCTCACTGTTAGAAGGCGACCCACATGCTGTGTTGGAAGGGATGATAATTGGAGCTTATGCAATAGGTGCTACTGAAGGTGTAATTTATTGCCGTGCTGAATATCCATTAGCTATCAAACGCCTGGAAATTGCGATAGAACAGGGAAGAACTAAAGGTTATTTAGGTAAAAGCATATTGGGAATAAAAGGTTTTAATTTTGATATACATATAAAAGAAGGAGCAGGAGCATTTGTTTGTGGAGAAGAAACAGCTTTAATTGCTTCTGTAGAAGGCGAAAGAGGTATGCCTCGTAAACGCCCCCCCTTCCCTGCTGAATCAGGTTTGTGGCGTAAGCCAACAAATATTAACAACGTTGAAACCTATGCCAATATTCCCTGGATTATATACAATGGTGCCACCGAATATTCAAAATATGGAACAGAAAAAAGTAAAGGCACCAAAGTATTTGCATTGGCTGGTAAAATAAATCATTCAGGTTTGGTAGAAGTACCTATGGGAATTACTATTCGTGATATTATTTTCAAACTGGGTGGTGGCATTCCAAATGGTAAAAAATTTAAAGCAGTTCAGTTGGGTGGTCCTTCTGGAGGGTGTATTCCTGAATTTCTTGCTGATACTGTTGTTGATTACGATTCAGTAAATGCAACAGGAGCCATTATGGGTAGCGGTGGTATGGTTGTAATGGATGAAGCTACTTGTATGGTTGATATTGCAAAATTTTTCCTCAACTTTACACAAGAAGAATCATGTGGTAAATGCACGTTTTGTCGAATCGGGACAAAACGCATGCTTGAAATATTAAATCGCATAACAGAAGGAAAAGGCAAAGATGAAGACATTGCAAAACTTGAAGAATTAGCTGTTCAAATTAAAGACAATTCGTTGTGTGGATTAGGACAAACTGCACCGAACCCTGTATTAACAACTTTGAAATATTTTCGAGATGAATATGAAGCTCATATTTTTGCAAAAAAATGCCCTGCAAAGGCATGCAAAGCTTTATTAACTTATGAGATTATCGAAGATAAATGTACAGGATGTACCATTTGTGCCATAAAATGCCCTGTTAAAGCCATAACCGGCGAACGCAAAAAAGTACATCATATCATTCAGGAAAATTGCATCAAGTGTGGAGATTGCTATTCGAGATGTAAATTTGAAGCCATTAGCTTAACTTAATCTTTAACCCATTAACTCATTAGCTTAATAACCTAATAACAAAACTATGAGTAACAGTGTAAATATCGTATTAAACGGTGAAATAATCAGAGCTTATTCTGATGAGACTATATTAGAAGTAGCCAACAGAAATAATATCCAAATTCCTACTTTGTGTAATGACCCTCGCATTGAGCCTTATACATCCTGCTATGTCTGTGTAGTAGAAGTGGAAGGAATGAAAGGTTTACAACCTTCGTGTTCTACCAAAGTAAGAGAAGGTATGGTAATTAAAACAGAAAACGACAAAGTAAAAAAAGCCAGAAAAACAGCACTTGATTTGCTATTAAGCAATCATTATGCTGATTGTTCAGGCCCTTGTAAGCAAACTTGTCCTGCCGGAGTTGATGTTCAGGGTTATATTTCATTGATAGAAAAAGGCTTATATAACGATGCAATTGCATTAATTAAAGAAGTTAATCCTTTGCCTGCCATTTGTGGTAGAGTTTGTGTGCGTCCTTGCGAAGTAGCTTGTCGCCGAAATTTGTTGGATGAAGGAACTGGTGTTGGAATTGATTATCTCAAACGTTTTGCTGCGGATAAAGACTTAGAATCAATTGCTAAATTTATCCCTAAAATTAAGTCTTCTACAAATAAAAAGGTTGCAGTTATCGGTGCCGGACCTGGCGGGTTGTCTGCAGCTTATTTTTTACAAATAGAAGGACATCAGGCAGATATTTATGAAGCAGCTCCTAAAGCAGGTGGCTGGTTGCGTTATGGCATTCCTGAATACCGTTTACCTAATGATGTAGTTCAGAGCGAAGTTGACAACATCACAGAATTAGGTGTAAAAATCTTTTACAATAAGACCTTAGGCGGAAATGTAAGTTACAAAGCAATCAAAGAAAAATACGATGCTGTTGTACTTACCATAGGCTCGCAAAAAGGAACTTCAGTAGGTTGTGAAGGTGATGATGCAGAAAATGTATTTTCAGGAATCGACTTTTTAAAGAAAATGGAAGTAACCAGTCGAAAATACAATTTTACAGGGAAAACTGTTGCTGTTGTAGGAGGTGGAAATACTGCAATGGATTGTTGCAGAACTTCTATACGTTGCGGTGCAAAAAAAGTGTATGTTGTGTATCGTCGTACCGAAAATGAAATGCCTGCTAACCCTATTGAAATACATGAATCTAAATTAGAAGGAGTTGAATATTTATTTTTGACGAATCCTACCCGTATTAACAAGGATAAAGAAGGTAAGCTCAAAACTATGACTTGTATCAAAATGGAATTAGGCGATGCCGATGCTTCTGGTAGAAGAAGACCTATTCCTATTGATGGTTCTGAATTTGACATTAAATTGGATTATATATTGGCTGCCGTTGGTCAAAAAACAAACGTTATGTTTTTGGAAGATATTAACAACTATATTAACGATGGCGAATTAAAATTGAGTAAGTGGCACGATTTGGATTGCGATAAGAACACCTTACAAACAGGCGTAAAGTCAATATTTGCAGCTGGTGATGGAGTAACAGGACCTGGCACTTTAATTCAAGCTATTTCACAAGCAAAAATTGCAGCACTTTCATGTCATCAGTTTTTAATGGGATTACCTATTGAACCTGTAAAAAAAGAATTTTTGAGTAAAAAAGACAATTTCAAACTTCAAATAAAAGAAGAATATAATACATTTTTCCCAAAACAATTGCGTGAAGAAATGCCTACCTTAAATCCTAAACACCGTATCAACTTTAATGAAGTTGAATTAGGATATAAAAACGAAGAAACAGCCAAACATGAAGCCAATCGTTGTTTAGAATGTGGTTGCACAGAATATTTTACTTGTGATCTGAAAAAATATGCTACTGAATACAACGCAGATCAATTGCATTTTGAAGGTGAATTTTCTGAACATAGTGTCAACTTCGATCATCCTTTTATAGAAATTGATAACAACAAATGTATTTTATGTTCTCGTTGTGTTCGTATTTGCAAAGAAGTTGTAGGAGCCAATGCGTTAGGTTTAGTTGAACGTGGGTTTAAAACTTATGTTGCTCCAAGTTTGGGTGACAAATTACAAGATACATCCTGCGAAAGTTGTGGAATGTGTATATCTACTTGCCCTACAGGAGCAATTACTGAAAACGTATATTTTAAACCAGGGCCTGTAAAAACTAATACTTTTGAAACAATTTGTAATTATTGTTCAGTTGGTTGCAATATTGTAATTCATCATACAAATGGGTTTGTAATGAAAGTTACAGGTGCTAAAGGAATGGTAAATCCCGATGGAAATATTTGCAAATATGCAAAATTTGGCTATAAATATCTAAATGATAAAAAACGAATTACCAAACCTTTATTAAAAACAGATGGTAAATTTGAAGAGATAAGTTTTAAACAAGCTTATGATTATATTGTACAAAAAATAAGAAGTGTAGAAGCAGATGAAAATGCTTTCTTTGCAGGAGCTCGCTTAACCAACGAAGAAATTTATTTAATTCAGAAAATAGCAAGAGCCGGAGCAAAAACCAATAACATTTCAAGCATGCATTATATCAAAAGAGGTGCTCACTTAATCAATACTTCTTTCGACAATGCTCCATTTAGCCAAATAAAAGATGCTAGCAAAATATATTTATTTGGTGCAGAAATTAACACAGACAACCCTGTTGTTGGCTACATGGTAAATAACACCCGCTATACAAAGAAGATTCAAGTAGAAGTGTTGACTACTTTGAGTAATAATTCAATGTCAAATAAAGTAGATAGAGTAATTAAGACAGATTCTTATTACTATTTTATAAAAGCTATAAATTATTATCTGCTAAAATATAAGTTGTATAATGCACTGTATATAAATGATAATTGTGTTGATTTTGAAGCTTACAAAGATAATTTGCTGAAAGAAAATTATGACGAATTGATAAAATTATCTGGCCTTACTGCAAATGAAATTGCGAACTGTGCCAATGATTACAATATGCAAATGAATGCCATTATTTTGTTCTCCGAAAAAGAAATATCAGCACCAGCTTCTACAGAATTGTACAATTTAACAATGATAACTGGAAAATTAGGTAAAACATCTAACGGTCTCATTGCTTTGAAAACCAAAAATAACTCACAAGGTTTATTTGATATGGGTGCTTATCCTAAGTTTGGCGTTGGTTATCAAGAAATAGATAATAAGGATTTTGTAAAGAAAATGGAGAGAATATGGGGTGTTAGTGGTTTATCTACAAAACATACTCAGGAACAAGAACTCTTATTACGAGAAGGAAAAATTAAAAATGTTTTCATCTTTGGTGAAGACCCGATTGGTTGTGCAATAGACAAGGAAAATCTTCGTGAAGTTGCCTCTAATGGAGGGTTTGGAGTAGTACAAGATTATTTCATGACAGAAACAGCTCAATTAGCTGATTTAGTTCTTCCTGCATCCTTACCATTTGAAATAGGCGGGCACTTTACTAATACACAACGTTACATACAAAGAGTAAATCAAACAATGCCTTCTTCTATTACTGAGACATCATATATGCAGTTATTTACCTTATTAAAAAAATTGGGAGTAAATACAACTAACGATGTGAATGATGTTATGATGGAAGTAATTTCATTGTTACCTGATATTGATATTAATGAAGACAGAAGTAAATATCGTTTTATTGAAACAAAAGATAATAATTATAAAGCATTATTCAATCATGCTTGTGATAATGTAGTAAAATATTTCGATAATTATTTTGATGAGAAAATAAAATACTAAAAACACTAAATAATTTTTTAAAAGTGATAATATTATGAAAAATTTTGAAAATATAAATGATATTTTAGACTTTGCCATCAACGAAGAACAAAAAGCAGTAGATTTATACACTATGCTTGCTCAAAATGCAAGTAATCAAGAAGTGAAAGAAGTATTTATGGATTTTGCAAAAGAAGAAATTATTCATAAAAAACGTTTGATGGATATAAAAGAAAATGGCTTATTTGACTTAAAACCAGAGATGGTTACCGATTTGAAAATCAGTGATTATATGATGAGTGTAGATGCTTCACCTGATATGACCTATGCTGAATCACTTGTATTTGCTATGAAAAAAGAAAAAGCAGCTTTTAAACTATATTCAAAACTTGCTGAAAGAGCTCCAAATGAAAACTTAAAGAATATATTCCTGTCACTGGCTGTTGAAGAATCAAAACACAAACTGCGTTTTGAAATCGAGTACGATGAATATGTATTGAGAGAGAATTAAATCACTACTCTGTTTATGTGCTGATAATTCTGCTAAAACTTATTTAATCTTTTTACGATATTGAAATGGAAATTTCATACGATAATCAACTTTAATATTTCCTTTTGAGATATCGGTTAGTTTTCGTTTTAATAGCATCTTTTTTAATGAAGTCAATCTCTCAACAAAAAGAATACCTTCCAAATGATCGTATTCATGCTGAATTATACGAGCTACCACACCTTCATATATTTCATCGTGAGATACAAAATTTTCATCGACAAATTGTATTCTGATTTTCGGTTTGCGCAATACATCCTCGCGAATATCAGGCACACTCAAACACCCTTCATTAAAACTCCATTCAATTCCTTCTTCTTCAATTATATGAGCGTTAATCATTACTTTTTTAAAACCATTTGCTTCAGGATAATCTTCTGCAAAAGGACTGGCATCTATGGTTATTAACCTGATGGATAAGTCTATTTGAGGAGCAGCCAATCCAACACCCTTAGAGTAATACATAGTTTCAAACATATCATTGATAATAACATCCAAATTAGGATAATCTTTATCAATATCTTGTGCAACTTTTTTTAAGGTTGGATGTCCAAATGCAGTAATTGGTAATAACATATATTTCTGTATTATAAATTTAAAAAATCAATCTCTTTTCCATGAAAGATTGTAAAATTATAGTTGCACTAATAGTATCAACCAAAGATTTATTTTGACGATCCTTTTTCTTCAAACCAGCAGTAATCATTGTTTGCGATGCTATTTTTGAAGTAAACCGTTCGTCAATCCTCTCAATAGGAATTTCCGGAAAGTTTTTTTTCAGTTGTTTAATAAATGGATCAATGAATTTAACGGATTCTGAGGGTAAATTGTTCATTTGTTTAGGCTCACCTACTACAAAGCATTCTACTTTCTCTTTTGAAACATAATCTTTCAGGAAAATTAATATATCTTTTGAATGAACTGTAGTTAATCCATTGGCAATTAGCTGAAATTCATCAGTAACAGCTATCCCTACACGTTTTTGTCCATAATCAATTGCTAAAATTCTTCCCATTTTTTCTTTTTGCAAAATTAATTGTTTTTATCCAAATTTCAACTATTACAAACTATTCTTTCCTAAACCTTTAGAAATAAGATATGAAGCCTATTTTCCCAAATTCAAGGGCGAAACAGTTTTTTTTATAACTTTGCGTCAAAATACTATTATTTAATGAAGCCTATTTTCTATTATATTATCAGATTAGCAATATTCTGGATGCTATTATTTTTTGTACAGAGAAGTATATTTCTGTTTTATTTTTTCACACAAACAAGTTTTAATCTAAAAGAATTCTTGCTAAGTAATGCATATTCGTTTGCCATGGATTTAGCCACTATTTGCTATATCCTTTTACCTGTATCGTTTATATTAATAATTTTAAGCATTAAAAATATTAATTTTATAAAAAGGTTCTGTAATACATTTATCATTATCCTCTTTATTATTAGTAATTTTATCCTTATTTCAGATATAGGACTTTTTGCTGAATGGGGTTCTAAACTCAATCCTAAAGCCCTTTCATATCTGGCTTATCCTAAAGAAGTAGTTGCATCAGCAAAAGCAACTCCGATATTCTTATTACTCTTTCTTTTTTCGATACAAATAATACCTGAAATATTCATTTACAGAAAGTTTATCAGGTTAAACAATTCATTTACTGAACAACATTGGCTAAAAAAACTAATCTTCTTCTCCTTATTTTTACCATTATTAATAATTGGTATCAGAGGTGGGATTCAGATTTTTCCTATAGACAGAAGCTGGAGCTATTTTTCGGAAAAACCATTGCTTAATCAAGCTGCTGTAAATAGTACATGGAATTGCTTAGCTTCTTTAGTGGAAAAAGAAGAACTCTCAAAAAATCCATATAAGTATATGGATGACAGTACTTCTAAATTATTTTTTACACAATTAACGGCTGCAACACCATTGGATAGCACTTCTTCTGTTTTTAAAATTGCAAAGCCTAATATTATCATTATTTTACTTGAAGGAATTAGTGGAGAAGCTGTAGGTATTTTAAATCATGAAATAGATGCTACACCTAGAATTTCAGCTTTATCAAAAGAAGGATTGTTGTTTACAAATTTTTATTCTACAGGATTCAGAACAGAACAAGCATTGGCTGCAATCGTTGCCGGATTCCCCTCACAACCTAAAACTACTGTTATCAGAAAGTTCGGAAAATTTGATAAAATGCCTAGTTTAGCTAAAGACTTAGTCAGTAATTCCTATCATACATCTTATTACTATGGTGGAAATTTAAAATTTGCCAATACTGAAGCTTATTTAATATCATCCGGTTTTAAGAAAATTATTGGAGAAAAAGATTTTAAATTTAAAAATTTCACAAATTGGGGATGTTTTGATGAAGAATTATTTGACTTTACGGTTAAAGATATGAGTAAGAATCCTCAACCGTTTTTCTCAATAGTTATGACAAGCACCAGCCATGAGCCATTTGATAAAAGAGTAAAAAAAGTATTCACAGGAAATACGATTAAGGATGATTATTTAAACGTTGTTCATTATACTGATGAATCCGTGTATCAGTTTATTGAAAAAGCGAAAAAAGAAAAATGGTACCAAAACACTATATTTCTGATAGTTTCTGACCATACACATCGTTTGCCCAAAGATCGGCAACTTTACGATATCGAAAGACATTGGATTCCTTGTTTGATGTATGGACCAGCATTAAAAGATGAATTCAGAGGAAAAACTATAGATAAATACACCACTCATGTTGATATTCCTGCAATATTGTTAGCTCAGTTAAAATTACAATATAATAAATTTGAATGGAGTAAAAATGTTTTCAATAAATTAGAAAATGGATGGGCATTTTATACTTTCGACGAAGGCTTTGGATTTCTAAATGATAAATCGAAAATTATTTTTGATCATAAATTAAATAAAGTGATTTATAATGATAAGAAAAATAATGATATCATATCCGATAGCTTAGCTATAAAAGAAGGAAAAGCATTAATGCAAAAACTCATGAATGATTATATGAATCTAAGCAATTAATACTTTTGTTTTTCCTTTTAATATTTATAAATTTGCATCTTAAATAAGCGGTAGTAGCTCAGTTGGCAGAGCATCAGCTTCCCAAGCTGAGGGTCGTGGGTTCGAATCCCATTTACCGCTCTTCTCTCCTACTAAACAGTAACTCTATTTCTAAAATAAAATTATAGTGTAGCAAAAAAAGATAGATATTTTAAATTAAGTAAGCATACATTGCATAAAATGCAGATGCTGTAACTAAATCATTCACTGGTACTTTTTCGTTAGGCGCATGCGCTAGCACTTCGTTGCCAGGACCAAAACCTATTGTAGGAACGCCGTACATACCGTTAAGTGCGATTCCATTGGTAGAAAAGGTCCATTTATCAACCAAAGGCTTTTTATCAAATAGTTTAATAAAAGCTTCTTCGCCGGTAGTAACCGCTTTATGATCAACAGGAATTTTCCAGGTAGGATAATATTTTTCCATTCCATAATGATTTCCGGTAAATGCAATGCCATCATAATACAATACTTCAACTTTTGCATCCATATCTTTTACAATTTCTTCTATTTCTTTTACTGCAGATTCTTTGGTTTCGCCCCATGTCAAGCGTCTGTCGAGGTGGATGCGGGCGTAATCGGCAACGGCACATAAAGAAGGACTTCCTGAAATAATTTCGGAGATGGTTACACTGCCTTTACCCAAAAATTCATCGGTAGCCAAACGTTCGTTGAGTTTTTCTATTTCTAATGCAGCGCGTGAAGCCATGTAGATTGCATTTTTACCTCTTTCGGGTGCTGAACCATGTGATGATAATCCTTTGAAATGCACATGTATTTCCATGCGACCCCGATGCCCACGATAAATATTGAGATTGGTAGGCTCAGTACTGATTGCAAAGTCGGGTTTTATCTTATCTTCTTCAATAATGTATTTCCAGCATAAGCCATCGCAATCTTCTTCCATTACACTTCCAACAAAATAAATGGTTAAATCGCGATCGAAACCGAGTTCCTTAAGAATTCTTCCGGTGGTAACAAAAGCAGCGGGACCACCTTCCTGATCAACGGTACCACGACCGTGTACGAAACCGTCTTTTATTTCTCCTGAAAATGGATTAAAGCTCCAGTTGTCGAGATTGCCAACATCTACGGTATCCATGTGTCCGTCGATGGCTAAAATCTTTTTTCCATTGCCTATACGACCAATTACATTGCCTATTCCATCTATAAATACTTCGTCGAAACCGGCTTCTTCCATTTGTCGTTTGAGTTCGTATTGTACTTCTTTTTCTTCCATGCTGAGTGATTTAATTTTCACTAGTTTCGAAAGATTTTCGGCGGTGTAATTGCTGTATTTTTCAGCCAATACTTTTATTTTTTCTGCTATTTCTGTCATGATTTGTATTTTTATTGCTTACAAAATTAATAAAAATACTTAAGAAATAAATATATTGAAGCGTTTTAAAACAGAAAAACTATAAAGCTATAACTTACAAGATATATTTTGTGTTCTCTTTTTTTATTAACTATTCGCTGTTGAATAATAGTTTAAAAACTTAATTATTTATACTTGCAAAAAAGTATGAGAATCTGTCCAAAAAATATTTACAGACAAAGCACTATAGATTAAAATCCAAAGTGTTTTATTTTCCCCAATTATCTTTATCCAGACTCCTGAATTGTATAGCTTCAGCAAGATGTTCGGTTTTGATATCTTCACTTGATTCGAGATCGGCTATGGTACGGGCAACTTTCAAAATTCTGTCATAAGCTCTGGCCGATAAACCTAATCTTTCCATAGCTGTTTTTAATATTGCCATACCTGCATCGGAAATAATACAATGTTCTCTCAACATTTTGCTCGACATTTGTGCATTGGAAAAAATACCTTTGTTTTCGAAAAAACGTTTCTCCTGAACTTGACGAGCTTTTACAACTCTTTCTCTGATAATTTCACTTTGTTCGGATAACTGAGCGTTGGATAATTCTTTAAACGGTACCGGAACTACTTCCACATGAATATCAATTCTATCCAATAAAGGTCCAGATATTTTATTCAGATATTTTTGTACAACGCCCGGTCCACAAACACAATCGGTGTCGGGATGATTGTAATACCCGCAAGGACAAGGATTCATAGCTGCAATCAACATAAAACTTGCAGGATATTCCACTGTCATTCTTGCCCTGGAAATGGTAACCATCCTTTCTTCCATTGGTTGACGAAGGACTTCCAATACAGCTCGTTTAAATTCAGGTAATTCATCTAAGAATAATACACCATTGTGAGATAATGAAATTTCGCCTGGCTGAGGATTTCCACCACCACCCACCAATGCAACATCGCTAATGGTATGATGAGGTGATCTGAACGGGCGAACCGAAATCAAAGCCATATTTTTACTCATTTTACCTGCAACCGAATGAATCTTGGTGGTTTCCAGAGCTTCATACAAATTAAGCGGAGGCAAAATAGATGGCATACGTTTGGCAAGCATCGTTTTGCCAGCACCCGGAGGTCCTATTAATATTACATTATGACCACCAGCAGCTGCAATTTCCAAGGCACGTTTAATATTTTCCTGACCTTTTACTTCAGAAAAATTAAATTCATAGTTATTTAAGCTATTATAAAATTCATCACGCGTATTGATAATTGTTTTTTCTATTTCAATACCTTCCTTAAAAAATGCAATGACTTCCTTAATATTTTCAACACCTAAAACATCTAATTTTGAAACAATAGCTGCTTCACGGGCATTTTGTTTTGGAAGAATGATTCCTTTAAATCCTTGTTTTTGGGCTTCAATAGCAATAGGCAAAGCTCCTTTAATGGGTTGTAAACCGCCATCTAAAGAAAGTTCTCCCATAATAATATACTTATCAACATCATCTGGTATTATTTGCTCTGAGGCAGCTAAAATACCAATTGCAATGGTTAAATCGTAAGCAGATCCTTCTTTACGAATATCTGCCGGAGCCATATTTACAACAATTTTTTTGCCAGGTATGCGATAACCAACATTTTTCAGCGCAGCTTCTATACGTTGATGACTTTCTTTAACAGCACTGTCAGGCAATCCAACCATTGAGAAATTAATACCCTGATCAATATTTACTTCTATTGTTATTGTAATTGCATTAACACCAAAAATAGCACTTCCAAATGTTTTTACAAGCATATTTATGTTTTGTTAGGTTTGTATTTAGAGGCTTTTAATATTTTTTGAGCATCATTTTCTTTCAATAAATCCTTTAAGGTTACATTTTTATTGTTATCCATAAATGATTTAACAATTTGCCAACCCAACCATTCTGCTAAACGAGGAGGTGAATTTTTAAAACCTTTAGTAGTTGGTGCTTCGGTAATAAATGAACGGATTTTGTAGTAATCAGCATTGAATAATAAATTATTCTGAATAAAAAACGCCCATAAATTAGCTTCATTTTTCTTGCTCCAATTAAATTGTTCTAAAGAATACCCAATTTTTACATTTTCATCAACTTCTGGTAACATTGCATCGGTAAAATATAAGATTTTACCCTGATATATCATATTATCAAGCAATGTTTTATCGTTAGAGTCAAATGTAATCATTTGCTTAGCAATAGATTTCATGCAATCGCTTGTAATAAAATTGCTATCCAATCGCATAGAAATAAATTTGGGGATTTTAACTGATGGATACATTTTATAATCAGCGCCTAAATACATATCAAGAGCAATAGCCATTACTGAATCTAAATAGATAATACGATTTTCATAATCAAGATATGAAATATAAGTATATACTTTTGGTGTAGTTTTTTCAGGAAAATAGTATTTTAAATGAGTAAAAGCATCCGATAACTTTTTCTCTAAGCCTGAAGTTTCAGGATACACTTTTATTAAATCATCATAAATTTCGTGCAATGTTGGATCTGAAATAAAATTATATAACTTAATAATATTTAATGTATCGTCTATATTACCATCCAAAAAAAGCATATATTCGGCCTTATATTTTTTCAATTCGTTTTTAAGGTTGTTAGCATCTACACTCATCAGTACTTTTTCATAGCGATGTATTTTAATCTCAACTTTTTTGTTTGCTGGAATTTCAATTGCCAATTTACTGCTATTCTTATTTTTACAACTTAGTATAGTTATACAAAAAAACAGAAACAAAAGTAAATGAATGTATTTTTTAAGAAATTGCATATTTTTGTATTTACTGGTTATTATTTTGGTTGTCATAGGTAGTAATTAAAACAACTTCATTCCCAATGACACATTCAATAATTTGGTTTTAGAAGTTATATCCGGAGTATCGGAAATATTGTTTAAACCCCATTCGTATCTTACATCCAACGAAAAATTCAGCACATCAAATCCTGCTCCTGCCTGAATACCCCAAATTGTACTTTTGTATGCTGCAGAATTAGGTGCATTACCTAAATTAACACCATTTACCTGATAAGAAACATCTTTACTTGTCACAAAAGAAATAACGGGTCCAGTCATTATTCTAAAATTAAAAGCTTTTAAATTAATCAACTTTACACCAACTAATATAGGAACATCAATGGTATTCAAAACTGTTTGCTGTGTAAATGTCTGATTTTGAAATTGTGGAATTATAGCACTTTGAAAATTGCCACCTTTTTTAGTAAAATAAACTTCGGGCTGCAAATAAACTACAGGAAGATTAATACGTAAAAAAGCTCCTGCTAAAAAACCTGTTTTAGCTTGATCTTTAACTTCTCCGAAACTTGAAAATTCAGTAAGCATTTTTGATGAATTAAATCCAACTTTAAGACCTAAACTAAATGGTAATTGTGCAAAACTATTGCATGAAAGCATAAAAATACCTGCAAAAATAAAAGCTATTCTTCTCATTTTTAATAATTTTAATTTATTTATGATTTAATATAGTTTGGTTGAAAATTTATTTATTTTCAACTGTTTTCTTTTGCGAATTTAGTTAATTTTGTTTTCCGATTTTCAAAACAATATTAAAAAATATAAAAAGTATGAAAAAACTGATTATTTTAATAATAGTTCTTGTAGTTACTACTTTAACTAACAATATTTATGCCCAAAAGAAACCAAAATCAAACTTTCAGTTAGGAGTAAAAATATCACCCAATATTTCATGGTTAAATTCTAATTCGCAAGATATGAAAAGCGATGGTACTTTACCTAAGTTTTCATGGGGATTTATAGCTGACTTTCAGTTTGCCGAAAAATATTTCTTTTCTACGGGCTTTAATATTAATTCTACCGGTGGAAAAATAATTCATACTGATTCAATTTCGGCTTTAGGATCAGGTTCTCTCCACAGAAGTATAAATGTTCGCTATGTTGAGTTTCCTTTCAGCATAAAAATGAAAACTCGTCAATTTGGTTATTTAACTTATTTTGGGCAAATTGGTTTGGGTTTAGGTATGAGATTATCTGCCAATTCTGACGATGATTTTTACCCTAAAAATTCAAGTACTGCAACGAGCAATAACGATATTAAAATTGAAGATCAGATAAATTTTTTCAGACTTTCTATGATATTGGCAGCCGGAGTTGAGTATAACTTAGGTGGGTCAACTTCTTTATTTGGAGCATTGACCTTCAATAATGGATTTTCAAATATATTTGATTATCCTAAAGATAGAAATCCTATTATTGATGCTGATGCTTCTTCAAACTCATTTGAAATCACACTTGGTCTTCTATTTTAGGAATAAAGTAAAACTCTAGATTTTATATCAGTATTTACTCAACATATTACAAAATGAAGATTGCACTTGCTCAGATTAATTATCACATCGGAAATTTCGAGAAAAACACGGCATCAATAATACAAGCTATTCAAAATGCAAAAACACAGCGTTGCGAATTAATTGTCTTTGCTGAATTAGCTGTTTGTGGGTATCCTCCGAGAGATTTTCTGGAATTTACCGATTTTATTGAACAATGCATTGCAAGTGTAAATAAAATAGCCGTTGAGTGTGTAGGTATTGCAGCTATTGTAGGCTTTCCCTCAATTAATTCTGACGAAAAAGGTAAGAATTTATTTAATTCTGCTGCTTTTTTAAGTGAAGGAAAAATACAAAGCCTGCATCATAAAAGTTTGTTGCCCAACTATGATGTTTTTGATGAATATCGCTATTTTGAGCCCAATAAAAACTCAAATATTATTAATTTTAAAGGATATAAAATAGCATTGACAATTTGCGAGGACTTGTGGAATATTGGCGAAGAACAGCTCTACCCCTATTCCCCAATGGATGATTTAATTGCACAGCATCCCGATTTCATGGTCAATATTGCAGCATCACCTTTTAATTACCAACAAGCCGAATGCCGAAAAACAGTTTTAATAAAAAACGTCGAAAAATATAAGATTCCACTGTTATATGTTAATCATGTTGGAGCTCAAACCGAGCTTATATTTGATGGTGGTTCCCTTGCAATAAATACCAATGGAGATATAGTTACAGAAATGAATTATTTTGAAGAAGATTTCAGTATAATAAATTTGAATGATTTACAATTACCTGCTAACAACTCTATAACGATAACAAAGCTGAACAAAATTGAATTAATCCACAATGCCTTGGTATTGGGTATTAAGGATTATTTTGGCAAATTAGGCTTTACAAAAGCAATCTTAGGTCTTTCGGGTGGTATCGACTCGGCTGTTACACTGGTATTGTCTGCTAAGGCTTTGGGTAATGAAAATGTTAAAGCAGTTTTATTACCTTCACATTTTTCATCGCAACACTCTATTGACGATGCAATAAAGCTTGCAGAAAATTTAAAAGTTCCTTATGAGCTCATTCCTATTGATGAAGCTTATAAAAGTTATGAAAATACGCTTTCTTCTTATTTTGAAGGATTGCCTTTTGATGTTACCGAAGAAAACCTGCAAGCAAGAATAAGAGCCGTTATATTAATGGCTTTTACAAATAAGTTTGGATATGTTTTATTGAATACTTCTAACAAAAGCGAAGCTGCCGTTGGCTATGGAACATTATATGGCGATATGTGCGGTGGATTAGCTGTTATTGGTGACTTATACAAAACAGAAGTATATGAATTGGCTCATTTTATAAATAAGAATGCTGAAATAATTCCCAATAACTCCATCATTAAACCCCCATCAGCTGAACTGCGTCCTGATCAGAAAGATTCTGACTCTTTGCCTGATTATGGTATTTTAGATCAAATCCTTTATCACTACATCGAACAAAGAAAAGGTCCAAGAGAACTGATAGCAATGGGTTTTGATGGAATAATCGTCAAAAAAATATTGAAATTAGTCAATACCAATGAGTACAAAAGACATCAAACGCCACCAATTTTGAGGATTTCGCCTAAAGCTTTTGGAATGGGCAGAAGAATGCCTATTGTAGGTAAGTATCTGGCATAAATATACCTTATTCTTTTACAAACTTCTGATTATAATATTTCTCTCCTTGAATAATCTTAATGATATATATTCCTTTTTCAAGGTTTGAAACATCTATCTTATTTTGATTTTTTATTGTAAGGATAGTTTTACCAAAAATATCTATAATTTCAAGCATTAATCTATCTTCAGAAGGAATATCAATATTTAATATGGTATTAGCTGGATTTGGGAAAATTGAAACCTGATATTGTTTATTTTGATTTTCGTTGATTGAAGTCCCGTTGCTCATTACTTCATTTAGTTTTTGCCAAATCTGATCGCAAAGTAAGAATGGTACTTCGCCTAGATTAGTGGGTGCATCGCCCATTCTAATAACTACCAAAGCTTTGCTTCGAGAAATACTTACAATCTGACCGTTTTTACCGATCCCTGCGAACATATCAGCAGGTGCATTGGGTGCATAAGAACCAGGGAAAACAAATTGAGTACCCGGTGCCATAAAAGACGATTTGCCTCCTAGCCACCACAAATAGCCGTAAGATTGATTTATAGTTTGCGAAGTATTCGTCATTTGACTGATATAAGCAGTATCGTGTAACAAGGTATCGGTATTCCAAATACATTTGTTTTGAAACAACAAGCCAAAACGGCTCATGTTTCTGACAGTGCTAAAAAACACATTGTCGTAATCTATCGTGTACCATAAACCGGTAATGCCTGTTTTTGAACTTAATCGGGAATAGGTATAATTATTAATGGGCAAACCGGTAGCAGTTGTAATTACTTTTTCCAATAATGTGTAGGCAGCATTATGATATGCCCATCGGCTGCCTGCATCGGCTAAGTAGTTCAAACAAGTATCTAAAGTGCAATGGTTATCTGGTACACCATCATCTAAGCCCGAAGTCATGGTGAGTTGATGACGGATTTTAATGTTTCTTTCTTGTGCCGGTGTGCAATTGGTCCAGCCTGTGCCTAAATATTTGGAAGAAGAATCGCTAATAGATAAATAGCTTTCTTCCTGTGCTTTTCCTACTAAAAACGAAGTAATGGTTTTACCTGCCGATGCCCAATACCATAAGCTATCTTTGGTGAAATTACCAAAATATTTCTCCAACACAATTTTGCCATCTTTTAATACCATAAAACCTTTGGTATTTTCCTGTTGCAAGAAATTATACAAGGTATCTATTTTACTTACACACCAACCCAATGTAGCAGGCGAAACCGTATCCCAATGAGCCGTATTACTTATCGGTGGAAAATAAATACTTTGTGCTTTTGAGTATATTGTAAATGAAAGTAAAAATAGGTAAAGGATAAGTGTTCTTTTCATATTGGAAGATGTTTTTTATACATGAAATTAATCTTAAGCATTTCACAGCATTTTTATGTCTTTTTCAATTAATGCTTTTATTTCAGCTTCACTTGGCAGATTAATTTTGTATTTTGATACAAATATTTTATTATCTATTCCTGTTGTAGTATATCTTACCAATGTTTCACGTTTTTCGGTACATAGTAATATTCCAATTGGTGGGTTTTCGCCTTCAAGCATTTCATTTTCTTTGAAATAATTGAGATACAATTGCATTTGGCTACTATCTGAATGTTTAAAAGCTCTATTTTTAAGCTCAATTATTACATGGCATTTTAAAAAACGATGATAGAACACTAAATCTGAATAATAATACTCATCATCTATCCTGAATTTATATTGCCTCCCAACAAAACAAAATCCTTTACCTAATTCGAGCAAAAAATCTTGCAGATGGTTAAGCAGTGCTTGTTCTAATTTTGATTCTGTATATACTTCCGTATGTTTTAATCCTAAAAATTCAAAAAAATAAGGGTCTCTAATTATATCTTCGGGTTCGATTCCAGTAATTTGCTCTTTTGTAATTTTAAGTAATTTTTCTTTGTCTATTGACAATCCTGTCCTTTCAAAAAGTAAGGTTTCTATTTGCCTTTTTAGTTCTTTTACTGATAAATTATTTTTGATAATTTGTATTTCGTAGAAAAGCCTTTTAAGTGGGTCAGATAGTTTTAAAAGTTCTGCTATATGTGTGAATGAAATGTTTTTAATAAAAATTAATGGGTCAATTTCTAATTGGTCAGTTGCCGACTGACTTTTTGTTATTTTTAATTGGTCAGTTGTCGACTTACCAATTAAAATATTGATTGGTAAATCAATTTGATTATTTCTTACAAAACCAATAATAACTTCTGCCAATTGAGGGTAAGTAAGATAAAATTGTCTGCTTAATTTAAGGTTAGTATTAGAAAGTCCGCTAATATTTATTTCTTTAGAAAGCTCTGTAATAAGACTCTCACCATAAGTTGCCCTGTCGTTTCCATTTTGTTGGTATTCGATAATATAATATCCAATTATCCAATTTCTAGCAGATAAATAGTTGTTAACTGACTTACTGGCTTCAATTTTAAGAACATTATGTGTTCTTTTAATATTTTCGCGTAATTCCGAAAAATTCATAATAGCTGTTTTTATTGCTTAATCAAAATTTTGTAAGATAAGTGTATTCCATTGTAGAAATAAAATTTATTTTTGATTTGTAATGTTATCAACTGGTAATTTTTATTTTCAAGCCACTTACATTCTTTATTTTTTAATTTTGGTTTGAGTGTCGGGTTTGTGTGTTTGTAAAGTTTTGTTCTTGGTGGATTCTGGTAAATAGTTATCTTCAGAAACTACTTTTTTACTTGTTTTTAATTCTAATGCTTTTCTTGCATCGCCGGCAATTTTTCCACCTTGTTTTGCAACAATCTTGTTTTGAACAAATCCTTTAGGATTTTTTGTTTTTACGATAGCAGTTGTAGAAGCTTCACCCAACATTGAAAAAATCAACTCAAGGTCAGTCATGTGGTCGCGCAAGTTTTGGTTTTTTAATCCTTTTACTTTCTTGTATTCAGAGGGAGTTAATCCAAATGTTGCCTTAGAAATTTCTGCAGTTAATATTGCATATTCAAGTTGTTCTCTAACACCTCTGTTTTTCCATTCATCTGTCAATTCCTCCCGAATGGCAATGCTACGCATTCGCTTTTCAATCCAGTCATCAGTATAACCTTTAGCTTTATACAATTCGCGTGTTCGTTGTGTTGCTAACTCTGGATTTTCAATTTCATCCAATCTGTCTGAACCCACTTGAGCCAGCCATTGCTTAAATGGTTCTGCCTTAGGTGAAGGAATTGATTGAATAATTCTTAAAAGTCCTTTGACATTTGCAGCTTGTACTTTACGTATTTTACCGTCTGCCGCCTCCATTTCAACTGGGGTACAAATTGTACCCCAGTTGCTTTTTAGCTGCTCATCTCGGCTTAAAATTCTTTTTACATATTGCTTGACATCCGAACTATCTGTAAGTACTTTCACAACATCTTGTACTGAAAAGTACCATTTATTTTCAGTTTCGTTCCATACCGAACGTATCTGTTTGCTTTCAAAAAGTTTTATATTGCTCATAAAAATTAATGTATTACTTGCAAATGTATGCTGTATTTTTATTTCCGGAAAGAAAAAATAGGATAAGAATAAGTGTTTTTTTTATATTGAAAATATAATTTATTTATCCGATAGGCTATCCCTTAATTTAATAACTGTGAAGGATATCCTTATCGATTAGCAAAGGTTTTTATAATATTCTACTTGTTCGTTATAGACTTTCTCTATTTTTTCTTTTAATTTATTGTAATCTATATTTTCAGTTATTTTTAATAGCGAATTTAATGTTATTGAACTTTTACTTCTCGTATAATTGTCTAATTTATATGTTGGAACTACGAAAAATTCCCATTGTTCGAGTTTTAATGGGTCAATAGTTTCTTGTTCTTTATGCTTTAATAAACAAAAAACATATAAATCTGCGTGTCTTTTCGCTTCTCCTCTTGACATTCCATTTTCAGCATCCCAATGTTTTGCTGATTTAATTGAAAAACTAATAGTTGAAAAATCAAATTGTCGCCAACTTTGAATATATGAAGATGATTTTATTTCAATTTTTATTCCTTCTTTTGTTGTCAAATCGTAAGCATCCCATTCATCTCTTAAATCTTTAGCGTCTAAATCTATTGCTGTTCCAACAATAAATTCAGCAAATCGACCACGAGTTGCGTTACTTAAAACATCGGAAACACTCCATTGCCAAAAATTAAGTAAAGAATATTTTGTTTCTGTGTTTTCAAAAGTTAGTTTTTCAGAACCACTTTTAGGAATTGCTTTTATTGCTTTTAATTTTACTTCTTTCAATTTTTTTTTCAGTATTTGGGTTTCAAAATCTCTACTAACTCGTTTTATAAATACTCAACCTCCAACAAAACCACCCATTCATAGCTGGCTTTCCTTTTGTTAAATATTCTGCTGCAAACTTACATAAAAATCTGTGATTTATAAGCGACCCCAATAAAAATCAAGA
>JACABE010000038.1 GCA_013377005.1 Bacteroidota bacterium
AACAATAATATAGTCGAATTTAAGAATTGTTGCTGCTTTTTGTCATGTACTTAGTTCATTTTTATTTAACCTAATAAGTTTTCTGACTTTTCATGTCAATGAGTTTTTCTAATTCAAACATTTCATCTCTATATTTTGCAGCTTGTATAAAATCGAGTTGTTTTACCGCTTTGTTCATCTCTGCTTTTAAAGATTGAAGACTCTTTTGAAGTTGTTCTTTGCTCATGTATTTAAGTACTGGTTCGGCAGCAATGTTTATGGTGTCGTTTTCAATGTATGGTCGGGGTGCGCTTGTTTTTGCCTGTCCGAAACTTGAATCAGCCGATCTGAAAATAGTAGTAGGAGTGATGTTGTTATCTGAATTGTATTTGATTTGTTTTTCGCGTTTACGGTTGGTAGAATCGATGGTCATCTGCATTGAATTGGTAATTTTATCAGCATACATAATTACCTTGCTGTTTACATTTCGTGCTGCACGCCCTGCTGTTTGCGTAAGCGAACGTTCTGAACGCAAAAAACCTTCTTTGTCGGCATCCAGGATGGCAACCAACGAAACTTCGGGCAAATCTAATCCTTCTCTTAGTAAGTTAACCCCAATTAACACATCGAAACTTCCAGCTCTCAGGTCTTTTAGTATTTCAATTCTTTCTAATGTAACCACATCGGAATGGATGTAACGACACTTGATGCCGATATTTGCCATGTATTTCGACAATTCTTCGGCCATTCTTTTGGTAAGCGTAGTTACCAAAGTGCGTTCATTGCGTGCAGTAACTTTTTCAATTTCGTCCAATAAATCATCTACCTGATTTAAACTAGGGCGTACTTCTATTTGCGGATCTAATAATCCTGTGGGGCGAATTAACTGTTCTACCACTACACCGTCCGATTGTTGCAATTCATAATCGGCAGGGGTGGCACTTACAAATATGGTTTGGTTGATCATAGCTTCAAATTCATCGAACTTCAACGGACGATTGTCCATGGCTGAAGGAAGCCTGAAACCGTATTCTACTAAGTTTTGTTTACGGGAACGGTCGCCGCCATACATAGCTCTTACCTGTGGAATGGTAGCATGACTTTCGTCAATTACCAACAAGAAATCATCGGGGAAATAATCAATTAAGCAGAAAGGTCGGGAGCCGGCTTCTCTGCCATCAAAATACCGCGAATAGTTTTCGATACCTGAGCAATACCCTAATTCGCGCAGCATCTCCAAATCGTAGGTAACCCTGTCTTCGAGGCGTTTGGCTTCTAAGTGTTTGCCGTTTTCTTTCAAAAAGTCCATTTGTTTAACCAAATCATCCTGTATGGCATAAATGGCTTTCTTTACCTTATCGGGAGAAGTTACAAAGATATTGGCAGGAAATATCTTTACTTCCTCATGTGTGCTGATGGTATGTCCATTGATGGCATCAATAGATTCGATGCTTTCGATATCGTCGCCCCAGAAGATGATGCGATAAGCATAATCTAAATAGGCCGGGTATATTTCTACGGTATCGCCTTTTACCCTGAAGTTTCCTCGGCTAAAATCGGCTTCGGTACGGGAATATAAACTTCCGACAAATGCCAGTAATAGTTTATTATGGCTGATGACATCGCCTTTTTTGATTTCAATAATATTGCTGTAAAAATCTTCGGGGTTGCCAATGCCATAAATGCAGGAAACCGATGCTACCACAATAACATCGTTGCGCGCCGATAGCAATGCTGAAGATGTGCTGAGACGGTATTTCTCAATTTCTTCGTTGATAGAAAGATCTTTTTCGATATAAGTATTGGTGGATGGAATAAAAGCTTCGGGCTGGTAATAATCGTAATAGGAAACAAAATATTCTACTGCATTATCTGGAAAAAACTGTTTGAATTCATCGAATAACTGAGCTGCCAGTGTTTTGTTATGACTTAGTATAAGTGTAGGTTTTTGAACCTGTTGGATAATGTTAGCTACTGTAAAGGTTTTACCTGAACCTGTAACACCCAGCAAGGTTTGAGCTTTGTCGCCACGCAGAATGCCTTCTACCAATTGCCGGATGGCTTCGGGCTGATCGCCGGTGGGTTTAAAATCTGATGTGAGTTGAAATTCCAACATGATTCTCTTTTTAAAGCTACAAAGATAAAAAAGATAAACGTACTTTCGGAATTTTAAAGTACTCTAAATACAGGATTCTGTTTTAGGATAAGTTGTATAATTTCGTCAGGTAGTTGTATTATTTCTCAGTTTTAGTTTCCAGTTCAATAAGGTTTCGGTTTCTCCGGTTTGTTGGAACCTGTTTTTTTCGAGAACTTTGGATGAAGCAATATTTGTTTTTTCTGTTGAAGCAATTATTGAGCTTACCTTTGCTTGCATAGTTGCCCATTTAATAATTCCACCAACAATTTCTGTCATAAATCCTTTGTTTTGAAATTCGTTGTAAGTTCCGTAACCAATTTCTATTTCGCCGTCGGGATTGGGCTCGCCAACAATACAGAGGTCGCCAATCATTTTGTTGTCGGCTTTTGAAATGGCAGTCCAAAGGGTTGAGTACAAATAGTCTTTAGCAGGATTTGCCACATTGGGGAGAATTGTTTGTTCAAATGCTTCTTTTAGTTCCAGCGAAATTGTTCTGGAGGTTTTATTCAGGTTTAGTTCGGTTTCCAGAGAGTTGTCGCACTTTATATATTTTAGTAGCTGTTCGTAAGTTAAAGGTATTATAATCAGTCTTTCGGTTTGTATCATTTTCGGAGGGGTTTGTTAGTTAATTACTGGCAGGGCAGTACCTCGATTAACATGCGTTATTATATTATTACATATTCTTTGCGTTCGATTAATCTTCCATTTTTATCGTATTTGTTTTCAAATATAGTTTCTTTTCTTGGCGATAAACTAATCGATACTTCTTTTATTACTTGATTTTTCAAGTAATAAACTGTGTCAATTGAAATATTTGGTATTTCCCATGATTCAAATAAAATCGTATCATTTTTTAATTGTTGTTTGGTATTTTGAACAACTTCTCCTTTATTATTTTTATTTTCAATTTCAATAATATTACCACTTTTCTTGTAGGTATAAGTATGTGATCTTATAAAGTTATTATTTAAATCGTAAATATCTTTTTTTATCAATTCTCGATTTTCATTATATTGATTAATAGCTATTTCCTGAATTTTTTCACCAGTAATAAAAGTAAGATTCTTTATAGATTTGACAACCAATCCTTTTTTGAAAAAGTCTTTTATATGCTTTGTTGTATCAGATTTATCGCCAAAATATATTTTTTCAATATAAGTTGGATTTTTATAAGTTGTTTGTCTCAATATCCTTTTATTATTTTCAATATCATATGAATTTATTATTATCAAATCTTTAACGCTATTATATTCATATATATCTTCCGATTTATAATTAATAATTTTACCTTCTGTATAAATTTTTGATTGAATAACATCTTTTTTTAATCTGTTATCTTCAGTTTCGTAAGAATGTGTTTCTTCTGAAAGTAAGACTTTCCCTTTTTCAATATTATTCTTTCCAATCTTTGTAGAGCAAGAAAATAATGAAATACTCGAAATTAATAGTATAAAAATTGTTTTCATGTGTTTTGTTTCTATAATGAACGCTAAGATTATTATAACCTTACCAAAGGTAATACAAGCCTGCTAAATCTGGAGACTATGCGTACCTTTTAGTAATTATTATTCTACAAAAATACAATTATTCTATTATCATGTATTTTATTTAACAAATTTTCCCAGCATTATTAAATTTGTATATTATCTCTATTGGGATAATTTATGGTGCAGCCCTTACTGAGCTATCGTCCAAATAAGCCATTTCCAAATACATAAACAGCATAAAAAGCAAATAATAATGTCATTAAAAAAATAAAAAACAAACCGATGGTTTACAAAATTTGCTATTTTTATAAGAATTGTATAAATTTGCAAACTTTTAAACTGAAAACCAAATTATAAATATGAGTTTTAGAATTGTAGTTTTAGCAAAACAAGTTCCTGATACAAGAAATGTTGGAAAAGATGCCATGAAGGCAGATGGAACCGTAAACCGTGCTGCATTACCTGCTATTTATAACCCTGAAGATTTGAATGCATTGGAAATGGCACTTCACATCAAAAGCAAAATGAAAGATGCAGAAGTAATAATTTTAACCATGGGACCACCCAGAGCAGCTGAAATTATTCGTGAATCAATATACCGTGGTGCCGATGCAGGTTATTTGATTACTGATAGAAAATTTGCCGGTTCCGATACACTGGCAACTTCTTATGCTGTTTCATTGGCAGTTAAAAAACTGGCACCTTTTCATTTAGTACTATCCGGCCGTCAGGCTATTGATGGAGATACAGCGCAAGTTGGTCCTCAAACTGCCGAAAAACTAAATATTCCACAAATTACCTACGCCGAAGAAGTAGTAGCAGTTGACGAAACACAAATTACTATCAAAAGAAGACTTGAAAGAGGCATTGAAGTTGTAAAATCATCCTTACCTGCACTCATAACAGTACATAGTTCAGCATCGGAATGTCGTCCTCGTAATGCCAAATTGCTGATGAAACACAAACATGCCCGTACTGTAACAGAATTACAGGAAGAAACCCGCGATTATACAGAATTGTACAATAAACGTCCTTATCTTCAAATTGAAGAATGGACTGTTGCCGATTTGAATGCTGATGTAGAAATGCTAGGATTATCAGGCTCACCTACCAAAGTTAAAAAAATTGAAAATGTTGTACTTCAACAAAAAGAAACTATTCTTTTAACAGAAGCTGATAAAGACATCGAAAGTTTAATGAAAGAACTTATCGGCACACATATCATCGGTTAATTCCTTTTTTTACAGATTAAATTTAATTAAATATATGAATAATATTTTTGTTTATTGCGAAGTTAATGAAGATGGTTTAATTGCTGATGTGAGCCTTGAATTATTATCAAAAGGACGAAAATTAGCCAATGACCTTAATATAAAACTCGAAGCAGTAGTAATAGGAGACCAAATTCAAAATATTGAAAACCAAATTTATCCTTATGGTGTAGATGTAATTCATTTGGCTCAGGATGCACGATTGTTTCCATACACTACTTTACCTCATTCTTCGATAGTTGTTAATCTTTTTAAAGAAGAAAAACCTGAAATTGCTATTTTTGGTGCAACTTCAGTTGGTAGAGATCTTGCTCCTAGAGTAGCTTCTGCTTTGCGTTGTGGTTTAACAGCCGATTGTACCAGTTTAGAAATCGGAGATCATACCGAAAATAAAACTCAAAAAACGTATAAAAATCTTTTATATCAAATTCGTCCTGCTTTTGGTGGAAATATCATAGCAACTATTATTAATCCTGATACTCGTCCGCAAATGGCTACAGTTAGGGAAGGAGTGATGAAATTAGAGATTTTTTCTCCCAATTACAAAGGGAAATTAAAAAAGATTAACCTCGAAAAGCTGTTGAAAGAAGATGATTTTTTGGTAGAAATACTGGAAAGACATATTGAAAGTCAAAAAATAAATATCAAAGGCGCTCAAATTATCGTTGCCGGAGGTTATGGAGTTGGTACCAAAGAAAACTTTGATTTGCTTTATCAATTAGCTGATGTAATTGGCGGAGAAGTAGGTGCTTCAAGAGCTGCTGTTGATGCAGGTTTAGTTGATCATGCCCGTCAGATAGGACAAACAGGAATAACCGTACGTCCCAAATTGTATATTGCATGTGGTATTTCCGGAGCAGTTCAACACCGTGCTGGCATGGATCAAAGTGCTAAGATTATTTCTATTAATAATGACCCAAAAGCACCTATCAACAAAATTGCTGACTATACTATTATTGGTAATGTTGGTGATATTTTACCAAAAATGATTAAGTATTATAAAGAAAATTCAAAATAAAAAAACGAGATAATAATGGCAAATTTTTATACCGATAACGAAGACTTAAAATTTCATCTTACACATCCTTTGATGGAGAAAATGGTGAACCTGAAAGAAAGAAATTTTGCTGATAAAGATATATATGATTACGCTCCTGTAGATTTTGAGGATACGATGGACAATTATGACAAAGTACTTGAAATTATAGGCGAAATTGCAGGGGATGTAATCGCCGTAAATGCAGAATCTGTTGATCATGATGGACCGGTTTTAGCAAACAATAAGGTTGATTATGCCAAAGGAACTCAGCAAAACTACGACACCTTAGTACAAGCTGGTGTTGTTGGCATTTCTCTGCCACGTAAATATGGTGGTTTAAACTTTTCAATTGTACCTTACGTTATGTCAGCTGAATTAGTAGCTCGCGGTGATGCAGGCTTTGCTAATATTTGGGGTTTACAGGATTGTGCCGAAACTTTACACGAATTTGCTTCAGAAGAAATTAAACAGGAGTTTTTACCTCGTTTTAACTCTGAAGGAGTTACTGCAGCAATGGATTTGACAGAACCGGATGCAGGTTCTGACTTACAAGCTGTTCAGCTTAAAGCTACATTCGATGAAAAATCGGGAATGTGGAAATTGAATGGTGTGAAACGTTTTATTACCAATGGCGATGCAGATGTTTCATTGGTATTAGCTCGTTCCGAAGAGGGAACCTCTGATGCACGTGGTTTGTCATTATTCGTTTACGATAGAAGAGAAAATGCAATGACTGTTCGTCGTATTGAGAACAAATTGGGTATAAAGGGTTCTCCAACCTGCGAATTGGTATTTACCAATGCTCCTGCCAAGTTGGTTGGCGATCGTAAAATGGGTTTAATTAAGTATGTAATGTCATTGATGAATTCAGCACGATTGGGTGTTGGTGCACAATCTGTTGGTATTGCAGAAGCAGCTTATCGCGAAGCCTTGAAATATGCTCACGAAAGAGAACAGTTTGGAAAAACTATTATTGAGTATCCTGCAGTTTATGAAATGCTTACCAATATGAAAGCCAAAACAGATGCTATTCGTACTTTATTATACGAAACTTGCAGATACGTTGATATTTATAAATCATACAGTTTTATAGCTGAAGACAGAAGTTTAACACCTGAAGAAAGAAATGATTTTAAACATAATCAGAAAATTGCAGATGTTTATACTCCACTGTTAAAATTATTTTCCAGTGAATATTGCAATCAAATTGCTTATGATTCACTTCAAGTGCATGGCGGCACAGGTTTTATGAAGGATTTCCCTATAGAACGTATTTACAGAGATGCTCGTATTACTACTATCTATGAAGGAACATCTCAATTACAAGTAGTAGCTGCAATTCGTGGTGTGAGCAATGGGTTATATCTGAAAATATTACGTGAAAACGAACAAATTTCAGTAAATCCTGAATTGGATTATTTAAAACATTCGTTAATAAAAATGACGGATCAATTTGCTAAAGCAATAGATAAAGTTACTGCAACTGAAAGTGCTGAATTATATGATTTCCATGCTCGTCGTTTAGTTGAGATGGCTGGTAATGTTATTATTGGATATTTGTTGCTTTTTGATGCTAACCGTAACGATAGGTTTAAGAAATCTGCTGATATATTTATTCGCTTAGGAAAAACTGAAAACACTCAAAAAGTAAGTTTTATTAATAGTTTTGATGTAAAAGAATTAGGTTATTACAAATATTAAATTAATTTTGTTGTCAGAATTAATTAGAAATAAATAAAAGTATGTTCAAAATTAAAATGTTTATCACTAAGTTAATCCATGGTGAATATAGTTTTAAGTATGTCGATTTGTTTAGACAAAATGGCTTAAGAAGTCCTTTTTTAAGATGTATTAAAGATGAGTTTCAATTTCACATACTAACATTTATTAAAAAAGATCCAAAGCTAAAAATTTTTGAAACTTCAGAAACTATTCAGTTTGGGAATACATCGTCTTCGTTAACTTCTGATGAATTACTTAAAACAAAAGGCTTGCCATATTGCTTTAATGCTTTTCTTTTTGATGAATATGAAATACTTATGATTGGCTATCATGAAACAATTCAAAACACAAAATTAAAATCTATTTATACATTCGCTAATGGAGTTTATATTATGGGACAGTATAGCTTTGTTGATGTTAAAAAAGAAGATTCTCTTAATATTTCAAAAACTTTAATAAAGAAATATACTGCTGATTCTACCGAAAGTTTAGATAAGTTTTTTATTAAAGATAAAAATAAAAATTACATCTATTATGCTGATAATGGTTTTGATATAGCAGTTAAATATTTTCTTGTAAGCGATCCAAAATCAAAAGAAATATATTCAAAGTTTACTGATTCAATTTTAAAAACAGATACAACTAATAACAAGGCGATTGAATTAAAACTTAATGAATTATTTTAATTTTATTTCAATTTTACTATAAAATTTACAAAAGAGAGGTATAACACCTCTCTTTTATTTTATGCATATTGTTCTAATAATTACATTTGCAATTTAAAACTACATTATTTAAAATAATTAAATAATCTTTTAAGTTTAATAATGGTAACTACATATATACATCAAGCATTACAGGCCTTACAACCTCAGTTTAAAGGTGATATTTTTACAGGCGAAACCATGCGTTTGCTCTATGCAACCGATGCTTCTGCTTATCGTGAAATACCGCTTGCTGTAGTTCGACCTAAAGATAAAGAAGATATACGTTTGCTCATTCAATTTGCTATTGAAAAGAAAACAGCTCTTATACCAAGAACTGCAGGAACTTCATTGGCAGGGCAAGTAGTTGGAAATGGAATTATTGTTGATGTTTCCAAATATATGTGTCGCATAATCGAAATTAACGAAGCAGAACATTGGGTAAAAATTGAACCGGGTGTGGTTTTAGATGAACTTAATAAAATTGTTGCAAAGAAGGGTTTGTTTTTTGGACCCGAAACATCTACTTCCAATCGTTGTATGATAGGAGGGATGGTAGGCAATAACTCATGTGGAGCACATTCATTGATATATGGCAGTACTCGCGAACATACTATTGCAATTAAAGGCTTTTTAAGTGATGGTTCAGAAGTAGAATTTAAACCACTCACTAAAGCAGAGTTTGAAGGGAAATTGATTGGTAACACATTAGAAAATAAGATATATCAGCAAATAAACGAAGTATTAAGTGATAAAGAAAATCAGGCTGAAATTAATGCTCAATATCCCGATAAATCATTGGAACGACGCAATACAGGTTATGCTATAGATTTATTGATGGATATGCAACCATTTTCGGAGGCAGGTGTGGCGTTTAATTTCTCAAAACTATTGGCAGGATCGGAAGGTACATTGGCATTTTCTACTGAAATTACACTTAATCTTGTATCACTACCACCCAAAGATGTTGCTTTGGTTTGTATTCATTGTAACAGTTTAAAAGATGCTTTAAAAGGCAATATCATTGCATTAAAGCATCATCCCGTTGCTATTGAACTAATGGACGATATTATTATGGATTGTACCAAAGATAATATCGAACAGCGGAAAAATCGTTTTTTTATCGAAGGCAATCCAAAAGCAATGCTTATTGTAGAGTTTGCAATGGAATCGAAAGAAGCTATATTAAAAGCTGCTGAAAACCTTGAAAAAGATATGAGAGCAGCCGGATATGGTTATCATTTTCCGATTGTTTTTGGCGATGATGTTAAAAAAGTTTGGAATTTAAGAAAGGCTGGGTTAGGGGTATTATCAAATATTCCCGGAGATGCAAAACCTGTTCCTGTGATAGAAGATACTGCAGTAAACCCACTATTTTTACCTGAATATATTGATGAATTTCAAGCAATACTTGATAAGTATAAGTTGAATTGTGTGTACTATGCACACATTGCTACAGGCGAATTGCATTTACGTCCTGTGTTGAACTTAAAAGACCCTAAAGATGTAGAATTATTCCATACTGTGGCATTGGAAACAGCACAATTGGTAAAGAAATATAAAGGTTCTTTGAGTGGCGAACATGGCGATGGCAGGTTAAGAGGAGAGTTTATTCCTTTAATGATTGGCGAGAAGAACTATAAAATTATTCAACAAATAAAAGAAACTTGGGATCTACAGCATATTTTTAATCCCGGTAAAATTGTGGATACTCCTCCTATGAATACTTTTTTACGTTTTGATGCTGGCAAAAAAGAAAAGATAATAGAAACTATTTTTGATTTTTCAAAAGATGAGGGAATCCTGCGTGCTACTGAAAAATGTAATGGTTCGGGAGATTGTCGGAAATCGGAAATTATTGGGGGAACAATGTGTCCGAGTTTTATGGCAACACGTGATGAAAACGCTACCACACGTTCAAGAGCCAATATATTGCGTGAATTTCTTACCCGTTCTGATAAAGAAAATCCTTTTGATCACAAAGAAATTTACGAAGTATTCGATTTATGTTTATCATGTAAAGCATGTAAATCGGAATGTCCATCGAGTGTGGATGTGGCAAAACTAAAAGCTGAGTTTTTGCAACATTATTACGATACCAATGGCATTCCTTTGCGAACACGAGCTATTGCTTATATATCACATATAAATTCGTTGGGTTCTATGGTGACGCCTGTTACTAATTTCTTTATGAGTAATGTGTTTACTTCTGGTATTGCTAAAGCTATTTTGGGCTTTTCGCCTAAACGTAGCATTCCTTTGTTGTCTAAAATTACACTTCGTAAATGGGCTGCCAAAAATAAATTAACGGGAAATTTTCCCAATGGGAAAGTATATTTATTTGCTGATGAATTTACCAATTTTAACGAATCAGATATTGGTATTAAAGCCATTCGTTTACTTGTCAAATTAGGTTATGAAGTTATTATTCCTAAGCATTTGGAAAGCGGAAGAACTTATCTTTCTAAAGGGTTGGTACGAACTGCAAAAAAGATTGCGATACAAAATACTATTTATTTAAAAGATATTATTTCGGAAACAACGCCGCTTATTGGAATTGAACCTTCGGCAATACTTAGTTTTAGAGATGAATATCCTGAATTGGTTGGAAAAGATTTGTTGCAGGATGCATTAAAATTAGCAACCAATTCACTGATGTTCGACGAATTTTTTATGCGTGAGGTTGAGAAAGGGAAAATTAGCATAGAAAGCTTTAGTAAAGTAGCGAAGCAAATAAAACTACACGGACATTGTCAACAAAAATCAATAGCTTCTACCTTGCCTACCAAAAAGATGTTGGCTTTTCCCGGAAATTATTCTGTAGAAGAAATTCCATCGGGCTGTTGTGGTATGGCAGGTTCGTTTGGTTACGAAAAAGAACATTATGATATTTCGATGAAGGTTGGTGAGCTGGTTTTGTTTCCTGCAATAAGAGAAACATCTAATGATATAATTATAGCTGCATCAGGTACCAGTTGTCGCTGCCAAATAAAGGATGGAACAGGACGAAACGCATTGCATCCTGTGGAAATTATGTTTGATGCTTTGATTTAATTATAGCTAATAACTAATATAAACAAGTTTTGAAAAAAGAATTGCTATCATATTTTTTTTTTCTTTTACTTATTTTCTTTTTTGCATGCAAAGAAGACGATAGTGAACCACAGCCTGTTGTCACGCATCCAACGCCTTACAACATAACAATACCTAAATACTTTCCCACTTTATTAAATATTCCGGCTGATAATCCTATGACAGTAGAAGGGGTTAAATTAGGCAGGTATTTATTTTACGATGGCAGGCTTTCGGGCAGAACACAAGCTGATTCTTTGATGAGTTGTGCTACTTGTCATGTACAAGCCAATGCCTTTGAAGTAGGAATGAACAATCCAAAATATCCTAATGGCAAAACCTATGGATTAACCGGTATTCCTACACCTCATTTTATGATGCCAATGGAAAATCTTGCTTTTAATAATAATGGTTATTTATGGAATGGATTAATTAACCAAAACAATACCAATTTAGGTAGTGTAGCATATGGCGTTCCTGCTTTGCAGCAATATCATTTTAAAAATATTGAATCTTTGGTTTGGATGGCAATAGCTGCTCCACATGAAATAAACGGAAGTATAGACAGAACAGTACAAACTATTGCTTCTGTTCCGATGTATCCGCCTATGTTTAAGGCAGCTTTTGGAACTGAAGAAATTAATTACGACCGCATCAGTAAAGCTATTGCTCAATTTGTCAGAATCATTATTTCTTCTAACAGTAAATTTGATAAATATTTACGTGGAGAAACCAATCTAACTGCCGATGAAATACAAGGCTATGTGTTATTTACTACTGAAAATGGTGCTGATTGTTTTCATTGTCATGGAGGAAGTGGCAATCCTATGTTTACCACTAATTTGTTTTACAACAATGGAAAAGACAGTATTTTCAGCGATCCAAAAGATAGATTTTCAGTAACACAAAATAATGTAGATAAAGGAGCCTACAAAGCACCAAGCTTACGAAATGTGATGTTAACAGCACCTTATATGCACGATGGCAGATTTAAAACCATTGATCAGGTGATTGATTTTTATAGTGAAGGTGTTATAATGTCGCCCTATACAAATCCATTGATGCATCAGGCAATAAATGGAGGAGTCCAACTTACGCCAACAGAAAAGCTTCAGTTAAAAGCATTTCTTAACACTTTAACTGATATGTATTTCGTGACAGATGTCCGATACTCAAAGCCAGCCGATTTAAAATAGATTGACATTAATCATTTTTTTATTTTTCATTCTCTTTATAAGAAAGAATTGTACTAATTTTGGCACGGATTTCAATTAAGTAATAATGCTTGCTAAATATACCAAAATACTATTCTTACTATTGCTGCTTTTTATTAGTAAATCGTTTATTTACGCTCAAAATAACTTGCGATTTTCTGAAGGATGGGGTATAGGTGCCAATATTGGTTTAAACTATTTTTTTGGTGATATCAGCGACGATAAAGGTCGAATTTGGAACAATACACCATTAAGTAGTTTTTATTACACAGATAAAAACTTAATGGCAAGTTTTTCTTTATCAAAATCAATCAATAGGTTTTGGGGAATCAGAGGGCATATTTCTTATGGAAAACTATCGGGAAGCGACGAAAAAACTTTAATGTATTTTAAAGGTAATGTTTATTCAATGGATTTGGATGTTAGTTTTCAATACCTTGATTATTTCCTCAAACGTCCTGAATCGAGTAAATTTAAATATTATGCTTTTGCAGGTTTAGGTTTGTGTAGTTTTAATGCAATCGCCAGAGATGTTACAAGCAATACTTTTCTTTATGCCAGAGGTTATGATAGAAACGGAAACACAACAAATCTAAATACAGAAAGTAAACTAAAATTGGGACTAGGTATTGCTTACCAACTAGATAAAAAATGGATATTCAACTTTGAAACGTCCTTACATTATCTAAATACCGATTATCTGGATGCATACAAATCTACATCTTCAAAGCTAGAAGGTTATGGGTTTATGTCGTTGGGTGTTATATATAAATTTAATTGGGATTTTAATTTTAGTTCAAAAACAAATACTGTCAATAGTTTATGGGAAAAATCCAGAGGTAATAATGATCGTTCTTATAATTCTGGGTTAAAGAATAAAAAGAAAAGAAAGCTCTATAATAAATGGAAGAAATAATAAATAACTGATTAACAGAATATAATATAACTTATTATTAATAATGCGAATAATTCTGATTGGTTTTATGTCGAGTGGAAAATCCACAATTGGGAAGCAACTTGCCCGTAAAATGAATATGGAATTTATTGATATTGATGATGCTTTTGAAAGTAAATACAAAATGACAATTTCTAACTTTTTTGATCTTTTTGGAGAAAAAAAATTCAGAGAATTAGAGCGTATTGTTTTATTAGAAAGTTTAGAACAAAATCATGTAATAATATCTACAGGAGGAGGAACCCCTTGTTTTTTCAATAATATTGAGCTTATTAATAGTAATGGAATATCAATTTATCTTAAACTTCATCCAAATTCTATCATCAACCGTTTATTGCATACCAAAAAACAACGCCCATTACTTAAAAACCTCAATTCCGAAGAATTAAGCGGTTATGTGAACTCTCAATTAAGCAATAGAGAGAATTATTATCAGCAAGCCAGATTTATTTATTCTATTGAAAATAAAAAGCCTAACGAAGTTTACTATTTGTTGAAACGAAGCTTTGAAGAAAACGGACTCATATTCCCATCTTTTCAACATTAAGCTTTGCTTTTGAACTTTCCAAACTTTTCTTACCTTTGCAGTCTAAAAATAGAATTTATGGCATTAAAATGTGGTATTATCGGATTAACAAATATTGGCAAAACAACTTTATTCAATTGTATTTCCAATACAAAAGCAGAAACTACTTCTTTTGCATATAGTACCAATAAATCGAACATGGGTATTGCTAATGTTCCTGATATGCGTTTATTGGAGCTGGATAAAATTATCAAAGCAGAAAAGGTAATTTCTGTTACAATTGATATTGTTGATATTCCGGGTTTAGCTAAAGGTTCTAATCAGGGTGAAGGTGTTGGAAATGCATTTCTAGCAGATATCCGTCAAACAGATGCTATTATTCACGTATTACGTTGTTTTGATGATTTAAATTTACCACATGTGGAAGGTTCAATAAATCCTGTTCGTGATAAAGAAATCATTGATCTCGAATTACAGGTAAAAGATTTAGAGCTTATTGAACGTAAAATTCAACGTACAGAAAAAGCTGTTAAAGCAGGTGATAAAGAAGCTAAACATGGTATTGATGTACTTACTCGTTATAAAAATCATCTTGAAAATTTCCAAAATGTAAGAACTTTAGACATATCAGATGATGATAAAAAATGGGTAAATGATATGTTTCTTTTAACTGATAAACCAATGATGTATGTTTGTAATGTTGATGAAGTATCTGCTACAACAGGGAATATATATGTAGAAACTTTTAAAGAAGCTGTTAAAGATGAAAATGCCGAAGTATTGGTAATTGCAGGAGCATTGGAAGCTGATATAGCAGCTTTGGACACAGAAGAAGACCGTCTAGCTTTCTTACAAGACTATGGTTTAACAGAGCCTGGTGTTAATAAACTAATCCGATCAGCATACCGACTTTTAAATCTAATCTCTTTTTTTACAGTTGGAGGAAAAGAAAACCGTGCATGGACTATTCGTAAAGGAATGACAGCTCCTCAGGCTGCCGGTGCTATTCATAGTGATCTCGAAAGAGGATTTATTCGTGCAGAAGTTATTAAATATGAAGATATGATAAAATATGGTACAGAAGCAAAAGTAAAAGAAGCCGGTAAACTTGCAATTGAAGGCAAAAGTTATATAGTATGTGATGGAGATATTTTAAATATTCGCTTTAACGTATAAAAAAGTCTTTTATAGAATTTCAATCTTTTCAAAAAATATTCATTCATTCCGACTCATTATTAAAGTAATTAATCAAAATGAATGAATATTTCTTAGATTATTTGGTTTTTCTATGTTTTTCAGGTTTAGAAACCACTACAAATACATCTTGTTTTTCTTCATCAAAATCAACAGTAATAATATCGTCTTTAACAAGTTTGGTTTTAATAATTTCTTCGGCAACTGCATCTTCAATATATCTCTGAAGCGCCCTTTTTAATGGACGAGCACCAAATTGTGAATCCCAACCTTTTTCAGCAATAAAATCTTTTGCTTTGGTAGTAATAGCTATACTAAATCCTAATTTTTCAATCCTTTCGAAAAGATACGACAATTCAATATCAATTATTTTGTGGATTGATTCTCTTTCTAAAGGCTCAAATATAACGATATCATCAATTCTGTTTAAAAATTCAGGTGCAAAAGATTTTTTCAAAGCATTTTCAATAACACCTTGTGCATAACTTGCTTTTCCTGATATTTTGGCAGAAGTATTAAACCCAACACCTTGTCCAAAATCTTTCAATTGTCGCGAACCGATGTTGGAAGTCATTATCACAATAGAGTTTTTAAAATCAACTTTTCTACCTAAACTATCAGTTAGCACACCATCGTCAAGTACTTGCAAGAGCAAATGGAAAACATCCGGATGAGCTTTTTCAATCTCATCTAATAGGATTATTGAATAGGGGCGACGACGAACTTTTTCGGTAAGTTGTCCGCCTTCTTCGTAACCAACATAACCCGGAGGTGCGCCAATAAGTCTGGATACAGCAAATTTTTCCATATATTCGCTCATATCAATTCTAATCAATGCATTTTCCGAATCAAATAAATATTTCGATAATACTTTGGCTAAATATGTTTTACCAACACCCGTAGGACCAAGAAATATAAATGTTCCAATAGGTTTATTCGGGTCTTTCAATCCAGCACGATTACGTCTGATAGCTCTAACTACTTTTTTAATTGCATCATCCTGTCCAATAACCGTTCCTTCTAACTCAGTTTCCATTTTAATTAAACGTTCGCCTTCATTTTGAGCAATACGTTGCACAGGAACACCGGTCATCATCGCAACAACTTCAGCTACGTTATCTTCGGTTACAATTTCTCTGTGAAGCTGAGATTCTTCATCCCAGTGTTGTTTTGCAATTTCAAGTTTTTCGCTCAATTGTCTTTCGATGTCTCTGAACTTAGCAGCCTCTTCATATTTTTGGCTTTTAATAGCTTTGTTTTTCTGAAGTTTTGTTTCCTCTATCTGATTTTCAATATCTATTATATCAGAAGGAACATTCATATTTGTAATATGAACCCTCGAACCAGCTTCATCTAAAGCATCTATTGCTTTATCAGGTAAAAAACGATCGCTCATATAGCGATTGGTAAGATAAACGCATGCTTTGATTGCTTCATCCGAGTAAGTCACCAAATGATGATCTTCATATTTTATCTTAATATTATTCAATATTTCTATCGTTTCCTCTGATGAAGTAGCATCCACCAAAACTTTTTGAAATCTTCTTTCCAAAGCACCATCTTTTTCGATGTATTGACGGTATTCGTCCAACGTAGTTGCACCGATACATTGTATTTCACCTCTTGCCAATGCTGGCTTGAACATATTAGATGCATCTAATGAACCAGAAGCATTTCCTGCACCCACAATGGTATGAATTTCATCAATAAAAAGAATAATATCAGGATTCTTTTCCAGTTCATTTAAAACAGCTTTCATTCTTTCCTCAAATTGCCCACGATATTTGGTTCCTGCCACCAATGAAGCCAGATCAAGTGTTACCAAACGCTTGTTAAACAAAGCACGGGAAACTTTTCTTTGAACAATTCGCAATGCTAAACCTTCAGCAATGGCCGATTTACCCACTCCTGGTTCTCCGATTAATATTGGATTATTTTTCTTTCTACGACTTAGTATTTGAGCAATTCGTTCTAATTCTTTATTTCTACCAACAATTGGGTCTAATCTGTTTTCTTCAGCAGCTTTTGTTAAATCCCTTCCAAAATTATCCAAGACAGGAGTTTTTGACTTAATATCATTAACTTTCTTTTGAATATTTCCATAACTTTTGCTGTCATCTTCATCCGAATAGTCTGAAGATTCTTCAGGTAATTCATTTTTCGGATTTGAATTCGAATCATCATTCTTATTTGTTTGATTATTTTGCATTTGTTCTTTCAAAGTGGCATAACTAACACCTGCTTCATTCAATAATTTAGTTACAATATTATTCTCATCTTTTAAAATAGCAAGTAATAAATGTTCAGTTCCAATAAGCTCACTTTTATTAAGTTTTGCTTCTAAATAAGTTATTTTCAACGTTTTCTCGGCTTGCTTTACTAAAGGTAAGTTTTCAGTTTCTTTAGTAGTTGTTTTTACTGATTTAGATATAGCTAATTCAATATTTCGTTTTAATGCAGGGATATTTACATCTAGAAAAGCTAAAATTTGTATAGCAATTCCTTCACCATCTCGTATTATACCCAACATAAGATGCTCTATTCCAATATAATCATTACCAAGCCGCATGGCTTCTTCCCTGCTAAAAGTTAGTACATCCTTTACTCTTTGTGAAAAATTCGCTTCCATTTTTATAATAGTTTATTTCTGAATTAACAAATAAGTTTGCTAAAAGTTTAAGATAATGCATTTTAAGATATGATGGAGATTTCAATCATAAGTTATTCAAAATTAGTGCCTATTACTTAATCTGAATAATAAAAATAGCTTTATTTACTAACAGAAATATGTTAGTAATAAGAAACAAAAAATATTTGTTTAATTCGAGTAAAATAAGTAATTTCGTAAAGTTTTAGCTATACGCATAAATAGTTATTTTAGAATATAATACAGATATGGAAATACAAGAAGGCGAAAAAATTATTAAAGTAAATATCGAAACCCAAATGAAATCATCCTACATTGATTATTCAATGTCGGTAATTGTTTCGAGAGCTTTACCTGATGTAAGAGATGGATTAAAACCTGTTCATAGAAGAATATTATTTGCAATGTACGATTTAGGAATACTATCCAATCGTCCATATAAGAAATCAGCAAGAATTGTAGGGGAAGTATTAGGTAAGTATCATCCACATGGTGATACATCTGTATATGATGCCATGGTTCGTATGGCTCAGGATTGGTCATTACGTTATCCTATGATTGACGGACAAGGTAACTTTGGTTCTATTGACCAGGATCCACCTGCTGCTATGCGTTATACCGAAGCAAGATTACAAAAGATTGCTGAAGAAACCCTTAGTGATATTGATAAAGATACCGTTGATTTTCAATTAAATTTCGACGATTCTTTAAAAGAACCTTGCGTATTGCCATCTCGAATCCCTCAACTATTAATTAACGGAACTTCTGGAATAGCTGTTGGTATGGCTACCAATATGCCTCCACATAACTTAACTGAAGTAATAGAAGGAATTATTGCATATATTGAAAATGCAGAAATTACAATTCCTGAACTAATGAAATATATTAAAGCACCTGATTTCCCAACAGGTGGTATTATTTATGGCTACGAAGGAGTTAGGGATGCTTTTGAAACAGGGAGAGGCAGAATTGTTATAAGAGGCGAAGCAACCATTGAAAATGAAGACAATGGTAAAGAAAGAATTATTGTGAGTTCAATTCCTTATCAAGTCAATAAAGCTGAAATGATCAAAAAAACGGCTGATTTGGTAAATGAAAAGAAAATTGAAGGCATTAGTGATATACGCGACGAATCTGACAGAACAGGAATGCGTATTGTATATGAAATTAAGAAAGATGCCGTTACAAACGTAGTTCTTAATAAATTATATCAATATACAGCATTGCAATCTTCTTTTAGTGTTAATAATATTGCACTTGTAAAAGGCAGACCAATGATGTTAAACCTTAAAGATATGATTCGTCATTTTGTGGATCATCGTCATGAGGTTGTTATCAGAAGAACAAAATATGAATTAAGCGAAGCCCTTAAAAGAGCGCATATTCTAGAAGGCTTACTTATTGCTTTAGATCATATTGATGAAGTTATTGCTTTAATTCGTGCTTCAAAAACAGTAGAAGATGCCCGAATAGGCTTAATGGAAAAATTTGGTTTATCTGATTTACAATCAAGAGCCATTGTAGATATGCGTTTACGCAGTTTGGTTGGTCTTGAAAGAGATAAATTAAAAGAAGAATATGCTGAATTACAAAAAATGATTGAATATTACCAATTAGTTTTATCTGATGAAGGCTTAAGAATGGAAATTATTAAGAACGAGTTAATTGAAATTAAAGATAAATATGGTGATAAAGCAAAAACTGAAATTGAATATGCTGCTTCGGATTTTAAAATAGAAGATACAATTGCTGATGATGATGTTGTAATAACAATTTCTCATTTAGGATATATAAAAAGAACTAATCTAACTGAATATCGTCGTCAGAATAGGGGAGGACGTGGTTCAAAGGGTTCTGATTCAAGAGATGAAGACTTTTTAGAACATCTATTTATTGCTTCAATGCATAATTATATGCTGTTCTTTACCGAAAAAGGAAAATGTTTCTGGATGAGAGTTTTTGAAATTCCTGAAGGAACAAAAGTTTCCAAAGGACGTGCTATTCAAAATCTTATTAATATTGAAAGAGACGATAAAGTTCGTGCTTATATCAATATTAAAAACCTTAAAGATGAAGAATATATTAATAATAATTTTATCATTCTTTGTACCCAAAATGGTATTATAAAAAAGACATCCGTTGCTGCTTATTCAAGACCACGCCAAAATGGTATTAATGCCATTACTATAAGAGAAGGTGATCAATTACTGGAAGCTAAATTGACCAATGGAATCAATGAAGTAATGCTTGCGTTAAAATCAGGGAAAGCTATTAGATTTAATGAAGCAAAAGTTCGACCAATGGGAAGAAATGCTGCTGGTGTTAAGGGTATAACTCTTGGTAAAACAAAAGATGAAGTAATTGGCATGATATGCGTTACAAGTCCTGAAGATGATATTTTGGTAGTTTCAGAAAATGGTTATGGAAAACGTTCTAAATTAGAAGATTATCGCGAAACAAATCGTGGGGGTAAAGGCGTTAAAACAATCAATATTACCGATAAAACCGGTAGTTTAATTGCTATTAAGAGCGTTTTAGATAATGATGATTTAATGATTATTAATAAATCTGGATTAATTATTCGTTTAGCAATTTCTGAGTTAAGGGTAATGGGACGTGCCACACAAGGTGTCCGATTAATAAAATTACGCGATAATGATGCTATTGCTGCTGTAGCAAAGGTAGTTAACGAAGATGAAGATGAAGAAATTATTGACGAAAGTGAAATAATTGAAAATGATGAAATGGAAGTTAATGAAACTGGAGGAAGAAAAGTTAAAACTCATTCTGATTTAGATATTGTTGGTGATAATATAGAAATTAGTGATGATATTAATGAAATAAAACCAAAAGAAGAAGATACTGAATAATATTTGGCACTGAATTTGCTAAATTTGTTAAAAACATATTACTTTTGTAATTAAATAAAATAGAATAATTTAAAAACAATAAATTTTAAAGAAATGAAAAAAGTCGTTTTATTATTATTTATGATAACATCTTTTACTATGTTATCGGCGCAAAATACTAAAGTACAAAGTGCATTTAGCTATTTAAGGAGTGGAAGATTAGATAAAGCTCTGGAAAATATCGAACCTGCAATTACACATGAAAAAACCATGAATGATCCTAAAACATGGAATTATAGAGGAAATATTTATATTCAGATAGGTGCTTCTACAGATCCTAATTATCAAAAACTTTCTTCAAATTCAGTTCAAATTGCCTATGATTCTTATCAAAAGTCTATTGAATTAGATGTTGAAAAAGAATATGAGCAAAAAAATATGACAGGTTTATATGCTTGTGCTGAACAATTTTATAACAAAGGGGTAGAATTTTTCAATTTAAAAGACTACGTTAATGGTTTAAACTCATTTGAAAAAACTATTAAAATTAATAATGTTTTTGGAAAAAAAGATACTTTAGCTACTTATAATGCAGCTTTATGTGCTGACTTATCCGGAAACAAGGCAAAAGCAAAAGAACATTATATTTCTTTAGTTAGAAGTAATTTTTATCAACCTTCAATTTATTCTTCTCTTTCAAATCTTTATAAGGAAGATAAAGATACGCTTAAGGCAATAAAAACTATAGAAAATGGTAGAAAAAAATTTCCAGAAAGTTATGAGTTAATTATTGCAGAGGCTAACATTTATCTTTTTACTGGTGATGCACAAAAAGCGCAGAATGCTTTAAATGTGGCCATTGCTAAAGATCCAACAAATGCTACAGTTCATTTTGCTGTTGGTACAAATTATGATAAAACAGGTGATGCTTTAAATGCTGAGAAATCATATAAAAAAGCGATTGAATTAAAACCTGATTATTTTGATGCTATCTATAATTTAGGTGCTTTATATGTAAACGATGCTGTTGCAATTATGACAAAAGCAAATGCCTTACCATTAGGCGATAAGAATTATGATGTATTAAAGAAACAAGCAGATGAACAATTGAATAAAGCTATTCCGCAACTTGAAAAAGCTTCTGATATGCAACCAAATGATGCTGTAGTTCTTACTACATTAAAAGATATTTATACTCGTTTAAGCAATGTTGATAAAATTAAAATAATAAATCAAAAAATTGCAAATTTAAAGAAGTAGAGGTCTAATATAAAATAAAGAGGAATAAATTTATTCTTCTTTATTTTATATTTTTTATTTAACATAATATATATTATAAGACAATTGTAAATTTAGATTAAAACAAGTAAATAACTGATTTTTAATACAAAAAAGAATTAAAAATTAAACTATAAAATTGACTATTTATAATAATATATTTCAAATACTATTAACATTAATTCGTTTAAAAAAACATGAAAAATATTTAATTAGATGGTTTTCTAATTGTATATTTGTAAAATAAATATTTGAAGTATGTTTAGAAAAATATTACGGTTTTTTAAAAACAAATATATTGTAACATCTTTAATTTTTGCAATTTGGATGATAGCAATTGACAAAAATAATATGATTGCTCAATATAAATTAAGAAGTGAATTAAAAGATCTACGAAATAAAAAAGCATATTATCTTAATGAAATTGAAAAAGACCGCAAAGCCACTTATGAACTCAATACAAACATTAAGACTCTTGAAAAATTTGCTCGTGAGAAATATTTATTAAAAAAAGATAATGAAGATATTTTTCTGATTATCAAAGAATAAAATAATTTGTAGTCAATTTTACTTAAATTGGATCAACATCAATAATTATTTTTATTTGAGAATATTTATTGATTTTTTTAAATTCTTCTATAATTATTTTTAACTCAGCTTTTGCAATTCTAAAATTGTTTCCTCGATATATTTTCAACAATATATCTTTTAAATACATGTTTTTTATCCTTGAAACCATCGGAAATTCAGGACCTAGTACACTTTTATCAAAAGATTTACGAAGCATAAATGCAAATTCTGCTGAAGCTTTATTTAAGAGTTCTGCTTCTTTATGTTTAAGTGTAATTTTTATCAAACGGTAATATGGAGGATATTTGAATGTTTTTCTTTCGTGAATCTGACTATTAAACATTGCTAAATAATCAGTTTTAATTACATTATTGATTACCTCATGATGAGGATTATATGTTTGAATAATTACCTTTCCCCTCTCTCCTTTTCTGCCTGCACGTCCGCTAACTTGTGCCATCATTTGAAAACTACGTTCGAAAGAACGAAAATCAGGATAACTAATCATATTATCAGCATTTAGTATTCCAACTACACTTACATTATCAAAATCTAAGCCTTTGGTAACCATTTGTGTACCTACTAATATATCTATTTTCCCATCTTCAAAATCGGAAATTATTCTGCGATAAGCATTTTTAGAACGAGTTGTATCTAAGTCCATGCGCTCAATGTTGGCTTCAGAAAAAATAATTGATAAATCTTCTTCTATCTTTTCAGTACCAAATCCTTTCATAATCATTCCTGTACTTCCACAATCAGGGCATTTTTCGGGAATACGTGTAGCATAACCACAATAATGACAACGCATTTGGTTTTGATGTTTATGATAAATAAGCGTTACATCACAATTTTTGCATTCAGGCATGTAATGGCAACTTTCACATTCAATACGCAATGAGAATCCTCTCCTATTTTGAAATAGAATAACTTGAAGCTTTTTTGCTAAAGCATCATCAATATGTTTTATTAATAAAGATGAAAAATGGGAACGCATCGTTTTTTGTCGGGTTTCCATTTTTAAATCTGCAATAAGAATTTCAGGCAGTTCTATATTTCCATATCTTATATTAAGTTCGACCAATTCATATTTATTAGTAATTGCATTAAAATAGCTTTCAATTGCCGGAGTTGCAGAACCTAATATTGTATTTGCTCCATGCATTGAAGCTAAATAGATGGCTGCATCACGAGCGTTGTAACGCGGTGCAGGATCGTATTGTTTATAGGAAGTATCGTGTTCTTCATCCACAATGATTAATCCTAAATTATCGAAAGGTAAAAACAATGCTGAACGTGCACCTAAAATTATGCTATGATTTTCGTTGCCGGGAACTTGTGCAGCAACAATTACTTTATTCCAAACTTCAACTCTTTGGTTTTCGCTGTACTTAGAATGATAAACACCCGCCTTGTTTCCGAAAAATTTCTGTAAGCGGTTAATGATTTGAGCAGTAAGTGCTATTTCAGGCAATAAAAATAATACTTGTTTGCCTTGTTTGATGACATCATCAATTAGTTTGATATAAATTTCGGTTTTACCGCTCGAAGTTACGCCATGTAATAAAACAACAGGTTTTTTTTCAAAACCTTGTTTGATTGCATTGTATGCAGAGATTTGTTCCTGGCTTAATTCTATATCATCAACAGAACTAAAAGCATCTTTTCCTTCAAGACGACTTTCTTCTTTCTCAAAAAGCTCGAAAACACCTTTTTTAACCAATGTTTTTATTTGAGCATCCGAAAAATCAGGATTTTTTAAGAGTTCTGATTTCTTCAATTCATTATCAAAAGTTTGAAAATAGGTTGTAAGATGTAAAAAAGATTGTAAAAGCTGTAATTGTCGGAATGCTTTTTTCTCCAACTTATCAAAGATTTCCATTAAGGCTTTTTCGTTGGAAAATGCTTCGGAAAGACGTATATAAGTTTCGATTTTAGGTTTGTAGCGTTCGGTAATTTCTTCTTCGGTAAGAATTACATTTTTTTCAATCAGTGTTTTTATGAGTGGAATTATCTTTTGCAAACCTGTTATTTCACTTACTTCGCTTACAGTGAGAGATTCTTTTGAAACTAATGCCTCTGCTATGAGCATTTCATATTCGTTGAACAGCGAATAGTCTCCGTCAAAATCAGGATTGATGACAATTCTGGATTCACTGGCTAATTTAAAGGCCGGAGGCAATGCTGCATTCATCACATCGCCTATGTTGCATAGATAATAATCTGCCATCCATTCCCAAAACAAAAACTGTTTTTCGTTTACTATTGCTTCGCTATCAAGTACTGAAAGGATGTATTTTACAGCGTAATTTGCAGGTGGTTTTTCGTGAATTCGTCGGACAAGTGCTGTGTAAATTTTCTTTTTCCCAAATTGTATTACTACACGCTGACCTGGCTTTACTATATCATTCATATCAAAAGGAATGCGATAGGTAAAATAACCCGGCAAAGGAAGCGGAAGTAATACATCTGCAAAAAAGGTTTTTCGATCCATGCAAAAAATAAGAGAATGTTGTTATTTTGAAGGTAGTTTATTGTTTTTCAAAAGTAAGAAAAGTTTTGAAAATAGAAATGAAAAGTTTTAGCTGTTTACAGTAAATATTATCAGTTTTGCTCAAGATTCAAAACATAAAGTTATAAAATTTTGACCTGAATTTAGCGAATTCTTATAGAATGTTTACCTTTGCTGGCTTATTAAGATGGTTGGAATTTAATATCCTAACACAATTTCTGTAAATTATTAAAATATAAATATATGAAACGAAATTTTTCTTTTAAATTATACTTCATTCTGATTACAATTGTATTTTGTTTTGCAAACGAAATAAAAGCCCAAACTTCAGAACAATTTCTGATTGGAAACTGGATGGGAAATATTGAATTTCAAGGAAAAAAATTAGCATTGGTTTTCAGGGTGAAGTTTTTGGAAAATGATAGCGTTATTGCTTTTATGGATAGTCCTGATCAAGGTGCTAAAGATATAAAAGTTAGTAAAATAAAAGTTAAAAATGATTCTGTTTTTATTCGGGTTAAATCATTAGGTGTATCTATTTCGGGCATATTAAACTCAACAGATTCGACAATTAGCGGTATTTTTCGTCAAAGTATTTTAAATTGTCCGATTACGCTGAAAAAGATTGATAAGATTCCTGAAATTAATCGTCCGCAAGAACCCAAACCTCCCTTCGCTTATACTATTGATACTATTCGTTTTGAAAACAGCATAGATAAAATAGCATTAGCAGGAACTCTCACAACGCCTAAAACTTCCGGAAAATTTCCTGCAGTTGTTCTTATCACTGGTTCGGGTCCTCAAAATAGAGATGAAGAACTGATGGGGCACAAACCCTTTTTAGTGATTGCTGATTATTTGACAAGGAATGGAATTGCAGTATTGCGTTATGATGACAGAGGTATTGCAAAATCAAAAGGAGATTTTGCTTCAGCTACTTCCTACGATTTTGCCAATGATGCTGAAGCTGCTGTTAATTACCTTAAAACACTTAACAACATTTATACGAATAAAATCGGATTGATCGGACATAGTGAAGGTGGTATGATTGCTCCCTTGATTGCATCGCGAAATAAATCAGTTGGATTTATTGTTTTGCTTGCAGGACCTGGCCTTAGTGGTGAAGAAATTCTTATCAAACAATCTGCTCTTATTGCCAGGGCTTCGAAAGAATCGGAAGAAGATATAGCTGATGCAATGAAATTGAATAAAATGATTTATAAAATTATCAATAAAGAAAAGGATAATAGCATTGCTACAAAAAAAATACGAAAAGTTTATGATAAGCATTCAAAAGCATCATCTACTGAAGAAAAATTAAAAGCTGAAATGCAAAGGGATGCAATGATACAACAAATATTAACGCCCTGGTTCAGGACTTTTCTTAGCTTCGACCCCAAGAAATATTTAACGAATACACATTGTGCTGTATTGGCTTTAAATGGTGGCAATGATTTGCAGGTTCCTCCCGATGAGGATTTGGCTGCCATAGAAAAGTATTTGAAGAAAGCGGGCAATAAGCATTATATGATTAAGAAATTGCCGAATCTTAATCATTTGTTTCAAACTTGCAAAACGGGTTCGCCAGATGAATATGCAAAAATTGAAGAAACATTTTCGCCTGATGCATTATTGATTGTAAAGGAATGGATTAAGGAAAATACTAAATAGTATTGGTTTATATATTTTTGTAAGGATTAGTTTAGAAATGAATTGTGAATTATAAATTATTAATATGGAATAATCTTTTTTTCTACATGGTCTAATTTTATGATATTTATATCCCCGTTACATAAATATGCAATATTATCAGACAATGAAATCTTTTTATATTCATTATTTCCAGCAATAATTATTGGGGTTTTAATTTTTATTTATTATAACTATATAGTAAATTTTTTAGATAAAACATGGGTAGAAAAGTATTACTGGTTTGATTTAGATTCGAATAAAAATTATTATTATTCTGAGCTAATAAATATTCATAGAGAATATGGCAAGTATAGTAAATATAATAAACATAAATATATAACAGATAATAATATAATCAATAAACCTAAGTACATGACAAAAAGCAGCAACAATTCTTAAATTCGACTATATTATTGTTG
>JACABE010000039.1 GCA_013377005.1 Bacteroidota bacterium
TCAAAAAAAACTCAATTGAAGACTTTTGTTAATTCTATTTATAGAGGAAATATAAAATATATTTTCGGTAAAAAAGCTTAAAACAAGAAATTATTGTATGGGTAAATGTTTATCTGTCCAAAGAGATTGTCTTTTTGTTTAACTATTGTGTCAATTTGATTTGGTAGTATTATTGTTGCTCTTAAAAAGTTTATTATTAAGTTTTAATGTAAGAAAAACTACAGATGAAATAATAAAAATGTCAGCAAATAGAGGTAAATATTTAAATCCAAAAAGCTGCATGCATTCAGGTGATTGGCAATAACCATAAATATAAAATCGAAGAGGGAAACCATATTGATTTAGTCCGTCAACATATGCTTTTTCTTCAATAGTCAATAATGTCAGCAAAATAAAATATATTATTGTCCAAAATATTATCTGCTTTACAATCTTCATATTATTAGTGCTTATATTTAAGTAGTTTTTTCCCTTCGTTTAAGTTTCTTTATGTTTTTTGCATTGGGGTTAGCTTATTTATATGTAAGGAAAATCCGTACAATATATTTCAAATTAGATGTATATGTACGGATATTATTTTATTTACTGCAAATATAAAATATTTTTTCGTTAAAAGCTTAAAACAAGAAATTATTGTAAGGGTATCGTTTGATGTGTATGCGTTTTACTTCTTCGTACAGGAAATCTTTTAATTGCTCGATGTTTTCCTTTTCACGGGCCGAAATAAAGAGGGCAGGGGTGTTTGATTTAGCCATCCAGGAGTTTTTTAATTCTTCGAGGCTGAGGTTTTCTTTGGTAGCCGGCAATAAATCGTCCTCATCCTGTTTCACAAAACGGTAGGCATCTATCTTGTTGAACAAGGTAATATAAGGCTTATCGCTTGCTTGTATGTCGCTCAGGGTTTGCTTTACCACATCTATCTGCTCTTCAAAACCCGAATGCGAAATATCCACTACATGTATTAAAATATCGGCTTCGCGCACTTCGTCCAGGGTCGATTTAAAAGACTCAACCAAATCATGGGGCAATTTGCGGATAAAACCAACGGTATCGGTCAACAAAAAAGGCAGATTGGCAATCACCATTTTCCTCACAGTAGTATCGAGGGTGGCAAAAAGTTTGTTTTCGGCAAATACTTCCGATTTGCACAATAAATTCATAATGGTAGATTTGCCCACATTGGTATAACCCACCAGAGCCACTCTTACCATGTCTTCGCGGTTTTTGCGCTGGGTCGACATTTGTTTGTCGATGTCTTTGAGTTTTTCTTTGAGCAAAGTAATTTTATCGCGAATAATACGGCGGTCGGTTTCTATTTCTTTTTCGCCGGGTCCACGCATTCCCATCCCACCGCGCTGTTTGGTTAAGTGGGTCCACATACGGGTTAAGCGGGGTAATAAGTATTGGTATTGTGCCAGTTCAACCTGGGTTTTGGCATGCGAAGTACGGGCACGATGTGCAAAAATATCTAAAATAAGATTGGTACGGTCCAGGATTTTACATGCTAATTCTTTCTCAATATTTCTGATTTGCGAAGGCGTTAACTCATCGTCGAAAACTGCAATGTTGATTTCTTCCGCTTCGATATATTCTTTAATTTCGGCCAACTTCCCCGAACCTACAAAAGTTCTGGAATCGGGTCTTTCCAAACGCTGTATAAAACGTTTTACAGCCTTACCTCCGGCAGTATCCACTAAAAAAGCGAGTTCGTCTAAATATTCATTTACCTGTTCAATATCCTGATGTTGGTAAATCAAGCCTACTAATACAGCAGTTTCTTGTTTCTTTGCAGTTTCATTCAATTTTTAAGGATGGTTTTAGGGTCTGTGAGAATGTGATGAGGCTTTTGGAAGCAAATATAACGACATTGTAATTATTAAAAAATATACTGAAATCATTTCAATGTTAATATTTTTTTCCGAAAGATGAACGATAATTTTAAAAAAGCTAGCAATAAAAACAAGGAAAAAAACAAAGCTTTTAAAAAACTTTTTGGGCATTGCTATTGTAAATAAACTTAACACGAAAAATAAAAGTATGGAAAGTATTTTAATAAATGTTTCAAAATCATTGATTTCATTAGATGAAGAAAACATATTATATGTAATTCCAAAAATAAAAAAAACGATGCCCACTTTTAGCAAAATTTCGTTGAATAAAGATGAAGTTTTATTAGAATGTTGGCTAGATTTTGTATGCGGACTCATAGTGTGTTAATTTGTTAAAATGGTTTAAAACCAATGATTTCACGAACTTCTTTTATCGTTTTTGAAGCACTTTCGCGGGCTTTTTCGGCTCCCTGATAAGCTACTTTATGCAGGTATTCATTGTCAGCACTTAATTCTAATATTTTTTCACGGAAAGGAGTTGTGAATATAACAATGTCTTCGGCTAATTGTTTTTTCATATCGCCATAACGAATTTGGCAAGTATTGTATAAATCACTGAAATGAGCGTAAGTATCTTCAGTGGAAACAACTTTCATAATATTGAAAAGGTTTTCAACAGCCTGAGCCTTGGGTTGATTTGGCTCTGTAGGACCTTGGTCGGAAACTGCTTTCATCACTTTTTTGCGGATAAGTTCAGGAGCATCTCCCAAAAAAATACAAGAGTTTTCGTTATCGGATTTCGACATTTTAGTGCTTCCGTCTAAACCAGGGATTTTAATTAATTCTTCTCCAAAATTATAAGCTGTAGGTTCAGGGAAATAATCTACATTGTACATTCGGTTAAAGCGATTCACAAAATTACGGGTCATTTCCAAATGTTGTTCCTGATCTTTTCCCACAGGTACTTTATGAGCCCGATGAATAATAATATCAGCAGCCATTAATGTAGGATAGGTAAGCAATCCTGCATTTACATTATTGGGTTGTTTCCGTATTTTTTCTTTAAACGAAACTACTCTTTCCAATTCGCCTACATAAGCATTCATGTTTAATAACAAATACAATTCGGCAACTTCAGGAACATCGCTTTGAATATAAACTGTTGCGGCATCAGGGTTAAGTCCTGCTGCCAAATAATTAACCAACACACGTTTTACGTTCCCGTGTAAATCTTCGGGAGTAGGGTGGGTGGTTAATGAATGATAATCGGCGATAAAAAAATAGCAATTATTTTGATGTTGCATTTTTAAGAAATTCCGGAGTGCTCCGAAATAATTTCCTAAATGTAAATCGCCTGTTGGTCTGATTCCGCTTACTACTATTTCCATAGTTTGCAAAAATAAGTAATTTTTCTATTTATTTCTAATCTTTGAGCAATTCTTCTACTAATTCAGATACAGCAATTCCGGCTTTTTCTTTAATTATAGTAAGATTACTGATGTAATAATTATTTAAAGCATTCGGGTCAATTATATATTTAGGATGTTGAGCCGAAACATAGTTGAGCAATCCTGCTGCCGGATAAACATTAAGAGAAGTGCCAATAACTATAAATATATCTGCTTTTGCAGATAATTCGGCGGCAGGAACTATTTGAGGAACTTCTTCGCCAAACCATACAATGTGCGGACGTAATTGCGAACCTTTTTCACAAAGATCGCCCTTTTTTAATTCCCAGCCTTTCAATTCGTATATTAAACTGCTGTCGATACTACTTCTTACTTTTTTTAGTTCACCATGTAAATGAAGAATGTTTTTAGAACCGGCACGTTCGTGCAAATCATCTACATTTTGTGTGATAATCTGAACATTGTATTTTTCTTCTAAACGGGCTAATGCAAAATGAGCAGCATTGGGTTTCACATCCATTAGTTGTTTGCGCCTTTGATTATAAAAATCCATTACCAAAGCTTGGTTACGTTGCCATGCTTCATAAGTAGCAACATTTTCAATACGATATTGCTCCCAAAGACCATCGCTATCTCTAAATGTTTTAATTCCGCTTTCGGCGCTAATTCCTGCACCGGTTAATATAACTATGGTTTTCATTTCTTTGAATAAAGATTACAAACTAGTTTTTAATTGGTAAAGATAAAAAAATCTGATTAATTAATAAATGTGAAGTTATAGAAACAAAGAAGCCGCTCAAAATGAGCGGCTTCTTTGCCAGTTTGATTTATGAAATACTTATCTGTCTTGCTGGTTTTTCTTTTGCTTCTTCTCTTTTAGGAATTTCGATGTTTAAAACTCCGTTTGTATGAGAAGCAGCAATTTTTTCGTGCTCAATTAAATCAGGCAAACTAAATGCACGCTTAAATGAGCAGTAGCTAAATTCACGTCGCATAATTTTATCACTATTTTCTTCTTTTTTTTCTTCTTTTTCTGAAGAAATAGTGAGTAAATTGTTGTGAATATCAATCTTGAAATCTTCTTTGCTTAAGCCAGGAGCAGCTACTTCAATCCTGAAGCTATCTTTGGTTTCGATAACATTTACTGCCGGCATACTATAGCCACATTGATTTTCTACAAGGTTTGATAAAAAATCTTTACCAAAAAATTCATCTGCGAAACTTGGTAAATAACTGTGTTTTCTTAACATTGGTAACATAATTTTGTCCTCCTATTGTTTAAATTTATAAATTAATTTTTATTTACAACTCCTTAATCAAGCAGTGTGCCAAAAAATAAAATAATAACTTTCGAAAGAAAAAATATGACAAAATGACATGAAAGAAGAATTTATTTCAGAATTTTAAACTAAAATATGACAAAATGACAGTTTTTACGTAGGTAAATTACGAATTGAAAATCTAAATTGCTTATAATAAGTTTATTAGTAATTTGATATTTAGATAAGTAATTATGATTCCAATTATTACTAAAAATAAGGTTGTAATTTTTTTATTGGTATATTTACCCATTACCTTTGTAGAAGAAGTAAGATATACCTGCATAAAAATTGTAAATGGAAGCTGAATACTTAAAAGCATTTGCGAGATTATCAATCCTTTAAATGGATTATTTATAAGAAAAATAATACCTAAAGCTACTACCAATGAAATACCAACTCCTATTTTTGAATGGTTGTCTTTTAAATCATAAGGTTCGCCAAAAATACCTGCAAAAATTGAGCCCCCAGCCATACCTGAAGTAATTGTAGATGCAATTCCAGCAAATAAAAGGGCAATAGCAAAAATATCAGACGCATTGTTACCTAATAATGGAATTAAGATGTTTTTAGCTTGCTGCAATTCATTTACCAATATGCCACTTTTAAAAAAAACAGCAGCAGCTAGGAGAATCATGGCGCTATTAATTGCCCATCCAACAATCATCGATAATAATGTATCGAATAACTCATAATCCAATTGTTTTTTTATTGTTTTTTCGTCCTCTAAGTTCCATTTGCGACTTTGAATAATTTCGGAATGTAGAAACAAATTATGAGGCATCACTACAGCACCTAAAACACTCATTACAATTACCATTGAACCGTTTGGAATTACAGGTTTTACCCAACCAATTCCTGCTTCAACCCAATTAATATCCACTAAAGTTAATTCGTAAATAAATGATACCCCAATTATAGAAACGAAAGCAATAATCCACTTTTCTATTTTTCGATACGTATTGCTCAACAACATAATATAAACAAAAATGACAACTAATATAGCTCCAATTTGAATTGGAATTTTAAAAAGCATATTAAGTGCGATGGAAGCTCCTAATATTTCAGCTAAAGAAGTAGAAACAGATGCCAATACTGCGGTGGAAAGGACTGGTTTTGAAATCCATTTTGGAGTATGTAAATTTGTAGCTTCTGCTAAACATAAACCTGTTGCAATGCCAAGATGAGCAACATTGTGCTGCAAAACAATCAGCATAATGGTTGAAAGTGTAACCATCCATAAAAGCGTGTATCCATATTCAGAACCTGCTGCAATATTTGAAGCCCAGTTACCGGGGTCAATAAAACCGACAGTAACAAGTAAACCCGGTCCAATATAACGCAAAATATCTAATCCACCTAATTGTGGTTTATGGTCTTTGCTTTTTAAATCGTTTATTAAGTTTTTTAAAAATTGCATTGGCTGTTTTTATTTCCAATAATAAACAAATCTATAAAGGAATAGTTAAAAAAAAGACTGTTCATTTTTGAACAGCCTTTAAAATTTTATAATAATAATGGGAATTAATCTAATAACTTAATAATCAATGATTATTAGCTATTATAAGCCCATTTAAGCCAAATAGCACCCCAAGTAAAACCTGCCCCAAAAGTTGCAAGAATCAAATTATCTCCTTTTTTTAATTTCTTTTCGTAATCCCAAAGAAGTAATGGAAGTGTTGCGGCGGTTGTATTGCCATATTTTTGAATATTAATCATTACTTTTTCACTGGGTAATTGCATGCGTTTACCTGTAGCTTCAATAATACGCATATTAGCTTGATGAGGAACCAACCATGAAATATCATCAGCTGTTAAATTATTTTTCTCCATCAATTCAACAGCAGTATCAGCCATGTTAGAAACAGCTGCTTTAAAAACAGGTTGTCCTTCTTGATAAATATAATGTTCACGAGCATCCACAGTAGTATGAGATGAAGGTTTTACGGATCCACCTGCTTTTTGATGTAAATGAACCCTGCCTGCTCCATCTGAACGAAGTATCATGTCTATTATTCCTAATTCTTCCTGAACCGGCTCAAGGAGTATAGCACCTGCACCATCACCAAAGATAGGACATGTGGCTCTATCAGTATAATCAACTATTGAAGACATTTTTTCAGCACCTACAACTATTACTTTTTTATACTGCCCTGATTCAACAAACCTGCTTGCTGTAGCCAATGCAAATAAAAAACCCGAACAACCGGCATTCAAATCGTAACCAAAAGCTTTTTTAATACCAACCTTATCGCAAATGATATTAGCAGTTGCCGGAAATTGCATATCTGGAGTCACTGTAGCACATATCAGTAAATCAATTTCATCAGGAGTAGTATTGGTTTTTTTTAACAAATCCAATACAGCACCAGCACCAAGGTCACTGGAACCTTTACCTTCTCCTTTTAAAATTCTTCTTTCTTTTATACCGATACGGGTCATTATCCACTCATCAGTAGTGTCAACCATTTTGCTTAATTCTTCATTACCAAGAATATAATCAGGAAGGAATGCACCTACGCCAGTTATAGCTGCTCTAATTTTTGTCATTTTTTTATTTTTTTTATCTTTTCTAATTAGGCTGAGCATATTTTGCCATAGCTGCTTTTATTTTTTGAGGAAGCTTGGTCGTATGAACCTCTCTTGATAATAACAACATGTTTTTAATTGCAAAGTCATTTGAAATACCATGCCCGATAAGAACAGAAGAGTTAACTCCCAAAATGGGGCTACCTCCAAAATTTTCGTAATTAAATCTTTTAAAATAATCGTCAAGTAAGTTATGTTTGACTAAAAGTGAGTAAAGTGCTTCAGTTTGTTTAACAATAATATTTCCAATAAATCCGTCGCAGACAAATACATCCACATCATCTTTAAAAAGATCTCGGCTTTCAACATTTCCAACAAAATTGAAATCTTTGGTATCTTTCATTAGTTGAAATGTTGCCTGACATTGAAGATTGCCTTTTTCTTCTTCCTCTCCAATATTAAGTAAGCCAACTCTAGGGTTTTTTATGCCCATAATATACTTGGCATATATATTTCCCAGAATTGCAAATTGATATAAAACATCTGGTTTACTATCAGGATTTGCTCCTATATCAAGAATAAGGCTTAAACCACCGTTTTCTTTAGGGAAAAATCCAGAAACACAAGGGCGAATAACGCCAGGAATGGTATTTACACTATACATTGCTCCTACAAGTGCTGCACCGGTGTTACCTGCACTTGAAAATGCATCAATTTTTTTACTTTTTAGCAATTTAAACCCAATACTAATACTTGAGTTTGGCTTCTGAGTAAATGCTTTAATAGGTTTTTCGCCCATACCAATAATGTCAGGTGCATGAACAATATCAAAATCATCTAAACTGGCTTTAAATTCTTTTAGTTTGGCAACAATGATGTCTTCAACACCAATTAAAACAATTCTATCCGATTTTGGTATTTCTTTTTGAGCTAAAATAGCACCTTTAATGGTAGCATCGGGAGCATAATCTCCTCCCATAACATCTAATCCGATTTTCATTAACTTCTAATTTTAGTTAAAGAAATAGTAAGCTTTATTGTAATTATGCGTTAGCTTGTTTTTCGATAGCTAATTTCCCTTTGTAGTATCCACATTCAGGGCATACTCTGTGATAAAGAGTTGGTGCTCCACAATTTGAGCACAATGCAGTTGTTGGTGCTTCGGCTTTATCGTGTGTTCTTCTTTTTGCTGTTCTCTGTTTTGAGAATCTATGTTTAGGATGCGGCATATATAATTATTATTTAATGTTATTAATTTAATTCTCTGTTATTAATCCTTTTAGGCTATCCCATCGAGAATCTGGTTCTGGCTTGGAAAGCTCATTTAATTTTTTTATAATTTCCAGATTACACATTGTATTTCCGTTTTCATCTTCAGGATGTATCTTTTTTATAGGAAGCATCAAAATGATGTATTCGTATAAATTAGATGATATGTCTATTTGATGTTCAGTTTCAGGAATAATGATAATATCATCAGCTTCTTCACTCCATACTTCACCAAATTTTACTATTAATCGTTCTTGTTTCTCAATTGCAAAATCAAAATTATCTAAACAGCGATCGCACATTACATTCACGCTACCTTTAATTGCAAAGTCAAGAATAAGCATTCTTTCTTGTCTATCTAATATAAGATCCACGTTAATTGATGCTTGCTCAATTTCTGTGTAGTCAAATTCAGCAAAGAAATTACCATCAATATCAAAATGATAAAGGTGTTTTTCTAAACTCAAACCACTGAAAGGCAATATATACTGCTTTAAATATCCCAAAGCAAAGATTTTTTTAACAAGGGGGCAAAATTACAAATATTATTCTTACCAACAAACAATAATAAGTTGATTTTTATTAAAAAAACATAAGTATTTCAAAATTAATATTTTGTGCCTATCCAAATAACTTAGAAAAAACTTGTTCTACATTACTTACTGCTATAATCTCAATATTGTATTTCTTTAATTCCAGACCTTTTAGATTGTATTTTGAAATAAAAATTCTCTCGAAACCGAGTTTATCAGCTTCTGCAATGCGTTGGTCAATACGGTTTACAGGACGAATTTCACCTGATAGTCCAACTTCTGCAGCAAAGCAATCTTTAGCACTTATAGCAATATCTTCATTGGAAGATAAAATAGAACATATTACAGCAAGATCAATAGCTGGATCGTCAACTCTTATTCCTCCTGCAATATTTAAGAAGACATCTTTTACTCCTAGTCGAAAACCGTGACGTTTTTCAAGCACAGCTAGCAACATTCCCAAACGTTTAGTTTCAAAACCTGTTGACGAACGTTGAGGTGTGCCATAAGCAGCAGAACTTACCAATGATTGTGTTTCAATTAGCATAGGGCGCATTCCTTCAATAGTTGCTGCAATGGCAGTTCCGCTAAGGTTTTCATCTCTTTGTGATAATAAAATTTCTGAAGGATTAGAAACCTCACGTAAGCCACTTCCCTGCATCTCATATATACCAAGCTCTGAAGTTGAACCAAATCTATTTTTAACAGAACGTAATATCCGATAGCCGTAATTTCTATCTCCTTCAAATTGAAGAACGGTATCTACCATGTGTTCGAGTAATTTAGGACCTGCAAGATTACCATCTTTAGTAATATGTCCTATCAAAAAAACTGGAGTTCCGCTAAGTTTTGCATAATGCTGCATTTCAGCTGCACATTCTTTAATTTGCGAAATACTTCCTGCTGACGAGTCGATAATATTAGTTTGTAATGTTTGAATTGAATCAATAACAAGTAAATCTGGTGATATTTTTACTATTTCCTGAAAGATTTGCTGAGTTGAGGTCTCTGTAAGAATGTAGCATTCATTATTATTTGATCCAATTCTTTCGGCTCTCATTTTAATTTGTTGTTCGCTTTCTTCTCCACTTACATATAAAACCTTGCAGTTTTTAATGTGAAGTGCAATTTGCAACATCAAAGTTGATTTCCCAATACCTGGTTCGCCACCAATTAAAACTAAAGAACCGGGAACCATTCCTCCTCCTAAAACTCTGTTAAGTTCATCATTATTTGTATCTTTACGCGATTCTTGTTCATATTGAATTTCACTGATAAGAATGGGTTTAGATTGTTTACGATCGGTTTGGCGATTCCATTTCTGATCTTTATCACGTTCAACCACTTCTTCTACGTAAGTATTCCATTCACCACAGCTTGGGCATTTGCCAATCCACTTAAGCGATTGAACACCGCAGTTTTGGCAAAAAAAAACTGTTTTGGTTTTTGACATCTGATTCGTTTGTAAATTTATTCTTCAAAAGTAGTTATTTTATATCAAAAAATAAAACTCAATGTTTACTTCATAGAAATTATGAGTTTTAAAAAATAGATATGAATATTTTGAATTAAAAATGTAATTTTGCAAACTTATTTAAAGGCAGTAATCAATTAAACGCTCATTTTATTTATGCTGAACAGAAGATACTTACGTACCAAAGTGATGCAAGCACTGTATGCTTTTTTTCAATCCGACGACGATCGCATGGATATTGCGGAAAGAAACTTGATAAAAAGTATAGAAAAACTCTATGAGCTATACATATATCAACTCTCATTATTGGTTGAATTGGTTGATTTTGCGAAACGCCGTATGGAGGAAAATAAATTAAAACATATTCCTTCAGCTGAAGATTTAAATCCAAATTGTCGCTTTATAGAAAACAGATTTGTAAAACAACTCGAAAACAATAAAAATTTCCAGCTCCATTTTGACGAATTAAAAATTAATTGGTCGGAAGAGCAGGATTTGTTTCGTTCCATTTATCAAAAATTGATAGATAATAAATCCTTTATAGCATATATGGATGCAGAGGAGTCATCTTATGCTGCAGATAAAAAGATAATCATTTCTATTTTACGGAAATTTATTATTTCTGATGATGCGTTGCAAAATTATTTTGAAGATAAAAATATTTATTGGGCAGATGATTTTCTTACCGTGTCGATGATGGTGCTGAAAACCATTGATAGCTTCAAAGAAGAGGATGGTGAACTATTTGCATTGCCAGAACTTTATAAAAACGAGGATAGGAATAATGCCGATGATGATAAGAATTTTGTGATAGATCTGTTTAGAAAAACAATTATTAATGCTAATAAATACGAAAAATTAATATCCGAAAAAACCACAAATTGGGAAGTTGAACGTATTGCCATAGTTGACAATATTCTTATTAAAATGGCGTTGGTAGAATTATTGGAATTTCCTTCAATACCTATAAAAGTTACCTTAAATGAGTATATTGAAATATCAAAAGGTTATAGTTCAGATAAAAGCAAGGTTTTTATCAATGGAATTTTAGATAAACTTATTGATGATTTAAAGGAAAATAAATCTATAAAAAAAATTGGTAGAGGTTTAATAGATAAAAATTAAAACAGTTTTAAAGTTGAAGAGAATATGAGTGACAAAATCAAATTATTTGCAACAGGATTTTTACTTCTTATTAGTACTATAGCATGTAAGCAAAATTCAAACGAAAGATTATCTGCAGATTTAGTTAATAATCCAAATTCAGCTTCAGGAAAACAAGATACTTCGGGTTTACCTAAGTTTCAATTTGAAAGTGATATTCACGATTTTGGAAAAGTAATTGAAGGAGAAAAGCTAAGTTATAGCTTTAAATTTAAAAACATTGGCAATTCAGATTTAATCATATCCACTGCTCAAGCTAGCTGTGGGTGTACTGTTCCTGAATTTCCTAAAGATCCTATTCATAAAGGAGAGGCAGGTGTTATAACTGTTACTTTTAACACTGCTGGAAAAAATGGATTTCAACACAAAACGGTTACTTTGGGTGCTAATACTCAGCCAAGTGATTTTGTTTTGCACATAAAAGCGATGGTATCATCGCCTGAAAAATAATTAATAATCAAATAATAATTAGTACGTATGAATAATTTATTAAACATCATTTTAATGTCACCACCTCAAGACGGAGGAAAAGGTGGAAGTGGCTTTGAATCTCTTTTTTTCTTATTAGCAATTTTTGCTGTTTTCTATTTTTTTATGATTCGTCCACAGATGAAAAAAACCAAAGAACAAAAAAAATTCAGAGAAAGTCTTGAGAAGGGACAAAAAATTGTTACTATTGGTGGAATTCATGGAAAAATAATTGAATTGCAAGAAACAACAGCTATAATTGAAGTTGAAGGTCAAAATCGCTTGAAAATAGAAAAGTCTGCGATTGCTTTAGATAATTCTGCTCAGTTGCAGGAAGCTAAATAAATTAATTGCCCGATTATTCTAAGAGATGCTACTTTAGTCAACATGAAAAAGTAGATTGTCTCAGATATGATTAAGAAAATGTGACACAAAAGATAGTGCTAAAACTATCAAAAGTTAGTTCAAAAATATTTAAATCTCAATCTGCTTAGATTGAGATTTATTTTTTAAATTTGAAGTGTGGAAACTGATTTTAAAACATTCGCTAACAAAGTAATCAATACGGATGGATTGCCCAGCAAAAAGAAAATTCTTATGTTTTCGTTTTGTTTGTTTATTTCGTTGTTTTTTTGGATGCTTATTAAATTTTCAAAGGAATTTCAGTTGACGGTAGTTTGTCCTGTTTCCTTTGTTAATCTTCCTAATGATAAGGTTTTAATGAATAATTCTGATACAGCTTTCTTAATTACTATCAGAACTAAAGGTTTTAATTTATTGTATTACCAGCTTTTTAAGAAAAAATTTATGATTAAAGTTGATGCTTCGCTTTTAAAATATGCTCAGGGTTCAAACGATACTATTTCATATCTGGGTGCAAGTGAATTAAGTAAACTTGTAAATAAACAATTTGATTTTGATTATGAAACTGTGAATATTGTTCCTGATACTTATACTCTTTTATGGGAAAAAGCTTACTTGAAGAAAATTGCAGTTAAATCAAATCTTACGTTAAATTTTAAGGAACAATTTCAGTTATATGATACAATTAAAATGGCACCTGATTCTATTTTGGTAAGTGGTACAAAATCTGATTTGGAGCAGATAAAGTTTTTCACTACTCAAAGAATTACTCTTAAAAATGTTTGTCGTTCGGAAGATGTGTTTGCAGATATTCTTAAGCCATCAGTGCCCGAAAAAGTTAAAATTTTTACTCAAAAAGTTAAGCTGAGTATTGCAGTTGAAAGGTTTACAGAATCTGAAATAGAAATTCCAATTACACCTTCGGTTAATGGAAGTAATATTAAACTCTTTCCGGAAAGAGTAAAGATAACGTATCAGGTTGCTTTAAAAGATTTTAAAAAAGTGAATCGTGAAATGTTTGTTGTGTATGCTGATATCAATAGATCTATAGTTAGTGATGGAATTCATGCTAAAGTGGATTTGATAAAAGCCCCCGACTTAGTGAAGATAACGAAGGTGTATCCTGAAAAAATCGAGTATATTATTTTTAAATAAATTGTGATGCTAAAAATTGGACTTACAGGAAATATTGGAAGTGGAAAATCAACTATTGCTCAAATTTTTAAAGTATTAGGAGTTCCTGTGTATGTTGCGGATGATGAGGCTAAAAAAATTATTAATCAGCCTGAAATTAAGGCTGAGGTATTATGTAAGTATGGAAGGACTATGTTAACGGAAAATGTTATCGATAGAAAGAAATTAGCCGCATTGGTTTTTGCTGATGTTGATGCTCTTTTATGGTTGAATCAACTCATTCATCCTTTTGTTAAAGCTGATTTTGATAACTGGATTGCACAATTACCTAATGATTGCCTTTATGCTATTGAGGAAGCTGCTATTTTGTTTGAAAGTGGTTTTGATAAATATGTGGATAAAACCATATTGGTTACAGCTCCTGAAAATATGAGAATGCAGCGTGTGATGCAAAGAGATGATGTGGAAGCTGAACTGTTTTTGCAGCGATCAGCTCATCAGTGGGATGAAAATTGCAAGATACAACTAGCAGATTTTAGAATTATAAACGATGATACACAATTAGTAATTCCACAAGTAATGGAACTGCATCGTATATTCACGAATAAATAATGTACTATTTATTGAGCAATGTTAAATTCATTTCTTTGATTTTGTATTAGGTGGCAATTTCCATTCTTATTTTTCTGTTTTTAATTTTTTCTCCCCTTATCAATTGAATAGTTTTTACAATCTTGCTTGCTTTTATAGCAACATAAGCCGAGTGGTCTAATACTTCTATTTTTCCTAATTCGTCTTTGTGCAATTCGCCTTTTTGTAAAAGTATTCCCACTATGTCCATTTTGCTGATTTTGTCTTTTTTGCCAGCAGCAATATACAAGGTTTTCCACTCGTTGGGAATGGGCATAATTAGTTTGTTTGGCAAGGTTTCTTCTTCGGGTGTTTTTTCTAAAAACTTGGGTAAATAATCTTTGGGTTCTAATAAAAAGTAAGCGGTTCCATTGGCATTCATCCTTGCTGTTCTGCCATTGCGATGTATCATTATTTCTTCAGTAGCTGGCAAATGATAATGAATAATTGCTTCTATTTCCGGAATATCCAAGCCTCTTGATGCCAAATCTGTAGTAATTAATATACTTACACTTCCATTTCGTAATTTTATTAATGCTTTTTCTCGGTCAATTTGTTCCAACCCACCATGATAAAAACTATGTTCGATTCTATTATTATATAATTGATTAGATATGCGATTTACAGCTTCCCGATGATTACAAAATACGATACAGGCTTTGGTGTTGATTTTCCCTAACAATAATACCAATGCTTTTACTTTATCAATGCCTTCAGTTTTTACTGATTTTAAAACTAAAGCTGATTTTAATTCTTGATGTTTGGTTGTGTAATTAATTATTATACTGTTTGTTAATCCAACAAATGCAGGTATTTCTTTGAGAGCTGTTGCCGAAGTGAGTATGCGTTTTTTTAGATGTTTGCATTGTTCTACAATATATTCCATTTCAGTTTTATAACCAAATTCAAGGGATTTGTCGAATTCGTCTAAAACCAAAGTATGTACATGTTTTAACACTAAGCTTTTTTGCTGTATATGCTGCACAATTCTGCCAGGTGTTCCAATCAAAACGACTGGTGGTATTATTAAATTATTTTCTTCGATGCGAACCGAATGACCACCATAGCAAGAATTTGCTTTATAAGAAGTGCCCATTTGTTTAAAGACCTTTTCAATTTGAAGAGCTAATTCTCTGGATGGTACTAATATTAATATTTGAATATCTTTGTTTTCTGGGTTTAATAATTGTAAAATTGGTAACAGAAACCCCAATGTTTTACCAGAGCCTGTGGGCGAGATAAGAATTACATCATTTGATTCGGGAATGGCTTTTATGCATGATTGTTGCATTTTGTTGAGTTCTGTAATGTTGAATTTCGAAAGTATAGAGCTGTAATCCATTGTGGGTTTTGTATTTTAATATGTAATTGGTAAAGATACAACATTTACTATTTGCTCTGAGGTTTTTAAGCATAAAATCAGAAGGGCAGATTCAAGTTACAAAATACAACAAATCAATTCAAAGATACTTAAAATATTTTAGTCGATGAATTGAATTTTAATTTTTCTCTTGGCTTTATGTGTAATTTGTTCTTTATAAGTGTGATATAATTATTATTGTTCATTTGCCACAGAATTAATAAATGTTGCAACATCAGCAGTCCATTCATCTTTATATTTATTCAGATAGTTTTCGTGTCCTGCATTTTGATATGTTTTAAGCACTTTGCGTCCTTGCAAATGCAAGAATATATTATCAATTTCTTGTTTAGAAACTTTTTCATCACGAAGCCCATACAGCAGTAATGTAGGACAATTAATTCCTTTTGCATACTCAACTGGATTATGTTTAAAAGCATTAAAATTATTTTGAAGTCCGCCCCAAAAAACCATCAGATGTGCCATCGGGAAACTTTGGATTCCCATCCCCTTGAAACGCGTTTTAACAGTTTCTAGCATACTCCCAAACGGACATTCTATAATGATAGCTTTCGTATCCAGCTTATATTCGCTCTGAGCTTTCATAATTGCCACAGCACCCATAGAAGTACCAAATAGAATAATGTTCTTTTTGTCTTGTTTCTTTAAATATTCAAATACTGTTCTCACCTCTTCTGCTTCATAAAAGCCGAGTGTAGTCTGATTTCCTTCTGAACCACCCGACCCCATAAAATCTACAAGCATAGTATTGTAGTCCAACTGTAGAAATACCTCTGCTTTGTCAAGCATTGAAGATTTTTCTCCGCTATAGCCATGAAATAAAACCACAGTGCCTTTTGGCGAAATAGCTTTTATAAACCAACACTCAATTTTTTTATTACTTTTCAATCGGATGGTTTCAAATACACGATTCGGAGTTATTTTATTTTCAGGTCTGGGATTTCTTATACCTAAAAATAGTATTTTTATTTTTTGACCCATTGAAAGATGATGAGCATCTTTGGTCTTTACAATTGTAGAATTTTCAAAATGAGTAAACTTAGATGCATGAAAATATACAATAATATTCATAAACACAAAAACCGTTATTACAATCCATAAGATTCGCTTTGGTATTTTGTTGTGTTTCAACATAAAATATACAAATGTTAATTTGATCGAAAGGTATAGCTATTTTTGTTTCCGTCCTAATTGTTCAATCATTGCCAACCAGTTTTTACGTTTGTTTTCATCTGATGATTTAATAGGACTCAATGAAGTAATCCCTACAGGTTTAATTCCACAAAACTCCAGCACACCTTTTTTTATAGCATTATGTCCCGGGCTTCTGTAAATCAAAGCATAATACCATTTTGGAGTATCCATAGTTACAATCAATCGCGCAGATTTTCCTTTTAGTAATTTATCCCACAACAAAGAATTATCCCGATATTTAAACGAAAATTTTGGAAGAAAAACCCTGTCTATAAATCCCTTAAGCAAAGCAGGACAAGTTCCCCACCAGATAGGGTAAACAAAGACCAAATGATCTGAATCTAAAATATCTTGTTGAATTTTTTGTAAATCGGGTTCAAGGTCAGTTCGTTGTCTATAGCCATATTTTAAAATAGGGTCAAAGTTTAAATCAATAAGATGAATTAATTTGCATTTGGCACCAGATAACGTTGCTCCAGTATTATATGACTTGGCTAGTTCATAGCAAAAGCTATTCTTATCAGGATGTCCGTTGATAATTAATATTTTCTTCATAATGTTTTGGTAATATCAATCAGTTATTTATAAGATGGCAAAATTTTAATCCAGTTTTTCATACATAGAGTTCTGGCTTTTGTATTCAGGAACAATTTCCTTCATTTTTCTTACTAATTCAAAATTATCCTGTTTACTTATCAAATTAACAAGTTCGTCAATATGTGTAAAAAAAACTTTTTCGTCAATTTCCCTTACTTTGGCAATCATTATTTTGGGATGATGGGTTGGCATGGTATTCTCTTTGTTATTCAATAACTCTTCATACAATTTTTCGCCCGGACGTAAGCCTGTATAAACAATCTGAATATCTTTACCCAAGGTTAAATTAGAAAGTTTAATCATTTTTTTAGCCAAATCCACAATCTTTACAGAATCACCCATATCGAAAATAAAAATCTCACCTCCATTTCCCATGTTTCCTGCTTCCAGCACCAATTGGCAAGCTTCAGGTATGGTCATAAAATAGCGTGTAATATCAGGATGCGTAATCGTAACAGGCCCACCTTTGGCAATTTGCTTATTAAATAACGGAATTACCGAACCATTGGAGCCCAATACATTTCCAAAACGAGTTGTAATAAATTTAGTAATTCCTTTATGATTCAATGCTTGCACATACATTTCCGCTATACGCTTACTGGCCCCCATTACATTGGTAGGATTAACTGCTTTATCAGTAGAAACCATTACAAATTTTCCCACACCATACTCTACAGCAAGGTCTGCAATAAGTTTGGTGCCATTTATATTAGTAGTAACAGCCTCATAAGGATTTTCTTCCATTACAGGAACATGTTTGTAAGCTGCGGCATGAAATACTATATTTGGTTTGAAATATTCAAATATCCTACGCATACGTTTTTCATTCTTTATATCAGCAAGGATAAACTCAAAATGAGCAGTTTTGTATTTTTCAGCCAGTTCTACTTCCAGGTTATATAATGGCGATTCCGCTTGGTCAATTATGATAATTTGCTTATGAGGAAACTCTGCAATTTGACGTACCATTTCGCTACCAATTGAACCGCAAGCTCCGGTTATGAGAATAGTTTTATCAGCTAAATCAGCACTTATTTTATGCTTGTCAAGATTAATAACATCTCTTTCTAACAAGTCGTCAATTACTACTTTTTTTATCTGTTTAAAACTCAGTTCTCCGTTAATCCAACGACTTACAGGAGGAATACTCAGTACTTTAGTATTATTCAACAAACAAGTTTCAATAAGTTCTTGTTTTCTTGCAGTGCTTATTTTTTGCACAGCAAGAATCATGTGAGCAACCGTGTTTGAAGAGAGTATTTCTGAAATTTTTTCAGAAGCATAAATAGGAATATTTACTAATTTTTTGCCTACCTTTTTTTCATTATCATCAAAAAAAGCAATTACTTTATATTTGGTTCCGGCATCTCTGTCTAAAGCCTGTTTGGCAATTACACCAGCTTCGCCTGCTCCAAAAATAACTACATTCGTTTTATCACGATTGGGATTCAAATATTCTGCATAAGCAAGTTTTACTAACATCCTTAGCGAAATCATTACAAAAGTAGTAACCAGAAAATCAATAATTATAATTGAAAATGGGATGATAAAAAAATGACCGTATATGTAATAAGTAAACACGTTGACAAGCACAAAAAAGATGCTTCCAAAAAAAGTAATTACAAAAATACGCAACGAATCATCGGTGCTAGTATAACGAATAACTCCAGTATAAGATCTTGTTAATAAAAAACTGATGAGTCTAATAGAAAGTATAATTGCTAGTACTATGGGAAAGTCTAACATTGCAGACTTTGGAATTGAAAAGTTAAATCGCAAAAGAAAAGCCAAAATTATCGAAAACAAGCAAATTGCGATATCAATGACTAAAATAATCCAGGATGGTGTATTTCTTTTAAAAAAAAACATAGTATTATTTTTTTGTTAAATATAAACAACAAAGGTATAAAAAAACATATACAAAAATACACCTTAAAAAAAGTCAAGAAGTTTTTTATCAGCAGAGAATAAAATTTGGAAAAATACCCATTATACTATAGAATATTTTATACTTTTGTTCATTCAATTTTTTGAATTCTTATCTAAAAAATGTCTAATTATTATTAATATTTCAAAGATGAAAAAACCCAAACTAATCACATTTATCGCAATTCTTACATTTTTAAATTTTTCAACAGTATTTTCTCAGAGTTTATTCCAATTTAAGCTTTCTGAAAATATATCGAAAGTAAGCTTATATCCTGTTGAAGACAAAGGTATTTTGATTTTCGAAATGCTATATGTCAGTAAAAAAAATCAAGAATTAAAAATTACTTTATTAAACAATGTATATGAACAAAAATGGACTAAGAAATTTGAACATATTGGGTTTACCTTAGATAGGATAAAATTATCTGAAGATAAAAAGAAAGTTTTTGCTTCTTTTTTTTCCGATAGTAAAAAAAATCAATGGTCGCATAGGGTATTATATAATGAAAAACTTAGAATTGTTGCCATCAATTTAGAAGATGGTACTAATGAAATAATGGATGCAGAAATACCTTCAAATGCAACTTTACAGGATTTTGGTTCGACAGATGAGATGATTTATGCTCATTTTTCAGATAAAGGTACATTTAAAAATAAAGCATATGCTATTGTAAAATCTCTACAAACAAAACAAAATCATGTCGTTGAACTTGGAGAAGATATAACATTAATAGACTATATTGGATGTTATACAACCAATAACGATGGAAGTATTTATACTATGCTTTCTTATAAAGACAAAGCAAAGGATTTTATCGGATGTGAAATTGATCAAATTAAAGTTGATGGACAGTTGACAAAAATAAGCAAAACTGCATTGTCGGAAGAAAAGGAATGGCCCTTTGATTGTGTGGCATTTCATGTTGAAAATTCCATAAGACTGTTTGGTTATGATATGCTTAATAGTGCAATGACAATGGATATGATTGAACCAGCAAGTTCTTTTGCTTTGCTAAAACTTGAAAACAATAAAGTTAGTTCTTTTGTAACAACTGGTTTTGGCGATTTAAAACATCCAATGATTTCTATAAACGAAAACGTTCTAACAGGTTTTATAGAAAGCAAAATTAAAGAGAATAAAGCTAAAAAAGGAAAACTTGATCAGGCTTTTAATATTGTTTCACATCCAACGATTAAGTCCGGCGACTTATATTATTCTTTTTTTGAATCTTATGCTCCAATTTATGATATAACTACCAGCAAATCTCCAAGTGGAATGAGTAGTTCTCAAACCAAAAAATATTCAGAATCTTTTTTCCCTCATCTCCAAGTTGCTTGTTTTGATGCTGAAGGCAATTTAAAATGGGATAATAATTGCAAATTGAAGAAATTTACACGTGAAAAGGGAAATGCAAATTCTACATGGCAAGTTAATGAAGATGGTACAGTAAGTGCTGTTACACATACAAATAACTATCAGATTTTTTTATATAAAGCAAAAAATGGAAATACTGTAAAGGAAGAGAAATCAACTTTTAGAGATATATTGAATGAATCAGAATGGAAAGATATGGTTGGAGGCTCGAGTATAATTTTATCTGGTAGTCAATATTCATTTTCTGTTGTTGCAATTCCTTTTAATACGGATGACAGCAATTGGAAAGTTTGTTATTTTGCACAAAAAGATAAAAAAAGTCCTTATTATTTAGTTTTTAAGCCATACAAGTTTTAAAAGTTTTATTTCAAAACAAATCTTTACACTAAGAATTTGAGAATAATTCAATTCGCAGACATAATTATTGTATAATATTTTATACTTTTGTTATCTCAAATTTTCAGATAAACTCATCTTATAATAATTATTAAATCAATGACAAATACAGCATTTACAAAGTTTCACATCGAAATGGGAGCTAAAATGGTTCCTTTTGCAGGATACAATATGCCCGTTCAATACGAAGGATTAGTTGCAGAACATCATACCGTTAGAAAAGCAGTAGGTGTTTTTGATGTTTCACACATGGGCGAATTTTGGGTTAAAGGTCCTAAAGCATTTGATTTTGTTCAAAAAGTAACATCCAATGATGTAGCTGCGTTGTTCGATGGAAAAGTTCAATACTCATGTTTCCCTAATGGTAAAGGTGGTATTGTGGACGATTTATTGGTTTACCGTGTAAATGAAATAACTTATTTATTGGTAGTAAATGCCGCTAATATTGATAAAGATTGGGCATGGTGTGTAAAACAAGCTGAAATTATGGGCTTAGAAGTGGGTAAAGAAATCTACAACGCTTCCGACGAAATTGCACAATTGGCTATTCAAGGACCATTGGCTTTAAAAGCAATGCAAAAGTTAACCGACACTACCGTAACTGACATGGAATATTACACTTTCAAAAAATTGACATTTGCAGGTGTAAAAGATGTAATTTTCTCTACAACTGGTTATACAGGTTCAGGCGGTTGCGAAATTTACATGGCCAACGAAGATGCCGAAAAAATATGGAAAGCAGTTTATGAAGCAGGTGCTGAATTTGGTATCAAACCAATAGGATTAGGTGCTCGCGATACATTGCGTTTAGAAATGGGATTCTGTTTGTATGGCAATGATATCAATGATACCACATCACCTATTGAAGCAGGATTAGGCTGGATTACCAAATTTACTGATGCCAAAAATTTCATTGATAAAGATTATTTGTCAGACCAAAAGAAAAATGGTGTAAAACATAAATTGATAGGCTTTGAAATGATTGACAGAGGAATTCCACGTCAACATTATGAAATTTGTGATGCCAATGGCAATGTTATCGGAGAAGTTACCTCAGGAACCATGGCTCCATCATTGGATATGAACATTGGAATGGGATATGTAAATACGCCTTCTGCCAAAGCTGATACAGAAATTTTTATTAAAATTCGTGAAAAATTATTGAAAGCCAAAGTGGTAAAATTGCCATTTTATAAAGGCTAATTTTATATTGTATAATTACAAAAAGAGAAGCTGTCTTTTTGAGACAGCTTCTCTTTTTTATTATAAGTGTTTTTTAATCTCTTTGGGTAAATTCCCCGCCGCTTGCGGCGAAAATTTATAACTTT
>JACABE010000004.1 GCA_013377005.1 Bacteroidota bacterium
AAAAATACTCAATTGAAGCCTTTTGATGCAAACTATTTATAGAGGAAATATATAAAAAATAGGGTTGTCAAGTAATGACAACCCTATTTTTATTTCTCCTAAATTATTTTATTGAATAACGGTAACAGTACCTATTTTTTCAAAAGGATCTTCGTAACCATTATCAATTTTGAGATAATAAATATATGCACCTGGTTGAACATAATCTCCATTAAAACGACCATCCCATCCTTGATTAAAATCTGTAGTTTCAAATACCATTTGCCCCCATCTGTTATAAATTGCAAATAAATATGATTTTGTATACTCAAGCAGGCCAATAGGTTTAAATATATAATTTAATTCTGTACCTGGAGTAAATGCATTTGGAACATACATGAAATTGCAATTTTTTACATTTTGCTGAATAGAAATATCTTTTGAGCAAACAATATTGTTTATAGTATTACTTATAGTGACATTATAAATATATGTATATAAAGGCCTTACATAAATTGATGGTGTAATTTCGCCTGTATTCCAATGATATGAAGTACCTCCATCAGCTGTAATTGTGGTGTATGAACCTTTACAAATAGTATCTGTTGTAAGTGAAATGCTTGGAATAGGAAATTCTAAAGTTCTAACATCAACTGAAGCTGAATCAACACAATTATAAAGACTAGTAACATGAACAGAATAAGTCGTAAGTGGATCTGTTGGACTTACAACAATAGAGGAAGTAGTTTCATTTGTTGGATTCCATAAATAATAATTACCACCAGATGCTGTAAGTGTAGCCTGAGTACCCATACATATTGTTGTATTGGGAGTTAATTGAATTACAGGCAAAGGATAAATAATAGCATTGGCTGTTGTTGAATCAACACAATGATTAACATCTGTACCTATTACTTTATAAGTAGTTGTATTTGCAGGGCTAATTTTAATTGAATCCCCAGACATTCCATTACTCCACATATAACTTAAAGCTCCGTTAGCTTTTAATATTGCCGTATCTTTGATGCAAACAGAATCACTAATAGCAATAATTATAGGTAATGGATTTACAATAACTTTAAAAGTATCTGTTGCTCCTACACAATTATTTAGTGTTGGTGTTATTAAATAATTTACTGTTCCAGCTGTTGTTGTAGTTATGATTTGGGATGGAATGTCTCCTGTTCCTGTTGCAGTATTGCCATTAATACCTGCTGTTGGCAAAGATGTCCATGCAAAACTAGCACCGGTTGGTATTGAAACAAGTATCACAGCATTGGTTGATACACCGGAACAAATTGTCTGTAATGGTACTGCTGTTATTTTTGGTAATGGATTTACTATTACTGATGTACTATCAGAAATAGAACACCCTCCTGCAAAAGTTACCGTTACCTTGTAGGTTCCACTTGCCAATGGAGAAGCAGAAGAAATTGTTGGATTTTGAACATTACTTGTAAAACCTGGACCAGTCCAACTATAAACTGTTCCACCAGAGGAAGCTGTTAAGTTCAATGCTGTATTAGCACAAATTGGACTATTGCTTGACGAAGTAACGAGAGCTCCTACAACTACCTGCGTTGATGCCGTTGCTGTATGACCGCCATAATGGGTATTTACTACAGTAACTGTATAAGTGCCGGAATTTGCAGATGTGACATTTGGAATGGATGGGTTTCTGAGATTACTTGTAAAACCTGCAGGACCCGTCCAACTATATGAAGTTGCATCTGTAGGTGTACAATTTAGATTTAATGTTTGTCCTGCACAAATTGGACTATTACTACTTGCTATTGGTACAAAAGGTGGTATTACTCTAACAGTATCGTATAAAGTATAATAACAAGTATCATTTGCCTGAGTTGAAACTTGGCAAGAATAAATTGTAGTGACGGGTGGACTTACTGTAATTGTTGGAGTAGTAGCACCACCTGGTGACCACAAATAAGTGGATGATCCGGCAGGACCAGTAAGAACTGTTGAAGCTCCCTGGTAAATAGTATCATTACCTGCTGCTATTTCATAAGGTTGATTACAAGAACAATCAATATAAACATAACCAAAATGAGCTCCTAATGAACAATCGGAAGCAGTATAACGCATTGTGACATTTTGTCCAACATAACTTGATAAATTTAGTGTAATTGAGGTCCATGGTCTGTAATATACAGTAGAAGAAAGCGTGGATTGAATAAATTGAGGATTTGGTAATGCAACCCCGTATTTTACACAAGCCACAGAATCACCATTTTGATTATATAAATTAATATAAAAGAAAGGTTGTTGATTAGTTGGGTGACCACCTGTCTCTAATACAACTGCAAAACTATAAGTAAAATTAGTATTCGCATCTACATGAAAAGTTTGTTCTATTGAAGCTGCATTATAGGTTTGATAAGTTTCTACATTACCCAATCTAAGAGATTTAGAGCCCTCATGAACTTTTGAAAATCCGCCATAAGGATCAGTACCACCCGTCATTATTGCAAAATTTGCATCTGATGTTGTACCAAAAAGAGCCGGTACATATGTAGGTGTCGTGGCACCAGTTGGTCCTGTAATAGAGTTCCCTGCAGTACCAAACCATCCTGTAAAATCATTTTCAAAACCCAGATTAGTACATGGTGGTTGAACTTGTGCTATAGGTTCGTAAACACATAAGCCAAAAGTGCCAACAGTTCCACCATTTTTATTCCAAAAACGAATATAAATGGTGTTTCCGGGTGTTAATCCAGTTCGGGAAATCATTGGCATATTTCCAGCCCCATCATTATCATCACATTCAATAAGTGTTAATAAACTGCAGTCACCAGAATAAATTGCCATTCCACCATCAGTTACATCACCTGCTTGCGTATCAAAGACAAGCTTTCCACTGTTAGGAACATCAACAGAAAACCAAACATCGGCTCCAAGAACAGTACCACAACCCGGCGCAGGCACACCTGTGCTTAAAGTAGCATCCAATGTAGTATAGGTTTGGTATGAACATGAAGTGGCCGGCGGAATATATATCGCATTAGCACATTCATCATTGCTTGGCGGTGGTGGTGGTGGTGAAGAGGGAAATAAATGTAAGTTCCCAAACCCCAAAATAGGGGTTATTATACTTATTAAAAAAAACAGAAAAAAAACTTTTTTTTGTTGAACGTTTAAAACTTTCATAACCTAATAATTAATTATTCAGAGGATTCAAATTACAATTTAAATTTTTGATTTACAAAAATAGGTAAATATTATCAAAAGCAACTTTTAAAACTCATAATTCAATCAAAAGCAAAACTATTAGCCTCATGAATTAATCGATATAATTAATATTTTTCTATTTTATCTTATGACAACATTCAAAGGTAAAAGGTTGCCTAGAGAGTTATTTTTGACAGTTATAATCTTTAAGAACTTAGTTGAAAAGCAATTTAAAAAGCCAATTAGCTATATCACAGTGCATTTTATCTTTCTATTTGCATTTGCAAACACAAGCATCTCTTTTCAAAAATATCTCATATAAATATTAATATTGTTCTAATGCTTTTTTACTCCAAAATTAAGTAATTTTGCATACTTACGAATAATCCATTTTCAATGAAAAAATTATCTTTTTTTTTATTCTTATTTTTTTCATTTTTTTCATGTAGCAAAGATGAAAATGAAACCATTCCTTATGTTTATGTAAACTTTTCTATTCAACCAAACTCAACATTGTATCAAAAATTAAATACAGTAGGTGGTTGGGAATATCTTACTGGCGGATACAATGGAATTGTCGTTTACAGACAAAGTCAGGATGAATTTGTAGCTTTTGATAGAGCTTGTCCTTATGATTACAAAAATAGTTGCAGAATAGTTGTAGAATCTTCATTTACCACAACTATTGACTCCTGTTGCGGATCCAGATTTCTACTGAATGATGGATCTCCTTTTAAAGGCCCAGCTTCGGTTTCATTAAAAAAATATAAAACATACTATGATGGTAGCAGTTTACATATAAGTAATTAGAAAAATAATTCGTAAAGTTTAAATAATTTATAAAAAAACAAAAAGTTTTACTAGTCATTTATAATAAACCAATTATAGAATGTAATTATAAGCCATAAAAAAAGTCAGTAATACTACTGACTTTTTTATTTTATAAACTTTTATTTCTAATAGCGATAATGTTCTGCTTTATAAGGACCATCAGCCGAAATACCTAAATATTCAGCTTGTTCTTTTGACAAACGAGTAAGTTTAACACCTATTTGTTCGAGATGCAAACGAGCTACTTCTTCGTCTAACTTTTTAGATAAACGATAGACACCTATATCATATTTATTGTTCCATAAATCCATTTGAGCTAAAGTTTGGTTGGTGAATGAGTTACTCATAACAAAAGAAGGATGTCCGGTTGCACAACCTAGATTTACCAATCTGCCTTCAGCTAACATAAATATAGCATGACCATCAGGATATACATATTTATCAACTTGTGGTTTAATATTAATTTTTTGAATACCAGCCCATTTTTCTAATTTATCAACTTGAATTTCATTATCAAAATGCCCAATATTACACACAATTGCCTGATCTTTCATTTTTGCCATGTGTTCAGCAGTTACGACATCTTTATTTCCTGTTGTTGTAACAAAAATATTTCCTTCTGTAACAGCATCGTCCATAGTATTTACTTCAAAACCTTCCATTGCAGCTTGTAATGCACATATTGGATCAATTTCAGTAACAATAACTCTGGCACCATAACTTCTCATTGAATGAGCACAGCCTTTGCCAACATCACCATATCCAAGAACTACTACTACTTTTCCTGCAATCATCACATCAGTAGCACGCTTAATTCCATCAGCCAATGATTCACGACAGCCATAAAGATTATCAAATTTAGATTTTGTAACAGAATCGTTTACGTTGATAGCAGGTATCAATAATTCTCCTTTTTCCAACATTTGATATAAACGATGAACACCTGTCGTAGTTTCTTCTGAAACACCTTTTAAATCAGCTACTACACGATGCCATTTGGTTGCATCTTCTTTAAGCAAGGTTTTAATAGTGTCTAAAACAATTGCTTCTTCTTTATTAGAAGGAATATAGTCAATAGTCTTAACATCATTTTCGGCAGCAAATCCTTTGTGAATTAACAAAGTAGCATCACCACCATCATCTACAATTAAGTTAGGTCCTTTGCCCTCAGGAAAAGAAAGAGCTTGATTTGTGCACCACCAATAGTCTTCTAATGTTTCACCTTTCCATGCAAACACAGGAATACCAGCAGCAGCAATACCAGCAGCAGCATGATCTTGAGTGGAGAAAATATTACAACTTGCCCAACGAACATCTGCACCTAATTCTACCAAAGTTTCAATTAAAACTGCAGTTTGAATGGTCATGTGCAATGAGCCTGTAATTCTAGCTCCTTTTAATGGCTTTTCTGCACCATATTTCGCACGAAGCGACATTAATCCAGGCATTTCTTTTTCGGCGATTTCAATTTCTTTACGCCCCCAATCAGCAAGGTTAATATCTGCAACCTTGTATTTTAAGTTATAATCAGTCATTTTTAATTTTTTAAATTTTTGCAAAATTAATGAATAATTAGCGAACTGCAAAAGTTAATTTTGACTTTAAAATCTACTTAACTAACCACGACCTTCTGTGAAATTATTAAAATGTCGCATATACCTTATTATTCAGGAATAATAATTAAATAGAATCTTCTTATTTACTTGCATTAAAAGGGTAAGTGGCAACTTTATCAAAAATATAGGGCCAGTCTGGTCCCATAGTCCATTGACCTGAGGCATTGTATCCCCTATCCCAGCTGGTCATAAAGGTTTGATGAAGTGTAGCATCGGAAGTAATATATGAAACACCTGGCACACCCACTGCCATACAAGTATTTCCTGTAGTAGCACCTGTAAAATACTGTCCTGCTGCATTCCATGTAAATGCTACATCACAACCATCTTTAAGGGTAAGATTAGCTGCTGTTAACGCATTAAACACTGTGGTATTATTATATCCGTGCAAGTAATTGGCAGGGCTTGGAATAGCATATACCTCATCGTATATATCACCATTGGATGCCATCATTACTTTATAAATGCGTTGACGATAAGGTGCATTGGTATCGCTTGCATACGCTTGTTCTACATATAACCAATAAATGTTTTCGCCCACATTGCGATTGCTCCATATTTGAGCCATTTTTAATCGTACATCAACAATATATTGATTAACGGTAGTGTCGGCATGATTTTTACTGCTAAAACTTCCACACATCCACGAAAGCATTTGATTGAACAATTCTTTTTTTGTAGGCGCTGCATTATACGATACTTGTTGCCCGTAAGCGGTTCCTATACTATTGCTGGCATAGGCTCTTATATTATAAACATTGTTAATAGCTAAGCCCGAAATTTTACTTGTAAAACTACCCGTTCCCGAACCGTCGTTGGTTTTGTTGTTAGCAATGGTAGGTTGTTGCGATGTACTCCAGCATACACCTCTTGCTGTTACTGCGGCACCTCCATCGGAAGTAATGTTGCCTCCGCATACGATAGAATCATCTGTAATTTTTGTAATACTTGAAGTAGTTAATACGGCAACGGTAGTAACTGCGGTATCGTCGTCTTTTTTGCAACTTGATAATGATAGTAGTAAAATACCTATCATTGTAAATAAGAAAAGAGAAATTTTGTTATTCATCTGTTTATTCATTTTTTAAAAATATTTGATAATAAGTAAAAAAAAGCTCCACCTAAAGAGTAGAGCTTTTGCGCTTGGGTATAAAACATCATAAATTACTTAATGATGAGCTTCTTAACGGTATCGGTATTTTTATTAGAAATTTTAACTAAATAAATGCCTTTTTCAACATCAGATAAATTTACATAGTTAATTTGTCTGTTAGTAGTAGCAAGGTATATCTCTTGTCCTAACAAATTATGAATCGTTATAACATTGGTTTCGTTATTATTATTATTTAATTTAATTACAACCTCGCCATTTGAAGGGTTAGGATATATTTTAAAGACTTGTTCACTGCTTTCATCAATTCCAGTTGAAATATCAATTTTAACATCATCCACAAAAGTTATCCATTGAGTAACATCACTGTACGAATAAAATCCAAAAGTATAGTTACCAGTAGTAGGAGGCGTTATTTTTTTAGTATATTGAACATAAGCAGGAATGCGCAAAAATTCATTTTTAAATATAGTTCCCGAAGTCATCGCAGCCGAATCGGCAGCAGTTCCCCAATACACAGCTAATTTCTCTGAAGTAGTGTCACCATTTTCAACATAAATAGGAGCCTTATACCAGAAACTGAAATCATAAGCAGTTCCACCCGTTAAATGTACCGGAGGAGTAAACAACCAATCATTGTTTGAACCTAACATACTAAACATAATGTTCATAGCTTTTTGACCTGTATGAGCATTGTCAGGATAAGTAGCATTATTGGTAATTATATCCCAATAAGAAGATTGCATTCCACCGTTTTCGATACTCCATCCCAAAGGAAAATCAGCATTATTTGAAGTTGGTGTAACACTTTCAAAACCTTCAGTCCATGGCAATGATGTAATCGTAGGATCGGCCATAGTTGTAAAACTCCAAACAGAACAACTTACTGCATCACCCGTAGCATTGTAAGGCGTAACTTTCCAATAATAAGTGGTATTATACGCAAGAGCAGTTGTGATAGTATAAGAAGTTTGATTTCCTAAATCCACATTATTGATAATATTTGTAGGAGGATTATTGCTACCAACGCTCAAACGATATCCTGTTGGATTACCACTTGTTGGAGTCCATTTTAAAATAGGTTTTGCAACTGCATTGATACTACTATTTAAGGGAGCAATCACAGCAGCAGGGCTTGGCACTGTAGCAACACTTCCTTGCCACGAAACATCATCTAACCATATACTTTTGCTTGAGCTATTTTGTCCATGTTTGAATGCAATATATGGTTTGGTATTACTTGTATTAAAAGCCATTGTATACTGTACCATCGTATCGGCAAGTATAAAAGTTTGAACCGGCACAAACGAAGCTCCATCGTAAGGATTATCCATTAAGCCAACAATTAATTGTACGGTATTCGTGGTTCCTATTGTTTTCGATGCCCAAAACTTTAAAGAATCATTGGCAAAATTAGTAAGACCAGGAGTAATTAACATTAAAGGAGAAATAGTATCGGTATTGTTATAAAACTTAACAACATTTGGAACAGAATGAGCATCATACGTAGAATTCATTACCTTAATATCATTTACTGTTTGATATGGATCTTTGCTTTTTAATTTATTCCAATGTGCCGGAATTGAGTTAACTGGAGTACTTTCAAATGTTTCAAAAAGATTTGGCAATAAAGCTAAAACATTTCCTGATAAAGCAATTGTATTATTACCTGTACCATTGCTGTTAATAGTTAAATTTTCATTATAGGTACCCACAGTAGTAGCTGTAAAAACAACAGTAGTAGTATCTGAAGCACCGGGTAATATAGTTCCTGTGTAAGCACAACTAAATGGAGCAGCCACAGTAACACCTGATACTACTAAGTTAGAAGTTCCGATATTACCAATTGCTATTCTCATTTTCGTAGTTCCATTCACATATAATTCATTGAAGTTAAGAGCGGTTACATTCAAAGTCATAGATGCACCTGTTGGAATTGCTTCCACTTTAATATCATCTAAATAGCATTCTTTTAAACTACTTGTAGCACCTCTTTTATAACGCCATTGGAATTTTACATTATTGCCTGCATAGCCAGTAAGATTTTGGAAACGTTGAACATAAGCCGGCATAGCAGAAGTTGGTGATAAAACATCCAATACAGTCCAACTAGTACCGCCGTTGGTTGATACTTCAAAGAAAGTAGTATCTGTACCTGAAACGGCTGTACATTTCCACCAATAAGAAATACGATAATTTGCAGGAAGATTAAATCTTGGTGTAGTTATTGCTGATATAGTAGTAATGGTAGTAGGACTTGCAAAAGCAGCATTAGCTCCTGAATTAGTAGTAGTTGTTGTATGCCAAATTGCATTAGCTCCTGTTGTAGGATATGCCCAATCGGTAAATGAACCATACCAACCAGGATAAAATACTGTAGAGTCTTCAAACCCTTGATTGTATGGAAAAGAAGCGATTATTAATTCTGTTGTAAATTTCCATAAAGGAGAATTTTCGGTTTGAGCACCGTTTTTAGCAACAACTCTCCAAAAGTATTTTGTTTTAGAAGTTAATAAATTAGGAAGTGGATAATTATAAGTTCCAGCAGCAGCAACTGTCGCATTGCTTACAACTTTTACAGCAGCATTTAAGTTTAAAACATTTAAAGAATCGGTTCCAAAATACAAATCATAGGTTGTAGTATTAGCACCTAAATTGAATGATAATGCATTGCTTGCTGAAGCCTTATCTTGATTATCAGAAGGTATTGGAGTGTTAGGCGTAACTGGTCCTGTACTGGCATAGTAAAAACGAATATTTGGCAAAGCACTTGGATAAGGATTTAAGTATCCTGTACTTGTTGGAAATGAAACATCGCTACCACTTGCTTTATTATTGCCGATAATTGATGTGGTTGCAGCAAAATTACCATAAGGAGCTGTACCATATCTATTTTCGTAATGAACAATTAAATTATCTGTTCCATTGTAAGCGAAAGGAGTTGATAAAACTATTTCACTCCAACCATTTGTAAAAGTTATTGGACCATCATAAACTAAAGTATATCCGGTTGAAGTAGGATTTTCATAACTTGCATCAGCAAAAACAGACAAAGTTGTGTGTTTTAAATAAATCTTTTGACTGGTAAATGTTTTTGGAGATGCATCAGTATAATTAAATGCAATTTTAGTAATACTTTTTGCAGCACCAATGGTTGCTTGAGTATGCAACATGCTACACCATGCATATTTCCAGCCCCCGTAAGGTGGATATTGCGATGATACAGTCCCCGTTCCGATTTCCACATAACTCTGAGCATTAACGCCCGTAATCATGCAACAGAGTAAAAATGCTAACGCAATACTTTTGCGTAATAATTTAAATTTTGAAAACATAGATTAATTATTTTTGATTGTTTATTATTTTATTAATAAGCTGCAATAAATACACTTATTCTTTCATGATTAATATGCAAAATTGCTACAATAAGAGATTAAGAACAACTTATAGGCGTTCGAATACGTGAATTCAAACAGATTAGTTCAAAAAAAATAGAAAATTTTGATCATATTCGTTTTAATCATAGCACTTTCAATTAAATATAGTCACATATCATTCATTTGTAAAAAATACATCCGTTAACTTTTTATTATTTATAGCAATTTCATTTTTACCTACATTCATAATAAAAATACTTATAATTTTGAAAACCCAAAGAGAAATATAAATGCCCATGCAGAAAAAAGCTTACTTATTTGCTATCCTTGCAGTTATTTGCTGGTCGACAGTGGCTACTGCTTTTAAAATTGCATTGAAAAACTGTGACTTTCTGCAATTGTTGTTTTTTTCGTCATTGGTTTCAAGCATTGTTTTATTTCTGATACTGGTTTTTCAAAAAAAAATATTCTTAGTTCGTAATATAAGCCGTTCTTCTTTTATCCATTCGGTATTGCTGGGTTTTTTGAATCCGTTTTTGTATTATACAATATTATTTAAAGCCTATTCCGTTCTTCCAGCACAGGAAGCGATGACTCTTAATTATACATGGCCTGTAATGCTTGTACTCTTAGCAATTCCATTACTAAAACAATCGTTAACATTAAAAAGCATGTTGGCTGTTTTAATCAGCTTTTTAGGGATTTTTATTATCTCTACCAAAGGGAATCCTTTAGGATTTAATTTCAGCAATGCATTGGGTGATGGATTGGCTATAGGAAGTTCAGTAATTTGGGCGTTGTTTTGGATTTATAATGTGAAAGATAAAAAAGATGATGTTGTTAAATTATTTTTGAACTTTTTATCAGGTAGCCTATTTTCAGGGATATTGATGCTGTTGTTTTCCGACTTTTCTAAATTCAGTGTCACAGGTTTACCAGCAATTGTTTACATTGGAATTTTTGAAATGAGTGTTACATTTGTTTTTTGGTTGTCGGCATTAAAATATTCATCAAGTGCGGATAAAGTAAGTCAGTTAATTTTTTTATCCCCATTTTTATCACTGTTATTTATACATTTTATTATAGGAGAAAATATTGCAGTTTCAACACTTATAGGCTTGTTTTTTATTACGTTAGGAATTATTATTCAGCAAACTTCGCTAATATTCTTTAAAAGAAAATAAAAATATTTATCTTTGTAAATATTTACAGAAACATGAACATCTACCAATCTATCATTGAAAAGAAAAACAAAGGACAAAAGCAATTTGCTGTTTTAATTGATCCTGACAAACCATCAGATATTGAATTGCTCCAAATTGCAAAATTATCTAGTGCTTCTAATGTTGATTACTTTTTTGTTGGCGGAAGTTTACTTACGAATGACCATTTAGAAAAATGCATACTAACCTTAAAAGAACATTCAGATATTCCTGTAGTTCTTTTTCCAGGTAATAATTTGCAAATCAATAAAAATGCAGATGCAATACTTTTACTTTCATTGATTTCGGGAAGAAATGCAGAAATGTTGATTGGGAAGCATGTAATTGCAGCGCCTTATTTGAAAGAAAGCGGATTGGAGATTATTCCAACCGGCTATATGTTGATTGACAGCGGTAAACCTACAACCGTTACTTATATGAGCAATACTTTTCCAATTCCAGCTGATAAAGATGATATTGCTGCTTGCACTGCTATGGCAGGCGAAATGTTAGGTTTACAGTTAATTTATATGGATGCCGGCAGTGGTGCATTAAATCCAATTTCTACAGCAATGATAAGCAATGTTAGAAAACACACAACTTCACCTATTGTGACCGGCGGAGGGATTAAATCACCAGAAAAAGCTATTGAGAATTGCAAAGCAGGAGTTGATATTATTGTTGTGGGCAATGCCATTGAAAAAACAGCCGATTTGATCAAGGAAATTGGAATAGCAGTTAGAAGCTTTTCTTGTTAAATTAATTATGAATTGAATATTTTTGCTTAAAATCAAAGTGGAATTTATTGATAAAATATTAAGCATCCTCGTTGTGTATCAATCACTGATATTCACAATTTTATTTGGCTTTTTTTATTTAAAAACAATAAACAAGCCTTTTAAAATACTAGGTATTTTTATGTTTTTTTCAACCCTATACTTCGGGTTTAGCTTATCTTACTACTATGCTAATTATAATCTGCTTATTTATACTTATTATTTAAGTTTACCTGTAGCACTTTTGTTTTTCCCAATTTTTTATCTTTATATCCAATCATTAACGCAAAGAAATTTTAATTTTTCAAGAAAAGATTGGGTGCATTTTATTCCTGCAATTATTATTTTAGGCTTAAACCTACCCTATTTATTTCTATCTTTTGAAGAAAAACATTGGTTTGTATCAGGTGGTTATGGACAAATTACCGATAATTCATTGATTATTTATTTAAGGAGCATTAATAGATTAGGTGTTTTTGGCATTATAAATCTTCAATTATTAATTTACATCATTTTATCTATTTATTTTTATAAAAATTATAAACATGAGATTGAAAATATTTTTTCTTACAAAGAAAACGTAGATTTAAAATGGATAAAAGTATTGATTATCTTTTTCCTTACGCTATTTATTATGATAGATACAGTGCATTTCTTTAGTATTAAAACCAATGTTCCACATCGTATCTTATTTAATGCTTCAATGTTGATATTCAATATAATTATTTTTGCTTATGGTATCTTTCAGAAAAATATTTTTGCAAAACCTAATCTACAAGAAATCAAAACACTTGCTTTCTTATCAGACATCAAAAAAGAAAGTGTTGTAAATGAAATATTCACAGAACAAGAAGATTTAACTGTTGTAGCAATTGATGAAGATGAAAAAATTGCATCCAAATATCAAAAGTCGTCATTAACAGATATTCAAAAAAATCAAATTATAGAAACGCTGGAAAAATACATGAAAGGAAAACCATACTATTACAGCAATTTGACAATTGACGAGGTGGCAGATGCTTTACAAACCAATTCAAAATACCTTTCGCAAGTAATTAATGAGACACATCAGAAAAATTTTTATACCTATATCAATATATTTCGTATCAATGATTCAATGGAAATGCTATTATCAAACCAATTTGAAAATTATTCGATGGAGGGAATAGCAAAAACTGTTGGATTTAACTCAAAATCTTCTTTTTATTCAGCATTCAAGAAATATACTGGATATACTCCAACTGAATTTAAAAAGAGAGAAAGCACTAAAAATTAAGATAAAAATCTTTTGTTAAATCCTTAAATTCATCTGTGTAAGATGAATCTTCATTAAGAATACAAAGGGAAGTCATTTTAAAATTTGTTTTCGACTTGCTAAATTCCATTAGCATACGATTTGGTGCTAATCCTTTTCTGGAAACTACTTCGGTTTGATGATTGCAAAAAAGCCCGTTTAATTCGGCAATACGTTTCAATGAAATGCTTTCAGTAATAGGCAATATGATACAACTTTTACCTTGTGGTGATAAAAGTTTTGCAATTCCTTTTATAAGGTCGTCAAACGAAAGTGTATCCGTATGCCGAGCTAAATTACGGTGAAACTGATTACTTTTCAGCGCATTTACAAAAAAAGGCGGATTGCTGACTATTAAATCATACGTAATTGCAGATGCAGCTGAAAAATCCTGAAAAGAAGTATTGTATAGCTTCATTTTGTTCTTCCATGGAGATTGATTGAAATTAGCTTCAGCTTGTTCAGCTGAACTTTTATCAATTTCAACAGCATCCACTGAAGCATCAGAACGTTGTGCCAACATCAAGGCGATAATACCAGCACCTGTTCCAATATCCAACATCCGCAGTGTATTTTCAACATTGCTCCAGGCGCCTAACAATACTGCATCCGTTCCTATTTTCATTGTTGAGCGATCATCAGAAAGCTCAAATTGTTTGAAACGAAAAGTTTTTTTCATTATTCCAAGTACAAATCTATCAGGCCTTCGGGGGCTTGAATGGTAATTTGTTTGTTTTTACGGCCAACACTTAACACAATATCGTCGATAACAGGAATCAGAATCTCTTTGCCATTGCTATGTATTAACTGCATAATAGGCTGAGCAGGATGATCCATTATTTTATCGATTTTACCTATATTCCCTTTACTTTTATCAATTACCTCAAAACCTATTACCTCGTGAAAATAAAATTTATTGCCAGTAAGCTTAGGAAGTCGTTGCAATGGCAAGAACAATTCTTTTTTAATCAGCAATAACGAATCTTCAGGTTTTACATCCTGTAGTTTAATATAGGCATTATGGTTGTTCAAACGCAACGATTCTATTAAGAATGGCACCAAACCCGTTTGTAATTCTATCAGAACTGAATCCAGGTTTTCATAATACGTTGGGTCATCCACATCAAAATAGCATACCAATTCTCCTTTATAACCAAATGGTTTGGTAATAATTCCTAAATAAAAACAATCTTCCTTTTTCATAAAAAGAATTTATATTACTAATTTTAAAACTAAGTAGTAAACAGTATAAACACCTTATTTTTAGTTTCAGTAATTTATGTATAAAAAAATAGAACGCTGATTAAACGAATACGTTCCGTAAACACAGATATTCGCGAATTATTCAGAATGTTTTGATTTTAATATATATGAATAATCCGTTTTATCAGCGTTTCCCTAAGGGATCTGCGTCATCCGCGTTCATGAAAAATACATTAGAAAAATTAATGCTATATTTTAAATATGACAATAAATGATTCTTAGTACTTATTAAAATGCGTTGACTTTTATAAAGCTTAGGTACTTAAATTTCTTCACTTATTTTATTTCCTCTGCTCCATATATAAATCGAGCAAACGAGCTACATATTTACCAAATACGTCAAATTCAACATTAATAACGGTACCTTCTTTAAAATTATGAAAATTGGTAACCTGATGTGTAAACGGGATAATAGCTACTGAAAACTCACCTGGTTTTGAATCAACTACTGTTAAACTAACTCCGTTAACCGAAATAGAACCTTTTTCAACTGTAATATTGCTTTTAGATGCATCGTATTTAAAAGTATATTTCCAACTTCCATCCGTTTCTTCTACTTTAATACATGTGGCTGTCTGGTCAACATGTCCTTGTACAATATGCCCATCGAACCTTCCATCCATACGCATCGAACGTTCTAAATTTACTTCATATCCTGAATGCCAGGTTCCCAAATTGGTTTTATCCAAGGTTTCCTGTATAGCAGTTACCACATATTGTTTTTTAGCGTGATCCACTTTTACAATGGTTAAACAAACGCCATCATGACTCATGCTTTGGTCAATTTTTAACTCATCGGCAATTTCTGTTTCAATTGTAATATTGAAATTACTTTTATCTTTTTCAATACTTACAACTTTTCCTGTTTTTTCTACAATTCCTGTAAACATATTCTATTAATTTTAATTGATTATCGTAATAAAGTAACACTTCCATGCAGTTGTCGAATATTTTCGCCTTTAAGGCGAAGCTCATAAACATCGCATACATAATAATAAACACCTTCGCTGCAATCGTTTTGCGAATTTTGTTCTTTTCCGTTCCAATTGATATCGGGATTGGAAGTTTCAAACACTTTCCGTCCCCAGCGATTAAAAATTTTAATATCTATTTTTTCAACACCCTGATAAGGCAAATAAGGTTTAAACAAATCATTAACACCATCGCCATTGGGTGTAAATACATTGGGTAAATGATACAAAGAACAGGTATCAATATCAATGCAAACCAAATTGCTCAGGATTCCAATATTATTGTTTGAATCAATAGCATTGATAGCATAACATCCTGCAATAGAAGCAATATTTGCGTGCACATAACTCTTGATTGCAGGATTATTTATGGTTTGAAGTACAGATAAACTCCCATTAAGTGTAGGAGAATACCAAATATTATACTTTACTATATCGTAATCGCATGAATCAGTGGTAAGCCAATCCAAGGTATTGGCAGGAATACGGCAATCGGACGAAACCCATAATTGTGGCGGGCAAGGTGGTTCCAAGTCAATAGGAATACCACAAACCTGCTGCGAAAGATTGATGATGGGGTTAATTATATTGCTAATGCTATAATTGCCGATAGATTTTATATAGTAACAATATTCTATTCCATTGACAAGGTTTTTGTCGATATAATTTGTTGTTGTGGAAATTCCAATTGAATCGAATACTGAAGTGACAGCATTCTTTTTGTAGATAACATAGTAATTATTTATCCAGGGAACATTAAAGTTCCAGCTTAATTTCATTTTACGATCAGCAGGTGTAAGCGTAAGAAATACCGAAGAAGCCACATGGGTAGAACCTACTTTAAAACGATTTCCAACTTGATCATTATAAAAATCAATACGGTAACTATATGGAAATCCAGTAGTATTTATTCCATTATCTGCATAAATGGTATCATTAATACTAGCTAATGAATCTATCAATGTAAAATTATTCCCGTTGAAATCAGCAGAACGATAAATCAAATATTTATAGGGTCCCGGCACCTGAACAGTGTCCAATTCTTTGGGACTGGACCAGGCAACAGTATCCGCACCATTGATCGTATGGGTATGCGTAATGGTAATATTTGTAATGATAGGAACATCACGTTTGAGTGCGGCACAAGCATTTATTGACGCATAACTTTCGGCACCATCGGGGTAATAAGCTATTACAATATAACTGTAATCAATGCCATGCAGCAAACCACTCCCATTGTTGTTATCCAGATATGTGGTATCATTGATATTCGTTATTACTGCAATTTGTGTATAGCCCGTATAAGCAGGAACGCCTGTTTCGCAATTGCCATGAATGAATGTAAAGCATTCATTTTTACGATATATCTTATAACCAACAGCATTGGTACAATATGTTTTATTCCATAAAAGCTTAATGGCATTTCCTAAAGTAGTAGCCGTAAGATTTTGGGGTGCAGGACCTACTACTTTCAAAAACCGATTCCGATAGGCAGTAAGCATAATAGGAGCTCCATTGTCCAGCGCCTTAAAGGTTACCTGATACGGTTGTTTGCGAACATGTTCACATTGGGTTTCCCAGTAAAATAGGTTATTAACTTGCGACGAAGCCGAAGTTGTATTAAAAATAGCAGGACTATTGCTCAAAATCAAAGGAACGCCTGTGGCTGATAAAGTTATTACATTTCCGTCAATATCCGAAGCATGAACATTAAAAGCCAGGGTATCTCCGGCCTGTACACATGTATCTGGCATAGGGTCAATAACGGGTGGATGATTGTTGCATGATGCAATAATAATCTGCATATCACGGGTAATATATCCTATTCTAACCCCATTGCGCCATTCTTCAATTAAAATAGCAACATTGTATTCGCCTTGCATGCTAGGACTATCCCAAATCAAATCGCCTGTTACCGGATTTATTGTGAAAGATGTGCTTGCTTGCGGAAAGGTGAAACCGGGTATATCGAGCCCTTGTGCACCTCTGCATTTTACCAATTTATAAGACAAACTATCGCCATCCGGATCATAAGCCCCAGGATTGTGAACAAAAAGAGAACCTACACAACCCATATCCAACGGTGGATTGAGCAATTGCGGCGAGTTGTTTTTAGGATTAATAAACGGACTGATCACCAACATGGTTTCCACAAAAATAGGTACGTTTACCGAATTAGGAATATTGATAACTCCATTGTTTCGGTTTGGATCTTCCATGCTTATCTTGTAAGTGCCGGAGCCGGGGTAGGTATGGGTTGTAACATATTCATTTCGGGTTATATCGCCGGCCAAATAAACTTTCAATGTTCGTGCTACCTGATCGGAAGTACCATCACCCCATTTAATTTCCAACTGAGGCCTATCGGCAGGACTGGGCGTAAAGGTATAAGTAACTAATTTAATTTCGTATTGAAAAGAAGTGTTTGAAATACGACGATAGGTAATTTCTGCAGCCCTCTCGTGCGTGGCAAAAGCCTGCACTAGGAAGGAAAATAAAAAGGCAAAAATTAAAAATGTTTTTTTCACTATTCCGAAATTACTATGTATATAACAATGAGTTCACAAAATTATTATTAATTGCTCAAAGTTTGCTCTTTTTATTTAATAATTTCAGATTTATTTTTTGCGTAAGAATTCTTGATAGCTTATGGTTAATTGAGCCAAGGGGGACTAAGTATTCGTCGGGTTTTAAAGACAGCTGATAAAGTATATAAAGTTAAAAAAGTGGTTTCGCATTGTGGGAGCCACTTTTTTTGATGGGATAAATTTAATTGTAATTGATTAATTAACTGTTGCGACTTTTTGCAGTAGTGGACTAAATTCAAATTCACTTTCATCGCACACAAAAGTTATATAATTTTAGTGAACTTTCTAAATTCATCACATCGCTATAATGCCAAACCATTGTATCAAAATGGGCTATTCTGGTGTAAATGAATAATATATAATTAATTCACGAAGTCTCTTAATAAGAATATGAACTGTAGTGCTAGGATTTGCATCAATAGGAGGTGTTTCATTATGGCTTTTTAATAAATCTTGGGCTCGTTGTATCGCTTTTTCTTCATTTCCAATTTCAGCAATAATATCAACAACATTAGTATTACCATGTTCATATTCAAAATCTTTATATTTTACACTTTCTTTTATTGTGTTATTGATATTGTTGTAAATTTCTATTCTTGGAATAGGTCTTTCAACAGGTACGTTTGTTAAATGAAGTAATAGCCATAATTCAAAAACCTCATTACTATATGCAACTTTATGTTTGAGCTCTTGAGCTTTTTTAAATGCATTCTTAAATCTTTCAGTATTTCCAAAGCTTTTTTCGGCATCATCTTTGTCAAATACAGTCCACACTTCATCGACAGATTTATTTGATTCTTCAGCTAATTTATTTTTTTCAATTAAAGATTGCTCAACAACCCCCAATGAACTCATTCCAGTGCCTACAGCTCTTAGAAATACTGTTTCTTCAGGAAATTTATTAATAAATCTTTCAAAGTAATATGGTTCAGTTTTTTTATCCTCACACACAATTAGGAATAGATGTGGATATTTTCTCCATCTAACAGGTCTGGTATCTTTGTCTTTTAAAGACTTTTTACTAACTACTCCTCTTTTTGCCATTGTGTATTTCTTAAAAATGTTTGAAATCCACCCAAAGCCGGAATTGCACCATATCTACCTTCAAAATATCTTTTTTCTTTATCTGAGTCAGGTCGTTCCTTTTCAGGCTTTAATTCGCCATTCTTTTCTTCGAAATAAATGAAATCAGATAAAGAATAAATTTCAGTACTTTCACATTTATTCTTTTCCGCAAAACATATTTGGTCTCTCCTTAATTTTGAATAACTTAGAAGATTTGTGTCATGTGTTGCAAAAATTAGTTGCGCATTATTCGGATTACTATCTTTATTTAGAAATGCTTCAATAGTATTCAATGTCATTATTGGATGTAATTTTGCTTCAATTTCATCAATTATCAATACTCCTCCGTTAGCAAGTGCCCATAATATAGGTCCGCTTAATTGTAATGCTTTTTTTGCTCCAGAAGATTCTCTATCTTCCCACTTCCATGTTTGAGTCCGATTTGTTGGTAAATTATTATTATCATACATAATATGTTCTGCAAAAACAGTATATGTTTGTTTTCCATCCAATGATTTTGCTAATTTTTCTTTCATACTCATTGGCATGTCAGATGGCAATTCTGAAATCTCAAAATTTTTGGTTGTAATATCCATATTTGAAATACCTAGATTAAGAGATTTTAGATACTCACGTATTTTTTCTTTGTAGTCTTCTTTTTCCCAAAGCTCAACAGTTTGTATCTCCTCCATATCAGTATTTAATCCATCAATCATACTGAAGCGACTAAACCAATTAATAATATCTTTAGCCTCTTCAATATTTAGCATATCGCAAGTTGAAAGAAATAGAGCATTATCCCTCGTTGCTTCAATAGCAGCATCAATTATTTTTTTTGTTCCGTTAAATCCAGAACTAACTTCAATAGTATCTTTTTCTCGTTCAAACAACACCACTTCCCTTCCAATGTTTTTTCTAAACAACCATTCTTTTTCTATTAGAGATTCATTAAACTCAAATCCGTATCTATAACGGTACTCTCCTATAATGAAAGAGATTTCAAAAGTTGTTGGCCTTTCACAAAATTCATCTCGAAGTAAAAATGGGTCATATGGTAATTTTGTTGTAGAGGAGGCTCGTGCTGACATATGAACCATCTTATCTAACAGACTCATAGATTTAAGTATGTTGGACTTTCCACCACTATTTGAACCATATAATGATAAAGCATTTAAAGCACGGTATTTGCCTTTCTCAATAATATTCTCCATATAGTCTTTTTGCTTTGATGCAGGAATTAAACTTATTATTTGTTCCTCAGCAATAGACCTATAATTTGACACTTTAAATTCTATCAACATGATCTTTTTTGTTTATTTTCTGCAAATATAATATAGTTCAATGGATTATTTGCAATGAAAAATAACTTTTTTACTTGTTTTTGCTAATAATTAACATAGTTGGCTCTTTCTATACCCTTGTTGCCAATTTGTATATACATCTTACAAAATCAACCTTTATCTTCTTCATGTTGTGTGATGACAAATGCCATACTTTTCCACCCCGACAAATATACAATAATTTAATTCACTTCAATATTTTTTAACAAAAAACCCAGAGTAAAAATAGCCTTTGCTAAGGCTGGCAGCGTTTATGTGCTGTTGGGTACATTTCTTTACAAATCAACTACCTTAAGCTTCCAAAAACCTTCCTTAAGCTCCCAAAAGTTATCCGTAACCTTCCAAAAGTCTTCCCTAAGCTTCCAAAAACCTTGGTCTTTCATCCAAAAGTTATGGTCTACCTTCCAAAAGTTATGGTCTTTCTTCCAAAAGTCATGAACTACCTTCCAAAAGATTTGGTCTACCCTCTAAAAGTCATGGTCTTTCTTCCAAAAGTCTTAGTCTATCCTCCAGAAGTATTCAAGACGCTCTCATCGGTCTTCATAATTAACCATTAACCATTAATAATTAATAATTATCCCACAAACTCAAAGCGTTGATTTCGTCTTTGAGGTTCAAAACCAGCTTCAGTAATGGCTCTTTGTATGCCAACGGCATCAAACTGATGGTCGGCACCAGCCACAGAAACCACATTTTCCTCAATCATAATCGAACCAAAATCATTGGCACCACCATGCAAACAAATCTGGGCGGTTTGTTTCCCTACGGTCAACCAGGATGCCTGAATATTTGGAATATTCGGCAACATTATACGACTAATGGCAATCATGCGAATGTATTCATCAGCAGTTACCTTGTTCCGAATGCCATGTTGTTTCAGCAGTACCGTATCTTTATCCTGAAAAGGCCAGGGTATAAAGGAAAGAAATCCGGGTGCATCGCTTGGCTTTTCATGCTGCACATCCCTGATAAAAATTAAATGTTGCAGCCGTTCTTCAAGCGTTTCGATATGCCCCAACATCATAGTGGCAGAAGTTACGAGTTTCATTTTATGGGCTACACGCATTACATCCAACCATTCTGCGACGTTGCATTTGTTTTTAGAAATAATGGAACGTACTCTATCGGAAAGAATTTCGGCTCCGGCTCCCGGCAAACTGTCTAATCCGGCTTCAATCAATGCTTGCAATGTGGCTTCATAAGTAATATTTTCCATCTTCGAAATATGCACAATTTCGGGTGGTCCTAAGGCATGAAGTTTTAAATTTGGATAATGATTTTTTAGTGTTTTAAATAAATCAGTATAAAATTGCAAGCCCAATTTCGGGTGCATGCCACCTTGCAGCAACAATTGATCACCACCCAGTTGCAACATTTCTTCAATCTTGCATTTATATTCATCAATAGCTGTAATATACGCTTCTTTCGAGTTGACCGAACGATAAAAATTACAAAACTGACAACCCGAATTGCACACATTGGTATAGTTTACATTGCGGTCGATAATCCAACTCACGTTGGGATGCGGATGCAATTGAAATCGGATATTATTTGCAATTGCCATCAGTTCGGGCAAGGATAATTCATAGTACAAATGCAGCCCTTCTTCCAATGTAAGGAATTTCAGATCGAAAGCTTTATCGATAACTTGCTTGGTATTCATTGATATATTGAGGAATTTAAAGATGTTAAAGTTTAAAAGTCTTAGATTGATTTTTTTCTTAAATTTGTCAATCTTTTTCATCCAAAAATAATAATAAAATGCAAACCATCGTTAAAAAATTAAATAAAGAAAAGAATTATAAAGCATCTGTTTATCTCATAAATGATTGCAAACAACTTCCGCTATCTCAATTTTCGGAAGAAGAGCTGCATTTTATCAGCTATCAGCACGATGAATTAGAAAAGGAAATGATTCTTTTGCCTAAAATTGAACGTATAATAATGATTCAATTTTTCAAAAACGAAGGTGAATCATATAAAATTAACGAAAAATGCCGCAAATCCGGAGATAAAATCGCTTCTTTTTTGAATGAAAATAAGATTGCTTCTGTATTGATAACAGATTGTTGCGAAAATCAATTTGCTGCTTATTGTCTGGCTGAAGGAATGGCATTGGGAAATTATCAGTTTATCAAATATAAAACCGAACAAAAGAGCAATTCCTTACAGGAAATATACATTGATTCTACTCAAATTAATAAGTTACAATACGAGCATTTGAATATACTTACCGATGCCGTTTATAAATGTCGTAATTTAGTAAACGAGCCACTGACCTTTCTGGATGCTGTCAGTTTTTCGGAAATTATTACACAAATGGCAAAAGATGCCAATGTTAAAGTGGATGTTTTTAACAAAACCAAAATAGAATCCTTAAAAATGGGCGGTTTGATTGCTGTAAACCGTGGAAGTATCGACCCGCCAACTTTTTCTGTATTAGAATGGAAACCCAAAGAACATAAAAATACCAAACCCTTCGTTTTTGTCGGGAAAGGCGTTGTTTATGATACCGGAGGTGTAAATATAAAACCCGGCGATTCTATGCTTGATATGAAGTGCGATATGGGGGGTGCTGCCGCTGTGGTTTGTGCTATTTATGCCATTGCCAAAGCAAAATTGCCTATTCATGTTGTAGGATTAATACCTTCTACCGATAATCGTCCAGATGGGAATGCGTATGTGCCGGGTGATGTAATTACTATGTTTACAGGAAAAACTGTGGAAATAATGAATACCGATGCCGAAGGCAGATTAATTTTAGCAGACGCATTAGGTTATGCTTCAAAATACCAACCCGAATTGGTAATAGATTTAGCTACTTTAACCGGTGCTGCAAGTAGGGCAATAGGACCTTATGGAATAGTTGCTATGCATGCCAATGCCGAAACAGAATTTGATAATTTAAAAAACAGCGGACAAAATGTATATGAACGTTTGGCTGAATTTCCTTTTTGGGAAGAATATGGCGAATTAATCAAATCAGATGTTGCCGACATTAAAAATCTGGGTGGATCGGAAGCAGGAATGATTACAGCAGGGAAGTTTTTACAAGAATTTACCGACTATCCTTTTATTCATTTAGACATTGCAGGACCTGTTTTTTTAAGTAAAAAAGATAGCTATAGAGGAAAAGCCGCTACTGGTGTAGGCGTGCGATTATTATTCGACTTTATTTTAAGCAAAATTTGATAAAATAAAACCAAGAAAATAATTAATTTTGGTTTTAATTTCAATGCTATAATGGCATTTGTAACTTTTTAATATTATGTATTATGACAAGAAATTTCGATAAAGACTATAAAATTAAATTAGGAATTACGCAGGGTGATGTGAATGGTATCGGCTATGAAATTATTATTAAAGCATTGGCTGATCAACGACTGTTAGAACTATGCACACCCATTATTTACGGCTCTTCTAAAGTCGCATCTTTCTACAAAAAAATGCTGAACTATAATGACTTCAATTTGAATCTAGTAAAAAATGCTGAAACAGCTGTTAATAAACGTGCCAATATTGTTAATGTTAATAACGACGAAATCAAAATTGAGTTGGGACAATCAACAGAATTAGCAGGAGTTTTGGCTGCACAAGCATTAGATATGGCAGTTGAAGACCTTAAAAAAGAACATATTGATGTGTTGGTTACAGCACCCATCAATAAAAGCAACATTCAATCCAGAACCTTTAATTTTCCCGGACATACTGAATACTTGGCAAATAAATTTAATGTTGCCAATGATTTAATGATTATGGTGAGCAATAATATACGCATTGGTGTGGTAACAGGGCATATTCCTCTAAAAGATGTTGCAAGCAAACTAAGTATCGATTTGATTATGAGCAAAATTAGAATTATGAATCAATCATTAATCCAAGATTTTGCCATTACGAAACCCAGAATTGCAGTTCTTGCATTAAATCCTCATGCTAGCGATAATGGTTTATTAGGAAAAGAAGAGCACGATATCATTATTCCAGCCGTTAAAAAAGCCATGGATGAAAGGATATTAGCATTTGGACCTTATCCCGCTGATGGTTTTTTTGGTTCCGAAAACCTTAACAACTTTGATGGTATTATTGCCATGTATCACGATCAGGGTTTGATTCCATTTAAACTAATGTCGTTTAAAGAAGGTGTTAATTTTACAGCCGGATTGCCAATAGTCAGAACTTCTCCGGCTCATGGTACTGCATACGAAATAGCTGGTAAAAATGAAGCTTCTCCCGAATCTTTACGTCAGGCAATCTATTTAGCTTGTGATATTTTTAAAAATCGATTGATGCATCAGGAACTTATTAAAAATCCATTAAAAATAAGTAATAATACCGGAAGGGAAAATTAAAAGTATACAAGCATTAAAGTTATAAAACACTAATAATCTATGTTTAATAAACTTTACTTGGATTATTTTTTTCTAATTTAAAATTAAATATGTCAATTAATAAAGAAGGATTTCTTCTTACAGAAATTGCAAAAATATGCAAAGGTGAACTTATTGGAAACCTTAATAATGATTCTATAATCAATGATTTATTAACCGATAGCAGAAAAATTACATCTTTAGATAATTGCTTGTTTTTTGCATTAATCAGCAAACGAAATGATGGACATAAATATATCTCTGATCTTTATCAAAAAGGAATACGAAATTTTGTAATTTCAATTTTACCCGACGACATATCTTTATATGCCAATGCAAGTTTTATTTTAGTTAAAAACACACTTAAAGCATTACAAATATTAGCTGCATATCGTCGTAAAACAATTGATATCCCTGTAATAGGAATAACAGGAAGTAATGGAAAAACGATTGTAAAAGAATGGCTTTATCAATTATTATGTGATGATACAAAAATCGTAAAAAATCCAAAAAGCTATAATTCACAAATTGGTGTGCCACTAAGCGTTTGGCAAATGAAACCTGAACATGAATTAGCAATTTTTGAAGCAGGTATTTCCGAACCCGATGAAATGGACAAATTACAAACTATTATTCAGCCAACAATCGGAATTTTCACCAACATTGGTCATGCTCATGATGAAAATTTTATTCACAGTGCACAAAAAATTGCAGAAAAACTAAAATTATTCACCAAAGTTAAAATGTTGATTTACTGCGTTGATTATTTGGAAATCAAAGAGCTTATATTAAAGTCGGAAATGTTGAGAAATATTCCTTCTTTTTCATGGAGTAGAAAAGCTACCGCTAATTTAAGTATTCAGCATGTCGAAAAAAACAGTAAAAAAAGTACAATTACGGCTATATATCAGGAAAAACTTATTGCCATTGATATTCCTTTTATGGATGAAGCTTCTATAGAAAATGCCATTCACTGTTGGGCTGTTTTGTTATATTTGAACTATTCAAATGATATTATATCACAACGGATGAAACTGTTACATCCAATTGCCATGCGATTGGAATTAAAAGAAGGGATTAATAACTGCTCTATTATCAACGACAGCTATAGTTCTGATATCAATTCTTTGAGCATAGCTATAGATTTTTTAAACCAACAACAACAACACAAGAAAAAAACAATTATTTTATCGGATATTCTTCAGAGTGGTCGCGAAGACAAGGATTTATATAGCGAAATTGCTGATTTGCTTCAAAAGAAAGATGTTTCTCGGTTAATTGGAATAGGGAATGCTATTAGCAAACAAGCCGATAAATTTAAAATAGAAAAAGTATTTTACACTTCCACCGATGAGTTTCTAAGAGACTTTTTATTCTCTAACTTTAACAATGAAACAATCCTTTTAAAAGGAGCAAGAATATTTGAATTTGAGAAAATTAGTCAGGTACTGCAACAGAAAGCACATGAAACAGTATTGGAAATTAATTTGAATGCCATTGTTCATAATTTGAATTATTACCGTTCTAAAATAAAGCCAGAAACCAAATTAATGGCAATGGTTAAAGCATTTTCTTATGGAAGTGGTAGTTTTGAAATTGCCAATACATTACAGTTTCATCATGTTGATTATTTAGCAGTTGCTTATGCTGACGAAGGTGTTGAATTGCGAAAAGCCGGCATAACTTTGCCAATAATGGTAATGAATCCCGATGAACAAAGTTTTGACACTATTTTAAAATATAATTTAGAACCGGAAATTTATAGTCTAAGAGTCTATTCTCTTTTAGAAGATATTATAGAGCAACATATCTCTAACAAGCAACAAATTGTAAATATCCATATCAAATTAGACACAGGGATGCATCGTTTGGGTTTTGAAAAAAATGATTTATCAGAATTAATAAATAGAATTAACAAAAATCCACAAATTTATGTTCAGTCAACTTTCTCACACTTAGCTACTGCCGAAAACAATATTTTTGATGATTTTACAAATCTGCAAATCAGTATGTTTACTGAAATGAGTAAAACAATAATTGATGGAATTGGATATCCTGTTATACGCCATATTTTAAACTCTGCAGGAATTGTTCGTTTCACAAATGCTCAATTTGAAATGGCACGTTTAGGTATTGGTTTATATGGAATTGCATCTGTAGGTTTTGAACAAAAAGAATTGCAAAACGTAGGTACTCTCAAAACAATTATCTCTCAAATAAAAACAATACAAAAAAATGATTCAATAGGTTATGGACGAGGATGGATAGCTCATCAGGAAATGAGTATTGCTATTATCCCTATTGGTTATGCAGATGGGTTGAACAGAAAATTGGGCAACGGAAAAGGAAAAGTGTTGATTAATAATAAATTTGCTCCGATTATTGGTAATATTTGTATGGATATGTGTATGCTTGATATTACAAATATAGCAGCCAAAGAAAATGATGAAGTAATTATATTTGGAGAACAATACGCAATTACCAATCTTGCAGAAACCATAGAAACTATACCTTACGAAATATTGACCAGTATTTCGAGAAGAGTAAAAAGAGTTTATTTTCAAGAATAGTAATAACTAATAAATTTACAGCAATGAAACTTAGCATTTTAATTCCTGCCTATAATGAAGCTAAAACTATTCATTTAATTCTGGATAAAGTTATTAATACAGAATTGATTAGCAACACTCAGAAAGAAGTTATTATTGTTAACGATTGCTCAAAAGACAACACTCAGGAGGTAATTGAAAATTATATTGATACACATAATGACATTGATATTAAGTTATATAATCAAGATGTAAACAAAGGGAAGGGTGCTGCAATTCATAAAGGAATTGAAATATCAACAGGAAATTTTATAATCATACAAGATGCGGATTTAGAATATGACCCAGCTGAATATAATTTATTACTAAAACCAATAATTGACGGTTTTGCTGATGTTGTTTATGGATCTCGTTTTATGGGAGGAAATCCACATAGAATTCTGTTTTTTTGGCATACTATTGGAAATAAATTTCTTACAATGCTTTCAAATATGTTCACCAACCTGAATCTAACTGATATGGAAACTTGTTATAAACTCTTTCGTTCTGATATTATCAAACAAATTCATTTTAAAGAAAACCGTTTTGGATTTGAACCAGAAGTAACCACAAAAATATCAAGGTTTCCGAAGATAAGAATTTATGAAGTTGGTATTTCTTACTATGGAAGAACTTACGAAGAAGGTAAAAAAATCAATGCAAAAGACGGATTCAGAGCTATCTGGTGTATATTAAAGTATAATGTTTGGGATAGGAAATTTTTAAAATAAAACTACAAAACTAATGGTTATTCAATTTTTTAATAGCTTAAAATCTATTAATTGGAATTTATTATTGTTACCAATTATTTTTCTTATTTCTTGTAATTCAGACATATACAAAAAGAAGGATTTATCAAAAACTGATTTTGTATATTTGGAAGGAAAACATTTTAAAATTAAAGATAAAACTTTTTTCCCTATCATGCTAAACTACGTAGTATGCTTTAGAAATATTGAAAATGAATACTTATTATCACCAATAAAGGAATATGAAAATCCTGAAATATTTGAAACTAATACTAAAGATAGTTTGGAAACACAAATCAGGGGGCATTTACAATTAATTAAAGAGATGGGATTTAACTCAATACGACTTGTTTTTGACCGTGTAAGTTGTGATAATTTAAAATATTATTATAGTGCTGATAATCAAGATTTATACCTAAAAAAAGATTTTGAAAGTATTTTTTCAGGATTAGAAAAATTTTTAAAGATTGTTGCTGAGTATGATATTAAAGTTATGTTACTCATAAAAGCACCTATAGAAAATATTGATTTAGAAAAATTTACGGAACGATTATTACATAAATTCCAAAACAATGCTTGTATTTTTGCTTATGATTTTTTTAATGAACCTTTATATTTCGATAATGCCGACAAAATCCCCGATAAAATGTTTCGAGAGAAAAATGATGCTTTCAAAATTGTAAAAAAATGGAAAAAAATGATGACTGAGTATGCACCTAATCAATTATTCACCATTGGTTTTTCGGAACCAATAGAGGTTTTTGAATGGGATCCGTCGATTTTACCAGTAGATTTTATTGCTTTTCATACTTATCATCCCTTACGTGTTCCTAACGAAATTTATTGGTACAGCAAATATACAAACAAGCCTTGGATGATAGGCGAAACTGCATTACCTGCTGATGGAGATTCTATTTCCTATGACGAGCAAAGACAATTTATGAAAGAAGTTTATAAAAGAGTTATTGATTGTGGAGGAAGCGGATTGGCTTGGTGGCAATTTCAGGATATGATTGCTGGCAATATGGAAGCAAAATATACTGGAATTATTGATCATAAAGGTTCTACAAAAACAAAGGACGGCAAATATACCATATTGGGTTCAATTAAGCCAGCTGCAAAAGAAATAGCCGGCTTTAAGAAATATAAAGCTAAGCCGGCAACTCGTATGGCTAATTATTATAATATGTTAGGATATAATAATTTTGTACTTTGTGGTAAAATTATAAATAGTTTAAATGACAAACCTATAGAAGGAGCTGTAATCAGAGGATGGAATGAAAATTGGTCAGTTGGGATGAATACTTTTACTAATGAAAAAGGGCAATTTACATTATATAGCAATGATATTTGCGTGCATTTCGAAATTTCTGCTCCTGGCATGTCGAGAAAGACATTAAATTTAACAGTAGATTATTACCCTACTTATAATCATAATATTAAACTTAAAGATATTCCAAATAAAGAGTTAGAATATCATCAGATTTCATATAAATCTTTTTTAAAAGTTCATAATTTTTCAGTTGATACAAATAATAATGATTCATTTATTTTTAAGTTTGATTCAACTTTATTCAATAAATCATATTTTCAGGGTAGATTGGGAATAATAAGACTGGAAAAACTTTAATTATTACGATTAAAAAGCAACAAAAAAATGAATTTTTATCAAGACATATTAAATAAGCTCAAATCTCATGTATTTTATATATTAATTACTATTTATCTCATTCAAACCATAGTTTTTACTTATGAAAGAATGCTCAATACGGATTGCTCCTTGCAATTATTTAATATTGTTAATTCAAAGAATTTCTTCTTTCAGGAAAACAGATTTGGAGTTTGGTTGTCACAAATCCCATTGTTAACGGCTGTTTATTTTAAAATTCCACTCAAGTTTTTAATATATATTTATTCTGTGAGCTTTCCGCTATTTTATTTATTAACTATTTGGATTAATGATAGAATTTTTAAAAGCAAAGAAGCTGCTTTAGCAACAATATTATCATTGATTTTGGGTGTTGCTTTTACTTTTTTTCATTCAATTACTGAAACACATCAATTACTGGCTGTTAGCTGTTTGTTATTTGGTTTACTTCAAGCCAAAGAAAAACTTTCAAGTTATTGGTTTCATATAATGTTTTATTTACTTGTAGTTTGGTGTATGTTTATCCACCCTAACGCTATTTTTACAGTATTTTTTGTAGTTGGGATAAGTTTTTTGCAAAGAAAAATCAACAATTTCGAAACAATTTTAGCTTTATTTATTAGCTTTCTTTTTATTATCATTAAACTTTATCTGACCAGTAAAAACAGTTATGATGCCCGACAGTATGATGCTTTATTAAATTTTAAACAAAACCTTCCTCATTTCTTTTCCCTTTATGCATTCCGTTATTTGATAACAAAATATACTTCAACATATCTTGCAGGGTTTTTGATAATTTTAATAGTTTGGTTAAGATATAAAGGTTTAAAGGAATTATTATTTACTTCATTTTGCTTTGTGGGATTTACCTTGCTAACAATATTAACTTTCGCTGCTGGCGATTGTGATGCTATTATGGAAAAATCATATATGCCTGGTTTTTTTATGTTCATAATTTTGTTTAGTCAGTTATATTATCAAAAAAAATCTAACTATTTCTTAATAACATTGATATTAGCTTTCTTTTCATTTTACCAAATATCACAGGCAAGTAAGCCTTATACTAAAAGATTGAATTTGCTTATAAAAATTGTAAAAGAAAATCCTGATAAACCCAAGTTGATAGCCAGTTTTTCTGATTTTGATGAAAATGTAAGCCGATTTAACAATTGGGCTACAAGCATGGATGTTTTAATTTTAACTACTTGTAAAAACAGCAGTTCAAAAACGATTTTGATGGTGGATTATAAACAGAATTATGCCAAAGATACAACAAATTCTAAAGTCTTTTTATACTTACCATGGAATCCATATGAAATTGACAAACTCAATAAGAATTATTTTAAATTACCTGAAGTTCATTATAAATTATATCAAGAAGAATAAAAATGAAATATTTTAAATGTTAATTTTACTGTCAAAAAATAAATTATATGTTTAATCAGAAAAAGATAGTGGTAGTTTTACCAGCTTACAATGCAGCTAAAACACTCGAAATTACTTATAATGAGATACCTATGGATATTGTGGATGAAGTTATTCTGGTGGATGATTTCAGTAAGGACAATACAGTAGAAGTGGCAAAAAGAATAGGAATCAAACACATTATTTTACATGATGAAAACAAGGGCTATGGTAGTAACCAAAAGTCCTGTTATAATAAGGCTTTGGAAATAGGTGCAGACGTAGTAATTATGTTGCACCCTGATTACCAATATACGCCAAAACATATTCCTGTAATGTCACATATCATAACTTGTGGATTATATCCTGTGGTTTTAGGTTCTCGCATTTTAGGCAATGGTGCTTTAAAAGGAGGAATGCCTGTATATAAATATTTTGCAAACAGGTTATTAACGCTTTTTCAGAATTTATGTAGTGGTCAGAAATTATCAGAATATCATACTGGTTATAGGGCTTTTTCGCGTGAAGTACTTGAATCTATCAATTATAATAATAATTCTGATGATTTTGTTTTTGATAACCAAATGCTTTCGCAAATAATAATGGCAAATTTTGAAATAGCCGAAGTAACTACACCTACCAAATATTTTAAAGAAGCTTCAAGTATTAATTTTAAAAGAAGTGTTAAATATGGGTTTGGAGTTACTTCAACAAGTTTGATTCATTTATTTCATAGAATAGGATTAATAAAATCAAATTTATATAAATAATCGCAAATATTTATAAGTTTGATTCATTCTCATTTATAATTTAAAGATAATAGATAAAATTAATTATGATATTTTTAAACAAAATTCGTATTCATCTTGTCAAATTTGTATAAAGATTTATACTTATTCGTATTAGCCAGTTTTATTTCATTCCTGAAAACATTATAATAATAATTAGTAGAGATTCATTTTCTACAGGCATGTATAAGTCAGTCAAAATTTATAATTCTCTGTAATATTTAATTGGTTCAAAAATTTACTTTATTCCCATTATTTCCCTTGTTGAATCAGTTGTCCTGTTTAAACTAAAAAAAAGCCAAAACAATACTATTGCTTTTTGAAAAAATAATTCATAACTAATTGTTTGTAGAAATTAATTGAATAAAAATATCTATATTCTATTATTTTATTTGTATTTGCTATTTTAAAAAAATTTCATGATTATTGTAGAATAGTATGTTTTTTTGTTTGTTTAAACTATAAACATCTACACCTTCTTCTACAATTAAGAGATCATCTGCAAATAAAGCTTTTTTAGAACTATCTTTCCCTTTAGTTACAATAGAAATCTTATTTTTTGACTTTTCAACTGCAAATACAGTTTCAACAAGAGACCAATTGCCATAGATTACTTCGCTTTGGATTGGGAAACAGGTAGTTGATTTCCACGTATTTCTTTCTTCATCATACTCTTCGATTATAAATTTTAAATAATCATTTAATGCATCTTGAAAACCATTAAACATCCACATACTAATATGATATTTTTTCCCTTCCTTAAATGTATATGGTGGAAATTCTGCAAAAGTGTTTTTCCCTTTTTTTATTGATTGAAAACCGCCTTTCCCTCGAAATGGCTTATCAGATTTTAAATTTTCAAATCCATTATAATAAAAGAATGAAGAATCGCTGGATAGATAAAATTGGTTTTTCTTAAATAAAGTTGACTGTATCTGTTTATATTTTTCATAAATATTGAAAGCATTATTTTTAAATAAATCTTCTTTAGCAAGAATATACAATGATATCTCATCACTTTGATAAATTGGTTTACATTTAAAAAAAATATCTTTTTCATAATTTGAAATTTCATCTTTAGTTCGAATTACTAAAAATGGTTTGTTACTTGGTAAATCTTTTAAGATTTCTTTTTTATAAAAATTGGGCGAAACAATTTGTATAATATTTTTACTTTCTTGAATAGATATTCTTGTTAAGTTTGCGCATACAATCGGGATTCCTGTATGGTATGATATATAAATTGATGCACGTGCTGTTTCTTCATTTATGTGTCGTGAAAAGTTTTCAGAACCTTGATAATAAAAAGGCAAACTTATTATTGCTTGATATTCTTTTAAATTCACACTATTTATTGCAGCTTTATACGAATCAGACAAAAATTCTTTTTTAAATAAATTTTTTGATATAACAATATTGCTTGAAACATCCATATGATAAGGTATTCCTTCAACAATATTCGATAAACCAACCGTAATACAAAGTAATAATATAAATATTTTCTTTCGCTTAGTATTTGATTTTAAATAGATTTCTTGCATAACATTGGCTGCAAATACAATGGCTACGAAATAAAAAGGCCATGTAAACCTTCCTGTTGCCCTAAATTGCTTAATAATAGGAATAAAATCAACCAAGCTTGGAATTTGCTTAAAAGGAATAGCCATTGCAAATAATAAAACAATAAATCCAGAGATTAATGATACGTTTAATAATTCCGAATTAAAAAAAGTACTTAGAACCTTTACTTTATTTCGTTTAAATAGCTTAATAATCGACAAAATAAGGATAACAGCAAAAATTATAGTAGTTGAAAAACCCACATAACCCCATGCTTCCCATTGAGTTTTTATATTTTTATCTAAAAATTCATTCATAGCAAAACTTAATGATGGGTAATGTGGTAAAAAAACATCATCAAGTTCAGCATTAAAAAGGAAAAAACCTGTTGGATTAGTGGTTCTGCCAGTATGAGTATCTGTTAAAATGGCAAACAGATAGAAAATAATTACAGGAATAAAAATAGCAAAAGCAATTCGCAGATATTGAGCAATTTCTTTTCGTTTATCTTTATCCAATTGGTATTTTACAACAATAATTGAACCTAAAAAAAACAGTATAATAATACCCAAATAAGCATGAATAAATAGCCAAAAAAGGTTGTTAAAAAACAAAATAACAGAATAAATAAACTTTCCCTTATTTTTAAAACATTTAATTATCAATAACCACGATAATGGAATTGCAATACTATATGAAAGAGCAAGATGTCCACCTAATCTGAATAATTGAGGCGCTAACAGCGTTATTCCAATACAGTACAATAAACTAAACCATCTATTTATGTTGAATTCTCTTAAAAGAAAATAGCACACAAAAAATGTTAGAAAAATAGAAAGAATCATTAAAAAATTAAGGATACCAATACTGTGGCTACTAAAAAAATCAAATTGCGATGATAAAAACTTAAAACAAACAACTAATATCGGATGACAATCAGTATAAAGGAAGTGCTCTCCATAAGGATAATTCATACCTCCAAAATTTATATATGAAATATCATGTTTTATGTGATAATAATAAGTAAAATAATTTTTCAGTCCATCACCACTCCCGTTAAATAAATAATTATCAGGATGAAGAATTACATTGCCATAAAAATAAAAGATAAATATTGTGCTGAATAATATTAGAAGTATAAAAGGAAAATTTTTTTTCATTTAATTTATTATTTTATATTTTAGCTAAATAAGCACTACTATTTAATCCATAAATCCAATATTAACCGATTGAATATCTATATTTTTATTTATTATTCTATGTTGCCATATTTTTTTATTAAAGTTCCCTTTTTTAATTTTATAAGTATTATAATTGTTTCTATTTGAAGAGTCTGTTAATACGGTATTGGTATTATAAGTTATAATTCCAAAATTGTTGTTAGAATAAATAAAAACATCTACAGTATCTGAAATAAAAATATCATTCTTACATTGCAACTTATTTATTTTAGATGATATAAGAATAAAATCATTTGTTTGATAAGCTTGTTTTAGAATAAATGAATAAAATATTTCGTCTTTAGTTGTTTTACAATCATCTATTAATTCATCTTTATCTCTTATAATATCTCTATCTTTATTGTAAATTAATTTGCTATAAGATCTCCAATTAAAACCTTGTTCTGTAAGCCTCTTTGCTTCATGCAAATAAGAATGACTCTGCCACAATGATGGTGCATAAATAGCAGTTTGATTTCCAATATTTTCGTAATAATCAGTTTTCATAAATTCATCCATAAATGTTATTCTAACTTGAGATTGCTTTAAATCATTTGCATACATTTTATTTGCATAATCGTGAGCTATAGAAGTATATAATAAAAAAATTAATATGAGACATCTGCTTAGTATTTTCATCCAATAAATCATCATCATTTTTTTATCAATCCACAAAAAGATACTCATAAAAAACAATGAAGTGCCAAAAAATTGGAAAACAGTAATCGTATAATGCTCCATCTGAAAAGTTGTGTATTTATTACTCAACGATAAAAGTAAAGCAGGCAAGATGAGTAATAAAATACCCATAAGCATTCCCCAATAGAGTCTTGAAAATGGTATTTTTTTTGAAATCTTAATGAATGGAATATAGAGAATACCTATTAAAAAGAGTTTTAAATAATTTGCAATAGATAGCGTTTCAGAAAAAATAAAAGCAAAAGGATTGAACCCTTCAACATCCGGCGATCTATCAATAAAGAACTTAAAACTGCCAAAAAAATTATTTAAAGGCAAAGCACCATTTATAAATTTTAAAACCGTGTTATAGTAATTTGTTAAAGAGAAATTATTAGCAAATTGATTCCCTTCATAATTAGATGGATGGAAAAAAGACCAAGATAACATTAATATTATGTAAACCAATATAATTATTAAATATCCTTTAAATGAATAGAGTGCTTTTTTAAAACGAGTAAATAGTGTGTATTTTTCATTAATTACATTTGTGAAAGCTAAAGAAAAGTAAAAGAAACTATAAACAATATGAATTTCATAAAACAATAATCCAAAAGCAAAAAGGAAATATGATATGTAAAGATTTTTTTTATTTTTGGTTTCAAAGTATAATTGATAATAGCTAAAACCCCATACTAAACTTGCAAAAGCAGTTGTGAAATAACAATGATATGAAATAAATATATTATAATCAGCTGTTAATTGAAAGAAAATAAAAAAAATTAAAAGAAATAATAAGCCTGCTTTTCTTTTATTAAAATACCATGAAATTACTTTATTAAAGCCATGAAAAATAAAAAAAATTGGCAGAAATTGCATTATTTTTGTCCATAAAATTGGATCAAAAAAATATGGAATATAGGAAAAAAAACTAGTCAATAAAAAGAAGATACGACCTTGATGCACTGCAAAAGAATATGCATTTTCCCAATAACCACATTTGCACATTTGTAAAGTACACAAATCATCAGCAGTTACAAACCCAATTATTACAAGTGGAGCAAAGGTAATGAGAGCAATAATAAGAATACCAATTAGTATAGCTTTATTTTTAAATAATTTTGACATTTTAAAAAATTAGTGATTTAATTGGTAAAACTAATTTACAAAGGTAAATAAAAATATACATTAATAATTTTACAAAAAACACTACTTTTGTTGAAAATTTAAACCTATAAAAACATGAAATTTGGTGTAGTTATTTTTCCTGGTTCTAATTGCGACCACGATATGATATATGTTTTGAAAAAAATAATGAATCAGGAAGTAGTTGAGCTTTGGCATAAAAATACTGACCTTCAGGGTTGCAATTTTATTGTACTTCCAGGTGGCTTTTCTTATGGTGATTATTTAAGAAGTGGTGCCATTGCACGTTTTTCTCCAATTATGGAAAAAGTAATAGAATTTGCCAACAATGGTGGCTATGTGATGGGGATTTGTAACGGATTTCAGATACTTGTTGAAGCAAAATTATTGCCTGGTACACTTACAGCCAATAAAAATCATCAGTTTATATGTAAAAACACATATATTATTCCTCACGAAAGCAAATCTGCCATTACAAGAAATCTTAACAAAAACGAAGCCCTCAAAATACCTATCGCACATGGTGAAGGACGATATTATGCAGACCACGAAACCATAAAACAATTACAAGCCAATAACCAGATATTATTTAGTTATTGCGACATGGAAGGGAAAATTACACCCGAAGCTAATCCAAATGGATCCACGTCAAATATTGCAGGGATTTGTAATGAAGGTCGTAATGTATTTGGAATGATGCCACATCCAGAAAGAGCCGCAGATCCTACACTAGGTAATATTGATGGAAAATTGATTTTCAACTCTATTATCAAAACTCTTGAGTAAATAATATGTTGCAGCCCTATTACACCCTTGATTTAGTAGAAGCTGGTTGTGATGAAGCAGGAAGAGGTTGTTTAGCTGGACCTGTATTTGCGGCAGCAGTTATTTTACCTAAAAATTTTCACAACGAAACGCTGAACGACTCAAAGAAACTGAGTTTGAAACAGCGAAAGATGTTAAGACCTATCATTGAAAGCGAAGCATTGGCTTATGCAGTAGCCAAAATTGACAATCAGGAAATTGATCAGATAAATATTTTAAATGCTTCTTTTAAAGCAATGCAATTAGCAGTTGTTCAACTTTCAATTAAACCAGAATTACTTTTAATTGATGGAAATCGTTTTAAAAATACTTTGAATATACCACATAAATGCTTTATTGAAGGTGATGGTATTTATATGTCAATTGCAGCTGCTTCAGTGCTTGCAAAGACCTATCGAGATGATTTTATGGAAGAAATAGATAAAGAAAATCCTGTTTACGGCTGGAAAAACAACAAAGGTTATCCCACCAAATTACACAAAACAGCTATTATACTTCATGGATGTACACAATATCATCGTATGACTTACACCCCTTGTATGCCAAAGCTTTTTTAATTTTTAGCTCTAAGAGAAATCGTAAATATAGTTTTCAACTTCTTCTTCATAACTATTCATTAATTTACGAATAATAGAATTATTTACATCAAATCTAATATTATTAATAGAAGAAATCGGTAAAATTTGGGGCGAAGTTCCTGAAATAAAGGCTGCATTATATTGCCCAATGTTTTTTTTATTTACACAATCCTCAGAAATTTCTAGCCCAGATAAACGAGCTGCTTTTATAACAAATTTGCGAGTAATACCAGGTAAAACCATTCTTATTGGAGCTGTTATCAATAAGTTATCTTTTATAAAAAAAACATTTGATTTACTACCTTCTGTAATCCATCCATTTTTATTTACTAAAAGTAATTCATAAACTTTTTCTTTAATGATAATATCATCTAAAGTTTCACGAAAGTCATCATTAGCAATCTTGGCATTCGGGTTATCACGTTCAGCAGAATATAATAGTACTTCTACTCCGTTTTTATACTGCAAAACACTAGGATAATTATGTTTTGTAAAATAACATATAAAAGAGACTTTTTGATTTTTTTTATAATGAAATAAAACCTTAATATTACCATTAAGACATTGATTTTCTGTAGATAATTGCCTAATAGAATTACTAATCTCTGAATCACTAATTCCAATACTAAACCCTGCAATATTAGCTGAGTAATATAAGCGCATCACATGATCTTCCAAAAACAAAGGAATACCATTTATCACCCTAATTATTTCATATACAACAGTTCCATCATTAAAATTGTCAAAATTTATATCACTCTTTTCAATTAACTGACTATTGTATATTACAATATTATGACATATTCCAGTTTCCATTCTTTATATTTTAATTTGCATACTTAACTACTTTATCCCTACGATATGACCACAACATTAGGCTTATTGCAATTAATAATGCTCCAACTGCTAACATAAACGTAGTAAAAAACCCAAATAATTCGTATATTATTACCCCTGAAGTAGGTGCAAAAACTGCTCGTAAACCTGTAAGCGAAAGATGAACAGATTGATAATCTCCTGCTTCACTGCTTCGGCAAAAATATGCAGAACCTATACTCCACAACAATGACATAGTAGCTGCAAAGATACTCTGAAAAATTAAATAAGGTATCATTGTGTAGTATAATTTTATACCAAATATTTCTACGTTTTGAGGAAAAAAGTCCGTAAGTGCTAATGATAGTATGAATAACATGATGGATGAAAACGTAATAATAGCAAATTTCCTGGGGTCTATTTTATCAATTAATTTACTAAAAAAAGGCAGTAATGCAATGGCAATAATATTATATATATTCTTATAAAAAGCTACACTCGAATAGTTCAAATGTAGTGCTTTATCAAAATAAATGGTAATTACAGTTACTGAAATCATAAATGCAAATCCATAAATCATAAAACCAGCTTCAAAATGCAGGTAAGGTTTGTTGTTTTTTAAAATATTTAGCATATTTAACAAAGACTTCTTTAGGGATTTGGAAAAATCTTCTTTAGTAGATGTAAGTATTTCTTCCTTAAAATCAATCATTGAAAGTAAATATACCGAAAGAACCCCCATTAATGCAACAATTGGAAATACATAAGTAAAAGCAAAATTGTCTATATCGAGAAGAATTCCGTATAATAATGTAACAATTAGCATTACAACTTTATTCAGAGCAGTTGCGTAACCGTATAAGCGGCCAAAATGTTCGTTTCGATATGCGTTTTTTAAAAAGTAATTAATATTAGGGTAAATAATTGGCATACCCGCATAATACACAAAAAAGATTGCTAAAAATAAAATATGAAAAAAAGGCTCGGCAGCAATACCCTGACTACTTCGTGGGAAAAACAGCAAAAGCATCAATGGTAGGCGAGTAAATAAAGCAGTGTAACGCAATAATTTCTTTTTATCTTTGATTCTTTTCAGGATTTCATTTAAAAAAATCAAGAAAACATATAATATCAAGCTGAATTGGAACAATAATCCCAATTGATAATTATTCCCTTTTAAACTTTTGATAAAAACAAATTCATTTAAAGCTAAAATTCCAACAATAAAACCTTCGATTAAAGAATACCACACATGCAATCGAAGTGTTTTTTCCTCTAACTCATTCAATTTGAGTTTTAAAAAATTCATTAAAATATAATTATATAAGTTTACAAAGTTAAGAAAAGGATTAAGACTTAACAAATCTTAGTTTGTAATATAGAATTATGCTAACTTTGCAAAAAATAAATACTTATGGTAGAAATTGGAAAATATACAGAACTTGAAATAGAAAAAATCATCCAACAAGGAGCTTACCTTTTGACTGGTGATGAAACAGCAAGTATTTTATTACCAACAAAATATATTCCTGAAGGTTTAGATGTAGGCGATAAAGTTAAAGTATTTATTTACCGTGATTCTGAAGACAAAATTATTGCAACTACAGAAATACCTTATGCAATAGTGGGCGAATGTGCCTATTTAAAAGTAAAATCTCAAACAAATTTTGGTGCTTTTCTCGATTGGGGTTTAATGAAAGATTTATTAGTTCCTTTTCGTGAACAAAAAGAAGAAATGAGAACAGGAGAATCTTACCTTGTAAGACTATATCTTGATGAAAGTAGTGACCGAATAGTTGCAACCCAACATATAAATAAATTTTTACGTGACAACGAAATTACTATTCAGCCAAATGATGAGGTAGATATATTAGTGTGCGAGCCTGTTTTACTTGGTGTTAAGGTAATCGTAAATCAAAAATATTGGGGTATGTTATTTAAAAACCAACTTTTTTGCGAAGTTGAACATGGTCAAAAAATGAAAGCTTGGGTAAAACAAATCAGAGAAGATGGAAAAATTGATGTAAGTCTTCAACAACCGGGATTTAAAGAAGTATTATCAGCAGAAGAAAAAATTGTAAATTTGTTGCAGCAAAACGAAGGCTATTGCGAATTAAACGATAACAGTAGTCCTGATGAAATATATATAGAATTACAAATTAGCAAAAAAGTATTTAAAAAAGCAATCGGCAAGCTTTTCCGTGAAAAGCGAATTATGATTGAAGAAAAGGGAATACGATTAATGTAACTTAAAATTTTATCAAGATATCTATTGTCAATAAGTAAAGTAAAGTAATTTAAAATATACAATACAATGAAAAATAAACGTTTTCTGCTAATATTAAGTCATTTATTTTTATATTTTGCACTATTTGCACAACAATATAATGCAGAAATAACAACCAATGAGCTCAAATCAACAATTGGTTATCTGGCTTCAGATTCTTTAAAAGGAAGAAAGCCGGGAACTAAAGAAATTACAATTGCAGCCAATTATATCCAATCTCAATTTAAGCAAGCTGGATTGAAATTTAATAAAAATAATGGTTTACAAAACTTTGATATTGTTACAGGTGTTTCATTAGGTAAAGAGAACAAATATTTTTTTAATGGACAATATGGTATTGTTGGTAAAGATTTTACTCCTCTTGCTTTTTCAAAAAACGCATTTCTGTTTACAAAAGTAGTTTTTGTAGGTTATGGAATATCAGTAAACAAAGACAGTTTGAAATGGGACGATTATAAAGGCATGGATGTTAGCGGAAAATGGGTTATGATTTTACGTGGACATCCTGAATTAAGCAATGCTGATAGTCGTTTCAATGAATTTGTCGACCAAAGAGATAAAGCACTCTTAGCTTCAGACAAAGGTGCTGCCGGTGTTATCTTTGTTACGCCTGTTGAAATAAATAAGACAGATGAAATAGTTTCATTAAATTATGATAAAAGTCCATCTGTAGCTAATTTGCCTGTTATTAATATTACCCGAAAAATGGCAAATCAAATTCTATCGAATGATTCAAGCCATACAATAGAAAAACTGGAAATAACTATCAATAAAACTAAAAGACCTAACAGCTTTCAGATACCGGAAAAACTATTGGTAAAAACAGATATAAAAATTGACAAGCAACAAACACAAAATGTATATGGAACTATTGAAGGTAGTGATCCTATCCTGAAAAATGAATATATAGTGATAGGTGCACATTATGATCATTTAGGATTTGGTGGCGCTGGTTCTGGGTCAAGAATGCCAGATACTGTTGCTGTTCATAATGGGGCTGATGACAATGCATCTGGTGTAGCAGGTATAATTGAAATGGCACAGAAATTAAGTGCAGAAAAAACCAATCTTAAACGTTCGATTATCTTTGTAGCCTTTAGTGCCGAAGAAATGGGATTATTGGGCTCTAAATATTTTGTGAAGAATTTACCAATTAAATCCAATCAGGTAAAGGCAATGGTAAATCTAGATATGATAGGTCGTTTAAGGCAGGATGACCCTTACATTCTTATTAGCGGAACAGGAACTGCTACCGAAAGCGAAAGCTTATTAAACGGATTAAAGAAAAACACACAAATCCCTTTAAAATATTCGCCCGAAGGCTATGGTGCTTCTGACCATTCTTCCTTTTATGGAGAAAATATCCCAGTTTTCTTTTTAACCACCGGAGCACACGAAGATTATCATACACCCTTTGATGATGCAGATCGAATCAATTATGAAGGAGAGAAACAAGTATTGGATTTTACTTATTTATTACTTTCCGATTTAATCAATCGTAGCAAATCTCTAACATTTAAAGAATCTGGTCCTAAATCCACAGACGGTTACCGTGGAGATTTAAAAGTTACCCTGGGTATTATGCCCGATTTTGCAACTCAGGACGAAAAAGGTTTACGCGCTGATATGGTAAGAAAAGATGGTCCGGCTTCTAAAGCAGGTATGCTGAAAGGTGATGTGATTGTTGCTATAGATGGCAAATCTGTTAAAAACGTTTACGAATACATGGCTCGCTTGAAACAACTACAAAAAGGGCAATTGGTAAGTGTAGATGTAATACGCAACGGACAAAAAATAGTATTGCTGGTGCAGTTGTAGCTGAAATTTGCATTCATTTACTATTTTTTAGTGATGATTTTTAATGTATTCAAGTTGAAAAGAAGAACGATATTCAATAAATAATAATAATTCCTTCCTATCTTTGCATAAATATTTTGCAACTTAATAAATGAACATAGCAGCATTGGTTTCGGGTGGTGTGGATAGCTCGGTAACTGTTTATCAAATGAAAGAACAAGGTTACGATCCTACCATATTCTACATTAAAATAGGCATGGAAGACGAACATGGTTATATTGATTGTCCTTCGGAAGAAGATATTCAGATTACTACCTATATTGCCCGTAAATATGGCTGTAAATTCGAAATTGTATCTTTACAACAGGATTACTGGGAAAAAGTAGTGGATTATACCATACAATCTGTTAAGCGTGGGTTAACACCCAATCCTGATATGATGTGCAACAAACTCATTAAATTCGGAACGTTTGAAGAAAGATACGGTAAGGATTTCGATAAAATTGCAACAGGGCATTATGCTACTACTACCGAAAAGAATGGTATTGTTTACCTTTCTACTGCCAAAGATAAAGTTAAAGATCAAACCTATTTTTTGGGACAAATTAATTACTTACAGGTATCAAAACTGATGTTTCCGATAGGTGATTTGCTCAAAAGCGAAGTGAGAAGTATTGCGAAAGCAGAGAGATTACCAAGTGCTGATCGCAAAGATAGCCAGGGAATATGTTTCTTGGGAAAAATAAATTATAACGATTTTATCCGACGTTATTTAGGCGAAAAGGAAGGCAAGATAATAGAATTAGAAACCGGGAAAATTGTTGGAAAGCACAAAGGCTATTGGTTTCATACCATCGGGCAGCGTAAAGGATTAGGATTGAGTGGTGGACCATGGTTTGTAATACAAAAAGATGTGGAGCAAAACATCATATATGTTTCTAATGGCTATGATCCGGAAAAACAATACGGGAAAACAATAAACTTAGGAGCTTTCGATTTTATTTCAGAAAACCCATGGGGCGATTTCAAAGGTATAATTGATGTGAACTTTAAAATACGCCATACTCCTGAATTTACAAAAGGTAGTTTGGAGAAAATCGGGGATATTTACCGTATTCGCTCACAGGAAAAAATACAAGGTATAGCAGCAGGACAATTTGGAGTAATCTACGATGAAAAAGAAGAAATCTGTATCGGCAGTGGCGTAATCATTGGTTCTTAAAATTAATCTAGCTTTTCATTATCTGTATTTTCTATTATCTTCTTCAGGCTTTTAATTTCTTTGTGTAATCTTATACTTTCAATGGCACTCAGAAAAATATATAAAGCTACTCCTGAGTGAAAATATATAATAGCATCTGTATAATGAAGAATTCTACAAGCTGCACTTATTACCATTATTAGAGCAGAAATACCCATGAGAATACTCAAAATGGTATCAATTGTTTTTTTATGCATAGTATATTATTTTTTATTTAAATTTTACAAAATTATTTAAAATAATCTTATCGTTATTATTTTTATCATTCAATTTGATTTTTATAACAAGTCTCCTTATTAACATCACTTTGTTACTTTCTTATTTTGCAATTATCCTTTAACGGCATAACATTTTCATACTTTTGTAAAAAGGATTCTGGTATTGGCTATAAAAAATCAAATATTTATTATTAAGATTGTTTACTATTTCTATTTAGCATTAAAAGTTAGTCATTTACCTCTACTATAATGAACAAACAAAAAATAATTACCCGAACCATTTTACTGGTTTCATTTGTGAGTTTTTTCAACGACATCGCCAGCGAAATGCTTTACCCTATTATGCCTGTATATTTGGGTTCAATTGGGTTTTCGGTATTGTTGATAGGCATACTCGAAGGCTTAGCCGAAGCTACTGCAGGATTAAGTAAGGGTTATTTCGGCAATTTGTCCGACAAAACAGGAAGGCGTTTGCCTTTTGTGCAATTTGGCTATATGCTCAGTGCAATTTCGAAACCCATGATGGTTATATTTACTTTTCCATTGTGGATATTTGCCGCCCGTTCAACCGATAAGCTCGGAAAAGGAATTCGCACCAGTGCCAGAGATGCCATGCTTAGCGATGAAACCACAGCAGAACACAAAGGTAAAGTTTTCGGGTTTCATCGTGCATTCGATACCTTAGGTGCTTCTATAGGCCATTTTTTAGCGTTAATCTTTCTTTACTTTTATCCTCAACATTATAAATTCTTATTCCTGATTGCCTTTGCACCAGGATTATGTTCTATTGCCCTTACTTTTTTTATTAAAGAGAAGAAAAAAGTAAAACTGATGCCTGATAATAAAGTAAAAGTAGGTTTCTTCGATTATTTAAGCTACTGGAAAAAATCGATCAAAACATATAAATATTTAGTAATAGGTTTACTGGCTTTTACTTTTTTCAACAGTTCTGATGCCTTTTTATTACTGGCACTCAAAGCCAATAGCATGAGCGATACGCAAATGATAGGAGTTTATATCTTTTACAATCTTATATACGCCTTAGCTTCATTACCATTAGGCATTTTAGCTGATAAAATTGGTTTACGCAAAACCATGATTATCGGATTTACACTATTTGCCATAGTTTATCTTAGCATGGGATTTGCAACTGCATGGTGGCAATATGCTGTAATCTTTTTCCTATACGGACTGTACGCAGCCTCTACCGAAGGTGTTTCCAAAGCATTGATAAGCAATATTTCTATAAAAGAAGAAACAGCAACCGCCATTGGCTTTTATACAAGTTTGGCAAGTATATTTGCTTTGCTTGCAAGCAGTATCGGTGGATTATTGTTTTTTTACAATCCAGCACTCATGTTTGTATTTTCAGGCACGGGAGTTGTATTGGTAGTAATGTATTTTATTTTACTAAAGCTAAACAGAAATTAACTTACCTATTATATATAATGTAGAATGGTTAAAAAAATATTTTATAATTCTCTATTCTTAACACTTTTGAGCCTAACAAGTATTGTAATGGCTCAAAAGCAATACCCCATTAACTATTTTAGTTCACCGCTTCATATACCACTTTATCTTTCGGGTACTTTCGGCGAATTACGAAACAATCATTTACATTCGGGTGTTGATATCCGTACTCAGGAAAAAGAAGGATTTATTGTATATGCACCTGCCAATGGTTACGTTTCGCGTATAAAAGTATCGGCTTGGGGCTTTGGCAATGCGTTGTACATTACCCATCCCAATGGTTATGTTACAGTTTACGGACACCTTAAAGCATTCAACCCAGCTATAATAGCTTATCTAAGAAAGATACAATACGAAAAAGAAAGTTTTGAACAAGATTTAGCAATTCCTAAATATAAAATCAGAATCAAAAAAGGCGATACCATTGCCGTAACCGGAAACACAGGTGGCTCCGAAGGCCCACATTTACATTACGAAATCAGAGATGAGAAAACTGAAAAACCCATCAATCCCTTACTTTTCGGACTAAAAGTTGAAGACACTTTACTTCCAATTATTCAATCCATTAAAATATATACTGAAGATGTCTTGCACGACAAAGTATTGGAGGTAAAGAAAAAAGATCATTTGTTTTCATTAAAATCAATCGATACATTACTCGTCCCTGCAAAATTTTCATTAGGAATTGCCACTTATGATGTAATAAGCAATACCACTTCAAAGAAAGGAATTTATCAGTTAGAATTATATGTTGATACACTTCTTTACTATCAACATACACTCGAAACATTTTCGTTCACCGAAAGTCGTTATATCAATTGCTTAATCAATTATCCGGATTTTATTAAAACTGGCGTAAAATACCAACAAACAAAAATTTTGCCCGGAAACAAATTAAGTCTTTACAATAAACATATCAATAATGGTTGGATAGAACTAAAAGATAACCTCGTCCATAAACTCAGATATAATGTACTGGATGTAAATGGCAATTGTAGTGAATTGGTTTTTTATGTAAAAAAAGACAGTTCAATGCAAAAAATACCTCTTTCTCCTTTGCCAATCATTGACAGCAATTTATTGATTTCCTATAATAAAATAGATACTTTCTGTACCGAAGAAGTAAAAGTTAAATTTCCTGCTGAAGCATTGTATGAAGATATTTTGATGAAATACGCCTCCTACCCTGCCCCATCCAAATATTATTCAAAATTTCACGAGATACATAATATTTATACACCTCTTCACAAAAATATTTCACTATCTATTAAAACCGATACTGTGGCTGATAGCTTACAAAGCAAACTTCTGATTGTTCGCATAAAAGACGACAATAGCATAATCGCAGAAGGAGGGAAATACGAAAATGGATTTATTAAAACAAATATCAATAATTTTGGTAAATTTGCCGTGCTAATTGACACTATTGCACCAACTATAAAACCTCTGAATTTCAAAGATAAAACAAATATCAGCAAACTAAAAACATTAGAAATTAAGATTACTGATAATCTATCGGGAATTACAAAATACAAAGCAACGCTTAACGATAAATGGATTTTGATGGAATTTGATGGGAAAAACAATTTACTAACTTATACTATTGATAATAAAATTTTGGAAGGAAGTAATCTATTAAAAGTTGTAGTGGAAGATAGCAGACAAAATGTAAGTGAGTTAAGTTTTGAGTTAATAAAAAAAGTGCCTTGAGTACTTAGAGAATATAAACTTTAATTCTAATACAAATTAAACAATAGCAAAATAAAAACCCCATGCACCAAACTATTCTTATACTTGATTTCGGTTCACAATATACACAGTTGATTGCCCGTAGGGTAAGGGAATTAAATGTGTATTGCGAAATTCACCCTTTTAATAATATTCCTGAAATCACAGCTGATGTCAAAGGCGTAATTTTATCAGGAAGTCCGTTTTCGGTTCGCGATAAAAACGCTCCTTTTCCTAATTTATCTGCAATAAAAGGTAAATTACCATTATTGGCTGTGTGTTATGGAGCTCAATTTCTGTCGCATGCCAATGGTGGAGAGGTATCACCTTCCACTATCCGCGAATACGGCAGAGCAAATCTATCTTTTATCAAACACGAAGATGAATTAATGAAAGGCATGAGCGATGGCTCCCAGGTATGGATGTCGCATGGCGATACTATTTTGAGCATTCCCCAAAATTTTGAAATCATTGCTAGCACTTCCAATGTTAAATATGGAGGATTCAAAATTCAAAATGAAGTTACTTACGGCATACAGTTTCATCCCGAAGTATATCATTCAACAGAAGGTATGACCTTATTAAAGAATTTCGTAGTTGATATTTGTAAATGTCAGCAATCATGGACTCCTGATTCCTTTGTTGAATCTACTATCAACGATTTAAGGAATAAATTAGGCAATGATAAAGTAGTGCTTGGATTATCGGGAGGAGTTGATTCATCAGTTGCAGCTATTTTACTTCACAAGGCAATTGGCAAAAATTTGCATTGTATTTTTGTTGATAATGGTTTACTTCGCAAAAATGAATTTGAAACTGTAATCAACTCATATAAGAACATGGGCTTAAACGTTAAAGGTGTAGATGCAAAACAATTATTCTATAATGCTTTAAAAGGTCTGAGCGAACCGGAAGCCAAACGCAAAGCAATAGGTAAAACTTTTATTGAAGTTTTTGATGCAGAAGCCCATAAAATTGAAGATGTAAAATGGTTAGCACAAGGTACCATTTACCCAGATGTTATAGAATCAGTTTCGGTAAATGGACCCTCTGCTACCATCAAATCGCATCATAATGTGGGTGGTTTACCCGATTATATGAAGCTAAAAATTGTAGAACCTTTGAATACATTGTTTAAAGATGAAGTGAGAAGAGTTGGACATTCTTTAGGATTAAAAGATGAGCTGTTAAACCGCCATCCATTTCCGGGTCCTGGTTTGGGTATCAGAATTTTGAGTGAAATTACACCTGAAAAAGTAAGAATATTACAGGAAGTTGATTATATTTTCATCGAAGAATTAAAAACCCATGATTTATATACCAAAGTATGGCAAGCAGGTGCAATGCTTTTACCTGTTCAATCGGTTGGTGTAATGGGTGACGAAAGAACTTACGAAAACGTAGTAGCTCTGCGTGCAGTAAGTTCTACCGACGGAATGACAGCCGATTGGTCTCATTTGCCTTATGAGTTTTTAGCAAAAGTGTCAAATGAAATCATTAATAGAGTTAAAGGTGTCAATAGAGTAGTTTACGATATAAGTTCTAAACCACCGGCAACCATTGAATGGGAATAAAATGGAGTGACTAAAGTACTTTGAGTTAAAAAAATAGTTATAATTTACTTTGTGTCCCTGCCTTCCAGCTGGCAGGTTAACAGTAAAAACCTACAATTATGAAAAAGCAATTTTTAAGTTTATTAGTTTTACTTTTTTTCGTGGGAATGGCTTATGCTCAGGAAGAAAAAACTATTGTTAAATCAGATAAAATTGAAATAATAAATGGTAAAAAATTCTACCTTCACACTATAGAAAAAGGACATACGCTTTATTCAATTGCTAAAGTTTACCAAATTGATATTAAGGTATTAGAAGCCGATACTAACAATTTGCATTTAAAACTCGGGCAAATTATCCAAATCCCTTGCAAAATCGATTTGAAAGAAGATTTACCAAAAAATGATTCACTGTTTAAAACACATACTGTATTAAGCAAAGAAACATTGTATGGAATTTCTCACAAATATAATGTGGATGAAGAAGATATTTTGCAAGCCAATCCTGAATTAAAAGATGGATTAAAGGTAGATCAAGTTATTAAAATTCCTCTAAAAAAGAAAGTTGAAGTGAAACAGGAAGAGCCTAAACTAAAACCAAAAAAGGAAACAAAGCTTGTTGAAAAAACAATTAAAGCAGAAAGTAAAGTTGAGGAAGTAAAATCAGTTGAAAAAGTTATCGAAGACAAACCAAAATCTGAAGAGCCAAAACAAATTAAACAAAACAAGAAAAAAACATATAATGTAGCATTGCTTATCCCTTTGTATTTGAAAAACATGGAAGATATTATTCCTGAAAACGTACAAATAAATAATCAAACTGCTGCTGATTTTAAATCATTTACTTTTATTCAGTTTTATGAAGGTTTTATGCAAGTAGCTGATACTTTAGCTCAGCAAGGGTTGAATCTAAAAATATATACTTACGATATCCCTGATGACACACTATTGGCTGCAAATTTTCTAAAAAAGAACGATTTATCGAAAATGGATATTATTATTGGACCCTTTTTCTTCAAAACATATAAAGTAATTGCCGATTATGCAAAAACAAAGAAAATACCTATTATCAATCCATTTTCAGAAAGAAGGAATATTTTAGATGGTAATCCTTATGCATTCAAATTGATACCAGCTTATCCAAATCAGGTTGAAAATGTAGCAAATTATTTGGTTGACAGCTTTCCTAATGCCAATATTTTATTGGTACATAATAATAAAGATATAGAAAAGAAACATGCCGAAATTTTTAAAACCGAAATCAACGAAGCTTTTAAAGAAAAGCATACCAGCGAAGGCTCTGTAAAAGAAATAATTTACAGTCAAGTTGGATTTGCCGGATTACAAAGCAAACTTTCACTTAACAGAGATAATATTTTGATTACTTTAATTGAGAGTGAACTATTTCTTACAAGCTACATCAGTAAATTAAATAGTATTAAGGATCAAAAAATTACACTCATTGCACCTTTGCAATGGAAAAATTTTGATAAAATTGAAACTGAATATTTCTTAAAGCTCAACACCCATTTTTTCGAGCCTAATTTTGTTGATTACCAAGAAGCCGATACCAAAGCATTTATTCTTCGTTTCCGCGAAAAATACAAAACAGAACCCAACGAAATGGCTTTTACAGGACACGATGCAGCTCTTTATTTCCTTACGGCTCTAATGAATTATGGTGAAGATTTTCCTGACCAACTCTCCAAGGTAAATGTTCACACCCTTCAAACGCGCTATGTTTTTAAACGTGCCGGTGAAAACAATGGATATGAAAACACTTTTGTAAACATTTACAAAATGGAAGATTATGAGTTTTTGGATAAGAATAAGTAAAAGCATGAATGCATATTAAGAAAATTCATCACACTTTTTTATGATTTCTTTTAATTTTCCAATTTGTATATTCCTTTCAAGTCGATAAATAAGTCTAATTGCTATTATAAGTGGTGAAACAAAAACAAGAGCGGCAATAATTCTTTTCCAAAGAAAAGTCCATGAATTATCTTGTTGTAAAATTATTCCAGTTATAGCACCATAAACCAAAAATCCAAGAATAATAATGGAGATGCATCTACCTATTATATTCATTTTTGTTTTTAAAATCACTTTTTGTTTGCTATTTTGAAAAGTTACTTTTCCATGAATTACTGCATAAAAAACTCTTCCCCAAAAATGACAATAATTCCATATTTTAAATTCATTTTCTTTGATTTCTCCGCTATATCCTTCATTAAAAAACAAAACACACTTTAAATGATTCATAAATGTATCAGACCTATTATATAGAATCTGTTGCCTTATTGTCTTTATTATTTGTTCTGCGGAATACATTTTATAGTTAATTTTAAAACGTCAGCCTTCCTCAAAAAGGATTCAAGCTTCACATTAGATTAAAGATAGAATAAACGAAGAAAACCCTACCGCATATCATTAATTTCTACACCTGGAAAATCGGATGCTTTAAAGCTAAATTCGGTATCCAATACTTTTGAATTAGGGGTAAATTTGCTTACTTTGTAGGCATAAGTACTGCCGTTTTTATTGTAAATTTCGGTGCTTAGTACCTGTAACTTCGTTTTGTCAATCATAAGTCGTACTTTAAAAAATGCTTTGCCTTTAATAGGTACTAAATCAACAATCTGTGTCATCACACCACCTTGATTTACTTCTTTAACAAGTTTTGCACGATAATTTTTACTGTATGTAGCTAATAATTTTGCAGGATTTAGAGCTTCGTCATCTTTTGTATTTACATTGTTAACCTGCACTTCATTGGCATCAGGAATATAAGTCCAAACAGTTTTACCATCTGAAATAATTCTTTGTTTTTGTATCACTAACGAATATTTATCACCTTTTATAGTAACCACACCTGTTTTGCTTTGATGTATTTTTTCTGCTTTATTATCAATGGTATAGGTAAACTCAATTTTCATAGAGGTATATGATTTCATTTTAACTGAAACCTTATCCAATATTGAATTTGCTTTTTCATCCACTACTTGCGACATAGATTGGTTCATAAATAAAACCAAAATGAACAAGCTCACAAAACTAAATTTCTTCATGTATTAATATATTATTTTTTACTTTAAATACTCCAAATATTCAAGACACCCTAAGTACTTTTTTTATCTATTATCTCTCAAATATTGTTCCAAAGCTATTTCATCTTTATATTTTACTTCACGGGCTTTACTTCCCTCAAAAGGGCCTACAATTCCTGCTGCTTCTAATTGGTCAATAATACGACCAGCACGATTGTAACCTAATTTCAGTTTACGTTGCAACAAAGAGGTGGAACCGTGCTGATGTGCCACTATAATTCGAGCAGCATCCTCAAACATTTCATCCTTCTGGGAAGGATCAAAATCTTTATTAGGTTCGCTGTTTTCATCAAGATACTCAGGTAAGTTGAAAGGAGTAGTATAACCACGTTGAGAGCCAATAAAATCGACTATACTTTCTATTTCAGGAGTATCAATAAAAGCACATTGCAAACGAATCAATTCATTACCAGTAGAAAGCAACATATCACCACGCCCTACCAATTGATCAGCTCCACCTGTATCAAGAATGGTACGAGAGTCTATTTTGGAAATAACCCTAAATGCCACACGAGCCGGGAAATTGGCTTTAATGGTTCCTGTGATAATATTTACTGAAGGACGTTGAGTAGCAATAATAAGATGAATTCCGATAGCTCTCGCTAATTGAGCCAAACGAGCAATAGGAGTTTCCACTTCCTTCCCTGCTGTCATAATTAAATCGGCAAACTCATCCACAACAAGAATAATATAAGGCAGAAAACGATGTCCATCATTAGGATTCAATTTGCGTGCAATAAATTTTGTATTATATTCTTTAATGTTCTTCACCTGTGCTTCTTTCAGTAAATCATACCGCTGATCCATTTCAATAGTCAGAGAATTCAGCGTACGAACAACTTTACGAGTATCAGTAATAATAGCTTCTTCTGAATCAGGTAGTTTTGCCAGAAAATGTCTTTCTATTTTATTAAATAAAGACAATTCTACTTTCTTGGGATCAACCATTACAAATTTAATTTCAGCCGGATGTTTTTTGTACAACAACGAAGCTATAATTGCATTCAAACCCACTGACTTCCCTTGTCCTGTTGCTCCAGCCATCAGTAAATGAGGCATCTTAGCTAAATCAGCAATAAAAGGTTCATTAGCAATTGTTTTACCTATTGCAATGGGCAATTCCATTTTGGAATTCTGAAACTTTTCGCTACTCAGCATAGTTTTCATTGAAACAATCTGAGGATTTTTGTTGGGAACTTCAATACCAATGGTTCCTTTTCCCGGAATCGGGGCAATAATACGAATTCCCAAGGCTGATAAACTTAATGCAATATCATCTTCAAGATTTTTAATTTTAGAAATTCGAACACCTGGGGCTGGAACTATTTCATAAAGAGTAACAGTAGGTCCAATGGTTGCTTTTATTTGAACTATTTCAATTGCATAATTTCGTAAAGTTTCAATAATTTTATTTTTATTCGAAATCAGTTCATCATTTTGTACTGTTGATGGATTTTCATTATAATCAGCCATTAAATCCAACGTTGGAAATTGATAATCACTTAAATCTAAGCGAGGATCATATTCACTATCAATGGTTTTGTGCTCCATTACTAATTCATTATCATCATCTTCTTCACTCTCTTCTTCAATAGTTGTTTCAACAGATGTTTCAACCGTAAATAATACATCATCTTCAGTATCAATAACAGTTTTGGGTTTAGAGGAATTAAAAGGTTTTCTAATCACTTCAAAATCCAAATTTTCAGATTTGCTGTAATTATCTTCCTCTTCTTTAGCTTTTTCTTCATCATTTTCAACTTTCTTAAAAGCATTTCCAGAAGTTTTAATACCATTTTCCTCTTCTACTTCCTTTTCGCTTTTTCTAAGATTTGGCAAACGAAAAGAAGTATTAAAAACAATAATAATAAATGAAATTGCAGCAAAAAGAATTAATATGCCAGTTCCTATTTTTCCCAACAAACCTTCAAGCCATAGGCTTGATTCATAACCAAATACACCTCCAAGGATTGCAAAACTATCATTTTTAAAGAAAAATCCAAATCCTACTGAAGAAAAAACAAGTAGAAAAAACGAATATTTAAATACTGTAGATAGTTTTATTAAATTGATTTTAAGCAGTTTTAATCCTGTTAGAAAAAATAAAAATATAAAAATAAAGGATGAAACACCAAACCATTTTTTAATAAATATATGAGATAAGGCCGCACCCAGCCGTCCTGACATATTGCTCGTTTCTATTGTATTATCAAACAAAATATCTTTTAACGAAGTATTGGAAACTTTATCAAAATCCATCCACCACGTAAAAAAAAATGAGATAAAAGAAAAGGTAAGAAAAAGAGAAAACAGCACTAAAAAAACGCCTATTACTTTATGCATCTTTTCATTAGAAAATATATTACTCCATCCTTCAAAAGTTCTTTGTGATTTCTTTTTTGTTTTTTGGGGTTCTACTTCTAACTTGTTCTTAAAAACATTCTTTTTACTGATATTATTGGTATTTGACATGTATTGGCGACTATTTTGCAATAAGATACAAAATTAAATAAAAAAAGTGAAAATAAGCTACGTAATAAAAAATATCATAAAAAAGCTTTTTTATCGGTTAATAAAAAAGCTTAAAATTTATTTCAGAAAATAATACTTATATAAAGTATTGTTTATTAGAAACTTTAACTGTGTAATCTTTAATTAAATTTTATTTTTCTTAATGCAAAAAAACTCATTTTTATAAGCAATAGCCCATGTTTAAAACGACTAATCTGAGTTGAACCATATTCCCGATCTCGATATCTAATAATAATTTCAGTAATTTTTAAGTTTTGCTTAGCAGCTCCAAATAGCAAATCAAAATCACCAAATGGGTCAAAATCACCAAAATAATGCCGATTTGCTTTAATGGTTTCATAATCACACTTAAATAACACCTTGGTGCCACATAACGTATCTTTAAGTCGTTGCCCAAGTATGTATGTAAAAAACATGCCAAAAAACTTATTTGCAATTAGATTTAGAAATCGCATTGCATTTTTATTCATTGGATATACTAACCGACAACCATTGATAAATTCACCTTTATTATATCGAAGAGCATCATAAAATTTTGGTAATTCTTCAGGAGGCATGGTTAAATCAGCATCTAAAATCATCAATATATCACCCGACGCAACATCAAAAGCTTCGCGAACTGCATTACCCTTTCCTTTTGCTGTTTGTTTAAGAGCTTTAATATCGTTATTTGGATAAGCTTGTTGTATTCTAAGTATCTCTTCATACGTATTATCAACAGAATTTCCCTCAATAAAAATAAATTCTTGATGAGTTCCAAAATTTGGGGTACGCAAAATTGCATTTTCAATATTTCCGTGTTCGTTACGTGCAGGAACGATAATACTAACACTATACTGAGTATCATCAACCAGTAGTGGGCGAGCTATTTGAATATTAATTAAATCTAATTGATTAAGAAGTGGTAGATTTGCAAATATAGTATTGAAAAGCCAACTTAACAATGGAATATTCTTTGGAAGTAGAATTTTCTTTTCTATTTTAATTGTCTGAAAACCTTCTAAATTTAGAATATTTTCTACGTCTTTTACTGAAAACCAATTCTGAGAAGGTTGTTTTTGTTTTAATCCCAAAAATTCAACAAATTTCATAATAGGCTCCCAAATAAAATTATGCTGCGAAATAACAATACGAGTTTGAGAATGGCAAAGTTTTCTAATGTTTTGAAAAGCTTTCTGAGCATCCCATAAGCAACAAAGCAAATCACTGATTATAATATAATCAAATTTCTCTGAGAGCTGCATCTCTTCAATATCATCCACATAAAAACGAATATTTGGATATTTAAGTTTCGCTATTTCTATTGTATTTGGAGCAAAATCAATTCCTACTTTTTCTGTAGCTTTTATTGAATTAAGTAAATCACCTGTACTACAACCTATTTCTAATATTTTTTTATTATCAGGAATAATAAAAGATATGTATTTTTCTATTGAACGATGATAAAATCTATTTCTTTGATTCCATTTTTGACGTTTGTTTGCAGTATTATTAAAAAAAAGATGTATATCGCTCTTTTTCATTTATTTGTATTATTTCATTTTCTTTATCAACACTCAGTATTCAAGAATAAAACACTATTGTTTTACTTTTTTAAGTTATATTTGCTCCAATCAATTTTATAAATTGTAGCAGGTTCATTTTCAATTTGCCCTGTTTGATTTACCAATCCAAAAATATCAGGATATTTATCATTAATATAACCCATATAACGTTCAATTGTACTTATTGTATTGCCATCTTTCACATTGGGATTCACCCGAATATTTGCTGATAAAACGTATGTAATATTGGCCTTTTTCCATAAATCAAGTAATGAATCTGCAATGTATAAAGTAGGAGGAGCCTTAGTTTCTTCAGCAATTTTTTTTAACTCATTTGGAGATGTTATTACTTTGATATCGTATTTACTCAATTCTTGGTAAAAAGCTTGCTTTTCTTGTTGAGGAACATTGGTAATAAAATAAAATTCATTATTTATTGCTGCCCTTGCAACGTAATTACACCTAAATGATGCAACAAAATCCTGAGAAAGAGATACTCCTGAAAGTTTTGCTAAGGGAAAAGCCTCATAAGTTTTATTCTGTTTTTCCCATTTATCAATAAAAAAGTTAAAATCAGAAGTAGGAACACTAGTCACAGTCCAAAAAGGTTTACCTTTTGCGAAAATAGAGGACATTGAACCTTTTCGACATGCTACAATCGCATCTTTAGGTAAATTACTCCCTGCCCATCGACTAGCTTGTAAATAATTTACCCAATCAGGCGTTAATCCACTAAATTCATTCTTTAACTTACTTGTTCTCGCTATTTGTAATTGAGTTTCTTTTAGCATACCCAATAGAGAAACAATAAGCAATAAAGGTAGTAGAAATAGAAAAAATCTTAAATTTTTAATTTTCCCAACATAATAAATTGAAGAAAAAATAATTAACCAAAGCATGGATACAAAAGGGATAATGAGCCTACCTTGATTCCAGAACACCTGTATTATTGTAAAGGTTGTCATTAAAGAAACACCTGCAATTAAAGCAATGAAAAAGATCAATCTATTCTTCCGAAAAGTGAAGAAAAGCCCCAAAATAGTTAACCCATATACAAGAATTGCCAAAAAAGAACTAGGTTCTGTCGGTGGCTCTGATTTGAAAAATCCGGAAATTGTATAAAAATGACTTGAAAGATACATTTTTGAATTTCCTAGAAATCTTATAAAAAGCCCAAAAATATCTTCTTTCCCATTCTGTGGATTATAAAAATCTTTATTAAGCAACCCAGAACTTTGACCAGCAAATTGAAGACTCCCGTCGCCCCATACTATGATTTTAAATAACTGAAAACATAAAATAAAACAACTAAAAAAAACAAAAGATAATAATAGATTTTTCCATTGTTTACAAAACAAAAAATATCCACAAACTGCAATAATAGCAGAAAATCCAATACTACGAGTGAGAGACAATAATAATAAAGTAACTGCAAGCAATGCATGTCTTTTCAAGTCTTTCTTTAATTCAACTTTAGTTATGTTTTCTTTATCGAAAAAGTTTTTGGCAAAAACAAAAACCAACAATGAAAGCATTAACATATAAAAAGCTTCGCTATATGTCTGACTCGCATAGTATAAAATATGTGAATTAACAGAAATCAAAAGCAAAACAATAAATGTGAGTGTAGCTGGTATTCGTTTTCGTAATGAAAGAAAAGTAATTGTAAAAAAGCCCATTATACTTATCAAAGATAAAAGCTTCAATGGAAATAATGCAATTCCAAAAAAACGGACTACTAAGCTTAACACAATGGGATAAAATGCACCCTGATAACTTGGATAATCAAAATGAGTTATAAAATTATAAGCACCCATTATATAAGTTGAATCATCACCCGATAAACTAATACGGGGATCATATAGCTGAGAGCTTACAAATAATGTTATTGCAAAAAGTATTCCAAAAATTATTGTAAGTTTTGACTCAAAGAAACTATCAATTTCCTCAATAAGTGAAACTGAAGTTTTGGGAGTGTGCTGTTTTTTTATCGATTTAACTGCCAAATTGGATTGTGAAGAGTTCTGCTTTTTAACCATCATTATTAAAATAAATTTCTATTTATGAGCTTTATTTAAGCTAATTCCATTGATTATATAACAGGTAATTATTAAAATATAATATTCTTAAAACAGCCCTTTATATAACCTTAAGCAAAAGAAATTATTCTTCACCACCACCACCTTGTAAAGCTTTCACCTCTTCTTGAAAAGCTTCCATAGTAGTTTCTACATAGTCAGAAGGAATTAAAAAATCTATTTCTTTAACTTTCCCTTTTTCTACCGTTTTTGCAAGACCTTTGATTGTAATTTTTGGTGTTACTACCTCATATTCAAGAGCAACTCCATTTAATCCATGAAACATTTCATTTCCAAAATTAACTAAATCAGATCCTAATTCGTCAGTGTAATAAACTGTAATTTTTGCAGAACTTGCTTCTTCTTCATCTTCTTTAGGAGCTGATGTAATTTCTGCTTTTTTAGCTTTATATCCTAAAATATCTTTAGTTTCATCAAGGTATTTTATAACAGTACCTTTGTTATCTTTTTCAATTTCTTCTTGTTTTTTAACTATTAAATATTTTTTCAATCCATAAGCAGACAAATTCATCAAAACAGAAACTTTTTTAAGATCTCCATTGGTAATAACTGTTGCAGGACCTTGTTCTGTTAAAGTTAGATTTTCATATATTTTAATAGTGCTTTCTTTGGGCATTTGAGCAATTTGAGCAGGTTCCAGTCCGTCACCACTATATTTCATTTCGTAAGTAATGGTTCCTTTAAACGTTTTTGCTTTTTTTTGTGCAAAACTTGAAGAAGTAATTGCTACAAAAATAGCCATCAAAACTAAACCGATTTTTAATGTGTTTTTCATAATATTTCTATAGTATTAATAAATAATTCATTTTCTTTTAACCGAATGCAAAAATATATATTTTTTTGATAGTTACAATAAATTTTAAATTTTGTTTCTTTTATACAAAGATTGTGCCGAAAAATCTAATTTGCTTAAAATCTTCTATGAGAGCAAAGATTGATAGAAAAGAATAATAAAGCCTAAATTGAGAACGTAATAATTAGAAATTAATATTTCAGCCATTTCCACAACTCTCTGTAACTTGCTTTTTTTCCGTACATTAATATACCTGTTCGGTAAATTTTCCCAGCAAACCATGTAGTTGCGATAAAACCTAATATTAATAATCCCATTGATAAATAAACTTGCTCAACAGGAACACCAAACGGTATTCGCACCATCATTATAATGGGAGAGGTTAAAGGAATGATTGATAACCAAAATGCTACCGGTCCATCTGGGTTGTTAATTACAAAATTAGACATTATTATTGCAAAAAGCAAAGGTATTGTAATTGGCAGCATAAATTGTTGTGTATCAGCCTCACTATCAACAGCTGCTCCAATGGAAGCAAATAAACTAGCATATAGCAAATAACCAGCTAAAAAGTAAAAAAGAAACTGTATAATCATCAAACCATAATTTATATCGAATAATCCAGCAATTAATTCCTTAAATTCTTGATTTTGTAACTTTTGCAATTGAAATTGATCAGCTGAAGGTATTTTTTGTCCTGCATCAAAAGCTTGTTCTGTTTTTGGAGTTTTAAAAACATCGGGTTTAGCTATTTGTAATGAAGTAATTATAAAAAATGTAAGTAGAATCCACAATAAAAATTGGGTTAAACCCACTAATGCTATTCCAACAATTTTTCCCATCATCAATTGAAATGGTTTTACTGATGAAACAATAACTTCTACAATTCGGCTTGTTTTTTCTTCAATTACACCACGCATTACTTGAGCCCCATACATAAAAATAAAAAAGTAAATCAAAATACCAGAGAATATTCCCAAGGCTGTTTTTATTTCAGTATAACTCTTTTTCCCTGTCCTAATATCTTCTGTATTAAGTTTAATATTAGTACGATTAATCAAATCATAATCTTCTTTTGAAATATTGTGAGCACTAATTAAAAGATTATTTTTAAGTATTGTTTGCATAGCATTGGAAATATAACTTTGGGTAACAATACCTGGAGATTTATCAGAATAATACATAACTGCATGATCAGGTATAGAATTGGAAGGCTTATAAACGTACAAAACGGCAGAGTATTTTTCTTTTGGAAGATCTTCTTTTGCCTTTTCCAAATCAGCTTCATATACAAAAAAAACTTTGTCAGTGGATTCAAATTTATCAACAAAAATGCCAGTTTCGTCAACCACAGAAACTACTTTTTTTTCATCACTCATGGTTGCTAAGAAAAACGGTACTATCCATATAGAAGCCATTAACACTGGGCCTAAAATGGTCATGATGATAAAAGATTTCTTTTTAACCCTGCTTAAATACTCACGTTGGATAATGAGTCGTATTTTTTTCATTTTGTAGAATTTTAGAGGATTATATCTTTTGTTCGTTTACTTTTTGAATAAAAATATCATTCATCGTTGGCAGAATTTCATTAAAAGAAACTATTTTTAAATGAGGTATAATACTTTGTATTAAATCGTTGGGAGTAGCAGAAGTTGGTATCTTAATCTGAGCTTTCGACACATCATTTTGTGACACATTACCCAATATTTCGAAAGCTTGTGGCAAAAAGTTATTAAAATCCGCCGAATATCCGTGGTATCCTATTTCAAAAATATTAGCTTTGTAAGTATTTTTGATTTCGTGAACCTTACCATCTAAAATCTTTTCGGATTTATTGATAAGAGCAATATTATCACATAATTCTTCAACTGATGACATATTGTGTGTAGAAAAAATGAAAGTTGCACCATTGTTTTTTAAATTAAGAATCTCTTCTTTCAGCAAATTCACATTAATAGGGTCAAAACCACTAAAAGGCTCATCAAAAATAAGTAATTTGGGGTCATGTAGAATTGTTACAATAAATTGAATTTTTTGCTGCATTCCTTTTGAAAGCTCTTCTACTTTTTTGTTCCACCAATCAAGTATATCAAACTTTTCGAACCAATATTTTAATTTTTTTAAAGCTTCTGGTTTTGAAACACCTTTTAATTGAGCAAGATACAAAGCCTGTTCGCCAACTTTCATCTTTTTATATAAACCACGTTCTTCCGGTAAATATCCAATGAGTGAAATATGTTTTGGGCAAAGTTTTTGTCCGGCAAAAAACAACTCTCCTTCATCTGGTGCAGTTATTTGATTGATAATCCGAATCAATGAAGTTTTTCCTGCACCATTTGGACCTAAAAGGCCAAAGATACTTTGTTCGGGAACATCAATACTTACATTTTTCAATGCAGTATGCGCTGCATAGTTTTTAGTAATATTATGAGCTGAAAATAAATACATAAAACCAGTTTGTAAAGTTCATAAAATAAACCTATTAAAATTTTTCAGTAAAAATCAGCGAAAAAAATATTATTGAAAATACTCCCTCATCCTTTCAAAGAATCCTTTGTCTTTGATGTCCGGATCAGGTTTAAAATTAGGTGACGAAGCTAATTTTTCCATTATTACTTTTTCTTCTTTGCTTAAATGTCTTGGAGTCCATACATTTACATTGATAAGTAAATCGCCTCTTCCATAAGCATTAATATCAGGCAATCCTTTTCCTTTCAAACGCAATACTTTACCAGCTTGTGTCCCTGCATCAATTTTTATTTTAACCTTACCTTCAATGGTAGGAATTTCAACACTTGTGCCTAATGCTACTTCAGGAATACTCATATAATGATCATATAAGAGATTATTCCCATCTCTTTTAAGCAGAGAATGTTCAATTTCTTCAACTAAAACGATTAAATCTCCATTAACACCTCCACGTGCTGCTGCATTTCCTCTTCCGCCTACTGATAATTGCATACCATCCTGTACTCCAGCAGGAATATTTAATGTTATCACTTCTTCGCCCTGAGTAATACCATTTCCGGCACATTCAGGACATTTATGATTGATTATCTGGCCTTCACCACCACAGGCAGGGCATGCAGAAGAAGTTTGCATCTGTCCCAAAATTGTATTGGTAATACGCGTAACCTGACCACTTCCATGGCAAGTTGAACAGGTTGAATAACCTGAACCATCTTTTGCGCCTGTACCTTTACATGGCTTACAATCAATATATTTATTTACTTTTATCTTCTTTTCAACACCTTTGGCAATTTCTTCTAAAGTAAGTTTTACTTTCACCCTTAGGTTTGAACCTCTGTTAACTCTGCGTCCACGTGAACGACCACCACCAAAGCCACCAAAACCACCGCCAAAAGCACCTTCAAAGATATCTCCAAAATGACTGAATATATCATCCATATTCATTCCACCACCTCCACCAAAGCCAGCATTGTTTCCTAATCCTGCATGGCCATATTGGTCGTAACGAGCACGTTTTTCTTTATGACTAAGCACTTCATAAGCTTCGGCAGCTTCTTTAAAATTTTCTTCGGATTTTTTATCTCCCGGATTTTTATCAGGATGAAATTGTATTGCTTTTTGGCGATATGCTTTTTTTAATTCTGCTTCAGTAGCGTTTTTTGAAACGCCCAATATTTCATAGTAATCTCTTTTCGTCATTTTAAATATTCGTTTACTTTCTTATTAATTTGCAACTACAACTTTAGCATGGCGAATTACTTTATCATGTAAATAATAGCCTTTTACAACCTCATCAAATACTTTTCCTTTATCTTCTTCTTTGGATGCAGGCATTTGAGCAATTGCATCATGTAATTCAGGATCAAAGATACTTCCAATACTTTCCATCGCTTTTAATCCCTTTTGGGTTAAAACATTTTGCAGTTTGTTATAAATCAACTCTACGCCTTCGCGTAATACATTCGTATTTTCATTCGGTTCAATTGCTTTTAAAGCTCTCTCAAAATCGTCAAGTACAGGTAATAAACTTACAATCATTTCCTCAGAAGCAGTTTTGCTTAACTCAACACGTTCTTTTGATGTACGTTTGCGATAATTATCAAATTCAGAATATAATCGAAGATATTTGTCGTTGGTTTCAACCAATTTAGTGCCTAAATCATTGATAGTGTCTTCAAGTTTTTCCTTCTCTGTTTTCTTGCTTTCATTTTTAATTTTATCTTTTTTCTTATCTTTTTCATTCACAGAATCCTGCAAGTTTTCTTCCGAAAATTCTTTTTCCTTTTGTTTCTTTTCTTTGTCGGACATATCTTTAAATATTTTAAACATTAAATTTCATGGTTATTGATACTCTGCCCTATCAAAAACACTGCCATATTTGAAAAATCTGACAAATTGACAGTCATTAAGTTGTTTTTAATAATTAGCTGACAAAAGTAGTATTTTTTATTGATTGATAGTATTTTGATGTTTGTATATTTTTATAAAATTGTTTAAAAACATATCATTATATAAAAGAAAAAACGTTCAATCTGTGACATTTGACTGAACGTTTTTGTTTTATAACCAAAGTATTTTAAAAAGCTTACCTTCTTATAATAGTTTTTCTATAAATATTATTGTTTGATTTGATGACTACAACATAACTACCTGATGCAAAGTTTTTCATATTTAATTGAAATTGATTTTTGTTAATTGTATTATTTACAATCTCTCTTCCATCTAAACTGTATAAAGAAACTATTGCTGTTTTTCCATTAAAATCAGGTATCATAATATTGATGATATCGGAAGTAGGATTTGGGAATATTTGCAAATCATTATCTTTAAGTTGTTCTAAAATCCCTAAAGCAATGTCAGCAACCCAAACACCATTTGCAATTGTTCCTAAAAATGCTTTGTTTCCAATCATCTGAATACAATTAACAAATATTCCGCTTTGCCAAGAAGCTGCATTATGAGTCATTATCCAGTTGGCTCCAGCATCAGTACTTTTATACAAACCTGTAGTTGTAGCAAGTAACCATACATTATTGCCTACATATTTAATACTATTTGCAAGATAATTTAAAGGAAGCCCAGTTGTAGTAATTTCTGACCATGTTGTTGATAAAATGTCAAATTGATAAAGTCGATCAGTGCCATTACCCATCGTTCTATCTCTAACCGCAAATATCGCTTTATTAGTTGCTACATTCAAATCCATCATGGCATTGCCTTTATTGCCACTATTGTCTAAAATTCTTTTAATTAAAAAATTACTATTAAACAAACCAGCTGTATTTATGTCAGTAAAACTAGCACCAAAATTATTTGTTTTGGAAACATTGGTAAAATCTTCCCAATTATTATTGTTTTGGGCATAAAAAGCAAATAAACAATTTTTAGAGCCTTTTAAATAAATAGGAGTACTACTATTTGTATTATTTGGTTTTACCCAAGTACTACCATTGTTAAATGTAACAATTAGAGGGTATGTAGAATTGGCAGTATCATAATAACTAACGAATAATGCAGAATCACATTTTCCTGAAAATAAATAATCTTCTCCAGCATTGTATGGTGCAGGAATAGGAGATGAAACCCAAGATGCTCCATTATTAGATGATTTAAATAATTCAACTTTTTTATTATTTGGATCAGGACGACAAAATGAAAAAAGGGTGTCTTTTACTTGTCCCATTTCGCTTACAAAATATGCTATACCACTAAAGCCCGGAATTCCATTATTAGCAGTGTTCCAACTTACACCTTGATTATTTGAAAGTATTAATCCTCTGACATCTCTCGAAAATAAAAGGTTATTACCAGAACGGGTAAGATTGGCTGACGAAGAAGCTATGTATTGATTATTTGAAGATGACCAACTGTTTCCTCCATTTGAAGAAATCAAGATTCTTTCGTCTAACCAATTGCCGATAAAGTTAGTAGCAGAAACTTCAATAATATTTCCTATCATTGGCAAATTCATACCTGTTGAGGTAATTTCTGGAAATGAACTTCCTTGATCTGTTGATCTATAAAGCCTCATACCAAGTGTATTACTCATTGCAACTACAAAAATTGCATTATCAGTAACTGAATATTGTACAATTTGAAATCCAGTTGCGATTTTACCTGTTGAAATATCACTCCATGATTTCGAAGTAAAATTGTATTTATAAACAACATCTCTGCAATAATACAAACTTCCTAATGCATCACCATCAATATTATTGGTATTATCTGAAAAACTATTTGAAGAATTAAGTCCTGTGGTTTTAACAGTATCAATGGTATTACCATCAGAAGTGAAATATAAATTATTATTGCATACGATATAAAGCTTAGTTTGGTTAAAAGATAATAATTCACAGTTGCCATTTTGACCTGAAGAACCCCAAAGCATAGCCTTTTGTGTCCATGAATTTCCATCAGTGGAAGAATATAAATATCCACCTGTATTATTTCCACCCATTACATACAAAGTATTTGAAATTTTCCCTAAAGATTGCGGACCCCAGGACGTAAAAGATAATTGATTCCAATTAGACCCATTATTAGTGCTTTTGTATATATGAGGTCCGCTATTATTATCTGACATTGCATAAAAATCGTTGCCTATGTTTAAAATTTTTCTGCAACTAACAGAATTTGGATCAAAACCAAGTGTAGCATTTGTCCAACTTTGCCCTTGATTGGTAGTTTTAAATATTCCGCCATCGGTGGCTACAAGCACACAATTTGTGTTTTTTGCATAAGATCTAATTCCTCCTCCATACATCGAAGAATCATTAAACTGACTAATTTGGCTTTGTGCATTAAAGCAAATTAATAATCCGATAAAAAATAAATAAATCTTTTTCATAGCTGTTGTTATTAAGTTCACACAAAGATACAACAAATATGAAGTAATTGTATAATTTATTAATTTTTTGTAAAAAATAAGTAGAAATACACAACTGGGTTTTGCCTAATTCCTAATATGCTCTTTCATTTTTGCCTTCGATATAGTTAATAAATGATTTATTCACTACTTTGTTTCCTCCCGGTGTAGGATATTTTCCGGTAAAATACCAATCGCCCAAATCTTCGGGGCAGGCTTGATGCAAATCTTCGATAGTTTGAAAAACTATTTGTACTTTGGCTTTGGCACCTTCAGGTGTAATTAACTGGGCTATCTTTTGTGAAATTTGTTCGATAGTAAAAGGTTTGTAAATCTCTCTTACATAATTTACAATTTCTTCTTTTGGGAAGTTTTCCTGAATTTTAGATTTTTTATATACTTCGTTGATGATATGCGTTTGTTTGGTTTCTTTGAGCAATTCAATGACTGCTTTAAAAGCAATAAAATCGCCTAACTTTGCCATATCAATACCATAACAATCGGGGTAACGGATTTGTGGAGCAGATGATGCTATTACAATCATCTTTGGACCCAATCGATCGAGGATGCGAACGATACTTTGCTTTAAGGTAGTTCCGCGAACAATAGAATCGTCAACGACAATTAAATTATCAACACCTTCTTTAACTACACCGTAAGTAACATCATAAACATGTGCCACCAAATCATCCCGTTGTTTATCCTGAGTAATAAAAGTTCGAAGTTTAACATCTTTTACCGCAATGGTTTCAATACGGGGACGGATTGAAAGAATTTCATCTAATTTTTCCGGTGTTACGTTTGCACCTTGTTCTAATATTCTATCTTTGTGAACATCTCTGCAAAAATCATTTAACCCTTCTACTAAACCCTGAAAAGCCACAGAAGCTGTATTGGGAATATACGAAAATACCGTATTTTTAAGATCATAGTTAACCGATTTTAATAAAGCTGGAGTTAATAATCTTCCTAATTTTTTTCGTTCTTTGTAGATTTTAGCATCAGTGCCTCTTGAAAAATAAATTCGTTCAAACGAGCATGATTTTTTGTCAGTTGTAGGCTGCTTAACCAATACTTCCTCTACTTTTCCATCCCGCTTTACAATCAATGCATGACCAGGTTGAATAGGTTGAATAGCGTCAAACGGAACATTAAAAGCTGTTTGAATAACAGGGCGTTCGGAAGTGACTACCACAACTTCATCATCCTTATAATAAAAAACAGGACGTATTCCTGATGGATCGCGCATGATGAATGCATCGCCATGACCCAATAATCCTGCAATTACATAACCACCATCCCAATATTTCGACGCACGGTGTAATATTTTTTGAATATTAAGATTTTTTGCAATCAAATCAGAAATTTCACGGTTCGAATGTCCTTCAGCTTTGTACTTGGTAAACAAATCCTGATTTTCATCATCCAGGAATTTTCCTATTTTCTCTAATATAGTAATGGTATCGTTGGTTTGTAATGGATGTTGTCCTAATCTAACTAATTTATTGAACAATTCATCAACATTGGTAAGGTTAAAATTGCCAGCCGTAACTAAGTTGCGCGACATCCAATTGTTGGCACGAACAAATGGGTGAATATTTTCAATGCTGTTCTTACCAAAAGTTCCATAACGTAAATGTCCAAGAAACATTTCGCCTGTAAAATCAACATTTTCTTTCATCCAATTTACATCGTTCAGTAAATCGGGACTTTTATCTTTTATTTTCTGGATGTTCGCATAAATTTGTCCGAAAATATCTTTGATGGGGCTTTCTTTATTAGAGCGGGCAATATTAATATATTCTCTGCCGGGTTTTAAATCAAATTTTATGCTAGCCATTCCCGCTCCATCCTGACCTCTATTGTGTTGTTTTTCCATCAACAAATACAACTTATTTAAGCCATAAAGAGAGGTTCCATATTTGGAAAAATAATATTCAGCAGGTTTTAATAATCGGATAAATGCGATACCGCATTCGTGTTTTATTTGTTCGCTCATTTTGCCTAAAAGTTTGGAAAGCTTATCACTTTTAAGCATGCAAATTTACAAAAATAATCAGGAATATTTTGAATAAGTTTATTCCTATTTTAATTCAACCAAAATATTAATAATTCGATTTAAAAATAAAAAAAGCTTTGCTGGTTATATAAATACAACCAGCAAAGCTTTAAAAAGGATAAAACCATCTTTCGATTATTCTACCTCTATTGATTTTTTCTTTAAAAAACAAACTTTTTTTGCACCAAAAGCTGCACCCATTATCAATAATACACTTAATCCCCCATCAATCGGTGCTCCAGGTTGATCAGTCGTTTCGCCATGAGAATAAGGCGGTGGTAATGGTTGTGCAAACAATCCAATACTACAAATAGCTATTAGTGCTGTTAAAACCAGTTTTTTCATATTTCTCTATCTTAAAATCTTTATTCACTTCTTCCTTTTGGGAAGAGAATCAGAATAAAGCTTTATTATTAATTTATTTACTTTTAAAGAACAATGTTAATAATTAATACTTACCCTAAAATCCCTCCCCAAAATGGGGAGGGATAGGGTGAGGTCTTTTTATTTAATCAACACTTTTTCTGAATACACATTTTTGTTGGTTATTACTCTTACAACATAATAGCCTACAGCATTTTCTTTCATATTAACAATAGCTTTACCGTTTGTATTTGCAACGGTTTTAATCAATTGTCCCAATGTATTGTAGATAGCAATTTGTTTAATTGTTTCGTTGCTATTTACATAAATACTGCTGTTGTTTGAATAAATACTTGTATTCTCAATTACATTATCTGAAATACTCAATGGTGATAGTGCAAATAATAGTTGGAAACGATTTGCATTATCTGTAGTTGAAGCTGCAAAAGTATAATCTGCAGTTTGATTCAAATCTGTAATAGTGTTTGTAAATAAATCTTTTAGATATACATACGTAGTGGTAGCGAAGCTATTTAATTCACTTGCATGAATGGTATAATTACCATTTGCACCTGCTTTAAAACTAACAGGCACTACTGAATGTTGAGCAATAGTAGTCAAATAATTGATACCCCAATTTTTATTCAATTTTGTTGAATATAAACTTGGTGCGGTTGCATACATGCTGAACATTTTTTCACCACCTTTTAAATCGCTTGCGTTGCCAAATCTAACTAACATTTCATCACGATATGTATTAGCTGTACCTGTAACTTTCAAACGAATTTGTTCTGAAGTAGATGTTGATGATTTCCAGAATGGTTGAGCATTATGTAATCTTGCTCCATCATTCATAGTAAACTCACCAGCTTCATTAAACAATTGAATCCAGAATCCATGTGCTGATGGTATCATTGAAGTAAGTCCGTTAGTAGCACCTCCTCCGTTTGAAATATAATTACCATAAGAACCGGCATCTGCATTCCACATCCACATTGAATAATTACCATATCCTACATCTTCTAATGCCGTTCTCATTAAACCATTTGGATCTGAATTATCATAGTTATTATCCCAATCAATTGCTGATGGATAAGGATTAGAAACAAAGTTCCAACCTTCATACAATGAACCAACTGTTTTTGATAGAGCAATAGTATGAGAACCATCATTTAATGATCCGGTAAATGTTTTAACTGTATCGCCAGGATATGTTAAAGTTGGATAAGATACTGCATAACCTAAACCTGGAGTAAATGTTCCTGTTGGATTTAAAGCCATAAAATCAGGTGTACCGAAACCAACCCATTCGCCGGTAACTTCATTCCATCCGTAGAAACCATCAGTTTCATTAAAATGATTTTCTATTACCTGAGCTGCAACTGGTGAACCTAACATATAGAATTCATCTGCTACTTCGTTATGAATATTACGCTCTACAGTTGCCAAAACACCTGAATTGTGATGTATCAACGAACCTGTACCAGAACCAGTAGATTTAATAACGAAATGAGATTCATCTGCATTATTTGTTAGCGTTCCGTTTACTGTTAAATATTTACCAGCATCAATTGTTAATGTTAAAGATGATCCTAGTGCAATAGTTAAATCATTACATTCTGCAGTGGTATTTACATGTGGCGAACGTGGTGCTGTTGCAGGAATTACTACATTTACACCTGCGATTGGTTCTAAATGATCACTCCAGTTAGTAACATCTGACCAATTATTAGATGTAACTGAAAGACCAGTCCATAAACCTGGAACAGGAAGTGCATCTGTTGTAAATGTTCCGGGTAATGACCAGTTTCCTGCAATACTTCCGCAATCACCTATAATTTGATAATGATAGGCTGTTGCGCCACTTAAACCTGAAATATTAAAATAATGAGGATCAGTACTGTTACCTGTTACTATGTGATTTGGAACACCTGTAAAAGCAGTACTTAGTGGTTGAACTTCAATACCAAAATTGGTAGAAGGAGATGTCCAGTAAAGTTTTGCAGTTGTTGCTCCTATTACATTAGATGCAGGTACAAGAACCGGTGCAGGGCATGTTAATACAACGTTTACACTGCCACTATTTGTACAACCACCTATAAGTGAAGTAGCTGTTGCAGTATAAGTAGTATTTGAACTTGGATTTGCGTAAACTGTCGTAGCATAACTTCCTGTATAAGGAATTGTAGCTGCTGCATCAGTATATAAACCACTTGTTGGAGCCCATGCCATAGTGGCTGTTCCTGTTCCTGTTATTTTTACATTATCAATTAACCAACCATAATAAAATACTGAACCATCAGTTCTAATTCTAAATCTAATTTTGAAATCAGGAGTTAATGCATCATTAGGAATGTTAATTGTTTCTGTTTTCCATAAACTTGTAGCAGGTGGAGTACCAGGTGTTGAAGCACTTGATGTAAATTGTGTACCCCAGTCTGAATAACTTGATTTGTCAAAACATACCGCACCCAGTTTCAACGTTCCGGCTCCTGCATAACTTGATGTTGGGAATGTTATCCATGTAGCACCATTATCAGTAGAATACTGAACAGCACAATAATCAAAACCAGCTTCCATTGCACAAATGTGATTAAATGAAAGAATTGATGAAGTATAACTTGTCATGTTTATCGCATTTGACATTTCATACCATGCAGTATCAGATATTGTACTTGTAGAAAGCAAATAAGAGCTAATTCCTTCAGAATAATAAGTTGTATTTTGAACAGCTGTTATATTATTCGTACCGGATTTTGAACCCAAAACAAATGAAGAAGAAGCACCATCGAAGTTTTCACTAAAAATCTGAACACCTGATACTGCTCCACCATTTGCAGTTAATGATTGAACTGAACCATAAGGAATAGATGCTGATGATGGACTTATTGTAACTGAACTTGGAGTTTCATTAACAACTACTGTTGTAGTAGCTGTATCTGAACATCCATTCAGTGTAGCAATTAATCTATAAGTGCCTGAAGCAGATGATAATACAGAATTGATAATTGGGTCTTGACTGGTTGAAGTAAACGAATTAGGACCCGTCCAACTAAATGAAGTTCCATAAGTAGTTCCTCCGGTAAGATTTAGAGTAAAACCACTACATACAGGTGAATTACTTGAAGGAACTGATCCCGGACGAGGTTTAACAGTTAAATGAGCAACAGTACTGGTTGCAGGTGTTCCGCAAATAGCATTAATTACTACATCATAATTATCAACATCAGCATTAGTAACAGCAGGTAAAACCAAACTTGCTGTCAACGCACTTGCATTATCAGCAATACTTACGCCATTTTTCCTCCATTGATAAGTTAAGCCTACACCAGTTGCATTTACTGTAAATGTAGCATCATTGCCGGCACAAACAGAAGAAGCAATAGGTTGTGAAGTAATAACTGCACCCTGAGAAACAGTAATAGGTGTAGGAAACATCTTAGAACATCCATCAGACTCTGTAAGGGTCATGAAATAAATGGTTGTTCCACTAGGAGCAACTGTAATAGAAGATGAAGTACCTAAAGAGAACTGACCATCAGACCATGCATAAGAATACAAATCAGCACCACCGGTGATATTTATAGTATATTCTTCGTATTCACCATAAGAAAAAATCTGAGATGAAGATGTTACCAAGCCTTCCTTACTAATTACTCTCATCCTTGTATTACCATTATATGCTGTAAGAGGAATTGTAATATTGGTTGTATCTGTATGATTACCGGAAACGGTAGCTGCTGAAAGATATACTGCTTCACCTGGATCAGTAAACACACCGTTGTGATTATAGTCAATATAAACTCCAAAAGCATTGCTATAATTATAAGCACTTGCGGTAATTGAAGATAAAGTCATTTGGTAAGTATTTCCTGCGGTATAATTATAGGGACCAAAAGCAGTAAAATCTGAATAACTGCCTGCAGTTCCCACTGCATCACCTATAGTTCCTACCAATGAATTTACAGTTGTTGTATTATTTAAACTACCAAAAGTAATATTTCCTAAATCTTCATAACTTGTTGGATATAAAACTGATGGTGTTGTATAAACTGCTGCATTTGTAATTGCAGATATTGTAGTACTATTTCCATCACAAATAGGATTCAGTGATGTAGTAACCGTAATACCTGGAGCAGAACGAACTGTAACTTTGGTAGTAGCTACATTTGCACATGAATATGCACCAACATTACTTGCATTACAAGTATAAGTATAGTTACCTGCTTTAGTAGATTTAAAATAAACAGTAGTTGCACTTGCACCGGTATAAGGAGTAGTAGCTGTTGCATCTAAATATAAACTATCTACAGGACTCCATACATAAAAAGCATAATCTCCAATAGTAGAAGTAACATGTTTTGCAACAATTAAAGGTTCATTTTGAATATTTACATTTATTTGTGTATTACAAACGGTATCTGTTCCGGTTAATGTTAATGCCGAAGGAGGAGTTACAAATACTGTATCAGCAACTCGTGTACCTCTGCACAAAGCAGTTCCTGAAAAGATTACATTTAAACGTGACTTTGAAGTAGTTGCAGCTGGAGATGAAGTGAAAAAACCAGAATTATCTGAGTAAGAGTATGCATAAACAACAGTATTATCGGTTGTTGCTGTATAATAGGTAGTAGCATTTGCATCTCCATAACCACCATTTCCTCTGATATCAATAATTATATTTGAAACGCCATCCCAATAATAAGGAGTACTTAATGTAAAAACATTAAACCCTGTGGTCATTGTTGGAGTAACAGGTCCATAAACATTTGTTAAACCTGTTGTAGTGAAGCCAGAGAGAGAAGATGAAGCGGTAGTACCCATTTTTATTGTATATCCACTTGGAGAAGCATCTGCAACAGCACCTAATTTAAATGTTAATGCAGTAATATTACCAGCAGCTAAACCGGCATTAGCTAATTCAGAAGCTGTATAAACCATTTGCGACCAATCCTGATACCAATAATTACCATAAAGAGTAGGATAACTAGTAGAACTTGTAAGTGTAGAAGCTGTACCAAAAGGAGCAGTACCTCCAACGCTAGTAGTATTTGATTCAGCATAATAAATTGTAGTTGCATTTATTATCGGTGTGGTAAAAGATACACCTGAACCCAATTTTGAACCATCAATAGCACTATCATACCATGATATTCCGGTACCGGTTGTTGTTGCACTTAACGTTGCAGTTCCAGTACCACAACGAGTAACAGAAGTAGAAGATAATGATAGAATGCCCGGATCGCAAAGCGTAGTAAAAGTAAGATCATTACCATAGAAAGTTCCTAAACTATTGGTTGCATAAGCTCTGATATGATATAAAGTAGCTGCTGTGGGTAATGTAAGATTACTTACAAAACTTCCCATGCCTGTACCATCTGTAGTATGAGTTCCTGAAATATCTGGAGTTGAGGCTGTACCATAACATACACCACGAGCTGTAATTAGATTTCCACCATCACTGATAATATTACCACCACTGATAGCAGTAAATGGTGTAATAGCAGAAGCTGCAGTAGTTGTAAGTCCAATGGTAGTAAACGAAGTAGCAGTTCCATAAGATGTTCCTACACTATTTTTAGCAAAAGCATTGATATAATACAATGTTCCTGCAGTTAAGCCTGTTATGCCTACAGAGTAACCACCAACACCAGGAGTAACAACAGTATCAACAACTACACCAGGTGTTGTAATCAATGGATTCGCAACTGTAGTAGAAATAACAAAACCGTTCATTAATATAGGACCACTTCCACCATCATTATCAACAGTTCCATTTGCAGTAGCAGAAATATTAGTAATATTTGCTAAAAAATCCATTGTTACACCAGGTGCAAATACATTTAAAGTTTTAAATATAGAATCTCCACCATAAGATGTTCCCATTGCATTGGTAGCATAAGCTCTTAAATGATACCATTGATCTGGAGCCAATGAAGTAAGACTACTTACAAAAGCACCGTTTCCACCACCATCTGTAGTATAAGCATCTAATAAACTAGGAGCTGCATTTGTACTCCAGCAAACACCTCTAGCAGTAACCACAGCACCACCATTATCGGTAACAACACCACCAGAGGTAGCTGTACTTCCGGTAATTGCAGTAGCTTTAGTTGTAGTAACTGTTGGAGATGTAATATTTTCAATTCTAAATTCATCTATTCCATGATTAGTAAGATTATATCCATAATTTGAGTAAGAAATAAATCTGAATTGTACATAGAGCCCTTGCCCTGCAAAAGCAGTTAAATCTATAGTATTTAATGTCCAAGGTGAAGTTGATGAAGTTGCAAATGTAGAATTACCTGCTCTATGATTAAATAGTGTATCAGCTGGTAACCAAGTATTTCCAAAATCTCTACTTATTTGCAAAGCAAGAGGAACTGGTAAATAACTATCATTACCTATCCAATAATAATATTTAAGTTGCTTAGGAGCACCATCTAATCTAAATACCGGAGAATACAAATAGTAAGGATTATATGTTGTTGATGCATTATAACAATTTAAGTTAAAGAAATATGTACCAGCCTGTGGTGCAGCAGCACCATGAGCTGCATCAGCAGTAGTATAAGACCAATTATATGAACTTCCAGTACCTGATGCAACTGACCAACAAGATATAGTAGCCGGTGAAACACTTTCTAAAAATGGATAAGTTGTTACAGGATCACATTTGGTTAATACAGTAAGTGTACTTGAATAAACACTATAACATGAAGTATTATCATAAGCTCTCACTCTTACATAATAATAAGTACTAGGCAACAAACCTGTTAAAGCATCTGTTAATACATCTGCTCCGATAGTTTTAGGATACCCACTTACAAAGCTTGTAAAAGCATTATCAGTAGCCACATCTAAAATATAACTCACACCTGCACCGGATGTAGTCCATGATACATTAAAACCAACATTGGTAATAACAGAAGCTGTTAGAGTTCCGGGAACGGTAACTGCGGCAGCACAAGTAGTAACATTGTATGATAAAGGAGAAGTGGCATTATACACAGGACCATAGCATCCGCTATTGTTATAACTATAAACATAATAAGTATATGTTTTACCAGCTGTAAGTCCGGTTTGTATAAATGAAGTTGCATTACTGATAGATACAATAGTACCGAGTGCTGCATTCGTACTTCCAACAGTGTAAGTTGTATAATTAACCGGTGCAATAATATTGATACTATCCACAGGATAACGAACTATTAAATAGTTACTTGGAGCAGAAACTGCAGCAGTAAATGAAGCATTTACTCCAGTTGAAGTAGTATATTGAGTTGAAAAATTAGTAGGTTGATTAGCTGGAGCTGTACAAGGCGTTAAATTTCCATAAGAAAAATAACCGGTATAAGCAGCTGCTAATATTTGCGAACCAGTTGTGGTAAGCGTTTTTATTGTACCTGTTGTAAATAATGAAGCAGGAACAATAGCACCATAAGCACCGGCAGCAGATGGAGCTTGTATAATCTGATTACCGCTGGCAATATCTACATCGCCTAATTGAATATATGAACCTGTAAAATTAGCAATACCTGAGGTAACCTTTGCTTCCCAACGTTCTGGAGAAAGGTAAGTAACACCAGGACCACCGCTTCCGCTATTGGTAGCAAATGCTTCACCTGACATTACCACAGGATTGGTAACTACTGTAGGATCCATCCAGATAGGAAGATACAAAGCTCCTTTTCCAACAGGATATAAAGTTGTTGTAGTATAAGTTCCTGTAGCTGTACGAGCTGCAAAAGTACGTGCAAAAGGACCGCTAATATAAGCAGTAGCACCACCACCTGATAATGTACCGGCAGCCGTTGCTGTTCCTAAGGTAAGTATATTTGCAGTTGTGGTATTTACAATACCTGCAGTTAATGTAAGGGTTCCACTAACTGATAATGGAGTTCCCATTGTAACACCCGATGCGTTGGTATTATTTACAGTAAGAGAAGCTAAACTTGCAGTTGGAGCTAAATTTGTAAGCGTAGTTAATGTACAACCAGAACCTGTTCCTCCTGAAGTTGAAGCAGGTGTTGTTGGTAGTACAGAATAATTTGAATAACCACGAGCCATAACACTTGTAACAGCACCACTTGTAACTGCAGTTACAACAAATTGGGCTTGAGATGTATACGTACCACCTAATAATGTAAGTACATCACCTACAACATAACCAGTTCCTCCGACTGAAATAGCAGCAGTAGGAAGTAAATTTCTGAAATTACCTGCACCGGAAATAGTTTGAGCATTAGTTGAAGCTGTGGCAGTTCCACTTGCAAAGTTTCCTAATGTTATAGTATTAGGATTCGTTAAAACGCCTCCACTATTTACAGTAATATTTCCTGCAATATAGTTAGCTGTTGAACTTGTTCGCAATTCACCACCATTATTTATGGTAAGATTTCCTAAAATTCCAACATAAGAAGTAAAGTTAACAAATCTGTTTATACCCAATGGACCATTAACTACAACATTTCCTAAAATAAAATAACTTGAAGGCCAAAAATAAGTGTAAAATCCATTTGCACTACCTGGATCTGTAGAAACACCGTCGCCAAAAGCAAAAGTATGTCCTGTAGTACAATTAGTTGCTGGTGAAACACCCATATACAATGCATATTGTGCAGAAACATGAGGGTCAACAACAGTAAATGTACCACCAGTAAAGAAAACAGTAGTTGGAGATCCAGATGAAAGTTGTACTAAATAAGTAGCAGCTGCTACAGAATTGGCTGCAACACCTGCAGCATTTCCATCTACATTAATATTACCACCTGATTGGGTAAATATGTTATTGGTAGAAGATGAATTGTAGAAGTTACCATTGATATTTAAGGTACCGGAAGCTACGGTTAAACTACCATAATTAGAAAAAGTTCTGTTTCCGCCGCCGGCAGGTCCTAAGGTTAAAGTACCGCCATTAATATTGATTAAACCACCGGCATAATTATAAACACCTGTAGTAGAAGCTCCGATAACAGTAAGAGTACCGGCTGATGCTGTTAAAACACCACCACTGTTAACAGCAACGGTATAAGCACTTTGAGCATCAGTAACGGTAATTGTATGTGTATTTAATATAACAACTACATCGGTAGGGCCTGGTACAAGACCACCAACCCAACTTGAAGGTAGATTCCAATTTCCGGTTTGTGCAGAATAAATAACATTAGACATATTTGAATCTGCAGCACCTACATAAAAAGAACCACTTGAAAGATTAGCAAGTTTTAAGAGTGTTCTGTTAACCCAAGGATCAGTGTTTGTATTTGTTCCGGCAGAATGTCTTCCTGCGATAGAGGCTGATTGAACTAAATGCAAATAAGTATAATTATTTGTAGCAATTACACCAGTTGCCTGAGCTCTCATGATAATAGTTCCTGTATCGGCAATGCCAGCACCAGGAGTTAATGTCCATGAAGAATTTGTACGACGATTTATAATATAATTTGGTACAGTATCAGCTATTGATAAACCAGTAGTTAATCCTGCCGCATGTGCAACAGCACAAGTAATAGTTCCTCCTGCGGTTAATGCTGTAGCTGAAGAAAATGCAAGTTTAACCTCACGATTCGTTGCAACTCCACCTACACTAACTGCCATTGGATAATATCCAATACCTGTTCCTACAGATGTTGGTAAACCAGTAATTGGGAACCAACGAGTAAACGTACCACCGGTTGTTACAATTAAGCCTGATGAATATGACAATGTTCCAGGAACCGCAACACTTGTACCAAGTGTAAGATTATTAGTTCCAATAGTAAAATTACCGCTTGTCATAGTCAAGGTTGTACTTACTGCTAAAGTTTTGTCAAGTGTTATACCACTTGTATTATTTATAGTTAAAGCACTAATTCCTGTGGAAGGAAGTTCACTCCCTGTTGAATAGGCTGCAGCAGGGGTTGGAGCATTATAAACCCATGTATTGGTTTGTCCTGTACCCAAATTAAAACTTACAGGGCAAGTTACAGATCCACTGGATCTGGTCATTGTAAATCCCAACTGTAAACCTAAAGTAAGTGGATTTGAACCACTTAAAACTCCAGATGTAAGTATTAAAGCAGTCTTAACAACTGCATCTGCTGCATTCAACGTTATTCCGCTAGGATTATTTATCGTTAAACTACTGATTAATGCAGAAGGAGGAAGTTCATTCCCTGTTGAATAAGCTGCTGCAGGGGTAGGTGCATTATAAACCCAAGCATTAGTTGGTCCTGAAGCTAAATTACAACTTACAGGGCAAGTTACAGATCCACTGGTTCTGGTCATAGTAAATGGCAAAGTTGTTCCTCCATTACCCAAAGTAAGTGTATTTGAACCACTTAAAACACCCGATGTAAGTGTTAAAGCGCCTGTAACAATTAAGTTTGAAGCCAATGTTATACCACCCGGATTATTAATTAATAATGTTCCAGAAATTGAAGGAGGTAATCCTAAACCTGTTGTTTGTGCGGAAGTGCCGTTGTACGTGTAATTAACAGCTCCTGATCCGAATGCGAATATAGGAGCATTTGGAAGGCTACCTTCTGTTCTGATTACATTAAAACCTGCTGTACCACCAGCCCCGAAAGTAAGTGAAGTAGCTACCAAGCTACCTGCTGTTAAATTCAGATTTGGAGATATAGAAGCATCTTTAAAACCTAGTCCATTTGGAAGAGTAACACTACCTCCGGCAAAAGTATTATTAATGGTTAAAGTAGTGGGTAATTGACTATTAGTAATGGTTCCATTATTAGTAAATGTTTGATTACCAACAGAACTGGAAAAAGTAAGTGACTGTGTTGAACCTGCATTTAATGTAAAAGTCCCATTGTTAACAATATTTCCAGGATAAGATGCATTCATACCTTTCATGTTCAGGTTATATTGTGTACTTAAAGAGAAAACACCTGTTCCGTTCATGGTAAAATCACCATAAACAGTTGTATGTCCAAAAAGTGTCAACCCATGATTGGCTGAAGCATTATCAACAATTAAATTGGGTGTTGCACCAGCAATTTTAAATGTTTTTGCTGTTCCAGATGAGCTATTTCCAATTTTTAAAGTTCCACCTGTAATATTTATAACAGATGCTAAATTGTAATAATCATATTGAGTACCACCAGTACTTACTCCCTGAATGATAATGTTACCACCGCTCATGTTAAAAACACTACTTGTAGATGTTATCCCGAAACTTGCATTAGAAGAAGAAGCATTTCCACTTATATTAACAGTTACATTCCCTGCACTTTGTGTATAAGTACATGCACTTGTAAGATTTAATCTACCTGCTACATTTACAATACCACCTTCTATAAGCACAACAGCACCGGCTCCGTTACCCAATGAATTTCCTGTTCCTGTACCAACATTATAAGTTCCACTACTAATTCTCAATAAACCGGTTACAGTTGGAGAACCTGCAGTACCCAAAGCAGTAAAATTAGCATTATTCAACCACAAACCACCCAAGGCTGGAATTGTATATGCTGCGGTAGTAAAAAGAGGATTAGATTGGGTATAACTTCCGCTAATTTTTAAAACACCGGCAGTATGTGTACCGATTAAACCAACGGTATTTGCTCCCTGTACAGTAAAAGGAACCTGAATATCCAAAATTGGAGGTGTAACTAATGTTGTTGCTGTTACAGCTCCTTTGTTCAGAGTTATTGAACTAAAATTTGTAGTACCTGTTCCTGAAACAGAGGTGTTAGAACTTCCATAAAATGCTACAGTTGCTTTTCCATTAGTAGCACCTATCCACATATTAAAGATACCATTATTAAGAAGATTACCTATACTTCCAGCAGCAGCAACATTACCACCAATATATAAAGTATGAGTAAGAGAAGCACCACCGGTAGCACCAGCGTCAAAAATTCCGCCTGCTTCAACAGTTACACTTCCATTTACATTAAGAGTAGCCGCAGTAGTTCCAAATCTTAATATGCTACCTGCTGCTACAGTTAAATTATAACATACAGGTGTTGCTAAGTCAATAGTATCTATGGCACCACTCACAATAGTTACATTATCAGTAGCAGTAGGTACAACACCACCTACCCATGTGGTAGTAGCACTCCATTTACCACCGGTAGCAGTAGAAACAATATTTCCCGGAGGATTGGTTGCCTGGCTACCTGTTAAATAAGGAGATTCAGCTTCATAAACGGCAACTATCCTATAATAATAAGTTATACCCGCTAATAAACCAGTTTGATTCTGAGTATAAAGAGTACCTGTAGTAGCCGTAGAAGTTGAGGTAATATCAGAACCTTGTTGTGTAAAATTAATATTATCAGAAGAGCGATACACTCTGAATGCAATTTCATTCGTTGAGTTATCATTCCAGCCAATGGTCATTCCTGTTTGAGTAACCGAAGTTGAAGTAAATGCATTAGGAGCAGCATCTGCAGGAGCAGGTATATAAACCCTAATTTCATCAATACCAATATCTGTAGTTCCATAATCACTTGTAGCAGTGAATTTAATCTTGGTAGTAGCTGAATTACCTGGTAGGGTAATTGATTTCAAAGTCCATGAGGCAGATGTTCCAATAGGAGATGGTGCAAGTGCAGACGACCAAGTAGCACCATTATCATTAGATACATAAACATTTAACGCATCAGTTCCTGATGTATTAATATGATAAAAACTAAGCTTTACAGTTCCTGCTGTATAGGCAGAAAGATTAATTGTTGGTGAAATTAAATCACCCGTAGTTGCACTAGCAGCATCATAAGTATGAAACCTTGCTGCAGCTGTAGTTGAATTAGCACCTAAAGGTGAAAATGCACCAGAGCTACTAGTCCATCCGGTTGTGTAACTGGATTTTTGCCACACATCATCGGCAGGAGTTGTCGTGCCACTCCACGCAGGAGATAACGATGATGCATTAGTCCATGTACCTTCAAAGTTCTGGGTAAAAATTGTTTGTCCCCAACCAACGATACTGAAGACCATCGCGATTAATAAAAATAATAATTTTTTCATAAGAGATAAAAATTTAATTAATAAATATTGATTTAAAAATTGTTTTTGTGCTTAAATTACGTTATAAAAATAACCATAAGCCTCATCACCCTTAAGGCGAGGCTTTATTTAAATTACTCATAATAAAATGTTTACGTTAATACTATATTGATTTAGTTTGTATTTAATTACGAACTTGTAAAATTAGCATATTTTTTTGTTTATTTCATTTTTTTCATAAAAAAAAAGTTAAACGATTATTATTAATAATCATTCTAAATAATAGTTATTGTTTTTCAATTATTTAAATATTTTTCGAGATGTTTTTATAAAAATACATATTGTAAAAATTTCTCAGAACATCTTTTATAATTTTTACGATTAAAATTTGTAAAAGATGCAAAATAATAAAGAAAAATATATTTATGTTCTTTTTCAAATGGAACGCGGATTATGCAGATACGTTTCGTAAACTCGGATTATGTAATTTTAAAATATTTATTTTTAACAAGAAATTTATCAGTCCACGTATAACTTAGTATTCTGTTTTAATGAATTTTATTTCAGTATAAAAAGTAATTAGAATAATTTAATGTTACATTTAAACTAAAGTATTGAATCTTTTGATTTGTTTATTTGAACGCGGATAACGCGAATCCCTAAAGGGAAACGCAGATAAAACGGATTTTAAACAATAAAATATCAGACACATATAAAAATTCGCGAATATCAGCGTTTACGGAACGTATCCGTTTCATTTGCGTTCTAAATTTTTTATTACATAATTTCTAAAATTTAAAAGACTTTTTACTACTTAAATACTAACAATCATTTATTGTCATATTTAAAATATAGCATTTATTTTTCATGAACACGGATGACGCAGATCCCTCAGGTAAACGCGAATTTAACTGGATTTTAAACAATAACGTATCAAATACATATATAAAATCCGCGAATATCAGCTTTTACGGAACGTATCCGTTTCATCTGCGTTCTAAATTTTTTAATGCATAATTTCTATAATTTAAAAGACTTTTTACTACTTAAATACTAACAATCATTTATTGTCATATTTAAAATATAGCATTTATTTTTCATGAACACGGATGACGCAGATCCCTCAGGTAAACGCGAATTTAACTGGATTTTAAACAATAACGTATCAAATACATATATAAAATCCGCGAATATCAGCTTTTACGGAACGTATCCGTTTCATCTGCGTTCTAAATTTTTTAATGCATAATTTCTAAAATTTAAAAGACTTTTACTACTTATAAAAACGCTTCCTGTTGAAATAAACATCATATTTATATTATTTTAAAACGTATTTTTAGAAAATTAAACAAATAAAGCTAAGAAATGCTTAAATATTTTATTATTTTTGCATTCGTTTTAGCCTTGTTGGTACATGATTTTTTATGTAACTGACAGGGCGAAGCTGTGTATATGCAACACTTATTACAATTCTAAGCAATTGAAATTCAATAGTTACTTTTTGTATTTTTGATTATAAATATTTTTTAATAAAAAGCCTAAAACCAAGCTTATTTCAATATGAAATGAGCAACAAAAATGTTTTCAAGCAATAAAATGAACTAATATTTTCAAATCTATCTTTCACTTTATAGGATTATATCTTTTACAATTTTACAGAAATGCAAATAATATCGGAACCGAAAACATTAACAAGTCTTTGGAAAAATAAGAAAACTGATTTTTCTGAAATGATGAAGATTGTTGTGGATGTAGATAAAGAAATTTTAGCCATTGATGCTGAAATGCATTCAGATCTTGAGAGTTTTCTGTTGATAAATAATTCTGAACAACAAAACTTATGGGGTGCTAATATTTATCCTTTTAAACATGACGATGATTACCTCGAATACACTTCGTTTATAAATATTCGTCCTTCGCAAGACAATAGAAGCATGGAAGTGATAAATTCAGCTATTCGTGAAAGAATAAAAAAAATAGTACATAATTTGATAATACGCTAACATAATGCATGTTCTTCAATATCATAAATCTCTTAGTATTGAAAAATGGAGTATGTATCCTAAAATGCAACAAGTTTTAATGATTTCAAATGAATTAAACAGAGCAAAGAACTGGATTCTTAAAAACCAAAACCTCGAAGCAAACTTAGCTTATGAGCGTGCATTTGAATTAATTTATTTAACCTTAGCAGATAATAAATGGCTTAATACGTCTAAAGAGTTATTCAGATTAAAAGAAACTTTAGGAGAACTTTACTGTCAGGAAACTAAAGATTTAAAAAAAAACAATTTATGTTTGCAGTTATTGTTAACTTTTACAACAGAATCTTATAACCTTTTGGCTAATTATAATTAAATTTAGTTATTTTACTTTTCTCATTACTTCAACACTTTAAAAGCTTTATAAATTCATTAAATTTCACTTAAACCCATTCCATTATGCATTTCGATTATTTAATTATAGGTGGAGGAATTATCGGTTTGTCCATTGCCAGGGATTTGAGAAACAGATTTCCAGATGCAAAAATTGCTTTGCTTGAGAAAGAAGCAGATGTTGCTTATCACAGTAGTGGAAGAAATAGTGGCGTATTACATGCCGGTTTTTATTACACAGCTGATTCATTAAAGGCAAAATTTACCCGCGACGGCAACAAACTGATGAGAGAATATTGTTATGCCAATAAGTTAAAAATAAACGAATGTAAAAAAGTTGTTGTTGCCAAAGATGAAAGCGAATTACCTTCTTTGTTTGAACTAGATAAAAGAGGAAAAGCTAACGGTGTTGATGTTAGCATCATTGACGAAAAACAATTGTTTGATATAGACCCCAATGTCAAGACTTTCAAACATGCTTTGTATTCTCCCAGCACAGCTACAGTTGATCCGGTTGAAGTAAATCAGGCAGTTAAAAATGAACTGAAACAAAAAGGTGTTACGTTTTTTTTCGGAGAAGCATATTCAGCAAGAGTTGAGGGAAATAAAATAAAAACTTTAAAAGGAAATATATATTCAGCCACTAAATTAATAAATGCAGCCGGTTTATATGCCGATAAAGTTGCAAAGGATTTCGGGTTCTCAAAAAAATATACTATCATTCCGTTTAAAGGTGTTTACCTGAAATACCATGGAAACGAAAAACCGGTTTCGACAAATGTATATCCTGTTCCTAATTTAAAAAATCCATTTCTAGGTGTACATTTTACCGTAACAGTAGATGGTACAGTAAAGATAGGTCCAACTTCAATGCCTGCTTTTTGGAGAGAAAACTACAAAGGCTTCGACCAATTTAGTGCTACTGAAACTATAAATATTTTATCTTGGGAAGCCCGACTCTTTTTGAGCAACGCATTTGGGTTTAGAAATCTTGCTATAGATGAGATAAAAAAATACAATATGAAGTATTTTGCAGGTTTAGCCGAAAATCTTGTTAAAAACTTAGATGTAAAAGGTTTTAACGAATGGGGAAAGCCAGGCATTCGGGCTCAATTACTTAATATGCAAACCAAAGAATTGGTGATGGACTTTGTAGTTGAAGGAGATAAAGATTGTATTCATGTATTGAATGCAGTTTCGCCTGCATTTACTTGTAGTTTTCCATTTGCAAAATGGGTAGTGGATAATTATGTAATTTAGGATTGTATAGGGAATGATACAAATATTAACTATTTTTAAATAACAATTAAATCATAAAAATACTCCTAGATACTTTCAAATTTTTTAAATTAGTAAAAATATTAACTTTAAAACTCAAATCCTATGTCTCATAAAATTTGTATGATTGGTTTAGGCTATGTGGGGCTTCCTTTGGCTGTTGAATTTGCTAAACATTTCCCTGTTATTGGCTTTGACATTAAGAAAGAACGTATTAAAGAACTCAACCAAGGGCACGATAATACATTAGAAGTAGAGGATCAAAATCTACAATCAGTTTTAAAAACAAATATTCAAAAAGGAAATGGGTTATACCTTACGAGTTTATTGGACGAAATTCGTGATTGCAACATTTACATCGTTACTGTTCCCACACCAGTTGACAAAAATAACCGTCCTGACCTAACACCTTTGATAAAAGCCAGTGAAACAATTGGGAAAGTAATTAGCAAAGGAGATATAGTTATTTACGAATCAACTGTTTACCCAGGTTGTACTGAAGAAGATTGTTTGCCAGTAATAGAAAATGTATCTGGTATGAAACTCAATGTTGATTTTTATGCCGGTTATTCACCAGAGCGAATCAATCCTGGTGATAAAGAGCATACCGTAACTACTATTCATAAAGTAACTTCCGGATCTACTCCCGAAATAGCCGAAGTAGTTGACCAATTATACAAAACTGTTATAAAAGCAGGAACACACAAAGCTCCTTCTATTCGTGTTGCAGAAACTGCAAAAGTTATTGAAAATTCACAACGTGATATAAACATAGCTTTTGTAAACGAATTGGCACGTATATGTGCTCACATGAACCTCGACACACGTGCGGTTTTGGATGCAGCCGGAACAAAATGGAATTTTTTGAAATTTTCGCCAGGATTAGTGGGTGGGCACTGCATTGGAGTTGATCCTTATTATATTGCTCAAAAAGCACAAGAGTTGGGTTATCACCCTGAAATTATTCTTGCCGGACGGCGTATGAATGATAGTATGGGAGCATGGATTGCTTCCCAAACCATTAAATTAATGATTAAAAAGAGCATCCCCGTCAATAATTCTCATGTGTTGGTATTGGGTATAACCTTTAAAGAAAATTGTCCTGATGTAAGAAATACAAAAGTAGTGGATGTAGTAAATGAACTTCGCCAATTCGGATGCAATGTTGATATTTATGATCCTTGGGGTAGTGCAGAAGAAGTAAGACACGAATACAACGAAGCACTAATTCCTTCCTTTGAGTTGGAAGATTATGATACCATCGTTTTGGCAGTTGCACACAATGAATTTAAGGAAATTAATTTCAGTGAACGCAAAAAAAAATCAGTATTATACGATATTAAATCGATACTTCCTTCAGAAATCGTTGATGGTAGGCTATAGCTAGTAATTGATAATTAATGTAATAAAAGAATCAGAAACGTAGAAGCAAAGTCTTCTGCTTTTACAAACATTAATAATTATTATAACTAAATAAATTTCTAAAATACTATCTGGTCTAATTATATCAATTTCCTCCTAACTTAACAATTCTAACCATAAATCAAATGTCCTACAACAAAATTAATAATACTCGTATACTTGTAACTGGTGGCGCAGGGTTTATCGGATCAAATCTTTGCGAAGATTTATTGAAATATGACAATGAAGTTGTTTGTTTAGATAATTTTGCAACTGGACGTGTTGAAAATATTAAAGATTTCCTGAATCATCCAAAATTTAAATTAATAGTTGGTGATATTCGTAATCCGGATGATTGCAAAAAGGCAATGGAAGGCATAGAAATAGTACTTCAAGAGGCAGCTTTAGGCTCTGTACCAAGATCACTAAACGATCCAGCAACTTCAAATGCAGTAAATATTAGCGGTTTTCTGAATATACTCATAGCAGCACGCGATGAAAAAGTAAAACGTGTTGTTTATGCAGCCAGTTCCTCTACATACGGAGATTCCCCAAATTTACCAAAAATAGAAGATGTTATCGGAAAACCACTTTCACCTTATGCCGTTACAAAATATGTAAATGAACTTTATGCACAAGTTTTTAAATTAAACTATGGGTTAGATACTATTGGGTTACGTTACTTTAATGTATATGGCAGAAGACAAAATCCAAACGGAGCCTATGCTGCTGTAATTCCAAAATTTACCATGCAGTTGATGGACTACGAATCTCCCCTAATAAATGGAGATGGTACCAATTCCCGTGATTTTACATACATTGACAATGTAATTCAAATGAATCACCTGGCAGCTATAACATCAAAAAAAGAAGCAATAGGAGAAATATTTAATACAGCAGTCGGAGACAGAAACGATTTAAACATGTTAGTTCATTATCTTAAACAGTATTTAAGTGAGTTTGATTCTACTATATCTAATGTTGAAATAAAATATGGATCAAACAGACAAGGAGATATCCCCCACTCGCTAGCAAGTATAGAAAAAGCACAAACGCTTCTTAATTACAAGCCTACACATAATTTACAAATGGGTTTGAAAGAAGCGGTTAAATGGTATTGGGAAAATCTGAAAAAATAGTATTGAAGCAAAAATTAAAAAAACTAATGATAAATGTACTTGAAAAAATAAAAAAGATTATTAATAATGGGCAAGAAAGAACCGTTAAATTTAAAAAAAATATTTTAAAAATGGTTATAAACAGAGGTCTAAGTCTTATTTTAAGCCTTCTTTTTGTTCCATTATTTTTAAATTGTCTTGATGTAGTGCATTATGGTATTTGGGTTACTATTTTTACTTTGGTTAATTGGATTGGATTTTTTGATATTGGAATAGGTCAGGGATTAAGAAATAAACTAGCTGAATCTATTGCAAAGGGTGATTTCCAATTAGCAAAATCTTATGTAAGTACCGCATATGTTGCATTATTTATACTTTTTTTTGCGATAATATTTGTCTTTTTAATACTTTCAATTTTTATTGACTGGTCTTTCATTGTCAATCCTCCTTTAGGAATTGAAAACGAAACGAATAGGCTAATAATAATCGTTTTTTGTATGATGTGTGTTAATTTTGCAATTCGAATTTTTAATTCCATATTATTAGCCATGCAAATGCCTTCTGTTTCATCCTATAGCGATTTAATAAGTCAGGGAGCTTGCTTGATAATAATATTTATCATGTCAAAAACTGATTATTCTAAGTCTTTATTTACATTTGGTTTAGTAATGACGATAGTCCCATCTATCGTAACATTTTTATTCAGTTATTACTTTTTTAGAAATAAGTTTAAACTAATTTCTCCTTCATATAAATATTTTGAAAAAGGTAAAATAAAATCAATACTAATGCTTGGAGGTAGTTTTTTTATAATACAGGTAACATGGATAATATTAACACAAACAAATAACATAATTATTGCAAATCTTACAGGCCCTCAAGATGTTGCCGAATATTATATTGCTTTCAGGTATATGTCCATATTACTTATGGGATTTACAATTATCACAACTCCATTATGGTCTGCTACAACTGAAGCATACGTTAAAAATGACATAAAATGGATAAGAAAAACGGTAAGAACTATGATTATTTTATTGACTTTTGTTTTTATTATTGGTGTATTCATGTTAATTTTTTCTGACCTTGCTTTTAAGCTATGGATAAAAAATAAGATACCAATTAGCAAACTAATGCTTTTTTTACTCTTTATTTACTTTATCATTCAAATGCTTTGGTCAATATTTGGAAGTGTAATTAATGGAATAGGTAAAATTCGGTTTCAACTAATTGTTACTGTTATTGGGGCATGTATACATGTACCATTGGCTATAATTTTAGGCAGAAAATTCGGTTCTTCTGGTGTTGTATTATCAATGTTGATTATAACTTCCACTTTTTTAATTTGGGCACCCTATCAATATAAAAAACTATTAAACCACACTGCTAAAGGTATTTGGAGTAAATAAATCTGTATGGAAAGAATTAAAAAAGAAACATCAGGAATAATAGGAATTAAAGATTTTTTATTATTACTATATCTAATTATAGTGATTGCAAATGCTTCTATATTAACTTCTGAAGCATCCTTCCTTTATTATGGGCTTTTGATAACTTTCCTAATCTTCCTTTTTACAAATGGTATAAAAATAGATAGGTTTATCTTGATAATTTTAATTTTTTGGATATTTATTAATTTTTTTTCAAGCATATTCAATGTTTCCTATTTTAATTTTAATCTAGTTATTGGTTATCCTATACGCTTTTTGATTTCCTATTTTATTTTAAAAATTATTGGAAACGAATTCTGGAAAAAATTTGAAAAAATAATATTCTTTTTGACTGTTTTATCTTCAATTATTTATTTACTGAATATTTTATTTCCAAGTTTCTTTATTGAATTATCAGAAATATTTAAGCCAATTACAGCAAAAATATTCACTGACAGGTACCTTTATTACTGGAATTCTATTATTTACACCCATGCTTTTATAGGTACCGATATCAATAGTATAAGTTATCTGCGTAATTCAGGATTTATGTGGGAACCCGGTGCCTTTTCAATGATAATTATAATTTCTATTATTTATAACTGGTTGATTGATGGTATTAAAATTTCCCATAAAATATTTATATATATCATCGTACTCATTACTACATTTTCAACAGCAGGATATTTAAGCCTAGCACTTTTATTGATAATTTATTTATTTGCAAGTAAAAATTATTTTGCATGGGTCTTCATTATAGTTTTTGCAACTTTCGGTCTAACATCATTGTTGCAAGTTGATTTTCTTGCACCAAAAATAAATCAACTTATTACAGATCAAAATCAGGGTAATGCTGGTTATGATAAAAACAAACAAATTTATGAGGTCAACCGTTATGCTGCTTTTCTGCTGAAGTTTTATCAGTTTACAAAATACCCCTTTGGTAATGGAGTAGTTGCTGACAAGGAAGTAAAAGGGGATGTATTCAGAACTGATGGCGTAAATGGAATTGGAGATATTTTATTCAGATGGGGGATAGTCGGGATTATTTTTTTATTTAATTCATTTATCAAATTTATCAGATTATTGGGAGACGGTTTTAAAAAAGGATGGTTTGTTTACTTAATTTTAATTTCTGCTATAACCATAGTGTTTTTTTCGAATCCAATAGAAACGAATCCAATACTGTACTTAATAGTATTTACTCCTTATGTATTTAAAGCAAAAAACAATCAATTGGCAAAAAAACACAATGGATAAAGTAAATCATATTGGGATAATTTGTGGTTATCCATTTCCTTCGGGAATGGCAGCAACAAATAGAATTATTTCATATTCAAAAGGTTTTATTGAAAATGATATATCTGTTGATATTTTTGTTTTTTGCCCATTTGAAAGATTGCAAAATGTCAATAATATTCAGGGGGAAATAAGTGGCGTAAATTATTATTATCCTAATTGGAGGTGGTCAAAAAACAAATTCACAAGGGTATTATTTGATAGACTTATAGCATTATTTTATACATTTAGAAGAATCAATCTCGAGCATAAAAAAAGAAAATTTGATTTTATATTTATCAGTAATGATTTTATATATATTTTATTCTTATTTCTTCCTTTTTTAAAAATAAAAAGAATTAAGACAATTTTTATAACGGATGAATATCCCACGCCTATTCGGATTTATTTAAAAAACAATATACCAAAATGGAAGAGTATTACATACAATATTATTTTCAAGTATTTTACTGCAATGGTATTTATGACTGAAAACCTCTCAAGATTCTTTAATAATTTTGCCCAAAAGCCCAGTTTTATTATGTCAACAATAACTGACACCTCTCGTTTTGATAACAAAAGCGATACAATATCAGATAAAAGCATAAGAAAATACATTTGTTATATGGGTAATCTAGAATTATCAAAGGATAATGTTGATAATATTATCAGAGCATTTGAGAAAATAAAAGATTTTCATACTGAAATTGACTTATATATTTATGGAGAATCTTCAATAAAAGATATGAATTTTATTAAAAATCTTATTGTAAATCTATCACTGGAAACCAGAGTCATTTTAAAAGGACGTATTGATTTTAATGAAGTACCAAAAATATTGAAAAATGCATATATTCTAGTTTCGTCACAGCCAAAAACTAAAAGAGCAGAAGGTGGGTTTCCAACAAAATTAGGAGAATACATGGCATCAAATGTACCAACATTAATAACTGACGTCGGAGAGATAACAAAATATGTTAAAGATCAAGAAAATGTATTTATTTGTGAAGCAGAAAATGATTTTAAGTACGCAGAAAAATTAAATTTTATTATAAATAATTACGATTTTGCAAAAAAAGTAGCCTTACAAGGCAAAATCTTTTTATACGAAAATTATGATTATAAATCTGTAGGTAAAAAATTGGTAGATTTTTTATATTCAGTTAACCAAATAGATTAATAAATTTGTTTTAATCACTAAGCAGAACTATGTTATTCTTTAGCAAATAAAAATACTTAAGTATTTAATTTCCTTTCATTGTATTATTAAATTAAAAAATGCAAAAGAAAATACTTCTTCTTGGAAATTCATTCAATTCTAAGAATGCGACAGGGATAACTCTTAGCAATTTGTTTAAAGGATTTCCAAAAGACAAGATATTAATAGCTTCAACCTATAAAGATGCAATTATTTCTGTACAGGATGGTTATAAACATATATATTCTATAGGGAGCAAAGAATTAAAATATTATTTTCCTTTAAATTTTATTAAAAAAAAATATTTTTCAGGTAATATTTTTGAGAAAATCAACAAAATTCCTATACATAAAATAGAACCTGAAAATAATAATAAAGCAGTCCTTAATTTTAGCATTTCTAATTATCTTAAATTTTTTATCGTAAATTTACTCGAAAACTTCCTACATATTATTGGTTATTATCATTTTGCAACTAAAATAAATTTTTCAATCAACCTGCAAAATTGGATTAAAGAAAACAATCCTGATATTATATACACATTATTATCGACCCGTTCCTCTATTCTATTGGCAATAGAAATACATAAAAAATTAAATATTCCTATAATCATTCATATTATGGACGATTGGCCTACAACAATTGTTCAGAAAGGTTTGTTTTCAAAATATTGGAGAAAAAAAATTGATAAAGAGTTTAGAATTCTGTTGTCATTATCATACAAGAGGTTAGCTATCTCAGAATTAATGAGTATTGAATATAGCCAACGATACTCATGTAGCTGGAATTATTATCACAATCCTGTCGATTGCTCGTTCTGGAATCCCAAAACGAAAATAACACCTGTTAATATTGAAAAATACAGAATTATATATACAGGAAGAATCGGATTAGGAATATCGCAATCTTTGGTTCAAATCGCCAGAGCAGTACAATTTTTAAACACTGAATATAGATTTGATATTGAGTTTGTCATTCAGACCAAAGATATAGAACATAAAATATGTAAAAAGCTAAAAAAGTATTCTTCGTATGTAACATTGCAAAATTACACAGAATATAATAATTTGCCTGAATTCCTAAAAAGGAGTCAATTACTAATGTTACCCTATGATTTTAATGGTAGAAATTTTCAATTCATAAGATTATCAATGCCTACCAAAGCCTCAGAGTATATTGCAACATTAAGACCTGTTTTGTATTTTGGACCAAAGGAAACAGCTCTTTATTATCATGCAATGAAATATAAATGGGGACATGTAGTTGTTGAAAATAATTATAAAACTCTGGCTAAGGAAATTATGTTGACACTAACCAACAAAGATTTAGTTGATAAGTATTTAGATAATGCTAAAAACACAGCAATGAATCAATTTGATATTAACAAAGTATCTATTGAATTCCAAAATGAAATATTGAATTAATAAATGAAAAAATGAAAAAATTATTGATTACAGGAGGCACGGGATCTTTTGGCAATGCTGTTTTGCAACGTTTTCTTTTAACGGATGAATTTAATGAAATCCGTATTTTTTCGCGGGATGAAAAGAAACAAGACGATATGCGACATAATCTTCAAAGCCCTAAAGTTAAATTTTACATCGGAGATGTAAGGGATAAGCGGAGTGTGGATGGTGCAATGGATGGTGTCGATTTTGTTTTTCATGCAGCTGCTTTGAAACAAGTTCCTTCTTGTGAATTCTTTCCGATACAAGCTGTTAACACTAATGTATTAGGCACTGAAAATGTGTTGGATTCTGCCATAGCCCACGGAGTGAAAAAAGTAGTGGTTTTAAGTACAGATAAAGCTTGCTATCCAATCAATGCGATGGGTATTAGTAAAGCAATGATGGAAAAGGTGGCGATTGCAAAAGGACGTGCACTGGGAAATAATGCCACCACAACTATTTGTTGCACCCGCTATGGTAATGTGATGGCATCCAGAGGTTCTGTTATCCCATTGTTTGTTGATCAACTCAAAGATAGAAAGAATCTTACCGTAACAGATCCAAATATGACCCGTTTTATGATGACACTGGAAGATGCAGTGGATTTAGTATTATATGCTTGGGAACGTGGGCAAAACGGAGATCTTTTTGTGCAAAAAGCACCTGCTGCAACACTGGAAACTTTAGCTAAATCACTTATATCTCTATATAAATCAAACAGTACAATTGGTATTATCGGTACCAGACATGGTGAAAAACTGTATGAAACATTGGTAACCCGTGAAGAAATGGCAAAGAGCGAAGATATGGGGAAATATTTTCGTATTCCATGCGACTCCAGGGACTTAAATTACGACAAATTCTTTATTGAGGGAGAAGAAGAAATTACCAATATTGAAGACTATCATTCACATAATACAATAAGACTGGATGTAGAAGGGATGAAAAAAATGCTACTGAAACTGGATATGATAAGGGAAGATTTAGGTATAAAGCAGAATACAATTAAATAAGATGTAGCACCAAAATAAAGAAAACATTGATTAATCTTATAATCTATTGCAAAAAAATACATATTATGTTACCAATGTCCAAAATTATTTTATGAATATCAAAGGCAACACTTTTACTGATTCACGTGGCACTATAAACTTTGTCAATGACTTTCACTTTGAAAATATTAAAAGATTTTATACTATAACTCATCCAGATACAAACATTGTAAGGGCATGGCAAGGACATAAAATTGAAACCAAGCATTTCTTTGTCAGCAAAGGAAATTTTTTAATCTGCTGGATTGAAATTGACAATTGGGAAAATCCTTCAAAAGAATTAATTATCAATAAACAAATATTGAGCGTTGAAACCCCTCAAATATTGATAGTTCCACCAGGAACAGCCAATGGATTTAAAGCACTGGAAACTAATTCTACACTAGTGATATTTTCAGATTTAACACTGGAAGCATCATCGGAAGATATATATCGTTTTGAAAGTAATTATTGGGATTTAGAATAAAATCAGAACTTGAGTGACACAGATTAAAAAGATAACGCACCAGTAAAAAAATATTCAGTAACATCTGTGTAAAAATAAAAAAATTATGCTAAAGATTGGAATAACAGGGCAAACTGGTTTTGTGGGAACACATTTGTTTAACACTTTGGGTTTATACCCAGAAAGATTTATAAGAATTTCTTTTGAAGATCAATACTTTCAGAATGGAACAACTTTACAAGAATTTGTTCAACAATGTGATGTAATTATACATTTAGCTGCCATGAACCGGCATAATGATCCGGAAGTAATTTATCAAACCAATACAGGGCTTGTTAAACAACTGATTGAAGCCTGTGAAACGACCCACTCTACTCCACATATACTATTTTCTTCGTCCACTCAGGAAGAACGTGATAATTTATACGGTAAGTCGAAAAAAGAAGGACGACTGTTATTGGAACAGTGGGCCGCAAGGAATCATGCAAAATTTACAGGTCTTGTAATACCCAATGTGTTCGGCTCATTCGGGAATCCTTATTACAATTCAGTAATTGCAACATTTTGCCACCAGCTAACCCATAACGAAACACCCAAAATAGAAATTGACGGCGAAATAAAACTTATTTATGTCGGCGAACTGGTTAGTGAAATCATCCATCTTATCAGTGTTGAGCAGCCACCGATCACAATTTTTATACCCCACACCTCAACCATCAAAGTTTCTGAATTACTCCAGAAACTCTCTGATATCAAAACAAATTATTTTGAAAAAGGTGAAATTCCTTCATTACAGGATAATTTCGACAGGAATTTATTTATTACTTTCCTTTGTTATATTGACCACAGTAACTTTTTCCCTTTTCTTTTGAAAAAAAATACCGACAACCGCGGATCTTTTGTAGAAACTATAAAACTAAACAGCGGAGGCCAAATCTCTTTTTCTACCACCGCAGCTGACATTACCCGTGGAAATCATTTTCATATCCGCAAGGCAGAACGTTTTGCCGTAATCAAAGGTAAAGCACTGATTGAATTAAGAAGAATAGGAACAGATGAAGTATTGTCTTTTGAGCTTGATGGTGAAAACCCATCATTTGTGGACATGCCTATATGGTTTACCCACAATATAAAAAATATTGGGGATGAAGAAGTCTATACTATTTTCTGGATTAACGAACATTTTGATACCCATGATCCTGATACTTATTTCGAAAAAGTATAGCATTCTTTTTACATACTGCCATTATACATGCAAGCTTTTGAATCAAATAAAATAACCATATCAAGATAATATAGGATGAACAATTTATCACCAATATTGTTAATGTTCGTCTATCAAAAGCAATGTCTTAGGTTATTTTTTGTGGATTTTCCTAAAACAAATTATTTTAACAAATTATAACAATTTGTTCATAAACAGAATATTACTTTTACCATCTTTTAATTTAACACAAATAGAATATACTCAAAATCGTCTTTACATTAAACCCATTCTATGAAAAAGTTTACTTTTTTCTTTTTGTTCACTTTGTATTTTGTATTTAGTTTTGCGCAGATTGTAAAAATAAACCCTCATTATCTGAGTCTGCAAGCAGGGACTTCCTATAAATTAAGTTTATACTCCAATCAATCTTTAAATCAGATAAAATGGACTTCAAATAATCCATTGGTTACAGTAACAAAATCGGGTATTGTAACAGCTCTACTTGATACTTTAGGTAACCCCGCAAGAGCTCAGATTATTGCCAGAGACACTATTACCAATGTAAAAGACACTTGTTTTGTTACTATTGTAAGCTGGGTAGCAAATGTTTCCAGATTGTATATCACAGACACTTTGCCATACCATGTTAGAATTTTAGGAAAAAAAAATGACTCCATCGTTTTCTTAAAAAACTACACAGATTTGTACATAGGAACTGATATTGATGATTCTTATTACATAACTTCTTTTGACAAAAGTATAACAGATAGTTATCCAAGATTTTTTTCAACACCTTTTGGCTACTTTATCAGGTATGATAAAAAAATTCTGAAATCAACAAATTTGAAAACATGGAGTTTAGTTTTTGAAACCAAGTCTTTAGAGACTTGTCACTCTATTGATACTTATTTTGATAGTATATCAAATACAGGTTATGTTTTTGCCAGTGATTACACTCCTTCTACTGATTCTGATTCAATCAGACATTGTGTTTATAGGGGGAGATATTATCCTAACAATACCAGTGTTTGGGATACTATTTTCAGTTTCTATTGCAAAAATGATTTTATGGCTAACAAAGAAACATGGCCTTATGTACGACATATACATGTTGTTTTTATGGATCCGAAAACAGGTAGTTTATGGCTTAGTACCGGAGATGAAGACAATCAATCCAGTATATATTATTCTGATAACTTTGGAGATACTTTCCATTTATTGGGAGTTGGTTCACAAGACTGGAGGTCTTTATCTTTCTTTTTTACAGATAAAAATATTTACTGGAGCATGGATTCACAGCAAAAACAGCATATCTGGCAATTACCAAGATCTGTTTTTACTTTAAATAATAATAGCTGGCCTACAATAACACCTACTTTAAAAAGTGGGAAACAAACAAAAATCGGAATCAAATATTATGTATTAAAACAAAGAAACAATGCTTTTTTCCCTGTTCCATCTGGAAATTTCTATACAGAAAATACTATAAGAAATTTAAACGATTCAAATTATGTGATAGAATGCAATAATCCAGACAATGATTATCGGAGAAATGCAGTTTCACTCATTAATAGTGCTTTATGGAGTCATGCAAAAATAAAGTCTCAATCGGGTAGGGAGTTATTTTTAATGACTTCTAATTCCGAAGGTCAGTTCAGAGATATGAATAATAGACTATTTGGTTTTTATGAAAAAAATGACAGTGTGCTGAATATTCAGGAAATAATAACTCAGGTTTCAGATAATCCTTATACACAACTATATCCTATTTGTCAGGATAAAAACAAAGGGATTTATTTGTATCAATTATGCCAAGGCAGTGGATGGCCAATAAATGTTTATAAAGCCAGTATTCACTGGAACGATAGTATTACTCAGAATGGAGAAATTATTATTCTGGACTCTTTAATAACAGCTAATAACAAATCTTATCTGTTAAAATTAACAGACCATGGGAATAAGATTGTAAGATGGGAATACAAAAATTGTTCCTCTCAAACCTGGATTCCTATAAATGATACAGCTGAAACTATTTATTCAATAGCAATGAATAACCAGATTTATCAATACAGAGTTGTAATGACAGATGCTTTGGGAAACAGTTTATATTCATCAACGATACTGCTTCCTACTGATAACAATATAGTTACCCCTTCTGATCCCGGTCCGATAAATGGGATAACAGTTGTTTGTCAGGGACAGAATAATGTAGTATATTCAGTTCCAACAATAAATAATGCAACATCCTATCAATGGAATTTACCTACAGGAACTCATGGCTATTCCAACACAAATACAATTGCTGTTTCATTTGATTCAAGTGCTGTTTCAGGAATTATATCGGTAAAGGGTTTAAATGCGTGCTTAACCGGAAATTCTTCTGAAAAAATTATATCTGTAAAAAAACTACCCAAACAACCATCTTCAATCGAAAACATTCAACCAATATGTGCAGGTCAGGTGGTTAGTTTTTCAACACCTCCTATGTACAATTCTACTGGCTTTCAATGGTATCTGAATAATGTTGCGACATCTAATCATACTACAACGGTTAATTTTAATTTGAGTTCTATTATAGGTGATACTTTCTATATAAAAGTACAAAATTTAAATACATGCGGATCAAGTTCAACTACTCAAAAGAAATATATTATTACACATTTACCCATTACACCTAATTTTTCAAATAATTCGATTTCAATCTGCGAAGGAAATAAATATAAGATGCCTTTACCAAATTTAAATATTATTGATTCTTTGGTTTGGAATTTACCACAACATATCAATGAAAGCACTTCGAATGATTCAGTACTTTTTGGAATGGATTCTATGTTTACTAATGGCATTGTGACTGTAAAAAATATTAATCAATGTGGACTATCTAATTCCTTTAATATCACGGTAAATAAATTATACATTCCAAACTCAGCAGGTGTCATTACGGGCTTTGATACAGTATGTGCAGGGCAAAATTCTGTCGTTTATTCTACGCCTGTAATACCCAATGCAACGGCATATAATTGGTCTTTTCCTCAGGGTGTTAATGCAAATATAACTCTAAACACAGCAATTGCAAATTATACCACTAATAGCTCTTCTGGAAATATTGTGATATCAGGTCAAAATATTTGTGGAAATGGACAATCTTCAACAAAAGTTGTTTTCGTAAATCATAAACCCACATTTACCAATACATCAATCCCTCCTTTAACTCTTTGTTCAAATCAAAGCAATATTCCTGTAATGATTCCACAAGCAAACAATGCTACTTCTTATTTATGGAATCTTTCTCACGGGTTACAGGGTTCAACTGTTGCAAATACAATTTACTTAAATGTTAATGATAGCATTACTTCAGGAATCATTAAAGTAAAGTCACAAAATAATTGTGGAATAGGCGATTCTTTGTCAGTCAATTTACTAATTAATAAACCGCCATTACAACCTGATACAATTTATGGACCTCAGCAGGTTTGTAGAGGAGAGAACAATTTATCTTATTTCGTTCCTTTAGCTAATAATGCAACATCTTATCTCTGGAAAATACCAGCTACATACTCAGGAAACACTACTTCTAACAACATACATATAAATATTTCCCAAAATGCAATTAGTGATACAATAAAGGTAAAAAGTGTGAATTCCTGTGGTGAAAGCCCATTAACCAATTTGACTATTGCCGTTAAATCAACACCTTTAACTCCATTACAACTGAACGCACCGGATACTATTTGTGCAAATGAAAATTTTGTACTTTCTGTCCCTTTTGATTCCATGGCTTCAGAATATAAATGGAACTTACCTAACGGAATTTATTCCAGTTTTCAGAATTATTTGAGTTCATCTATTGCTGGAAATACTTCCAACTACACCATCAGTGTAAAACTTTCAAATTACTGTGGAGAGAGCCCTGAAATAACAAAAAATATCTATGTAAGAAACTTGCCTCAGCTAATTCCCCCCATCATCGGACAAATTTCAATTTGTCCTTGGGAACAGAATTTAAGTTACTCCATATCAGGTGATAGTAATGCCTTTGAATATCAGTGGATTTTACCCAATGGTCTTTACGGAAACAGTAACGATACCATGATATTGATACAAAATGACAGTAATATTTTTAACTCAGGTGTTATTACTGTAAGTGCTGCTAACCAGTGTGGGAGTAGTAATCATATTTCTCTTTATATTGCTGCTAATCCCTTGCCTCAGATGACTGGAAGTATATCCGGACCTTCAGTTGCTTGCCAGAACGATCAGAATATTTCATACTTTATACCACCTATTCTAAATGCATCACTTTATCATTGGCTAGCACCTAATGGTATCACAATTGCTTCTGTTCAAAATAATACTATTTATTTAAATGCAAACAACGCTTCTTCGTCAGGATTTTTAACAGTAACTGGAGAAAACAACTGTGGTATCAGTACTACAGACTCTTTATATATTCAGGTATTTTCTATTCCTCTAACTCCTATCATTTCACAAAGCGGAAATCATTTGTTGTCAAATGCTCAAGATGGAAACCAATGGTATGAAACGAATAGTGGACTTATAACTGATGCTACTGATACCGTATTTTATCCCTCTCAAAACGGGAATTATTTTGTAACGGTTTATCAAAACGGTTGTTTGTCAAATTCTTCAGATACAATCTACTATGATTTTGTTAAAAATGATGAAATCTTTAAAGACAATACCAAAGCAGAAATCTTTCCAAATCCTGTTACAAATACAGGTCATTTACAGTTTTTCTTAACTATGACCCAATCCATCAGTTATCAAATATTTGACGTATTAGGGAATCTTGTTTTCAACTCAACTGAGGTGCAAAAAAGCAAAGGTAACAACATTGAAAATTTTGATGTTGGTCATTTTGGCAAAGGGATTTATTTTCTCAATCTGAAAATTGGTAAAGATCATACTATTCTGAAATTTGCAGTTCAATAGTTAATAAATATTAATTCTCATTTGCAACATAAGTTTTAAAAATCCTAACAGAAACAGATTGGACTTTAATCTTCAGATATTATAATCTCACAGATAGAAGAGGGAAAACTATAGATTATTTTATCAAAAATCAGGTTTAAACCAACCATCACATCTGCGTTCAAAAATACACCTATGAAAGCCAAACTAAAAGTAATGACAGTAGTGGGAACACGTCCGGAAATTATTCGTTTATCCCGTACCATGGCACTTCTGGATCAATACCTGAATCAGATAATTGTCCATACCGGACAAAATTACGATTATGAACTCAATGAAATTTTCTGGAATGAACTTGAATTGCGTAAACCCGATCATTTTCTGAAAATAGATACGACCTCATTAGGAAGTAGTATCGGTGATCTTTTCTGTAAAACAGAAGAAGTATTAAAACTGGAACAACCAGATGCCTTATTGGTATTAGGTGATACTAATTCATGTCTGGCAGCCTATATGGCAAAACGTATGCACATTCCTGTTTTTCACATGGAAGCCGGTAATCGGAGTTATGATTTTAATGTACCAGAAGAGGTTAACCGTAGGGTAGTAGATCATATTTCAGATTTTAATCTGGTATATACTGAGCATGCCCGCCGTCATCTGATTTCTGAAGGTCTGCCCCATCGCAGGATCTACCTCACAGGCTCACCCATGAAAGAAATACTAGATTACTACCTTCCTAAAATTAAAGCTTCTTTAGCACTTGAAAGTTTAAATATAAAAGCTGGCAGTTATTTTCTTGTTTCCACTCATCGTGAAGAAAATGTTGACAATCCTGAAAATCTTAAAAAGATATTACATGTTTTAATTTCTTTATCAAATGAATATCAATTACCTGTCATTGTCTCCACTCATCCCCGAACCAGAAAGAGAATAGAAGAACTTAACCAATCACTTATCTCTGATAGTCCTTTGATACATTTCATGAAACCCTTTGGCTTTCTTGATTATGTGTATTTACAGATGAATGCACTATGCACAGTTTCCGATAGCGGTACTATTAGCGAAGAATCATCAATATTAAACTTTCCAGCTATTTCATTGCGTCAGTCCATGGAAAGACCAGAAGCTCAGGATGCAGGAAGCATTATACTCTCAGGTTTTGATCCACAAGCAGTGATTGACAGCATCTGCGTTGCCATAGATGAACCCAATGTCAGAAAGAATCATGTAATTGCACAGGATTACACTATTACTGACACTTCATGGAGGGTGTTAAAATTAATTCTTGGGAACACAGGTTTAAGCAATTTATGGTGGGGTATTAAAAAAAAATAAATGCAGGTTATTGTTATTACAATTGGCTCCTATCCTTATGGAGGTGCAGCGACAAACAGACATTTATCATATTTAAAAGGGCTGGTAGATCTTGGTATAAATGTAAAACTTGTAATTTTGCAACCGGATAATCAACAATCTAAATTTAGTAATCTTAGTTCAGGTCATTTTAACGGAATAAATTTTATATATGCTATCTGGTATAATAAACCTTTAAATTCTATTATAGAAAAAATATTTTATAGAATCAGGGCACATATAAATGCAATAAAGAAAATAAATCAAGAGATAAAACTGTATAAAACAGACTCAAAAATAATTATACTTTTAACAAATCCATTTGATATTCTACCTTACTTATTTATTGCTAAGAAAAATAAAATATCTTGTTTTCATGAAAGAACTGAGTATCCTTTTCTAGGTGCAAATAGTATTATAAAAAAAATAATTTTAAATATCTATTTAACTAAGATTGTAAGTAAGTTTGACGGTATTTATTTGATATCAAATGCATTAATTAAATATTTTTCTGGTTACATTAAAGATACAGGCAGGATACTACATTTACCAATGACTGTAGAATTCGAAAGATTTAATCTCGAAAAAAAACTTAATAATAAGTATGGGAAATATATTGCTTATTGTGGTTCAATGTACACTGATAAAGATGGTGTGCCCGATTTAATAAAAGCATTTAATATTTTTGCGAGAAACAACACAAATACAAACTTACTTTTAATTGGAGATAACTCAGATAAAGAGAAATTTAAATTAATAAATGATTTAATTAATTCTTCAATTTATAAAGATAGAATTTTTGTAACTGGTTGGATTGAAAGAGATCAAATGCCAGAATTACTTATAAATGCTCAGATTCTTGCATTGGCAAGACCTGACAATATACAAGCAAAAGGTGGTTTTCCAACAAAATTAGGTGAATATCTAGCTACTGGTAATCCTGTTGTAATTACCGATGTCGGAGAACATAAAGACTACTTAAAAGATGGAGTCTCTGCTTTTATTTCAGAACCTGATAATCCATTTTTATTTGCAGAAAAGCTTTCCGAGGCTATTAATAATCCTCAAAAAGCATCATTAATTGGCAAAGAAGGTAAAAAAATTGCATTACAACATTTTAATTACCAAATTCAATCAAAAAAGCTATTACAATTCATTAATTCAAGCATTTAAAATGGTTAATGTTTCTTTTTTAGGAGATATATCTTTGAATGATAATTATGTAACTTTATATAAAGAAGGCATTAATCCTTTTTCAAACTTAAATCCTTATTTAAAAAAAACTGATCTTATTATCGGTAATTTGGAGTGTTTTTCAAAAGGTGATTTTGGAGAAAATAAACTAAAAAACCCAAGACTTACAACAACTATAGAAACATTAAATTATTTAAAATTAATTAAACTAAATGTTGCTTGTTTGGCAAACAATCATGTTTATGATCATTTAGAAGATGGATTTAAAAAAACTACTGATTTTTTACAAAATAACGAAATCAGTTTTCTTGGAGCTTCTTATGAAAAAGGGAAAGAAAGTGAACCGAAAATTATAGAAAAAGACGATCTAAAAATTGGGTTATTTAATTATGTAACAGAAGATACACATCCAAATTTACCAAGTAATGCCAGCGTATTTTTAAATATATTCAATTTAGATAAAGCATTGATTGATATAAAATCAATCAAAAACCGAGTTAATCATTTGGTTATTTTATTTCATTGGGGTGGAAGTGTTGAAGGCGGAAATTATCCGGATTGGTATCAGATAACAATCTCACGTAAATTAATAGATGCAGGTGCAGATTTAATTATTGGACATCATTCACATACGTTACAACCTTATGAAGAGTATAAAGGGAAATATATTTTTTACAGTTTAGGCAATTTTTGCATTAGTAATTTCTCAATTGGGAATAAAGATTATAATTATTACAACTACAACTATATATCCGCAATACCAACTTTTACCTTTGATAATAAAATAAAATTAAAGAAAATACTTTTTATTCAAAACTTTGAAACCTATTATAAAGTAACTGACACTTCATTTAAATTTATATTAAAAAAAACCTTTTTTAAATTATTTATAAGGTTCAAACCTTTTTTTTATTTATATAAATTTGATTATAAATATTTTAAAACAATACGTAGTTTATTGCTCTGTAAAAAATTCTCTTCAAATAAAAAATTAGATATTATAAAAACTAAAATTAGAAGCAAATGAATAAAATTATTTTACTAACTGACTACAGAGGACATTTTTACTCTTCAACAACAACTAATTATGCTTCATTAAATTTTAATAAAGTAGCTAAAATTTTCGAAAGTAGTGGATTTGTTGTTGAAATTAAGTCATTTAGCGATATTGACTTTAGAAACCAAAATTATTCTAAAATATTTGTATTGTATCAATCTTCTGAAGATCCTGATTTAAGATATAAAAGCTTTATTGATGATATTATTTATGGATTACATTTGCAAGGAGCGATATTAATTCCAGGTTATGAGTTTTTTAAAGCGCACCATAATAAAGTTTTTATGGAAATATTAAGAGACTTGTCAGCAAATTATGAAATTAAAAATATCAAAACAAAATATTATGGTACCCTGGAAGATTTTATAAACAGAAAATCAGATTTAAAATATCCTTTAGTATTGAAAAGTTCAGAGGGTGCCGGAAGTAGAGGTGTTGTAAAAGTAAATAATTTCAAACAGGCATTTAAAAAAGTAAAATTTCTATCAAAATCAATCTCTTTAAAGTATTCTTTTAAAGATTTTTTAAAGCAGTATTATTTTAAAAATTATGTAAGTTATTCAAACTTTCGTAGAAAGTTAATTGCGCAAAATTTTATTAGTAACCTTAATAATGACTACAAGATATTAGTTTATCCTTATCAGATTTTTATACTTAAAAGAGAAAATCGAAAAAATGATTTTCGTGCAAGTGGTAGTGGGCTATTTGAATTCACAGATCAATTACCCGAAGGGATTTTAGAATATTCCTACCAAATTTTCAAAAGCTTTAATGTACCCTATATTTCCTTAGATGTCGCATTTAACGGAAACGCGTTTTATCTAATTGAATTTCAATTTGTTAGTTTTGGAACATTAACACTTGAAAAATCTCCATTTCATTATGAATATCAGAATGAGAAATGGATGAAAATAGATGGCAAAAAGAATTTAGAAGATGTTTTTGCTCACAGTATCATTTATTATTTGAAATCAAATTTTAAATGATGAATAAAATACTATTTATTGAAATTTGCAACTATGATGACTTCCCAATTGGCGGTTATCTTTCTTTTGCCAAACAAATGCTAACTGCTTTTGGAAATCAGCTTTCATTAGTGGGGATGTCAACTGATGAAACCCCTGTTGGGAAATGGGTAAAAAAAGATATTAATGGAATAAGTTATGATTATTTTTCTGTCAGAAAAGTTAAAAAGTCGAGTAAAAAATCCTGGATTCCAGCTAGATTAATTTCCTATTTTGCTGTCAGAAAATACAAAAAGCAAATATTTAGTCTTGGTATTGACAATGTTTTTATACAAACACCGGAAGTTTTATTTGCTATAAAAGGATGTAAAATAAAAAACCCATGCACAAGAATACCTGGGGTTGAAAATCCTTTAAGTTTTTCAAGATATTGGTATGGGAAATATTTTGCAAAAATTTTTGATTTTTTCTTTTTTAAAGAATTAGAAAAAATTGAGGTTATACTTGCCTCTGCTGATAAAAATGCAATAAACAGATTCTTAAAAAGAGGAAAAAATATTTTAAATGAGGAAAAAGTAATACAATTTCCAACTCGTATAAATAGAGATATTTTCAGCCCATCCTCAAAAATAAATGCAAGGAAAAAATTAAAAATTGACACCTCAAAAATAATAATAGTTACTACTGGACGACTAAGTACATTAAAAGGATGGGAATTTATGCTAAATGCATATATTGAGTTTAAGAAACAGTTTCCTGAATCATTGTTCATTTTTTTGGGAGATGGCGAAGATCGTCTAAAAATCGAAGATTTCATTAAAGCGAATAATATTAATGAAAATGTGATGTTAGCCGGTAGATTATCACATTATGATTTGTCTCTTTATTTGAATGCAGCAGATATTTACGTTATGGGTTCATATGTAGAAGGTTGGGCAACTTCATTGGTTGAAGCTATTGCATGTGCTAAACCTATAGTATGTACAAATTTTAGTAGTGCAGATGAGCTCGTTAATAATGGTTATAATGGTTTTATTATTGAATCCCATAATGTTAGTCTGTTTACTGATTCAATGATAAAATGCTTTGATATACCCAAAGAAAATTTATTGTTAAAATCAAATGAGATGCAAAAATACGCCTCATCTAATTTGAAAAATTCAATTCTGAAAAATTGGAAACTTTTATAATACCTATAAAAAGTGATTTTTTTCGAGATATGATTTTTAAAACAACTAAATGAAAGCATTCTTTTTGTTTTTTCCTAAGTTGCAAAAAGACAAATTAAAAATATTTTTTTCAGATAAAGTAATATTATAATAAATCTTTACTAACTTTGGCTTTTTATTCCTTATAAATAAGGAAAATATATTTATTCTAAAGTTTATATAGTTCAAATTTATATAAACTTATAATAAAATTTAAAATGATTCGTATAAGAAAAAAAATTTCATTAAATCTATTTTTATCAGCAATTAATGGATTTTATAGAAACTATTTTCAAACAAAACGTAAAAATTTTGGATACATAGATTACACAGCACGGGTAAGATTTCCAATTTTAATCAAAGGTATTGAAAACGTTTTTTTGTATGAGAATACCCATATACTTGGGCATTCAGTGTTAATAACTACTAAAGCAAAATTTATCATGAAAAAAAATTCTGCTGCAGCAGAAGGATTAACAGTAGTTACTGGAAGCCATAATCCTGTTATTGGTGAATTTTTCCTTCAAAAAGCTGCTGAAGATATTCAAGAAGCTAAAGATGTTATTGTGGAAGAGGATGTTTGGATTGCTGCAAATGTAACACTTCTATCAGGGATTACTGTTGGTCGGGGCGCTATATTAGGTAGTGGATCTATTTGTAGAAACTCAATTCCTCCTTATGCTATTGTTATTGGAAATCCAGCAAAAATTATTGGATTTAAGTTTACACCTGAAGAGGTAATTACTCACGAAAAAAAGTTATATTCTGAAATTGAAAGAATTAATATAGATTTATTAATAAACAATTACAATAAATATTTTATTAATAAAATAAATGAAATCAAATCTTTTGTTAAATTATAAAAATAATATTATGGAATTACAAGATTTTATTAAAGAGTTCGCAGATCAATTTGATGATACTGATCCAAAAGAATTTACCGCATCTACGAAATTTCAAGAATTTGATGAATGGAGTTCATTAACTACAATGGTAATAATTGCTTTTGTTAAAACAAAATTAGGTAAAAATATTACTGGTACAGAAATACGTAGTTGCACAACTGTTAAAGAGCTATTTGATTTTATTGTATCAAAATGATAGCGACTTACAATCCTTATTCATTATTAGAAAAAAAGATTCTTGTTACTGGTGCTTCATCCGGTATTGGGAAAAGTATTGCTATAGAATGCTCAAAATTAGGTGCTAAATTAGTTATTACAGGTCGTAATTTTGACCGATTAAAAGAAACAATGTCTTTACTTACTGGAGATGGGCATATATTGAAAGTTTTAGACTTAAATGATACAGATAATCTACAGGAATTTATCCTTGATATTCCAAAATTGGATGGAATAGTTTATTGTGCAGGAATTCAAAAAACCTGCCCAACAAAATTAATTCAAAGAGTAGATTTAGATGAAGTGTTTGAAACAAATTTTTTCTCCATAATAGACTTAAACACAACTATTCTAAGTAAAAAGCTTCTAAACAAAGAAGCTTCGATTGTGTTTATATCATCCACAGCTGCAGGTATTGTAGCTGAATATGGTAATGCAATTTATAGTGCAACAAAAGGTGCTTTAACATCTTTTGCTAAAGTTTTAGCACTCGAATTAATAGCTCAACGAATAAGAGTGAATTGTATACTACCAGGTATGATAAAAACACCTCTTTTAAACAAAATATTAGTGGATGAAGAACAGTTAAAGAAAGATGAAGAAAGATATCCTCTGGGTTATGGTAATCCCGAAGATGTTGCATATGCTGTAATTTATTTGTTATCCAATGCTTCTAAATGGATAACTGGTACAAATTTATTATTGGATGGTGGTTTAACATTAAAATAATATTTATGAAAGCTTATATAAAAAATATTTCTTACTATTTACCTGAAAATATATTAACCAACGAAGAATTAGTTAAAGAATTTCCAGAATGGAGTGTTGAAAAAGTTGCTGATAAAATTGGAATTAAACAAAGGCATGTTTCTGCAAATGAAGAAACAGCTGGAGATATGGCTGTTAAAGCAGCTGAAAAGCTTTTTCAAGAACATACAATAAAACCAGAATCTATAGATTTTATACTATTTTGCACACAAAGTCCTGATTATTTTCTGCCTACAACTGCCTGTTTACTGCAAAACAAACTAGGTATTCCAACAACTTCAGGAGCAATAGATTTCAATCTTGGGTGCTCAGGTTATGTTTATGGTTTATCATTAGCTAAAGGATTATTATTTGCCAATATTGCTAAAAATGTATTACTTCTTACTTCCGAAACATATACTAAATATATTCATGCACTTGATAAAAGTAATCGTTCAATATTCGGTGATGGAGCCACTGCTACTTTAATTTCAACAGATGGATTTGCCGAAATTGGAGATTTTGTAGTAGGAACTGATGGACAAGGCGCCAGCAATTTAATAATTAAAACAGGTTGCTCTCGCCATCCAGAAAGAAAAAACACCCTTGATTCTGATGATGGTGGCTATCTCGTTTCTCCTGATCATTTATATATGAATGGTTCCGAAATTTTTAATTTTACTTTAGAAGCTGTCCCCAAATTAATAAATTCAACTTTAGCTAAAAATAATTTAGAATTATCTGAAATTGATCTATTTATTTTACATCAAGCAAATAAATTTATGTTAAACACTCTACGAAAAGTTTGTGCCATTGATAAAGAAAACTTCTATCTTGATTTAGAAGACGTTGGAAATACAGTTTCTTCAACAATACCAATAGCAATTTCGCGAAGTAAAAATTTGAGTCTATTAAAAAATGGATCAAAAATACTATTGGCTGGCTTTGGTGTTGGCTATTCTTGGGGTGGATGTGTTTTGACATGTAAATAAGAAAAATAAGGTTTCTGCTTTTTTCACAATCTTTTCATTTACTATCAAAATAATACACCTAAGAATTATCAGATTTCCAAATAATAAATTACCTTTTTAAAGTGGATATATAGTTTTTAAAGTTTGTTTGTTTATTCTGAAATAAATGCTTGTATCTATTACCATTAATTATTTCTGATTTATTAGATATCAAACTTTGCAAACTTCATATTGAAGCGGAAATCCTGCTAAATTTATTAAGTTCAGATTTACCGAAGCAGAAATCCTAAAACATGAATCAATAATTAATTAATTATATTATTGTATATGAATACTATTCGATTTATGGGATATACGATTTCAGCTTCTTCTGTAAAAGAGTTTGCAAAAGAGCAGTGTATAATTAATACAATAAACCCACATTCGTACTATGTAGCAAAGAATGATGCAATTTTTAAAAAATCACTTCAAACTGCAAACATACTGCTACCTGATGGGAGTGGTATTGTTTGGGCAACAAGAATATTATTAGGTGTTAAAATAAAAAGAATAGCAGGTGCAGATATTCACCTTCAATTATTAGAAAAGGCAAATAATGAAAATTTGAACGTTTTTTATTTAGGTTCAAGTGAAAATACACTTTCTAAAATAAAAAATCGAATCAAAACTGAATTTCCAAATATTAAAGTATCTTCTTATAGTCCACCTTTTAAACCGGAATTTTCCGAAAATGATAATAAATTAATAATTGAGGCTATTAATTCATTTAAACCAGATATTTTATTTGTAGGAATGACAGCTCCTAAGCAGGAAAAGTGGGTTTTACAAAACAAAGAAAGGTTAAAAATACATATTATATCTTCAATAGGTGCAGTATTTGATTTTTATTCTGGTAATGTTAAACGATCATCGCAATTTTGGATAAATATCGGGTTAGAAGGACTACCCAGATTCTTTAGGGAACCTCGCCGATTATGGAAACGACTTTTCATTTCATTTCCACTTTTTTTTGTGGATGTATTCAAAACAAAATTGGGCTTGCTTAAGTTTTAATATTATATTATTTCATTGAATTAAATAAAAATTTGCAATAAAATTAATCCAAATAAAATCTTACACCAATTAAAAGCATTTTCCGAAATTATCCAATTTAATAATCTCAATCATGGCAAACGCATCTTAATTTATTCAGTTTGAATATCAGGCTATTAGTTTTTCTGTATTTATATTTTTAGAAAAAGATACGAAGTTAATGTTCTGAGAACTAAATGCAAAATAATTTATATGCGTTTGCCCTGTGATCTCAATAAGATTATTTTCAAATTATAAAAATATATATTATTATAAAATTAACTCAAATGTCAAAAATAGCACTTATCACAGGTATTACCGGACAAGATGGTTCCTACTTAGCTGAATTTTTACTAGAAAAAGGGTACGAAGTTCATGGAATAATGCGCCGTGCATCAACGTTTAATACCAATAGAATCGAGCATCTTTATTTCGATGAATGGATTAAAGATACTAAACAAAAACGTAGTATTAATCTACATTATGGTGATATGACTGATAGTAGTTCTTTGATTCGTATTATACAAGCTGTAAAACCAGACGAAATATACAATCTTGCTGCTCAAAGCCATGTTCAAGTTTCATTTGAAGTACCAGAATATACAGCAGAAGCAGATGCTGTAGGTACTTTGCGAATATTAGAAGCCGTTCGTATATTAGATTTAGAGAAGAAATGCAAAATATATCAGGCATCTACCTCAGAATTGTATGGTAAAGTACAGGAAGTTCCTCAAAAGGAAACGACTCCTTTTTATCCTCGATCGCCTTATGGGGTTGCTAAACAGTATGGATTTTGGATTACAAAAAATTATCGTGAATCCTATAATATGTTTGCAGTAAATGGAATTCTATTTAACCATGAAAGCGAACGTCGTGGCGAAACCTTTGTTACTCGAAAAATTACCTTAGCAGCAAGTCGTATTGCTCATGGTTTACAAAAAAAATTATACATGGGCAACTTGGATGCTTTACGAGATTGGGGTTATGCCAAAGATTATGTTCAATGTATGTGGATGATGTTGCAACATTCTAAACCGGAAGATTTTGTAATTGCAACAGGAGAAATGCATACAGTACGTGAATTTATTGAGTTGGCTTTTAAGGAAGCAGAAATAGAAATTACATGGCAAGGAAGTGGTATAAATGAAAAAGGAATAAATAAACTTACCGGAGATGTATTGGTAGAAGTTGATGCTAAATACTTTCGACCTGCTGAAGTAGAACAACTTTGTGGAGATCCTACAAAAGCAAAAACTTTGCTTGGATGGAATCCTACACAGACCAGTTTTAAAGAATTGGTAAAATTGATGATGAAACATGATTTGGTATATGTGAAAAAGTTGCATGAATCGAAAGTGGAATTATAATTAAAAGAACTAATATTACAAACATTATTTTCAAATAAAGAAAATATGGATAAAAATAGCAAAATATATATTGCTGGTCATAAAGGCTTAGTAGGTTCTGCACTATGGAACAACCTATTAATAAAAGGATATACCAATTTAATTGGTCGATCTATCGAAGAACTTGATTTAATGAATCAGTCAGCTGTTGCAGATTTTTTTCAGGCAGAAAAGCCTGAATATGTTATTCTGGCAGCAGCAAAAGTAGGCGGAATCGTAGCTAATAATACCTATAGAGGACAATTTATATATGAGAATCTGCAAATCCAAAACAATGTGATTCATCAGGCGTATCTGAACAATGTAAAAAAACTTCTTTTTCTGGGTTCAACATGCATTTACCCAAGAGATGCACAACAACCTATGTCTGAAGATTGTTTATTAACAAATATTCTGGAATATACCAATGAACCCTATGCAATTGCTAAGATTGCCGGATTAAAAATGTGTGAAAGTTATAATCTTCAATACGGAACTAACTTTATTGCAGTAATGCCAACCAATCTTTATGGCCCTAATGATAACTTTGATTTGGAGAAAAGTCATGTTTTACCGGCAATGATTCGAAAAATTTATCTTGGAAAATGTATTGAAGATGAAAACTGGCATGCAATACAAAATGATCTCAACAAACGTCCTATTGAAGGCATCACAGGTAAAAATAATAAAGAGGAAATTATAAGTAAGCTTTCAAAATACGGCATTTCATATTCACAGCAAGCCAATGTTGAAATTTGGGGAACCGGAGCTCCTTTGCGTGAATTTTTGTGGAGCGAAGAGATGGCAGATGCTTGTATTTACATCATGGAAAATGTAGATTTTAAAGATTTAAAAGAAAAATCAGCAGATAATCAATCAAATGAAATTCGCAATAAACACATCAACATTGGTACCGGAGAAGAAATTACTATTAAAAATCTGGCTTTTCTGATTAAAGAAATTATTGGTTATACTGGAAATTTAGAATTTAACACCTCTAAACCTGACGGAACCATGCGAAAACTAACAAATCCTTCTAAACTACACAATTTAGGATGGCATCATAAAATTGAAATCGAAGAAGGTATCAAGAAATTATTTAATTGGTATATTGACAACTAGTTCCTAATAAAAATAACTTTTAGTAAGAACAAATATAGCCTATTTTTGCTTAGTTTCTTTTTTAATAACATGAATAAAAAAATAATACTTTTTCTTTATCTTTCTTTTATCAGTCTGCTGAGTATTATGCCACCATCTGATATACCCAAAATTCGGGTTTTCTCTCATTTTGACAAACTGGTTCACATGCTTTTCTACGCAGGGCTAACATTTTTACTGATATGGAATCTGAATAAAAATAAAAATAAATTCTGGTTCATCCTTTCCTTTGTATTTTGCTGGGGTTTATTCATGGAAATTATTCAAGGTGTAAGTAATTTAGGACGAACTTTTGATCTTCTTGATGTTTTGTCAAATTCATTTGGATTTTTATTAGGCTTATTAGTATGGGAAATAATATTTCGATTTCAAAAGAAGAAACATCTCAAAACTATTATAAAACAATAAATTATTCTTATTTTAAATCAAAAATTTAAAATAAATTAAACTTTAATTCGCCATATAAAATATTTTACACATCTTTGAATTGATTTGTTGCATTTGTAACTTGAATCTACCCCTAGCTTTGGTTGCTTTTATTTTTTTTTAAATACTGGGCTCTTGTTTAAAATAACTAACTTTACAGAGCTCTTCAAAACTTTAATAATTATGAATATACAAGAAAATGTCGTTAATTTAATTGCCAGGGTATTAGAAGTTACTCCAGAAAAAATAAATGAAGATACTGCAATAGGTGATATTCCTTCATGGGATTCTTTAAGGCATGTAACAATTATTATTGAACTTGAAAAACATTTTAAAGTGAATTTCGAACCAGAAATTATTATGAACATGGAAGATGTTAGTGATATTGTTGCAGCTATTGAAGAACGAATTTGAAAATTAAAAATTTATGTTAGAAAGTGTTGTAAATCAAATTTTTTCTAAAGCACTGCTTTTCCCGAATAAAAAGGCACTCATTGAAGAAAATAAAGCTATATCTTATTCAGAATTAGCTTCAAAAATTTTAGCAACAAAATTTGCTTTGGAAAACGATCTTAACATAAAAAAAGGGGATCGGGTGATAATTTCTGCAAATAAACAAATCGGGTTTGTATATGCTTATTTTGGAGCACATTTAGCAGGTGTAATAGTAGTTCCTGTTGATTTTGATACAAATCAAACACGATTACAATATATAATTCTGAAAATAAAGCCAGCATTAATGATAGGTTTTGAAAACCCAATTTCGAACATAATGAATATTCCAATTGATTATTTTGATAATTTAAAAGGAAGCTCTGAAATAAACAAAGAGTTTCCTCAGATAGATGAAATTGCTGATATAGTTTTTACTACAGGCACAACAGGAGATCCTAAAGGTGTAATATTAAAACACCGGAATATAGCTGCATCTGCAAATAACATCAATATATTTATACAAAACACATCAGAAGATGTCGAATTACTTGCTTTACCTGTTTCTCATTCCTTCGGATTAGGAAGAATAAGATGCGTTCTTTCAAAGGGAGCTACACTTATTTTATTGGGAAGCTTTACAAATGTAAAAAAAATATTCAGGATTATTGAAACACATGGTGTAACCGGCTTCGCAATGGTACCTTCAAGTTGGGCATATATTAAAAAGATGAGCGGAACAAAAATTGGTAAATTTTCTCATTTGATTAAATATATCGAGATTGGCAGTGCTCCTATGCCTATGGAAGACAAACATCTGCTAATAAAATTATTTCCTCTGACCAGAATTTGTATGCATTATGGATTAACTGAGGCATCCCGGTCATCTTTTATAGAATTTAACAGTCAAAAAGATAAACTTGAAACAGTTGGAAAATCAACTCCAAATGTGTTAATTACAATAAAAGACGAAAACGGAACAGATTTACCTATTGGTGTTGAAGGAGAAATTTGTGTAAAAGGAGATTCTGTTACAAGTGGTTACTGGAATGATACAAAAACAACTACAGATTCTTTTTGGAGTGATTCTTTTCGTACCGGAGATTGGGGCGTTTTTGATGAATCTGGATATCTTTCTTTAAAAAGCAGGAAAAAAGAAATAATTAATGTTGGCGGTAAAAAAGTCAGTCCAATTGAGGTTGAGGTTGTATTAGTAACATATCCCGGAATAAAAGAATGTGCATGTATCGGAATAGAAGATCCGAATCAGCTATTGGGTGAAGTTATTAAAGCTTTTATAGTATTAGATGATGGAATTAATCTAAATTTTAATGATGTTAAGAAATATGTCGGCGAGCATCTTGAGGCATATAAAATTCCTGTTGTTTTTGAAACAATCCCTGAAATACCTAAAACTTCATCAGGTAAAATTCAACGTTTGATTTTAAAATAATAAATATATGTGGGAACCACAAGGGCTTTATAGTAAATTTCTATTAAAACAGCCAACTTTATTGTTTGGTGAAAATTCGATCAGAGGTTTAAGAAATTTTCCTTGTTCAAAAGTTGCTGTAATACACGGCAAAGGTTTAACTGAAGAATCAAAAAGTGTTTTTATTTCAACTTTTGGCGTATTTGACTTGCTGTTCATAAATAAGACCTGGAAAAATGAACCAATTTTAGAAGAGCTACATACTACTATTCAAATACTTGAAGATTTTAAACCTGATCTCATTATTGCTGTGGGTGGAGGTGCCGTAATTGATGGGAGTAAAATGGCTCGTTTATATTATGAATTCCCTTTTTTTAATGTTATAAATCCAAAATTTACATATTTAGAATGGAGTACTAAATTCATTGCAATTCCAACTACTGTGGGAAGTGGCTCTGAAATATCTTCAGCTATTGTTTTATTTAATACTGTAAAAAAAACAAAAGAGATGATTGTAAACCATTCTCTTTTACCCGATGTTGTTATTCTTGATCCTTTATTTATCAAAGGTTCATCAGAGAAAATAATACTCTCTTCTTCTGTTGATGCTTTATCACATATTATTGAAGGTTATGTATCAAAAGTAGAAAACACATTTTCTGATGTTTATGCTGAAAAATCCTGTCAAATTATTTATGAAACATTTTCTTCATTAGCATTTAATTTAAATACTACAGATATTAATCGTTTGCAATTTGCAGGATACTTGGGTGGCATTGTGCAAAATCACTGCATAGTTGGCAGTACGCATGCAATTGCGCATCAATTAACCAGTTTTGGTTTTTCTCATTCCATAGCTATCTCTTTACTTTTAACTTCAGTAATAAAATCAAATGCAATTAACTTAGAAACTAAATTAAGATACGATTTGCTTGCTAAGAGATGTGGTATTCAAGATGGTATTGATGGATTAATTGATTTTATTGATCATTTAATTATTAAAATGGATATTGAAGAAGAGAAAAACAGATTAAGATATTTAATCCCCTCTTTAATTTCTGATCAGACTTTTATTGAAAATGTACAAAAAGACAAAGGAGGATTTGGTAACCCTATAACAATAACGGAAGATTATATTATAAATATTTTAAATATGATTTAATGATGGAAGATTCATTAGTAGAAGTATTAATAAATAAACCACCCTATAATTTTTCTAAACAGGAGAAAGATATTGATTTTTATAATGCTTTACTGGAAGAGTTAAATTTTCATTATACGAATAATAAATTATTCAAACATTTTTGTGATAATAAGAATTTTAATCCACAAAACTTTGTTGGGAATTTATCGGAAATTCCATATATTTCAGTAAATGTATTTAAAGAATTAGGAGAAGATTTGATTTCTGTCCCAAACGAAGATATTAAATTTAATTTACAGTCATCTGCTACTTCAGGCATACCAAGCACTATCCTTGTAGATAAAATCACATCTAAAAGGCAGTCAAAAGTAATGATTAAAGTGGTTCAAGAGTTTATTGGAAAAGATCGTAAACCTTTTCTGGTTATGGATATAAATCCTCAAAGCGAGTATCGTAATTTATTGGGAGCAAGGTATGCAGCAATAAGTGGATATTTAAATTTCGCCAATGAAATTAGCTATTTTTTAAAGGTTGATGAAAAAAATAAGTATTTTTTTGATATAAAAGGTATCCGTGAATATATAAGCAAACTAACAGCTTCTCAGCCAGCTATTATTTTTGGATTTACATATATTTTGTTTTCTGAAGTGATAAGACCATATCTTGAAAAAGGTGAAATGTTTCAGTTACCTGTAGGATCAAAAATAATTCATATTGGGGGATGGAAAAAATTAGAAAACGAAAAAGTTACTAAAGAAGAGTTTAACAAAAATGCATCTGTCCTTTTTGGGATAAATCCTGATGACGTAATTGATATATATGGGTTCACAGAACAAATGGGATTAAATTATCCTGACTGTCTTTGTGGTTTTAAACATGCTTCTTTATATTCAGAAGTTATTATTCGTGATACAGTTACTAAAGAAGTATTGCCTGAAGGAAATGAAGGAATGTTGGAATTTTTGTCACCTATCCCTCATTCATATCCCGGTAACGTCGTTCTTACAGATGATATTGGAATCATAGATAAAAATCCATGCCCCTATGGTAAACAGGGAACTCGTTTTAAGATTATAGGAAGATTGAAAAAAGCAGAAATCAGAGGGTGTGGAGACATTTTATCAAGTAAATTGAAATTTTTAGATTCTAAAATAATTAGTATTAATGATGAAGTACAATTATTCAAAGTAGAGTTTTGGAAAGGTGAAGATGTATCAAACTTAAAATCAAATGAAGAGCAATTAACAAGTATAATTGATCAATTAAATCAATCTGTGAAATGGCTTAGGAGTCAACCTATTGATGCTTTAATTGGCTTGATTGGGAAAATTGCATTAAAATGGATGGACTTTGAAAAGTCAGAAAACGAAATTTTAAAAGACAAAGGTTTATCATTTTTATCCGCTTGGTGTAGCCCTGAACATCTGGTTCGAATTTCAACAATTGGGTTAAGAGGAAACCGAAAATATATGAATTCTTTTCTTCCAATGGAAGATTCTACAATTCAGTATATGAAAGCTACTTCCCGTGGTCTTGTTTGTCACTGGTTGGCAGGGAATGTACAAGTTTTGGGAATGTTTGCTTTAGTGCAATCAATTTTAACTAAAAATGTGAATCTTTTGAAAATATCTTCAAAAGATGATGGTATATTTTCATTAATGTTAAGTGCTTTCGAAAATGTATCCTTTACAACGAAAGGTGGGTATACAATAAAAGCAGATGATTTGCTAAAAACAATCGGAGTTATATATTATGATCATAATGAGTCCAAATTAGGAGAAATTATGTCTAAGGCTGCAAAAGCAAGAATTGCCTGGGGTGGACGAGATGCAGTACAAACAGTATCAACTTATCCAGCAGCTTATGATTGTGAAGATCTTATTTTAGGTCCAAAACTTTCATTTTCTGTTATTGCTAAAGAAAAACTGGAAGATGAACGGAAAGTAAAAAAATTAGCACGCAAAATTGCCGTTGATGCAAGTGTTTTTGACCAGACAGGATGTGCATCACCCCACAATTTATTTATTGAGCGAGGTGGTAATATTTCTCCAAAAGAATTTTCAGTATTACTTGCCGAAGGAATGAAAAAAACAACTTTACAAATCCCCAAAGGGAGTATTTCGCCTGAACAGATTTCTGCAATTCACTCTATACGAAGCTTATATGATTTCAAAGGTATTGCATGGACAAGCACAGATTCAACATGGACTGTATTGTACAGTGAAGATATGAATTTAAATCAACCTGTATATTCACGTGTACTATTTGTACATCCAGTTAATCATATTGATGAAACGCTTATCTTTATAAATGATAACATTCAAACAATAGGATTGGCAGCTACAGGTAAAAAGGCTATTTCATACGCAGATAAAGCAACAGCCAAAGGAGCAATGCGTTTACCAGATTTAGGAAAAATGCTTAATTTTGAGTCTCCATGGGATGGTTTATTTATTATGGATAGACTCGTTCGTTGGAATACAATGGGTGGACCTCTTGTTTAAGCTTTTAGATGTATATTGTCAAAAAAAACGTTTGTAACTATTAAATTTCAAAATTATATTGAATATTGATTAAATGTATGAATATTGAAATTAAAAGAACAACCGAATTAAATTCAAATGAATGGGAGATATATACCAGTTCATTCAATCAGGTTTTTAATAAAATATTTACTATTGATGATTTTAAACAAAAATATCTTACTACTATTGATGGTTTATCATACCATTCTCTATTAATGCAGGATGAACTTATTGTTGGCGGTTGCACCGTAATTCCTTTCGAATATTTTATTAAAAATACAATAGTTCGTGTTGGATTAGCTGTGGACGTTTTTATTTTAGATACCTATCGTTCACACCCTATGATTTTATATCAAATGTATAATAAGTTGAAAAAGTCACTTACTCCCAATAAGATTGAAATCGTTATTGCAGTTCCAAATGACACTGCATTTTCATATTGGAAAAATATAATAAAATGGAAAGAGGTGGGCCTTTTAAATTATAATGTACTACCTGTAAAGTTAGGGAATGTAATATCTAAACTTCCTGCAATATTAAATATATTTTCATTTTTTGGCTACCAAATTTTGTTATGTTGTTCGTATTTGTTTCATTCCACTGAAAGAATATCTGATATCAGAATAAATCGTACAAACAGAATTATTGAAAAGCAAAGGTACACTGCAGAGCATAAAAAAATCATACTTCAAGATGCATTTTTTGGGTACAGAATTGTTAATGAAGAAGGAATAATTGCTTGCTATTTAATTGATTTCTATAACACTAAAAAATTAATTAGAGACTCTTATTCGCTTAACAAAGCAATCAGATACATCTGTTCAAATGAAAAAGTAGATTTGATTATCTTTATTGGGAAACTTACTTTTTCCCAAATTCTTTTAATTAAAGTCCCTTTCAAATCAGAACCGAGACATTTGCATTTCATGATTGATATTATAATCGATGATAATATTAAAGATATCGATTTTGTTTACAATATTAATAATTGGGATTTTGGTCTATTTAATTATGATGTAAGATAAACATCAAAAAATCAAAATGCTGGAATTAAAATGAAAATATTAACTTTTGATATTGAAGAGTGGTTTCATCTACTCGACAATAATCTCGCCAATACAGAAACAAGTTGGGAAACTTATGAGGTACGTATTCATAAAAATATGGAGCGAATCTATAAAATATTGGACGAAACAAATACTCAAGCAACATTTTTTTGCTTAGGTTGGATTGCTAAAAAATATCCTGAAATAATCAAACAGATTGACCAATTAGGATATGAAATAGGATGTCATTCTGATCAACATCAATTAGTTTATGAACTATCCCCAGCTTTGTTTAAACGAGATACCGAAGTTGCAATTAACAGACTTGAAGATATTTTGGGGAAAAAAATTAAATCATATCGTGCTCCATGTTTTTCGTTTACATCAGAAACACCTTGGGCTTTTGAAGTATTAGCTAGCTTAGGAATTACTCATGATAGTTCTATTTTCCCATCTGCAAGAATACAAGGTGGTTATGTAAATTTCCCATCAAAAATGCCTAGTATTTTAAATTGCAATGGAATCCACATCAAAGAAATTCCTATTACTACAACAAAATTTTTAGGGCAAAATATTGTTTTTAGTGGTGGTGGCTACTTTCGGCTATTTCCTTATTCATTCATTCATTATTGGACAAAAAAACAGGATTTCGTAATGGCATATATGCATCCACGTGATTTAGATGCCGATCAGCCTATGATTAATGAATTATCATTAAGTCGTAAATTCAAATCATATTATGGACTAAATACAGCAGAAGCAAAATTTAAAAAATGGTTAACTGATTTTAAATTTACGGATATCAGAGAATTTGATAAAAACTTTGATTGGAATAATGCAAAAATTATCAATTTATAATTATTTGAAATACTGAAATAAGTGCAATCGTTATAAAAAGTATGGTATTATATAATATTTTTTATACATTTGTCAAGATAAAAAACACAATAGCTGATGGAAAATTCATATTAGCTGAATTAAACTATTAGCCATTTTTAACCATTTTATATTCATTTATGCAAAAAATACTTCAAGAGCTTAAAGCTAATTTTCGGAAACTTAATTTATTTCTTAACAATAATTACCTGCTGAAAACATTTGGTATCAGGTTACTAATTTTGATGGGTATTGGAGCTATCGTACTATTCATTTTAAGAAATAATCCTGAGCTAAAATATAAAGTACAACATGCTCAGTTTATATATGATTTTTACAGAATCATTATGTATTCAAGCTTATACTTTCTAAGAGCAATAGGTTTTGATGCTTATATTTATTATTCTGAAACTATGTACAAATATGGTGTGTATGCTATTGGAATAAATGGATCCGGATCTGTTTTTATGGGAATTTCTTGTATTGGAATTACTTTAATGGGAGGTTTTGTAGCATTAATGGTTTCGTTTCCCGGTAAACTAAAACATAAATTGTGGTTTATCCCTTGTGGTCTTATCATTATTCAGCTATTAAATGTTCTACGAATGAGTACTCTTGCCGTTTTAATACATAAAGGATTTAAACATACATTTAAAGATTATAACTTCTTAGGAATTTTAAAATTTAATCATCACGACCTTTTCAATTTTTTTATTTATATCGTTATTTTCGGGATGTTTGTCCTTTATATAAATAAATTCGCTGTGAAGAAATATCAGGAAAAGGAATAAAAAAGAAAATAAAAAATATTTATAAAAAAGGATTTGCATAAGTTATGCAAATCCTTTTTTATTTTATATACCAAAGATAGTTATAAAAAAATGAAAGAGCTTTATGCGTTTAAGAACAAGAATATATACAAGCTTTGAAAAAAAGAACTAATTTTCAATAAAATATGAAATTATATTTCGGTAAGTCTTAGATTTAGACTACTTTTGCAGATTATTAAAAATTATACACAAAATGAAAACATTTAACGAATTAGGCATTGATGCTCGAGTATTGAAAGCCATTGAAGAATTGGGTTTTGAAAGAGCAATGCCGGTTCAGGAAGAAGTTATCCCTGTCTTATTAGAAAAAGAAACTGATTTGGTTGCATTGGCACAAACAGGAACAGGTAAGACAGCTGCTTTCGGATTACCCCTTATAAATAAAATTGATAGCAATAACCTTATTCCGGAAGCACTTATTTTGTGTCCAACTCGCGAATTATGTATTCAAATTGCTAACGATTTAAAATCTTATGCAAAATATATTGATACGTTTAAAGTAATTCCAATTTATGGAGGTGCTAATATAGAAACCCAGATGAGGCAATTGTCGAGAGGTGTGAATGTAATTGTTGCTACACCCGGCCGAATGCTTGATTTAATGAGAAGAGGAAAAATCAATCTTTCCAATGTTAAATATGCTGTTTTAGATGAAGCTGATGAAATGCTGGATATGGGATTTCAGGATGAGCTGAATGAAATTTTAAAAGAAACTCCTAAAACGAAAAATACCTGGTTATTCTCGGCAACAATGCCTACTCAGGTTGAAAGAATCGCAAGGGGTTACATGAATAAACCTATTGAAATAACTGTTGGTTCTCGTAATTCAGGCTCTGATAATGTAAAACATTATTGTTACTTAGTTCATGCCAAAGACAGATACCTTGCCTTAAAAAGAATTGCTGATTATTATCCTGATATTTATGCAATCATATTCTGTCGTACCCGCAGAGAAACACAAGAAGTAGCTGATTGGCTTATCAAAGATGGATACAATGCCGATGCATTACATGGTGATTTATCTCAAGTTCAAAGAGATAACGTGATGAACAAATTCAGGGTTAGAAATTTACAAATGCTGGTTGCTACTGATGTTGCTGCCAGAGGTTTAGATGTAAATGATTTAACCCATGTTATCAATTATAATCTTCCTGATGAAATTGAAGCATATACCCATAGAAGTGGCAGAACCGGTAGAGCCGATAAATCAGGGATTTCTATTGCCATTACCAATATGCGTGAGAAACATAAAATTAAAGATATTGAAAGGCAGATAGGGAAAAGCTTTAAAATGGCTAAAATTCCCAACGGTAAAGAAGTTTGTGAAAAACAACTTTTTTATATGATTGATAAAATGGAAAAAGTAGCAGTTAAAGAAGAAGAAATTGCTGATTTTTTACCTGTTATCTACAAAAAATTAGAAGAACTAACTAAAGAAGATTTAATAAAACGTTTTGTATCGGTTGAATTCAATCGTTTCCTTACTTATTATCGTAATGCACCCGATTTGAATGTTTCTGAAAAAGGCAACGAACGCACAGGCAAACCTGACACAACAGAAGGATATGCAAGATTATTTATCAATCTTGGTAAAATGGATGGTTTATTACCTGCTCACTTAATTGGTTTGATGAATGATGTAATGCAGGTTAGAGATATAAAAATAGGTAAAATTGAAATCCTGAAATCTTTCTCATTTTTTGAAGTTGAAGCTGGTTATCTTGATATGATTTTGGCTGCATTTAAAGATGTGAGATACGGAGATCGCTTTGTTGCTATTGAACAATCATCGCCAAGAAGAGACGGAAGATCAGGTGAAGGAAGAAGCAGTGGTCGCCGCGAAGGAAGAAGGAATGATGACAGAAGACCTGCAAGAAGAAGCGACGAAAGAAAATCTTTTGCACCAAGAGGTGATGACAGAAGAGGTGGAGAACGTAAAGAATGGAATAAAGACACATCTGCACCAAAATTCCCAAGAGAATCAAATAGCAGTCGCCCATCTAGAGAATCAAACAGTCGTCCATTCAGAGAATCAGATAGTCGTCCACCAAGGGAATCAGATAATCGATTCAAAAAAGATAGCGGTTCAGGAATCAACAAAAGAGATTCCGACAGAACCAGCAGAACCGGAAGACCAAGTAAAAAGAGATGGTAAAACAATAAACAATCTATCTTATTGTTTTAAATCAACATATAACCCTGTCATGGTTTTTAGCTAACCTAACAGGGTTTTTTGAAACCAAAAAGTTTGTTTATTAAAGAGAGAAGTGCAAAATAAATGAAAACAACCTATAACAGCAGAAAATATGTGGTTATTACTATTTTTTTAGTGGTGGGTTTTATTTTTATTGCCCGTTTATTTTTCCTTCAGATTATTGATAACAGCTATGTTTTATCTGCCAATAAAAATGCACTTCGCTTTGTTACGAATTATCCTGCTCGTGGCTTAATCTATGACAGAAATAACAAACTGCTGGTTTATAATGAAGCCGTATATGATCTAATGGTAGTTCCACGACAGGTTAAAACATTTGACACTACAGAGCTATGTAATTTAGTAGGAATTACCAAAGAAGACTTAATATTTAAACTCCAGAAAGCCAGAGAATATTCTCCTTATGCAGCCTCTATTTTTGAAAAACAGATTTCGAAGGAAAATTATGGTTATCTACAGGAAAAATTATACAAGTATAATGGTTTTTATGTACAGTCCCGTACCCTAAGAAAATATCCTTTATCAATTGCCGGTCATGCATTGGGTTATATTGGCGAAGTTGGAAATGAAGTTACAGATTCTTATTATAAACCCGGCGACTATATCGGGATGAGTGGTCTGGAAAAATATTATGAACCCATACTTAGAGGTAAGAAAGGTTCTAAGATATTAATGGTTGATGTTTTTAACCGCGAAAAAGGAAGTTTTCACAATGGAATTTATGATACTGTGGCTATTGCAGGTGAGGCACTGCATTCTACGCTTGATGCAGATATTCAGGCTTATGGTGAGCTATTGATGAAAAACAAAATCGGAAGTATTGTGGCTATTGAACCATCAAGTGGTGAAATTCTATCGATGGTTTCCAGTCCGACTTATGATCCTAATTTGCTAGTTGGAAGGGTAAGAGGTGTTAATTACAACTTATTACTGAAAGACCCAAGCAAACCTTTATTCGACAGGGCATTGATGGCTGTTTATCCTCCGGGTTCTATTTTTAAGATTATTCAGTCTTTAATAGCACTGGAAGAAGGAGTTATTACAGAAAGATCAGCATTTCCATGCGATAAATCTTTATTGGGTTGTCACAACCATCCCAATGCAACAGATTTAAAAAGTGCTATCAAAATGTCATGTAATCCATATTTTTATCAGGTTTTCAGGAGGGTTATCCAGCATGGACTTGCAAATGACAGATTTCAGGATAGTGAACTAGGTTTGAATTTATGGAATGATAAAGCCTTAAGTTTTGGCTTAGGACAACGTTTAAATGTTGATATTCCTAACTTAAAGAAAGGGCGTATTCCCGATGCACTTTATTATGATAAAATATACGGTCATCGTGGATGGGCTTTCAGCACTATTTACTCTCTGAGTATCGGACAGGGCGAAATGGGCATCATACCTTTACAAATGGCAAATATTGCAGCTATTTTTGCAAACAGAGGATATTACTACACTCCGCATTTTGTAAAATCTATTGGTAATAACAAAACGATTAATCCCGAATTTTTAAAAAAGAATCTTACAAAAGTATCTGATAAATATTTTCAGGTGGTGGCTGATGCCATGTATGAGGTAGTAAATGAACCAGGAGGAACCGCTTCACAGGCAAGAATAGACAGTATTATCGTTTGCGGCAAAACCGGTACTGCACAAAATCCTCATGGAGAAGACCATTCCATTTTTATTGCTTTTGCTCCCAGGGTAAATCCAAAGATTGCCATTGCTGTTTATATTGAAAATGCAGGTTTTGGTGGAGTATGGGCAGCTCCTATTGCCAGTTTAATCATCGAAAAATACCTGACCAAAAGAATCAAACGCAAAGATTTGGAAGAACGAATGTTAAACGCTAAACTATCATCTAAACATTGAGAGAACAAAAAGGCATATTAGGTAATATTGATTGGGTAATGGTTGGCATGTACACAATGCTGGTTTTTATGGGCTGGCTCAATATTTATTCTGCCGTTTACAACGAAAATCATAAAAGTATATTAGACTTTTCGCAAAGCTATGGCAAGCAATTAATATGGATTGCTTCATCTGCGTTGCTTGCCGTTTTTATAATGGCGATAGATCCAAAGTTTTTCTCACAGTTTGCGTTTGGTATCTATGGATTTTTCCTGTTTATGCTACTGGTGGTACTGGTTTCGGGTAAAACAACGTATGGGTCGAAATCCTGGTTTGAAATTGGTGGATTTGGACTACAACCTTCAGAATTTGCTAAATTTGCAACTAATCTCGCACTCGCAAAATTTCTGAGTTCTAATGATATTCATATCAAAGAGCAAAAAACAAAATTGTATGCTATTTTAATTCTATTAATACCCGCATTGTTGATTTTGTTACAAAATGATACCGGATCTGCAATTGTATTTGTAGTTTTTATTCTGGTATTATACCGCGAAGGCTTATCGGGCAATATTCTTATATTCGGCTTAATTATAGGTGTACTTTTTGTGCTGGCATTGCTGGTCAATCAATTTATATTATCCGGTATTGTGCTGGCGTTGGCATTAATTTTCATTTTCTTTATCAGAAAAAACAGAAGAGGTATTATCACTATTTCTGTATTTTTAGTTTTAACTATTGGATTTATCTTTGTGGTTGACTATTCATTTAACCATATATTGCAGGATCATCAGCGCGAGAGAATCAATGTTTTATTAGGTAAAGAAATAGATTTAAAGGGAGCTGGCTATAATGTAAATCAATCTAAAATTGCTATTGGTTCCGGCGGATTTATTGGCAAAGGATTTTTGAACGGAACACAAACCAAATTTAATTTTGTTCCGGAACAAAGTACTGATTTTATTTTCTGTACCGTTGGCGAAGAGTGGGGTTTTATTGGTAGTTTGGTTGTAGTGGGGTTGATGATGGGATTGCTGATACGAATAATTTTTGTTGCCGAACGGCAGCGTTCTCCTTTCAGTCGTATTTATGGCTATGGCGTAGCTTCCATCTTATTTATGCATATTATGGTAAATATAGGAATGGCCTTAGGCTTATTACCTGTCATTGGTATTCCTTTACCATTTTTTAGCTATGGCGGTTCTTCGCTTTGGTCGTTTACCATTTTGCTGTTTATTTTTATTAAACAAGATTCATATCGATTGAATTTATTGTAGAAAACTGCTTATATTTTTTATATAAAACCATTGCAGTAAAAGATTATGCCAGCCAGGACGACAGATTTTTTATGATACAAAACCTGTCAGCAACAGAAGAAGGAGAAATTGAAATCAGTCTGGGATAATTTTGGTCTGAACCTGATAATAAGCCCCATCATTTTTTTTGATGGGGCTTATTTGTTTATAGGGGTTATATTTTCAGGTTTTTTAAAATTGCTATTATTGCCGAAGAAGGAATGCCTCAGGCTTTTAATAACAGAAAAAGATTGAAATAGACATCCATGTTAGCAGGAAAAGTTTACAAAAAAATAACTATTTGATGATTTGTGAAAATATAATTATTACATTTGTTGAGTTATAATTAAAGAACTGAAAACATAGAATGGCAAAAAAAGAAGTAAAAGAAAAAGCAATAGAAGTAAGCCTTTGGGAAGCGGCCAATAAATTGAGAGGCAGCGTAGAACCTGCTGAATACAAACACGTGGTATTGGGATTGATTTTCTTAAAGTTTGCCAGTGATAAGTTTGAAGAACACCGTGCCAAACTGATAGCCGATGGCAAAGAGAAATACATAGAAATGGCCGACTTCTACAATATGAACAATGTGTTCTTTCTGGAAGAAAATAGTCGCTGGTCGTATCTTATTAAAAAATCAAAACAAAACGACATTGCATTGCTTATTGACACGGCATTGCATACCATTGAGAAAGACAACAAAGCCCTGAAAGGGGCACTGCCCGACAATTATTTCTCACGCCTGGGACTGGATGTAAGCAAACTGGCTTCATTGCTCGATACCATCAACGATATAGATACCACCAAAGACCCCAAGCACGATGTAGTGGGTAAAGTGTACGAATACTTTCTTTCTAAATTTGCACTGGCAGAGGGCAAAGGCAAGGGTGAATTTTATACCCCCAAAAGCATCGTAAACCTGATTGCTGAAATGATAGAACCCTATAAAGGTATTATTTATGACCCTGCCTGTGGTTCGGGCGGTATGTTTGTGCAAAGTATTAAGTTTATTGAAGCCCACCACGGCAACAAAAAAGAAATTTCTATTTACGGACAGGAATACACCAATACCACCTATAAACTGGCAAAAATGAACCTTGCCATACGAGGCATAAGTGGCAACCTTGGGGAAAAAGCAGCCGATACTTTTGCCGACGACCAGCACAAAGACCTGAAAGCCGATTACATCATGGCCAACCCGCCTTTTAACCAAAAAGACTGGCGTGCCGAAAACGAACTGATTGACGATGCACGCTGGCGGGGCTATGATGTGCCACCCAAAAGCAATGCCAACTATGGCTGGATATTGAATATGGCAAGCAAACTCAGCGACAATGGTGTGGCAGGTTTTATACTGGCAAACGGAGCATTGAGTGGCGGAGGCGAAGAATACAAAATACGCCGCAAGCTGATTGAAAATAACTTGGTAGAAGCCATTTTGGTATTGCCTCAAGGTATGTTTTACACAACACCAATAAGTGTTTCTGTTTGGATTTTAAATAAGAACAAAAAGGAACATAGCCGAAGTATAGGCGACGTAAAACGTGAATACCGACATCGTGAAAGTGAAATTTTGTTTATGGATTTGCGACAGATAGGCGAACCTTTTGAAAAGAAGTTCACCCAATTTAATGAAAAACACATTAAAGATATTGCCAAAACCTATCACACCTGGCAACAGGAAAGTAAGGGCGAAAAATCTTTAGCACCAACGTATAAAGACATTCCTGAATACTGTTATTCTGCCACGTTTGACGAAGTAGCCAAAAAAGATTTTTCATTGGTGCCGAGCAAATATATTGAGTTTGTAAACCGTGATGAAAATATAGATTTTGATGATAAGATGAAAGCCTTGCAAATTGAATTTGCTGAACTGTTAAAAGCTGAAGCTGACTCTAAAAATGATTTACTTAGTGTATTTAAAGAATTGGGGTATGAATTGTAAAATCAGCGAAGCTAAACCAAATTATAGTGAATTAGGCAATTATATAAGAGAGATAAATGAACGTAACAGAGATTTGACAATTACAAATTTGTTAGGGGTAAGTATGGAAAAAACATTTATTCCTTCTGTTGCAAATCTCAATGGAGTTGATTTATCAATATATAAAATTTTAAGAAACGAGCAATTAGCTTGCAAGTTAATGAGTGTTGGTCGTGATGAAAAACTACCTGTTGATTTATACAAAGAACATGAACCTTCAATTGTTTCATCAGCATATTATGTTTTCGAGCCTAAAAATAAAGAAGAATTATTACCCGAATATCTTATGATGTGGCTTTGTCGACCAGAGAATGATAGATATATTGGTTTTATTAGCGGTGGTGACGTTAGAGGTGGAATTTCTTGGGATACTTTTTGTAGTCTTCCTATTAAAGTTCCCTCCATCACCAAACAACGAGAAATAGTAAAAGAATACAATGTTATCCAAAACCGCATAGAACTTAACCAAAAACTGATACAAAAACTGGAAGAATGCGCACAGGCTATTTATAAAAGGTGGTTTGTGGACTTTGAATTTCCTGACGAAAACGGAAAGCCGTATAAAAGTAATGGAGGAGAAATGGTATTGGGGGAATTTGGAGAAGCACCTAAAGGATGGTCAAGCAAACAGTTACAAGATCTTTGTAAGGTTGTAGATTCATTACATACAACACCTGAATATTCTTCAACAGGATTACCAATGGTTAGAATAACTGATATTAATACAGGCTTTCTCAATTTAACAAATACAATGCGTGTTGATGAAGATACATTTCAGAAATTTTCAAAAAATCATAAATCAAAGAAAGGCGATATACTTGTATCTAGGGTTGGAGCAACATTTGGAGAATTTTCATATGCTCACACAAATGAAAAGTTTTGTTTAGGTCAAAATACGGCTGTTATTATACCCAAAATTTTTGATAGTAAATTAATGTATACCGCATTAACAACTTCGAATACTAGAAATCAAGTGGAAGCAAAAGCTGTTGGATCAGCTTACAACACTCTAAGTTTACAAGATATAAAGGGATTGACGTTTGTTCTACCAGAAAAAGACTTTGAAAAAATTACTAGTGCATTAACTGATAAATTTGATGTACTCTTTTCTAATATAAGTCTGTATTCTCAAGAAAATTCTTGCTTAATAAAAATGAGACATCTTCTACTTTCTAAATTAGCGACAATAGAAAAATAAAAAATTAATATTATGGATGAATCAAAATTATCAATGCTTAATGCTAATACTTTAGAATTACATTATTGGTTTGAAGACGAGAGTCATTCTATGAATGCTTTTGTACAAAACAAATGCGAATATGAGTTTCTTGGAATTATAAAAGAAATTGCTAGGTCATTTAATTCAGAAATAATAATTGAAACAGAACCATTAGCTAATGGTGGCTTGAAAAGTTATTTTAAATTAATATCAAAGGAGGAAGGGAAAAAAGCTACTATTACTACGGCCGTTTTTGTTGCATTTGCTACTGCTATCTTAATAACTCCAATTACAAGTTCTATAAGTAAAATCTCCGAAAAATTAATAGAAAGAGTTTTTGAAGATAAAGAACTAAAGGTATTAGATAAAGAAAAATTAAAACTTGAAATAGAAAAATTAAAAGTAGATATTGAGAAAAATAAACAGTTATTAAATGAGAATAATCTTATTAAAAAGAAAAAATCAAATTTCTATGAGACACTTGAAAAATATCCTAAAGTAAATAAAGTTTCATTCAATGTTGAAAATAATAGTAAAAATACAATTGAAGAAGAGAGAATTGTTTTTCGGCATAATTTTAAAGAATATATTCTTGTAAATGATGATTTAGAACCAATAGAAATAGATGATGCAATAATTGAAATTATATCACCAGTTTTGAAAAAAGGAAATTATAAATGGATGGGTATTTACAATGGTGAATCTATCCACTTTAACATGAAATCAAATCAATTTAAAACTCTTGTTCAAACAGGAGAAATAAAATTTGTAAATGGGACTTCAATCAATTGTTTTTTAGTTGTTAGAAAAAAAATAGATAATGAAGGTCACGAAATAACTGTTGGTTACGATGTATTTAGAGTAAACAACTATTTTGAGAATGACAATCCAATTGAAACTCCAGAAGGAAGGCATTATAGGCAAAAGAAAGAAGCTGACAAAAGACAATTCAAATTATTTGACAATAATGAAAATACTTAACCATAACCCGTTGTGCATTTAGGAAAGATTTACTTTTAAATTGTTGGTAGGTCTAAAA
>JACABE010000040.1 GCA_013377005.1 Bacteroidota bacterium
TGATGCAAAAATAAATAAAAATTTATTTGTTTTTTAAGACAGTACCTCGATTAGCAACCGTATTTCATTTATCAATCATTATTATCAGAATCAATATAGTCAAAAAGGGAATTAAAAACATTGAAACTCCAAAAATGGAATCAGCTGTCACAACATATCTGTTTTTTGGGTATCCTTTTCCACTTACTTTTTCTCCAACTTTATCCCAGTGAGGTGCATAAGGATATTTTCCAATCCAAGGTTTCATAAGTCTCCGAAGTAACTCATAGTATCCAAGGTAAATAAAGGGAGCAAGTCCACATATAACAAGAAATCCAAATGGTTTGTCGAATATTTTCAAATAGTCTAAAGTCAATCCGAACAATAAACATACTCCTGAAAAGATCAATCTAAATCGATATCTCTTCTCACTCATTGTCCGGCTTATAAAAGACATAAAGATGTATGTCAAAGTAACCGTGATTCCAAATATATATGCGATCGTTGTTGTCATTTTAATATGGTTGCTAACTTGTTTCTTGCTTCACCTTTGTGGTGAGCTATTCATTGTTTTTGGGTAGACTGCTACACCTTTTATACTTAAATCTACAAATCAAAACCATCTGTTGGATTTTTAATATTCTGCAAACTTGAATATATGTTTGACAAACTCATACAAAGCACTCCATTTTGGGTGGATAGGTATGACAAGTGCCATATTTATTCCCGACAAATGTAATAATTTTTAATTATAAATCATCAAAAGATTATTTTGTTTCTGATACACTTTTTTTCGCTTTCATCTGTTTTATATATAATCAATTAAAAAGATTATATTTGCACAAACTAGAACAATTAATTGTAATGAAAACAGTAGTAATTAGTGGCGGAACCGGCTTGGTAGGCAGGTATCTGAGCAAAAAGCTCAAGCAAAAAGATTACCACGTTTCAATACTAAGCCGAATACAAAAACACGATACCCACATATCTTCCATTGCATGGCAATCCGACAAACAAACAATAGACAGTGAAGCCATTGCCAATGCCGATTATATTATCAATCTTTCAGGAGCCAACATTAGCCAGCAAAGATGGAGCAAAAAAAGAAAACAACTCATTATCGACAGTCGTGTTACTACCATCGCCTCATTATTTGAAAACGTAAAACAAACAAACCCCAACCTCAAAGCATTTATATCCGCTTCGGCAATTGGCTATTACGGAAGCATTACTTCAAGCAAAGTTTTTACCGAAACCGATGCTCCCGCCGATGACTTCTTAGGCGAAACCTGCCGGCAATGGGAGCAAGCTGCCGATAAATTTGAAACATCAGGCATCAGAACCGTTAAAATCAGAACCGGCGTAGTACTCACCAGCGAGGGAGGAGCCTTAGCTAAAATGATAATCCCAGTGAAAATAGGAATAGCTTCGGCTATAGGCAGCGGAAAGCAATATCTTCCATGGATACACATCGACGATTTGTGTGGTATTTATATCAAAGCCATTGAAGACAATCAAATGAGCGGAGCGTACAATGCAGTAGCACCCGAACATCAAACAAACAAAGAATTTACACTTACCCTGGCTCAAACATTAAACAAGCCCTTTTGGTATTTTAATATTCCTGCCATTGCAATGAAAATATTGTTTGGTGAAATGTCGGCAATACTCTTAAAAGGAAGCCGCATATCATCCGGCAAAATTCAAACAGCAGGTTATCAATTCATCTTTCCCACACTCAAAAGTGCACTCAAAGATTTATGTTTGGCAAAGCAAAACAATTAAGCATTTACATCATTCCGATTCATAAAAAAAGCGATATTATCAATGTGGGCAGTGATAATATCGCTTTTTAAACATAGTTAAAAACCTTAACAGCTTTTTTATTTAGCAGTTTTAATCCAATTAATAATTTTATCGCTCATCGGACTTTCTTTAGGAGCAACCATGTCGACCAAGTTTCCGTTTTCGTCAATCATAAACTTCTGGAAATTCCACTGAACATCAGCATCCATTACTCCATTTTCAGTTTTCGAAGTCAACCATTTGTACAAAGGATTAATATCATTGCCTTTCACCGATATTTTTTCCATCATTTGGAAACTAACGCCATAATTCTTTTCGCAAAAAGCCTTGATTTCTTCATTGGTTCCGGGCTCCTGGCTCAAAAAGTTATTGGCAGGAAACCCAATAATAGTAAATCTTTCGCCACCATACGTTTTATAAAGCTCTTCCAATTCTTTGTACTGAGGCGTTAACCCACATTTCGAAGCAGTGTTTACAACTAAAACTTTCTTGCCTTTCAGCGAAGATAAATTAAAATTTTTACCATCAATAGTTCTAACTTCAAAGCTATAAAGATTTTTCTTTTTGCCTTGAGCAAATAAACCCAATGAAATTATTAATAAAGAAACGAAGATGATTTTTGTTTTCATATTTTTAAAATTATAATTATTTATTTAATGATTAAATATTGCAAAGGTTATCAGAAGCAATCTTTTCAATCAATACTTCTATCCCTTTTTTCTACAAGAAAACAATTGGTTTATAGAAATGTTTCAAACCTTTCATTCTGTGAATGTATTTCAGCATAATAGATTACAGAAAATAAAATTTTAATATTTAAAATATCCCCAAACTTCATTGCTTATCCGCTAAAAAAATATAATTTTGCTTCATAAACACACACTTCATTTACAGAATATTTTTACAAATACTCTGATTTGATTAACAAAGGAAAACAATAAAAATAAAGTAAAATGAAAAAATTTGATCCGGCAAGCAACATTCAGGATTTATTACAATTTGGCGAATTTGGGGATGTTAATCCTTCTATAACAGATTCTGCAACTTATTCATTTATGGAAGCCAAAACCATGGTCGATACCTTTCATGGCGAAACCGAAGGATGCTTTCTTTATTCACGTCATTGGAATCCAAGCAATAAATATTTAGCCGATGCTTTGGCTGCTATGGAGGGCACCGAAGCTGCATGGGTAACAGGATCAGGTATGGGAGCCATTACTTCAGCTATTTTGCAATTAGTAAGCAGTGGTGATCATATTGTATCAAGCATTACTACTTACGGTGGCACATTTGCATTTCTAAAGAACTATCTTCCTAAGTTTAAAATTGACGTAACTTTCGTTGATATTACCAATCTGGATGAAGTTAGAAAAGCTATGCGTCCAAATACAAAAATTATCTATACCGAAACCATGACAAATCCAATGTTAAACATTTCGGATTTACCTGAGTTGTCAAAAATAGCCGATACTGTTGGCGCAAAATTAATGGTCGACAATACTTTTACACCCATGATTGTAACTCCAGTTAAACATGGAGCGCACATTGTAGTTTATAGTATGACAAAATTTATAAATGGCAAAAATGATTGTGTAGCAGGTGCAATATGCGGAACTGCAGAATACATTAATTCATTGAGTGATGTTAATACAGGAACTGCAATGTTATTAGGGCCGGTTCTCGATCCATTGCGTTCATCAAGCATCTTAAAAAATATGCATACATTACATATTCGCATGAAACAGCACAGCGCCAATGCAATGTATCTTGCCGTAAAATTCAAAGAAATAGGATTAAAATATCTTTATACAGGAATGCCCGAATGTAAAGGTCATGAAATTATGAAAAAAATCATGAACTCTGAGTTTGGTTATGGAGGTATGATTGCAATAGATATGCAAACAGCCGAAAGAGCATCATTATTAATGGAAATGATGCAAAAACAAGGTGTTGGCTATTTAGCAGTTAGTTTAGGTTATTTTAAAACATTATTCAGCAATTCAGGAAAAAGTACTTCATCAGAAGTTCCTGAAGAAACCCAAAAAGAAATGGGATTAAGCGAAGGTTTAGTAAGATTTTCTGTTGGATTAGACAACGATATCGAACGTACATTTGAAAAAATACATTTTTGTTTAAAAGAATTGAAATTTATATAATTATAAATAACAGATGCATAAAAAAGCCATTCTTTCTATTTGAGAGAATGGCTTTTTGGTTTTATAATGAAAGATTATTTAATTCAAGTATTCGCATTTAAAATGTCAGATAGCTAATAGTTTTAGCTTTGTAACAGGAATTATTATAAATAATCAGTAGCAGTTTGTTCCTTTTTTAGAAATGGAGAAATAGCTCTGTCGTAAATTCCATGTACAAAAGCAATTGCCATACCATAATTTGTAACAGGTATACCTGCATCTATAGCTGGTTTTAACCGATTGATTATTTGTTTTCGTGTAAGAACACAACCCCCGCATTGAATTACAATAGCATATTCACTTATATCGCGTGGTAATTTACTTAAACCCGTTACTACTTCATATTCTAATTTTTTTCCTGAAAAATTAGTCAACCAGCGTGGAATTTTCATTCTGCCAATATCATCACAGGAAACATGATGAGTGCAGGATTCCAGGATTAAAACTCTATCATTATCTTTCAATCTAGCAAGTTGAGGTGTTCCTTTTACATAATTCTCAAAATCACCTTTCTGACGTGCAAGTATAATGCTGAAACTAGTTAATGGAATATCTTTTGCAACGGAAGCATCGGCTTTTAGAAAAACCTGACTGTCGCAAATTGCAAGTTTTGGTTTTGGAAACATGGTGCGAATATACGAATCAACTTCTCTTTCTTTGCAAACTACAGCTATTCCATCGTTATCAAGTATATCTCTTATAAGTTGTACTTGAGGTAAAATAAGCCTGCCTTCAGGAGCTTCAATATCTATAGGTGTAATCAGTAAAACAGTATCTCCATAAGAGATTAAATCACCGATTAGAGATTGAGAACGATAAGCTGTTTCAGGCATTAATTTTTGAATGGCAGAGATAATCAGTTCTTTATTGACAGGAAAAATAGCACTGAAATCAATAACCTTTAGCTGAAAATCCTGTTTTAATTTGGTTTCAAGTTCAGATTTTAAACTTTCCTTATCTGATTTATTATGAACGACAAAATAAGGAATTGCATATTCGGTGAAAGATGCAATGAGTTTAGTTTCTTCATCTCCGAAAATATTGCCGGCAATGAGTAATATTGCTAAATCAACGGTTTTTAATGCTTCATTTGTTTTTGTAATACGTTTAAGCCCTAATTCGCCCACATCATCAATTCCGGCAGTATCTATCAATATAACAGGCCCCAGACCATTAATTTCCATTGATTTTTTTACAGGGTCGGTAGTTGTACCGGCATATTCAGATACAATTGCAATTTCCTGCCCGGCAAGTAAATTGATTAATGAACTTTTTCCATTATTCCGACGGCCGAAAATTCCTATATGCGGCTTAGCATCTTTTCCTTTGCTCATGTTTATTTCATCAAATCATTAATTGAAAATCCTGTCTTTAGCAGATTCTCTGGCTTCAGTATTTGTTTAAGTTTTTCGTTGTCAATAAATGCTAATTGCTCATTAGCCTCAAAAATGTCAATACCTGCGGATTTCATGAGTTTTGCTATTTCAGAAGCTTTATGATAACCAATATATATAGAAAGAGCCGTAGTTATAGCTGGACTTTTAAACAGTCTTTGTTGCGCTATTTCTTTATGAATCTTAAAACCATCAAAAATATTATCACAAATGGTTTGATCTGCTGCTATCAGTAAACGGATACTTTCGAGCATTGCATGGCCGATTACAGGAAGATAAGCATTTAAATCAAGACAACCTCTGGCAGATAAGCTTGTTATAAGTAGGTCATTAGCATAAATCTTTTGAGCTACACTGATTACAAATTCAATGATAACAGGATTTACCTTGCCAGGCATAATAGTACTTCCCATTTGTTTTTGAGGGATACTAAACTCTTTATTTATCGAAATATCTGAAGCCAATAATCGGATGTCTGCACAGATTTTTTCAAGATTAACAGCATGTGCTTTCAAAATTGCATGTACTTCCACAAAGCTATCAAGATTACTGGTAGCATCTGGAAGATTTTCAGAACGGCTTATCGGTAGATTCGTTATTTTTTGAAGTTGTCCTACAACTTCCATTATAAAGAATCGTGGAACGCCAATGCCAGTTCCAACAGCACTTCCACCAAGGTTTACCACTTTAATTCTCTCAAAACATTTTGAAACTCTCCACCAGTCTCTTGAAAGGGCTTCACAATATGTGCTGAAAAGCTTACTATATGAAGAAGGAACAGCTTCCTGCATTTGGGTATAGGCTATGCGAAGGTCGTTTCTGGTAGTTGCTTCTGTTTCTTCGACTTTTGATCTCAAATGATTGATGCTTTTTTCTAAATCTGTCAATAAATGCATTATTGCAATTTTTAATGAAGTGGGAATAACATCATTAGTAGACTGATAGATATTAGCATGCTCAATGGGATCAATCAACTTGTAATTGGCGATGGTTTGCCCAAGTTTTTGAAGTGCAACATTGGCAATAATTTCATTTATATTCATATTGATGCTGGTACCTGCACCTCCTTGTATGGCTGGAACGATAAAATCTTCAAAATATTTACCTTTTGATATTTCTGTTGCTGCATCAATCAATACATCAAGAATTTTATCAGGTATTAAAGGAAAAGGAATTTTTTCAGTTTTATATTTTGACAATAATGCTTGCGAAAAGCTTTTGTAAGTGATGAAACAAGCTTGTTTTACTTCACCAACGGCCTGATACCAATTTTTGTCAAAACGAGTATCATCGGGAAAGTTTTCCTTTGCTCGCAATGATTGTATTCCATAAAGCGCATTTTTAGGTATTTTTTTGCTTCCAATAAAATCTTTTTCGGTACGCATTTAGCTTTTGATTTAATTTTTACAAAATTAAGCAATAGTTTGTAGGTAACAATATTAATTAGCGATTTATTGACTTGGTAATTTTATGAATTAGTTTTTAATGAAGTTTTTACAAGCGAGTCAAAGAGAAAATTTATTCATTATTTTAAATAAATTAATTTAATTTATGTTGATTTGTAAAAATAAAACCCTGCAAATATTTTATTTACAGGGTTTATATATTTTCACGTTTTGAATTTCTATTCTATAAATTATTTTATTAAACTCAATCCTTCTAGTGCAGAAGCATCATTAGGTTTATTCATAAGTGTTTTGTTGAATAATACTTTGGCTTCACGCGTTTTTTGCAAAAAATAATTACACCATGCATACATAATCATTGAATCATAATCAAAAGGATAGAGGTTGGTTAATGTTTCATAGTATTTTACAGCCGACATATAGTTTTTCTTGCCGTAAAAAATTAAACCCATTCTATAATTTGCAGTGTAGTTTTTAGGATCCGTTTTTAGAATTTCAATATACTGTGTTTTAACTTGCTCCCAATTTCCCAATGCAGCTGCAGGGTTTACAAATCCTAATTTAGCTTCGATAGATAGTGGCATTATTTTTATAGCTTTTTGATAGTATGCAGATGATTCAGTAAACAAACCGGACATATAAGTTAACCAGCCCAAACGTAAATTAATTTCATAAGATTTTTCGTCATATACTTTTTTTAACGCATCAATAGCTTTTGGATATTCAGCTTTGGTTTCATGCTGATAACTTAATGCAAAAGCATCCTGAATTTCTTTATAGTTTTGAGCAAAACTAATATTAGTAATAAAAAAGGCGATAAAGCCTACTGCAATTGTTCTTTTTAAAGTTTCCATTTTATTCCTCCTATTAAGGTATTGTTTTGATAATTTGTCGTATTTGTATTTATTATATCTTTTGTTTGATATGATATATATGTATTCTCTCGTTTTAGTAATTGGTATCTCAAAGATAATTCAATTTTTGAAGACATTGCATAAATAAACGAAATTCCTGTTTTTAAATTTATTTTATCTGCAATATTGTAAACTATAAACGCATTTTTTTCATTATAGTTTGCAAGATTCCCTAATGTTAAGGAAGCTTCTGTCCATAGTTTTGGCAATAGTTTCATTCCTATCAACTGGTCGAAGATAATGCGGCTTTCTTTTGCATTACTTCCTGTTTGTTTCTGAAAAAAAAGAGTTAGATTTGTACTGCTGTATAAATCAAGATTTCCAAAAGGGAAATATGTAATGTCTACTCCTCCCTGGAATTGTTTTGCCGAATTAAGGTTCGAAAAAGCAGTCGATAAGCTAAATGTAGCTTTTTTATATTCTTTTGAGAGACTTAAAGAAGCAACGTAATTATTAAAATTTAAAGAACTGGTTATAAAAGTCCCTATATGGGTGATTGAATCATAAGAATATTCTATACTGTTATTCTCAACATGAATAAAATGAAATGCCGGAGTTAATTTTATTCCATTTTTTAATTGAATATCAGCGTTTATGTAATATTCCAACTGATGTACAGTATAATTAAAATTAGTATCTTTTTCTATACCTTTTATATTAGCAGCATTAGAATAGTCATTATATTTAAACGATTTACGTTTTGAGATAGCAAGATTGCTTATCCCATGGTAAATACTTAAGCGAGGTAAAAGATCATGTTTCAAGCCAAAATGAACATATATCATCTTGTCATTCAAGTCATTTTCACCATATATATTTGCGGTATCATTTATATCTATAGAAGCATTTTTAGATATATTATTGCTGATTGAAGGTCCTCCTTCAAAATAAATACTATTTATATATTTTTGTTTAAAATTGATTTTTTCTTTTAAATAATCAGGAAACTCAGAGGCTAATAAGTTTGCTTCACTATTTCTTCCTGAAAGTATATATGCATAGTAAAGATACTCTAATTCAGATGCATCATCGGAGTTAAAAACTAACGCTTTTTCTAAATGATAAGTCGCCATACGATAATTTTTTAATTCAAAATAGGCAACACCAATGCGAAAACGCAAGAAAAAATAGTCTGTATTGTTTTTGATAGCATTTTCTCCAACATAAATAAGCCTTTTGTATTGTTTGTTCTGAAACAATTCTAAAGTTTTTTTTTCAATATTTTCTGTTGTATTTTGAGCAAAACTGTAATAATTGATAAGTAGCATAAAACTCATTATAACTACTGTTATTCTATATGTTTTCACCAATTAAATTCGTATTAATTTATTCTCTTTCTTTTTTTATTCGATGGGCTGTAAAACTTCTATCGCCTTCTCCAACTATCATTTTATCAATATAATTATCTTTTATCAAAATATTAAATTGTAACTGTTTCGTAATAATTCTTCCGATTTTTATTGTCGTTTTTGATTCTAATTCTATATCACTATTTGAAAAGTCGTCTTTTTTAGATAAATAATTTATTTGAAATTTCGATTTCATAAAAATATAAAATGGAGCTATAAAATCCTGAATAATTAATATTAAAGGATTACTAGTTATATGTAAAGGGTAATTGTCTTCAATGATTAAATCTTTATAAAAACCGTTCATCACTTTATAGTTTGCTAAATAAAAGTAGTAGAGTAAGGAATTTTTACTCCCTTCGTAATGAGTAAAATAATGAAAACTTCCATCATTGTAAAAATAAGCTTTTGCGGCTGTTGTTTCACAAAACATAAAGGATTGATTGTAACTATCAACTTGTATTTCAAATGAAAATTCTTTTTCTTTATCGTTTTTTTTATTAAAAACAATAAATGCGATACGCTGCCCAGGAATAAAATGATAAGCTTTGTATAACGATTGATTTTTTTCAATATTTAGAATTGTATCATTTTCTTTTGGCTTTTGATAAGATGCTAATTCATATTTTCCGTTGTTGTGCAATATATAATGCCCTAAAGGATAATCAAGTGTTTTGGAACCAACATAAGGTGTCGCCTGCAATTGGAAATGTACATGAGGTTGGGGCGATCTGCCTGAGTTTCCGCAATAAGCAATGATATCACCTTTTTTTACATAATCACCTATATTTACCTTGAAACTTTCTTTTTTGATATGACATATTTTGCTGAATAATAAATCTGTGTGTCGAATAATAATAGTATTACCCCAATTTTCTTCAGTGTTTACATCACCAATGTTATTATCATCAATATTATCAATAATTTGTTCTACCCAACCGGCTGCGGGGGCTACGAGTGGTTTGTTGTAGCAATAGTAATCAGAACAGCTTAAACCTGACCCCATGAACATTTTGCCGGATTCATCTGCAATTTCAAAATCCCAGGCATGTTTCCATTCAGCTTTATGTGTTATTTTACCATTATGTGCTTGGGTAACCTTCCATTCGCCCCAATAGGGTAAAGATATTGGAATAATATATGAGTTACTAAACCGACCTAAATTGTTTTTTTGAGTATATAAGTTCTTTTCAGGTGAAAACTGCTGGATACTAACAATTTCAGGCTTTAAATAAAATCGTTCTCTAAATTTAAGGATGTATAAAAAAAGAAGTACTACTAAATTAAAAGGCAGTGAAAATATTGAAAGTTGAAATATTGATAATAAGGCATTGGTACTGGAAAGAATAACAGAGATTATAGGCACCAAGAGCAAAACCCATAAAAACGAATATTTAGAAGATACTATAAAAAAACCGCCAATGGCAATAGCTGAGAGTATATAATTAAACCCAATATATCCATAACTCAATTCAGTAATATTTCCACCAATTATTTGATAAAAGATATAAGCTGATCCAAAACCCACAACCGATAATAAAAATGCAATACGGGAGTATATTACCAAGCCCAATGCAATCAATAAACCTGCAACCAAATGATATTGAAAGAAAATAGCACCCAACGAACGGAAATATAAAATAATATAATCAGGTAGATTCAGGTTTTCAAACCAATTGTAAATATTAACCAGTGTAAATCCTCCAATAGTATACATTTCATTTAGTGGATAGATACCTCTTTCGCTTATGGTGAGCGATTTGAATTCTCTTGCAGCCAAAGTTACCATCCAAATTACCAATAAAAAAGAAATGCTTAAATACGGCAAACCATATTTTCCAACAACTCCTTCTAATGAAACTGTAATTAATAATGTAAGCAAAGATGCAAAAAACAAAATCATAAAAAACTGCATATTCGGCTCATAATAAACACCCAATCCTAAAGCTACCAATAAGCTATTGAAACCATAATAACCAGAGCTGATATTGTGACGGTTGAAGCCAATTAAATAGGCAGTTGTATTGGAAATTGTTACAGCAATTATACCACTTAAACCTGCATAAAAATCAAAAAAAGTAACAACAACTAAGAAACAAGCAAAGATTGTGTTTTTTGAAAAAAAAATCTGCGAATAGCTATTCAATAAGCTACCTATATAATGAGGAAATAGTGTTTTAAGTTTCAGCATTTATGGATTTAGTTATTAAACTCAACAATTTATACTTTATAAAGTTATTTGTTTTATTTCTGACAAAAATAAGTTTTTTAATATAATTAGTATGCAATATTAGCAAAACTTTACAATTACAATGTTATAAAATTTTGATAAAATGTTATAATATTAAAATGAATAATACAAAACTTTACATAGGAAAAATAGACGCTTTTTAGCTCTAATCCCTTCGGTTAAGATTTAAAATATCTCTATTCTTTAGTGATCTTTGAAATAATAACATTACATTTGTAAATAAAAAATAGTTTATACATACAATGTATCATTCTTAAATACTTTCCATTATAACAAATAAAATAAAAAACAAATGAAAAAGCTGACACAAATAATAGTATTAATTGTATTGTTTTTAGGTTGTTCAATCCTATCTAACAGCCAAACAATAAAAGTGATGACCTATAATATAAGGTACGACAATCCCGATGATGGTTTAAATGCATGGAGCAAACGCAAAGATTATTTTTGTACCCAGCTTAAGTTTTATGCGCCTGATATATTTGGTGTTCAGGAAGGTTTGGAGCATCAATTAAAATATATTGATAGCTCACTTGTATGCTATAATTATGTGGGTGTTGGCAGAGACGATGGACAAAAAAAAGGAGAACATTCGGCTATTTTTTATAATACCAAAAAGTTTAAGCTGATAAAGCAATCTACTTTCTGGCTTTCCGAAACACCCGATGTGGTTTCCAAAGGTTGGGATGCTGCCTTAAACAGGGTATGCACTTATGCACTGTTGGAATGTAAAAATACAAAACAACAATTTTGGGTTTTTAATACCCATTTGGATTATCTTGGCGAGCTTTCGCGAAACAACAGTGCCAAATTAATAATTGCCAGAATAAAATCGCTAAACAAAACCAATAATCCCGTTTTTCTGATGGGCGATTTTAATTCGGAGCCCACTACCGATGCCGTTAAATATATTTCGGAAACCTTAAACAACTCAAAACAGGTATGCCAAGGTATTGTTTTTGGACCTGATGGCAGTTTTAATGGTTTTGAATTTGATAAACCTGTGGTAAAATTACTCGATTATGTATTTACCGATAAAAAAAGAATTCGTGTAGATAAGTATGCGGTATTAAGCGATTCAAAAGATTGCCGATACCCTTCCGATCATTTGCCGGTTTATGTGGAAATGACTTTCTTAAAGTAAAAGCAGTACCCATAACTTCATCAATTATTATATGAAACTACGAATATATTTAATAATTTTAATTTTAATCTTTTTAAATAATGAACAAATTATTGCACAGCAGAAAGTAAAAAAAGTGAAAGCTAATAATATTCCGGTAAAACCATTATTAATTGTTGATTCTCTTAAATTAAAGTTGGATACACTATTAAAAAATTCTATACCTATCTTAGGTTATCGTTTTGTTGTGTCGGGTGATTTTAATGGTGACCATATTACAGATACTCTCTATGAAAGATATACAGACTCAACTTTTCAAAATGAAGCACCTAAATATTATGATAACCCAGATACAAATTTTGAATATTTTGATATGGTTTTTATAAACGAATATCTTAATAAAATATCTTTTATTGAATGGAGGAAATTAAATATTAAACTAATTGGTGGTCAATTGGGGTTTCATTATATTGAGAATTGTGGTGATATTAATTTAGATGGGAAAGATGAATTGCTTGTGGTAAAACAATGGTCTGATATGTCAAACTTAAATCATGCTTACATCTACACACTTGAGAAAAATCACTGGAAAGAAATATATGCAACACCTGTTTGGGAATGGCAATTTCCACTTACTCCATCAGCTAGTATGATACCGGGTATGTTTGGTAATTTTCAATATGCATTTACTCAAAATGACACTCTTGATAAGGAAATTGAAGATACACTAAAAGCCTTTAAGTTTATAAATTATTATCCTGACCATTCTATTGAGTTTAGTGGAATGAATCCTATTAACATATATGATGATGAAAAAGCAGAAAAAGAATATAATAGAATTGGAGATCAAGCTTATATTAAAAAGCATTTTCGAAAAGTTTATATTAATGATTCACTTTATTTAAAAGACATAAAAAATCCTGCAATATGTTATAAGGCAGAAGAATTTGAAAATGATGAAAAAGAAAATATCATTCTTTTTGATATTGAAGACCCAGCAGGAATGGTTACGACAAGAATATTCATAAATAATCCACTATCACCTTTTAGAAAAAAAACAATCAAAATTAAGCATCGGCATACATCAATTATCAAGCAAAGTATAAAAACAAAAAAGAAAATAAACTAATTTAGCAAGCTGATAGGAAAGGAACTATTCACTCTCCACCAGACAGCAAACTGTGGAATGTTATGCTGAAAGATGTGCTAACTTAATAGACAAACAAAATTTATTTTTATTATACTAAATAATAAAAACACTATGCATAAACTTTTCCTAATACTCTGCTTATTAATTTCAATTAATACAGAAGCACAATTTACTGGAGAAAGCGGTGTTTATTATTTAGGAACTGCTAATATTCCAATTAGTATTACTAATTATAGCAATCCAAATATAAATGGAGTAGTAGTTCGTTTTACGTGGGACGTTTTAGAACCTACACCTAATAACTTCAATTGGACTTTTATTGATGGTGAAATTACGAAAGCTATTACTTATAATAAAAAAATTTCATTACAACCATTAGGTGTTCCTCATTGGCTTGACAGCATTGGAGTGCAACAATATTATTATATCGATAAAAACACAGCACACTCAACATACGGACACATTGTTTCAAATGTGTTGCCTTGGGATAGTATTTATGTGATTAGATACAAAAACTTACTTCAACAGCTGGCTGTAAAATATTCCTCCAATCCCACAGTATCATATATAAATGCCATTGGTGTTGCATTCTCAAGAGGTTTGCCAGATACTGTACTTACTGACACAACTCTTTTAATAAAACAGCCATTTTGGACTGCATACAATTATAATGCGGATACGCTGGGGCTTTTGATGAACCATATAACAGATTATTATATGGCATTATTCCCAAGTACTCCTTTATGGTGTTCGGTTGACTATGTAATATTTCAACCGAATGCAACAGGGCAAGCGAGAAACTATCTTGCCACTATTTATTGTAATTATGGAATAACGAACTATTCAGATAGATTTGGTTTGTTTCGTGAAGATATTTCGGCATGTAATCCACCCTCATCAGTTAGTTCAGGAAGCCAATGGTATATTATGCAGCAAAACCATTGCCGAACTGGGGCACAAATGCTTTGGAGTGTACAAGACGGTCCAACACGTATGAACCCTTGTGGTATTTTACCAAACACAAAAGCAATTGTTTTAGATTCGTCAGTTAATAAAGGATTAAGCTATGGTATGCGATACCTCGAGATATATGGTGCTGACATTTCGGATGCTTCGCTAACAACATCAATCCAACAAGCTAACACCAAGCTTATAGCAAAAGGTTTAGAATGTAATCCATCAAACGATATTAATCAGCAGACCAAAGAAACTGGCTTTTCAATATACCCAAACCCTGCTACAGTAACCTTGAACATTTCTTTTTGGCACAAACAGAGCGATAAACAACAAATTGAAATTTATAATTCAATAGGTTTATTAATAAAAGAAATTGCAATAACAGATGCAGTTGAACTTAATATTGCAAACTTGCCAATTGGATTATATTTTATTCACTGTAAAAACAATTTACTATCAACACAAAAGTTTATTAAACAATAGAAAAGTAAGCATTAACGCATAACACCACATTACTACAAGCAGGCTTCTAATTACAAAAAGAGAATAAACTACTTTTCAACCTTTCTCCTCCTTCCACACCCTATCCATTTTTTGCGGGATATATACCCATGACTTACGGGTAGTCATTCTGCAGTTGCGGGATAAGTATACGTGACTTACTGGTAGTCGTTCTGCAGTTGCAGAATAGGTATACGTCACTCACGTATGGTCGTTCCGCAGTTGCAGGATATATATACGTCACTCACTGGTAGTCGTTCCGCAGTTGCGGGATATATATACGTCACTCACTGGTAGTCATCCCGCAGTTGCGGAATATATATACGTCACTCACGTATGGTCATTCAGCAAATAATAAGGCTTGTATTTCAGTTGTTTGCGATTATATATTTTTTCGCTAATACTTAAGACAGTAAAACACCTTGGGTTTTTTTGTTAAAAAATATAATAATAAGATGAAAGAATTATTATTATATTTGTAGAATAAATATATGTACTAAAGGTACGAAAAGCATACTATTTTGGATGACTTTGTACACCTTATTAGGGAAAAGATGTATATTTAAACAGGTTAGCAGTAATATTATGAGATCAATAATAAATATTTTATTAATACTATTAATGACAAATGTTTCATTTGGTCAGCATTCAAAAGACCATCCATATGAAATTAATCCATGGTCAGATGTTCATGAAATTTTTAGTTATAATAATAATCAAATAGGTTTTGTTCACTTGCTTGACACAGACTCCTCTGATTACAGTCTTTTGACAAAATTGTTTAAACATAAAATCATTTCAACTTCAGATTTTATAGGACTTAGCGACCTTGACAGTTTTGGACAATTAGTTTTGGAGCAACCATTCACATTAAATGCTGACTCTGTTAAAATGATTAACAAGACAAATAATAAAAGCTCGTTTTATTTTAGTATGTTAAACATTTTCCAAGGAGACACTAAAATACCAGGACAAGAAATATGCTTCGAACTGTCCTTCACCATGACAGACATAAAAGAATTGAAATCATTTAAACTAAGTAAAATAAAATATTTAAAGACAATAAAGTTTGACTAATATTGTTTACTAACCCGTCGGGTACGCAGTTCCCAACAATATATATAGCATATCCCAAGGCTGTAAGATGCCTTGGGTTTTTGTTAAATAAAAATCTCAATATTTTCTGAAAGAAATTAGCAGCGTATATTAAAAAAATATATACTTTTGCTGCATGAACTAATAGGGGTGCCCCAATATAACGGGCTGAGATCATACCCATTGAACCTGAACCGGGTAGTGCCGGCGGAGGGAATTTAGGGTAAACTTTATAAACGAATGGTTCTTTTCCCTATTACCATTCAAAAAAGTTTAACTAAAAATAATACAAAAATGAAAAGAAAATGGATTGCAATGAGTATTGCAGTTATCCTGCCTTTTATGGCATGGAGTCAGTTTGCTGTAAACGGAAGTGTTACAGATGTTACTACCGGCGAAAAATTGCCGGGAGCACACATTGTGCTTACAAACAATTACAAAGCAGTGGTAAGCGATCATCAAGGCAAGTTTACCATTGCGGGATTAAAGAAAGGTGAATACCAAATTACTACTTCCTACATTGGTTATCTGGCCGATATCCGAACCATTACTATAGATGCCAATTTGCAGTTGGAAATCAAATTGCAAATCAGTCCTATTATGCAGGACGAAGTAATCATCAGATCTACCAGAGCAGGTGAAAAAACACCCACTACTTACCAAAACATCACTAAAGAAGAAATTGCGAAAACAAATACAGGTTTAGATATTCCTTATTTGATGGAGCAAACACCATCGGTAGTGGTAACATCCGATGCAGGTGCCGGAATTGGCTATACCGGCATTCGTATAAGAGGCAGCGATTTAACCCGCACCAATGTAATGGTAAACGGTATTCCGTTGAATGATGCCGAGTCACACTCTGTTTATTTTGTAGATATGCCCGATTTTGCTTCTTCCATTGATAATTTGCAAATTCAGCGTGGCGTAGGAACATCAGTAAATGGTGCAGGTGCTTTTGGTGCAAGTATTAATTTTCAAACACAAAACATCAATCAAAAACCCTATGCCGAAATCAATAATGCTGCGGGTTCTTTCAACTCATTGAAACATACCGTTAGCTTTGGCACAGGATTAATTGATAATAAATGGGCATTCGACGGACGCTTGTCAAAAATTTCTTCCGATGGCTTTATTGACAGAGCAAGCTCTGAATTGCATTCGTTTTATTTGTCTGCTGCATACTATGGCAAGAAAACCATCGTAAAACTGCTTTGCTTTTCGGGAAAAGAAAAAACCTATCAGGCATGGAATGGTATTCCTTCCAATATTATTGACACCAACAGAACCTACAACAGCATGGGCGAATATTACGATGCCAACGGAAATATTAAATATTACAATAATCAAACAGATAATTACCAGCAAGATAATTATCAAATGCTTATTTCGCATGAAATCAATAAAAACTGGAATCTGAATGCCGCTTTGCACTACACAAAGGGTTATGGATATTATGAAGAATACAAATCTCAGGAAGAATACAGCAAGTATGGACTCGACAATGTATATACTGCTCACGATACCATTAAATACACCGATTTAATTCGCCGAAAGATATTAGATAACGATTTTTACGGCTACACTTTTGCCGTTAATTATGATAATCATAAGCAAATATCGGCTGTTATAGGTGGCGCATGGAATCGTTATATAGGCGATCATTTAGGAAATATTACCTGGATGCAATACAATGGCAATCATCCTTTAAATTATGAATGGTACCGCAACCAAGGCTTAAAAACTGATTTTAATATCTATTCAAAAATAAATTACCAACTTACCGAAAAGTGGAGTTTTTATGCCGATTTGCAATTAAGAACCATCTATTATAAAATAAGAGGGGTTGATGATGATTTGGCTTTCTTACAGCAAAACCATGAATTCAACTTCTTTAATCCCAAGTTTGGTGTTTACTATCAGTTGAATAATTATAGCAATTTGTATGTTTCTTTTGCTATTGCCAATCGTGAACCCAGCAGAAGCAATTTTGTGGATGCCGATCCGTCAAAAGCTTTTCCGGTGCACGAAACCATGCAAAATATTGAGTTAGGTTATAGCCTGAAAAAGAATAATTTTTATTTGAAATCAAATCTGTTTTTGATGAATTACGACAATCAATTGGCATTAACCGGTGAAATCAATGATGTTGGCGATGCAGTGATGGTTAATGTACCTAAAAGCTACCGCATGGGAATTGAAATTTCAGCAGGAGCTAAAGTTATCAAGTCATTGAAATGGGAAGCAAATCTAGCTTTGAGTAAAAATAAGATTAAGGATTTTACCGAATATGTCGATGATTGGGACAACGGAATACAACGCACCAACTATCTTGGCGAAACCAATCTTAGTTTTTCACCGGAAATAATTGCAAATAATCAGTTTACCTATAATTTCTTTAAAAGATTTGATATAAGTTGGATGAGCAAATATGTCGGAAAACAATATATCGATAATACTTCCAGCGAAGATAGAAAACTAAAAGCTTATTTAGTAAACAACCTAAGACTGAACTATAGTATTGAAACAAAATTTATTAAACAAATAAATTTATTTTTTATACTTAATAATGTGCTGAATGTCAACTATGAAACCAATGCTTGGGTGTACAGATACTACAGTAATAATAAGCACGAAGTTATGGATGGATACTTTCCTCAGGCAGGAAGAAATTGCATGGCAGGAATTAATTTGAGATTTTAATCTCTTTTTAACAAATTTTAACGCCTAAATAATACTTGTGTATTTAAATGAGAGTACTTTTGCAGAGTTAAAATTAAATAATTAAAAATCATCTAAAAATTAAAAAAATGAAAAAAGTATTTGTATTTGCAACAGCGATTGCTTTAGTATGCGGTTTAACACTTAATGCTCAAACTCCACAAACTCCTAAAAAAGAAGCTAAAAAAGAAGTTAAAGCAGAAGTAAAAGAAGCTAAAACAGAAGTAAAAGCTAAAAAAGAAGCTAAAAAAGCTGAAGTTAAAGCTGAAGCTAAAGAAGCTAAAGTTGAAGCAAAAGAAGTAAAAACTGATGCAAAAGCAAAAAAAGAAGCTAAAAAAGCTGAAGTAAAAAAAGTTGAAGTTAAAAAATAATTCTTTTTAACTCTAAAAAAGAGGTTGAATCAATTACATTTGATTCAACCTCTTTTTTTTGTTTATACTTTTAAGTAGATTCAAATAAAATAATCAGATACTAATTAATTTCTTGAAAAACTTCTATGTTTTTTTGTTTATGGTTTATTTTTTATTAAAAAAATATGTAGGTTTGCAGTATTAGATTTAAACAAAATTTCAATTTCAATTATCTTTAAATAAATACATTATGGCAGGAAGTACTTTTGCAGAGAAAATATTTGATGCTGAAAGAGGAAGCATCGTTTTCAAGAAACCGGATATTGTTCTAACCCACGACAATACTTCAAGTATAGAAAAGACTTTTATTAAAATGGGAGGCACCAAAGTATTTGATCCTGAACAATTATTAATTGTTTTGGACCACAATGCACCTCCAACAGATGCTAAATTGGCAAATGATTATCAACGTATCAGAGAATTTGTTTCTGAACAAGGTATTAAAAAATTCCACGATGTTGGGCAAGGTATTTGTCATCAGATTATGTCAGAATATGCAAAACCAAAGATGGTAATTGTGGGTAGTGATAGTCACAGTTGTACAGCCGGAGCTTTCAATGCTTTTGCAGCGGGTATCGACAGAACCGAATCAGCCGGTTTATGGAAACAAGGCGAAACTTGGTTTAGAGTTCCTGAATCTATCAAAATTACATTAACAGGTAAATTACCCAAAGGCGTTTATGCCAAAGATTTATCTATCTGGATTATCGGAATGATAGGCTCAAGTGGAGCTGATTATATGTCAATAGAATATCATGGAGAAGGTGTTAATTCATTAAGTATTTCATCGCGTATGACTTTATGCAATCTGGCTTCGGAAATGGGGGCAAAAAATGCTGTATTCCCTGCCGATGAAGTACTGGAAACACATTTCGGAGCTAAAATGGAAGGTTTATGGGCTGATGATGATGCCATTTATGCCAAAGAAATTACAATTAATCTGAATGATATCTTCCCTGTAGTAGCAGCTCCTCATCATGTAGATAATGTTAAAGCAGTTTCTGAAGTTCAGGGAACAAAAATCCAACAGGCATTGGTTGGAACATGCACCAATGGTCGTTTGGAAGATTTGCGTGAAGCTGCAGCAATACTGAAAGGACAAAAGTTGCCCAAAGATTTCCAGATGCTGGTAATTCCTGCTTCAAAGGCTATTTATATGCAGGCTTTAAAAGAAGGTTTGATTGAAATTTTCATGGAAGCCGGTGCAACCGTTTTGGCAACTTCCTGTGGTCCATGCTTAGGAACAGGACAAGGAATTCCTGCCGATAATATCAATGTAATTTCTACAGCTAATCGTAATTTCAAAGGCAGAATGGGCAACCCAAAAGCCAATATTTATCTGGCTTCGCCTGCTACCGTTGCATACTCAGCTTTAAAAGGCGAAATTACTGATACAAGAGGAATTGTTAGTATCGATAAATTCCCATACAAAGCCGAACAAAGTAAAACTGTTGAGGTAAAAGCAGGCGAAGACCGCTATGCCAAAGCTTGCTGGAATTATGCTGATGTGGATAATCTAAATACCGACCAAATGTTTGCCGGAAATTTGACTTATCAGATTGGCAGTTCGGAAGGCGACAAAATTATGCCTTATCTTTTCAAAGGTTTCGACGATACGTTTGCTGAACGTGTACAAGCCAATGATATTGTGATTGCCGGAGCCAATTTTGGTTGTGGAAGTTCGCGTGAACATCCTGCAGTAGGTTTGGCTTATGCCAATGTAAAAGCAGTTATCTGTAAATCGGTGAACCGTATTTTCTACCGTTCGTCGGTTAATCAGGGATTGCCTATTATCGTTTTACCTGAAGTAGTGGATGCTTACAAACAAGGTGATGATGTAATATTGAACTTTGAAAAAGGTGAAATTAAAGTAGGGGCAAAGATTGTTAAATTTGCACCACTACCTGCCAAACTGATGGGCGTTTTTAATGCCAAAGGCTTGGTAAATTATATTAAAAATAATTAGCAATTTTGTGATTTGCATACCTAAGTCGCTTTGAAGAACATTCAGAGCGGCTTTTTAGTTTTTCAACTTTCTTTTGGGAAAAGATTTATATTTGCAGGATTATTTTTTGATATGATTATACTTAAACTCCAATATTCTAATTTTGAAGAAGGCGAATTTACCGAAGAACAAATCATTGATTATTCTTCTTTTCTTGAATTATTTAATAAAGAGGATAATGATAAAATTTATTCAAAACATTCCTGGACATTAGAGCATGATCGGATAAAATATTTTCTCAATATTGAAAATACTTACTTTATCATTATTGAACATATTGCAAGAGATGGGTACAAAGTAACTTTTTCTGAACTTAATGATAAAAATATATATGAAAACGGTTTTTACAATAGTAGCATTGAAGACATTTTGAAATTATTTTTTAATACTAATTTTGAAGCTTTAAAGAAAGAATTTAAAATAGCAACGACAAATAATCTCTCTATAATTAATCGATTTAATAGAAATTTTTTTGAATACGAATATAATGATATAGTTATTGGTCAATTTGCATTAACATTATTTGTTTATAGCATTGTTCCATGTTTTTTTATTGCATTTGCTAATCTTTCTACTTGTATTATTATTACTTTTATTCTCCTTTTGGCTGCTATTTTTCTTTGTTGGATTCATTTTAATCATATAAGGGAGTCAAAAAACAAATCAATTATCATAAGTTCTGGAAATGAAGAAGTAGTATTAACTATAAACGATTATGAATATAAATTCTTTAAAAAAGATATTAAAAAATTAAAATTAATTACTGATGCTGGAAAATTGAGCTTGTTAACATTTTATAATTATTCTCAAATATTACTCAATAATGGAAGTATAATAAATATTACAAACATGATAATAGAACCAACTTTAATGGATGAGAAGATAAGATTTACAGAAAAAGAAAATAAAGTTAAGCTCTTTCCATATATTAAGCCAAAGACAAAAATAATTAGTGATAAATAATTAACCCGTTGTGCATTTAGGAAAGATTTACTTTTAAATTGTTGGTAGGTCTAAA
>JACABE010000041.1 GCA_013377005.1 Bacteroidota bacterium
CAAAAAATACTCAATTGAAGCCTTTTGATGCAAACTATTTATAGAGGAAATATAACAATATGTGGCTTTACAAAAACTTCAGACTTCAAACTTCCGATTTCAGACTTTTTAAGTTTTTTTAATGTTACACTTTGGAGAAAAATATGTAAATTTGCAGGTTTATATAGAACTATATTACTAGTTTAATAGAATAAAATTATATGAGAATTTTACAAGAAAAATTATCAAAATTTGATTTACCTCAACAAATTCAACGATTGGGAGTATATCCTTATTTTAGAAAAATAGAATCAGATCAGGATACTGAAGTAATCATTAATGGTAAAAAAGTATTAATGTTTGGTTCAAATAGTTATCTTGGATTAACCAACCATCATCTGATAAAAGAAGCTGCAATTAAAGCTATTAATAAATACGGGTCTGGATGTGCAGGTTCACGTTTTCTGAACGGAACACTTGATATTCACATTGAATTGGAAGAAAAACTAGCCAAGTATGTAGGTAAAGAAGAAGCTTTGGTATATTCTACCGGTTTTCAGGTAAATATTGGCGTAATTTCTGCTGTAACAGGAAGAGATGATTATATTATTTTAGATGAATTGGATCACGCATCTATTATAGAAGGCAGAAGATTATCATTCTCGAATGCTCTTAAATACAGGCATAATGATATGGCTTCTCTTGAAAAAGCACTAAAATCATGTAAGCCTGATAAAATTAAATTGATCGTTGTTGATGGAATTTTCAGCATGGAAGGCGATATTGTAAATTTGCCCGGAATCGTAGAACTTTCAAAAAAATATGATGCTTCAATATATGTAGATGAGGCGCATTCCTTAGGAGTTATTGGTAAAATGGGTGCAGGATCTGCTTCTCATTTTGGACTAACAGATGAAGTAGATTTGATAATGGGAACTTTTAGCAAATCATTGGCTTCTATCGGTGGATTTATTGCCTCCGACAAAGAAACTATCAATTTCTTAAAGCACAATTCAAGACCTTATATTTTTAGTGCAAGTATCACTCCTGCTTCCACAGCAAGTGTTATAGCCGCACTCGAAATTATCATGAATGAACCCGAACGCATTGAAAAACTTTGGGCAAATACCAATTATGCGTTGGATAATCTCAGAGTGATGGGATTTGATATTGGCCATACAGAATCACCCATTATTCCTTTATATGTGAGAGACAACCTGAAAACTTTTAAATTTACAAAAATGCTTTTTGAAGATGGTATTTTTGTAAATCCGGTAGTTTCTCCTGCGGTAAGCTCCGATTCTTCACTTATCCGATTCTCATTAATGGCTACCCATTCTTTTGAGCAGATTGATTATGCATTGGATAAAATCTCTAAGAATGCCAAGAAACTTCAGATAATTCCGTAACAAGAAGAAATCAGAATTTAGAAATTGTATCATTTAACAATTTAGGAGAAAACAAAATGTCAATTCAAATAAAGGAAGTAACAAATAAACAAGAGCTTAAAGCTTTTGTATTATTTCCATTAGAATTATATAAAGGCTGCAAATACTTTGTTCCGCAATTGATTTCTCAGGAAATGAAAACACTTGATAAAGATATTAACCCTTCTTTTGAAGTTTGTGAAACAAAACTTTGGCTTGCATATATTGATGATAAAATTGTTGGTAGAATTGCTGGTATTATTCACAAACCTTTTATCGAAAAATGGGGAAACCGCTATGCTCGTTTTGGATGGTTCGATTTTATTGACAACGAAGATGTAGCTGCTACTTTATTGCAAACCGCGGAAAGCTGGGCAGGCGAAAATGGAATGGAGGCTATTCATGGCCCATTGGGATTTACCGATTTTGATCCTGAAGGTATTCTGATTGAAGGATTCAGCGAGCTTTCTACTATAGTTGAACGTTATAATTATCCATATTATGCTGGTTATCTCGAAAAAAACGGATATTATAAAGATGCTGATTGGGTAGAATATGAGGTGGAAGTTCCTGCCAAATTACCCGAAAAATTTATGAAAGTTTCTGATTTTGTTCAACGAAAATATAATCTTAAAATTGCCAAAATCAAAACCCTGCGCGATATCTTACCGTATGTAGATGAAATATTTGGTATCATTAATAATATTTATGGCTTAATGTACGGTTTTACTCCGGTAAGCGAAAAACAAACCGAATTTTATTTGAGTCAATACTTCAAACTGGTTAACCCTGAATTTGTTTCTATTATTTTAGATAAAAACAATAAAGTAGTTGCATTTGGAGTTACCTTGCCATCTTATTCTAAAGCTATGCAAAAAGCAAAAGGTAAACTATTCCCTTTTGGTTTTTATCACTTGAATAAAGCAAATAAAAAGAACGATACCATTGATATGTATTTTATTGGCATCAGACCTGATTTTCAAAATAAAGGAGCATTAGCTGTTATGTTCAACGATCTGGCGAACAAGTTAATTGCAAAGGGTTACAAAAAAGCAGAAACCAATGTTGAATTTGAAAGCAACGAAAAAATGCAGAATTTGTGGAGCTATTTCGAACGCCGCCAACACAAACGTCGCAGAAGCTATTTCAAATATTTGGTAAGCAAGCCAAGAAACGAAGACGCAACCATGATATAAAGTTTATAAAGTTATAAACCCCACCAAGCCTCCCCGAAGGGGAGGCTTTCGTCTGAGTGTAAGTTTGTATTATTTGTTTCATTATTTAAAGAGTCTGAAAAGTTAAATTTGTTATTCCCTTTATTTCTTATTGCTTAAGTCCTCTCCTTTGGAGAGCTTAGGTGAGGTTATTAAATGAATCTCCCCGCCGCAAGCGGACGGGGTATCATTAGTCTTTCTAAAAGAGTGAGAATTGGGAAACCTTGTGCAATACTTTATACTGTTTTTCAACACCTTGTTCCCTCACGTATTTCGAAATTACATCCTCATTCCCATACTTGCTAACTGTATTGATAAAATAACCATCCGTCCAAAATTCACCTCCCCATAATTGCTTTTTTACCTCTGGGTTCTTGACAAATACCTCCCTTGCTGTAATACTCTTTATTATTGTCACTATTTTTGTTGGACTATACATTGGAACAGATTGCACTAAAAAATGAACATGATCATCATCTGTTCCTATTTCTAAAAAGTAGATTTGATATCTTTTTGATATTTCTATGCAAACTTCTTTAAGTGTAATATCAACGGAATCACTAAAAACTACTCGTCTATACTTTGCTGGACATACAATCTGATACAACAACAAAGACACATTATGAGACTTATGAATATATTTGCTTTCTGCCATGCACAAAGTTATAAATTTTCGCCGCAAGCGGCGGGGAATTTACCCAAAGAGATTAAACACCGTAAGGCTTCCCTTGTAGTCTTTTACTTTTCCGCTTCTGAGGCTTTTGGCGGTGAGCAGGTAATAGTATACACCAGCGGCACAGCCGTGGCAATTGTAATCGTTGGTGTAGTGGGCGGTTTGATAAATAAGCGTGCCCCAGCGGTTGTATATTTGCAGGCTTATATCGTACTTATCGGCATTGCCTATCTGGAAATTATCGTTGACATTATCGCCATTGGGGGTAATAAAATTGGGAATTATTAAAGGTGGGTTGCAGTAAGCATCATCTTCGCTTATTACAATGGTATCCGATGAGGTTATATCGTAATCGGCTACATAAGCTGTTACCCAATAAGTACCGGGTTGTTTTACCTCGTAAGTGGCAGCATGACTACCATCTTGCCAGGTGTAAGTGGCGTTGGGCAGGGTGGCATTGAGCAGTAGGGTTTCGTTTCCACAGAACTTGGTATCTTCGCCTAAGTTGATTTCAAAACTGCACTCACACACCGAAACATCATCTATTACATAATAAGCGCCCATTGGGCTATAATTTAATTCCACATAATTGGTATGTACATTGTCTTTAAAATTGCCGATGGTAAGGTGTTTTTCGCCTCCATTGGCTATAAAGCTTCCATTCACTTTTACCCAATGTGCCGTATCCATTAAAATGCCTTGATGATTTTCTATCTGTGGGTTTAATGAAAATAAGCCGTTGTAATTATAAACGGTATCTATTGAAAAATACATCCCCATATTCTCAACAGCTCCCTTACATGGTAAAAGAGAAGTATATAACTCACCACAATATCTTTTTTGTTTTTTCAAGCTATCCGTCAGCACTCCCATAATATATTCTCTGTAATTCTCACCTATCCACAATCCATACAAATAAATTCCAGCCATTCCAGCCCCTGTTCTGGGATATTTATATGAAAGAAGGCTAAGCAAGCCCCGATCGGTAGTACATAAATTAAAATAATCAGAAGACGCCCCCCCCAGACAATCCTCCCAGGGATAAGCATAGGTGATTTGTGAACCATTATCAGGGCATTGGGTATATTGTTCAAAGCTTGGGTTGATAACCAAATTGCCGGATAATATTCTTTGGGCATTGCTTTTGTATGCAATGCTCAATAATAAAATTAAACATAGTATCCTGATTTTAGTTATCATTTTATTTATTATGCTTGCCATACGAAACGGAGTGAGGTTTAATAGATTCCTCACTCCGTTCGGAATGACAAAAGTACAATTATTTAATTACTGTAAACTTACCTTTAAATGTATTGGTATTGGTTTTAACAGTAAAGAAATAAATTCCATTGGTTAATTTTGAAACATTTAAGTAATGCTGGGCTTCGGTTTGGCTTACGGTTTGGGTAAGCACACTTAAGCCTGCATAATTATATACATTAATAACGAAGCCTCCTTCAATTGCTTTGTTGAATGAAAGGCATAAATTATCAGTTACAGGATTGGGGAAAGTAGTAAGCATTTCTGCTGGTTCTGCTTTACCTGGTCCTTTTGCAAATTGTACATTCGGGTTGTCGTTAGTATTAATCTCAACACCTAACATATAACGGGCAATGTACACACCTTCGCCGCCTTCCCTTGGAGTGTGACTTAAGGCTATGCTCAAAAGGCGTTCGTGTTGTTCACTGCTAAGTTCGTAATTGTCGAGGGCAAAAGTACTCAAATATATTTCGTTTACTATTTTGCGGAAACGATCTATTTGTTTTTCGTCCTGTAGTTCGGCATTTTTGAGCATTGCCAACGAATCTTCATTGTTTTTGATTAACTGTTCAATTTCATCAATTTTTTTGATATTGCTTGCCTGCAAAACCCTTTTATACCTTGAGAAGAAAAGATACTTACTGCTCTTTTTTATCATACAAAAATTTTATCGGAAAAAAAATTACAATGTATCCTAAAAAAAGCCACCCAACAAATAAGCTATTTAAAAAATATCTTTATACACTTGTAATTGACTCTTTGCAAACTTCCCGTTAAAGTCGTTTCCCAAAAACGAATCCATCAATAATATCGTTTTTAGCAATCTGCAAAAGTTTATCAAAAGCATCTTCTTTATAATAAGTAGTATAATCGCTACCTACTTTATAATTGAAAGGATTGGCTCTTTGTCCGTTTTTATACAATACTACCTTATAATCATTAGAGGCGGTTTTATATTGTTTTATTTCATAAATTTCGTTTTCAAAAATAAATCTATCGGTTCCTATTTCTTTCATTGTAGTAGTTGTATTTATATGCTTATCCTGCGATTAAATTCAGATGAGCCATTATTGTATTCAATTCTTTTACTGTGTATATTACATGTACACCCCCAATTAAGTTGATCTTCCTTTTCAAGATTGTTTACCCAATTTAAAGGTTGTAAATTCTCAATGCAGTCGGTACCGCCATTCGAAACCGGGTTTATATGGTCAATTTCCCAACCGAATTGTGAATTTTTATTTCCATGCTCATAAAAATTCATCATGATACCACATTTATCCAAACGCCAAATATCTGGAGAATAATTAGTAACAATTATTCCCTTATTCCAAACCCGTTCTATTTCCTGCTTAGTCCAGGCTTCACCCCTTTCGTTAGTATTGCGATTTCTCAAATTATTAATGTTTTTAAAAAATTACAATTATTCGTCGTATCCAAAAATTGAGTAATCAACAAACACGTTATTGGTCAGGTCAGAAATTCTTTCTTTTTTTCGTCCACCATAAATATAATGTTGACGTCTGTTCAAAGAAGTATAAGATATACCCAGCAACGCATTATGATTTTGCTGGGCTATTCGGCTGGTAACATTTAGAGCATATCTGGCAATTGATACTGCTGCTGAATGCGATGGATTATCTGTTTTGCCTATACTACCTGCCAGATAATTGGTAAAATTGGTAAAATTGCTGTCGTTCACTATATTTTCCAGCATTTGACCTTCATCTCCCATATCTTGGTCATTTTCGCAAGCAATAAATTGCCATTCGAAATTATTAGGAACTTGATTTGATTTATATAAAACATAGCCGGGTGTACCAAAAAGCAAAGTGTGATCATCAGCCATGGGATTAATCTCTTTATAAATCCTAGTAGAAATTACTTTTTTAATGACTTGTCGTAAAACTATCTTCTTTTGACTAATATCAGTGGTTTTCAAGAAATAACTCATATCGGGCAAAAGGCTATTTTCAGTAGTTATGAAGTTAATAAATTTAATAACTGAAGATTTGGGTTCAAAAATCAAGCTAGAGTTATATTCTTTTGTATCCGAAATTTTAATTCTGTTAATTCTAAAATGAAACATTTTTATGTATTTTATCTAATAAATATGCGTCAAAGATAAGATAGGAATTAACAATTAAGGTCATTTGTGACATTTAAGTGATATTTAAATGACATCGTGATATTTTTATTTTATAAATTGCTGATATGCTTAAATTTACATTTTTAGTAAAAAATCACATTTTTGTAACATCGTGATACTTTTGTGACATCGTGATATTTATTTTTTACAAGTTTTTGATATACTGATATTTATATTTTTCACATAAAATCACATTTTTGTGACATCGTGACATTTTTGTGATATTACGATTTAATATTTTTTATATTGTTGTATTTTAACGAATTATATATTTCTGATTTTTGAAAATTTTGGATGTTTTTGATAAATCATAAATTTTGGATAAAAATCTTGCATTTTTGTGAAATAATGAATAATCTCCGATATTTTATGATATTTGATAATTTTATAATAATTTGATTAATATTAAATACTACTATTTCAATGCTTTGTAAAATAAAAAATGAATATGAACTTAATAAGTTAAAAAATGAATATTTTGAATTTTAAAATAGAAATTTATTAATTTTGTAGTTATTAATTACAAACTGTAACTTAAATATAAACAAAACACAATGGAACCGACTAAATATGTAGTTATTGATGATGATATGCAGGCACATAACGTCATTTCTAAATTAATGGAAATACATAAATCCTATGAATGTGTCGGAGATTATTACGATGTAATCACTGCTATTGATGCTGTAAAAAAAGCAAATCCTTATTTTATTTTTTTAGATATTGATATGCCCAATTTAAAAGGGTTTGAATTACTTAAATATATTGATAAATCAATAAAAGTTATTGTAACCACATCCCATCGAAACTATGCTGCAGAAGGTTTTGATCGTGGTGTTATAGATTTTCTAACTAAACCAATACGTCAGGAACGCTTATTTGAAGCTCTCAATCGTATTAATAGCGCCTTAGAAACTGAGAGAAAACTAAAAGGCAGTTCATTTATTAATAATCTTAACAGAGAAATTACCAGCTATATATGTGCTTCCAGATTAAAAGAAAAAAATCCTGTTCAGATTGAGAAAAAGGATATTTATTACATTACCAAAACCGGTAATCATGTGGAGATTTATACAGATACAGATGGTCCATATTACAAAATAGAATCACTGAAAGAAATTATGCAGATATTACCTGAAGAAGATTTTTCTTTTGCAAATCAGAGTTATATCTTTAATATCAAAAAAGCAAAATGCTATGATGGCGAAAGCATTATACTGGATGCCGACGAAAACACTATTGTAAAAATTAGCCCTTTATACAAAAACGCTTTTAAGAAAAACATAAAATAATCCTGATTATTTTTAGTTGGTTTTAAGCAATAACCTTACTTTGTAAATTTCATCCCCATTTATTATATCCAGTTGATGCTTATCTTTATAGTGTAAATTTAAACGATTAAAGGTATTCTTCATACCTTTTCCCGTTGATTTTACATTCGGTTTTGACATTTTAAATATTGAGTTTTCACAACTAAAAATAATTTCATCCGATTTACATTCAATTTTGATATTGATAAACCCATTGTTATTAATATCAGTGTATTTGAACGCATTATTTACAAATGACTCAAAAATCATCGGAGGAACTTGATAAGCAGATGTTTTTCCTTCTATTTCAAATTCCAGATTCATTTGACGATGACGAATATTCTCCAAAGAAATATAATTCTTTATAAATCTTATTTCACTATCCAAAGGAACCCATTCGTTTTCACTATCAGAAACCACATATTCCATCAAGTCTGAAAGGTTCATAACAATATCAGGTGTTTGGTCCGACTTATCTAAAGCCAGAGAATAAATACTATTCAACGAATTGAAAAAGAAATGAGTATTTACCTTTGATTTAACCATATTGATATGATTAATCAGTTGTTGTTTTTCCAAAGCAGTGTTTGCTTTCAATAGTTTATAAGCTTTAATGGCATCACGGTAGATTTTGAACATGGTAAAAAATCCTACAAACAATGCATCGCGAAAAATAATTCCAAAGAAATTCCAACGAAGCATTCCATTTTGAGTAAATTTATCTGTTGTAGAAGTAAAAAATAAAACATCATCTTTTATAAATAAAAACTCTATCAATGCTATTGAAAATAGGGAAAGAATTAGATAACAAAAATATTTAAAAAGTTTTTGTTTTGAAAAAAAAAGGGGAATTAAATAAAAGTAGTTAAAATAAATTATTATTATTACTAAAAAAATAGAATAATATTCTTCAGTAATATTCATTGATTGATATCTTAAAAAAGAGACGTGTACAAAATAATTAATGCTTAAAATCCAAAAAAATAGATGGATAATTATTTCAACTATAATTTTTAATTTTCTTTTATACATTTCATTTTCAGTATTTTATTTTTTACAAATCTTAGAAAAGAAATAATTACTTAAATTTGAATATCCTCAAATCAAGATTTTTTACAAAAATAGGAAAAGAAAATATCTATTTATCAATAAAGTTTCAATAAATATAATTATTACTTTAAGTGAAAGTTAATTAGACAAATTCAAAATTTTCAAAGAACTGCTGGACTTACATTCAGAATTACATGAAATAGCTTTTTTTCGTAATCTTATTACTATAAATTTTTAAACATCTGTTCTTTTGTAAAAGTAATATTTTTATAAATAAACTGATGAGTCTCTTTATCTCTTTCTAATAGTTGTTCCGGTATGTTGATCCAGATATAACCATTATCAAATTTATCATTTTTTACATAAAAAGATCGGGCCGGCATATTAAAAGTTGCTTCATCAATAGGCTCATAGTCATTCAAGCCCATACCGTTATAATATTTATCTTCGGGTTTGTCAAGTATCGTTTTGCTAATACTTACAGTAGCTCTTAAGCCACATTCATGTCCAAATCCCTGACAATCTGAATGAAAATAAACACCATTAAGATATCTGCACTTTCCACCACAATCTGTAGATTTATGTCCAGCATTAGTTGACATGGAATAAATTCCTGAAAAATTTCCAGTAGAATTATTGGATTTTAAATTAGAAATAACGCTTGCAGTAGAAGTAATTTCTTCTTTTTGTATTTTAACAATTTCTGTATCATTGTCTTTTACACAAGATGTTATTAACAATCCAAAGAAACATACTGTAAGTAAAATTAAACTTGATTTTTTCATGATTTTATTTTTTTATAAGGTTAATAATGACGCAAATGTAATGGACGTATACAGAATGTGCAAGAAATGTGACATTTAAGTGACATTTAAGTGATGGATTTAAAATAAGACCTCCGAGAGTATTGTTTTTCAGCAATTTAAAAAATGTCACTTAAATGTCATTTAAATCCAAAACAAACATACTTTGGCACGTAATTTGGTGAGAAAATGCCCTTTTATTTAAAATTCAAAACACAGAAAGTATTAATTATTTATTGATTTACAGTTATTTAAATTATTATATTTATTATGTAAATAATGCAATTTCAAATTGAGTATCCACTTTTTACAAAATGAGCAAAAAAAGGTGTACGAAATTTTTTTATAAAAGATTTGTTTGTAAAGCAAAATGAATGATAAATTATTTTTTCGCATTACCCTATAGATAAATTAATGTAACAATAAAGAAAATAAAGCAATAGACTGACTATGATTTCGGATTGATATGAGTTATCTACCTATAAATTATTTAAAATATATTGTACTTTTGCAAAACCATACAAAACTCTAATTTAATTTAAACCTTAATTTTCAATTACTTAAAAATACAATTGATGAAAAAAATTCTAATTACAGGAGCCAGTGGATTTATTGGTAGTTTTATTGTTGAAAAAGCTCTAGAACTTGGTTACGATACTTATGCAGGCATACGCAAATCTAGCAGTAAAAAATATCTGACAGATAAACGTATTCATTTTATTGACCTTGATTTTTCGGATAAAATATCTTTAAAAAAGCAATTAAGCGAATATAAATTCGATTATATTGTGCATGCAGCAGGCTTAACCAAAGCCCAACAAAAAAATGATTTCGAGATTGTAAATTTTAAGGCTACCCAAAATTTAATAGAAGCTTTAAAGGAAACAGCAGCAATTCCCGAAAAATTTATTTTTGTAAGTAGCATGGCTGCTCATGGTCCCGGTAACGATAATGACATAATTCCTGTAAAATGTAGCGACCAACCTCATCCTGATACGTTGTATGGAATCAGCAAACTTAATGCAGAAAAATACATCAATTCATTAAAAAAATTTCCTGTAATTACATTGCGCCCAACAGGAGTTTATGGTCCCAGAGAAAAAGATTATTTCGTATTTTTTAAAACTATCAACAGTGGCATTGAGCCATATATCGGCTTGCAAGAACAATATCTTACATTTATATATGTCAGAGACTTTGTAGATGTGATTTTTAAAGCCATCTCCTCCCCTATTATAGGAAAAACCTATTTTGTAAGTGATGGTAAAGCTTATACAGCTCATGAATTTGCCAATATCACCAAAAAGATTTTAAATAAAAAAACATTTAAACTTTGTGTACCACTGGCTATTGTTAAGTTAATAGCAGCTACAATGGAAACGGTTAATGGCTGGTTTGGAAAAGTTCCTACTTTAAACAGAGATAAATACAACGTTTTGAAAGCTCGCAATTGGCTGTGTGATATTTCTGATTTGGAAAAAGACTTTAACTTTAAAGCAAAATATTACCTCGAAGATGGTGTAAAAGAAGCTATAGAATGGTACAAAAAAGAAAAATGGCTATAAAATTTCTGATTAAATAAGCCACTTAAAAATATAGGATTCTACCTTAAAAAACACTGATTCAACAAATTTATTATCAATATCTCAATAAAAAAACGGACTTTTGCAAAAATATATTTTAAAATACCAATGAAGAAAACAATAATTCAACTACTATTTACTCTCATCACAATTTCATCTTTTGCACAAGAAACCCTGATTTCTGGCAAAATTACAGATGCCAATACCAATGAGCCTATACCTTTCGCAAATGTTTACTTTAAAGGGACTACAAAGGGAACTACAACCGATTTCGATGGTAATTATACTATTAAAGAAAAAATCCCCACTGATTCTTTAGCAGTTAGAGTACTTGGATATATAACAAAAACAAAGAAAATAAAGAAACACCAAACTCAAACTTTGGATTATCAGCTTACCCCAACTTCTTTTAATTTAAGTGAAATATTAATTGAATCTGGAGAAAATCCTTCATGGCGTATATTACGAGAAGTATGGAAGCGAAAGGATGCTTATAACATGGCAAATCTTGAAGCATTACAGTATGAAAGCTATGTAAATGTCGATATTTCTGTAGATAATATCTCCGAAAAATTCAGAAACAACCGAACAATGCGTCCTTTTGCCGCAGTATTTGACAGCTTAAAAAAAGCTGCAGGAGAAGATGGAAAAGTAGTTCTTCCATTTTTGGTTTCAGAATCTATTGCTGATGTTTATACCGAGGGAAAACCTATTCGTTATAAAGAAGTAATCAATGCCAACAAACTTTCAGGACTTTTAATTGATAATCCTGAATTATTTGCTCAATTTTTAGGTTCTTCTTTCCAAAAATATAATTTTTATGATAACTGGTTAAAAATCTTTGACCGTAGTTTTATCTCCCCTATAGCACGTGGTGCATTAGGCTTTTATGAAATATATATCATGGATACAGTTATGATTGACGGACAAAGCTGTTTTGAGTTAAAAGTAAAAGCAAAACGACAAGAAGATCTTGCATTTAATGGCAAAATGTGGATAACCGATTCAACTTATGCACTTAAAAGAATTTCTGTTGAAATAGGAAAAGGAGCCAACCTCAATTTTATCGAAAGATATAACATCCAACAAGATTATATTCAAACTGATGCAGGTGCTTATGTGCCACAAAAAACAAGAGTGTTGGTTGATGTTACAGAGTTTACCGAAAACTCGGTAGGTTTAATAATGAAGTTTAATATCAATAATCGAAATTTTATTACCAACAAACCGAAAGAAGCTGCATTTTATCGCGATAACCTTGAAATAGCTCAAAATTCAATGGATTATGATAATTCATATTGGAAAAAACAAAGAATAGAGAGAGCAAACGATTCCACAGTAATGGAAAGAGCTTATGCAGCTATTGATACCATCCGAGAATCGCCCAGAATTAAATTCTGGCGTGTTTTTATCAATACGGCATGGGAAGGATTTTATAAAGTTGGGAAAATAGATGTAGGTCATTGGATGACTTTGTATGGACACAATAAAAATGAAGGAAATCGTTTTCAATTAAATCTTCGTACCAATGCTGAATTCAGCAAATACTGGATATTACAAACCCATGCAGCTTATGGAACTAAAGATGAAAAATGGAAATACAATTTTCAGGTTGAGCACTTTTTGTCTCGTAAAAACTGGACAAAAATTGGAATAAAACGAAGCTTTGACATCGAACGTTTGGGCATAGATCCTATTTTTCTGGAAGAGCATATTTTTATTAATATCATGTTCTCATTCTCATCACAGTTTGGTTATCTCGATAAAAGCAGTCTCAACTATACAAACCGTTTGTGGTTCGAAACAGATTATGGAAAAGGACTTACCCATAAAATAGTACTTGAAACCAAAGATTTTAATCCACAAGGTAATTTTAATTTTGCTTATAACAAAGCTGATGGTTCTATTTCTAATTCTTATAAATTATCAACACTTACTTATAGTTTTCAATATGCTCCCAGAAACATTTGGTTAATAAAAGATAATTATCGTATTGGAATCTCAGCAAAACAAGGCAATGTTTGGACTTTTAGATATACTTTAGGTTTAAAAGGTGTATTAGGCAGCGATTTTAACTTTCATAAAATATCTTTGAACATAGCAAGAAAGTGGAAATTAGGAGCTTTGGGGCAATTAAACTATTCAATTACCGGAACCAAAATCTTTGGTAAAGTTCCCTATACTTTAGGCGTTATTTTTCAAGGAAACGAAACTTTTTTTGAAAGCGAAAGAAGTTATAATATGTTAAGTTACGTTGAATTTGCAGCCGATCAGGCTATTGAAGGAATGGTAATGCATCATTTTCAAGGTTTATTCTTTAATAGAATTCCTTTATTTAAACGCTTGAAATTACGCGAAGTAGTAGGAGCTAATTTTATTTTTTCTTCTTTGGATAAAAAAAATAATTACAAAACTATTGATAATCCCGACGGTATTATGAATGAAGTATATTCCGGTAAAAAAATTACACATTTCAGTGTAATGAGTTTTGATAAACCATATATAGAGGCATTTTGGGGAATAGAAAATTTATTTAAACTCATAAGAATCACAGCTTATCATCGTTTAACTTATCTGGATGAACCGGATGTACCACATTTGTTTGGAATAAAAGGATTTTATATAAAGGGATCATTGTTCTTGTCATTATAAAAAAAGCTTGTCAAATAAATATTTGACAAGCTTTTTTCTTTTAAATAAAACTTCTAATCTATCACAATTATAAGATATTTAGAAACTTTCCAAAACTCTTTTGAATTTGTAATTACTAGTTTTTCAACTTTTTTATCCGTTCCTTCTAAGGTATAACTGCTCGTTGGATGAGAAGTTAATAACTTTGCTTTTTTCGCATTTATAGGAATAAAAGTAAGTTTTGTTATGTCAATTTTTTTGAAGTATTCTGTATTAAAATCCTGTTGAACTTTCTGATTACGACCGATTCCAATAAAACCACCACTTTTTGAAATCACTTTATTCTCTTTTAATTCTTTTTCAGTGCCTAACGCATAATAAGCAGTATTCATTTCATCAACCTTTTGCGAAATGATTTCTTCTTTTGCTTTATTTACTCTTTTTAAGGTATCTACAGAAGCATTTAGTGTTTCAACAGTAAAGTTTAAATCCAAAAGCTTCTTCTTTAATTGTTCAATTTCAACATCTTTGTCTTGTAATTGTTTTTCGTAACGCGCCAACATTTCTTCCAATTTCTTTATTTTCATATTAGAAGATTTCAGCTTGTTTTTTAATGAAGCAATGGCTTGTTTGTTTTTTTGCATCAAATCGTTAATGGTTTGAATATCATCATTAATTTTTTGACGAGCATCTTGCTTAATTTCATTATTTTGACTTGCGCTTTGCGAAATCACGCCTTCTTTTGCTTTGATTTCAGATAAATTTCCTTCAATCTGATCGAAAGAGCCAAAAAAATCGTTAATGATAGAATCCTTTGAGTTGGTTTCTGTTAATAACTGTTGATTTTCTAATTTCAATTTTTCCACTTCCTTGTTGTTACATCCTATAAATAATAGGAAGACAGGAATTAAATACAATAATTTTTTCATTTTGATTGATTTTAAAGTTTTTACAAAGGTAATCATTAATATACGTTCGTTTGAATATTTTATTGTGAAATACAATATTTTTCGACTTGAATCGAAAAATATTATAGTTCTATAAATATTTACAAAGTTCTAATTTTTTTCATATTTTTATGCTTCATTTTCAGATAATTCTGTATGTAATTCTTCCCAAAAAATCATCTGCTTATCCAATTTATCTTTTAAATCCTGATAGGTTTTATAAATATCAGCTTTATTAAATTCAGCTTTATGTTCCTCCGGATTTGCTAAAACTTTGTCCAATCGCTTTATTTCAGCTTCAATATTAGAAATTTCATGCTCACACTTTTCAACCTTATTCTTTATTTTTCTTATTTCCTTATCTAACTCACGCTTCTTTTCCCAACTTATTTTGTTATCGGAAACAACATCGATCTTTGTATTATCGGTATTTCTGTTATTAATTTCAAGTTGTTTGAGGTTTTCTAATTTCCTGCTTTCCAAAAAATCATAAATATCTCCGATATATGGTTTTATTTGCTTATTCCTAAACTCAAAAACTTTTTCGGTTAATCCTTGCAAAAAATCTCTGTCGTGTGAAACCACAATCAAGGTTCCTTCAAACTGCAAGAGTGCATTTTTTAGAATGTCTTTCGATTGCATATCCAGATGATTGGTAGGCTCATCCAACACTAATAAATTTACAGGCGTTAATAATAGTTTTGCCAATGCTAAACGCGATTTTTCACCACCTGAAAGCACTTTTACTTTTTTATCGATATCTTCTGTACCAAATAAAAAACCACCTAAAATAGAACGAACTTTTGGGCGAATATCTCCTACTGCAATATCGTCAATGGTTTCAAAAACCGTTTTTTCTCCATCCAACATGGCTGCCTGATTTTGGGCAAAATAGCCAATTATAACCTGATGTCCTAATTGCATTTTACCTTTGTAGTCCAACTCCCCTACTATTATTTTTGATAACGTAGTTTTTCCTTCACCATTTTTGCCCACAAAAGCAATACTTTCACCTTTATTAATAGCAAAATTTATATCATTCAACACTAATTTTTCACCGTAATTCTTTATCAGATCTTCAGCTTCAACCACTACCCTGCCTGAATGCGGTGCAGGTGGAAATTTAAAGCGGATAGAGCTATTGTCGATATCTTCTACTTCAATCTTATCCATCTTTTCCAGCATCTTGATACGCGACTGAACTTGACGGGATTTTGTGGATTTATAACGAAATCTTTCGATAAAATTTTCTATATCATCAATGGATTTTTGCTGATTGTTAAAAGCAGCCATTTGATTTTTGCGTCTTTCGGCTCTTTGCTCTACATATTCAGAATAAGAAGCTTTGTAATCGTTGATACGACCCAAAGTTATCTCAATGGTTCTTGTCGTAACATTATCTAAAAATGCCCTATCGTGCGAAACTAAAACTACAGCACCGGGATAATTGATTAAAAATCCTTCCAGCCATTGTATAGATTCAATATCCAGATGATTGGTAGGTTCATCCAATAAAATAGTATCAGGTTTTTTTAATAATATTTTTGCCAATTCTACCCTCATTTGCCAACCGCTGCTAAAAGCTATCATGGGTCTATCAAAATCAGACTTTAAAAATCCTAATCCCAATAATATTTTTTCAGTATCGGCTTGCATGGTATGTCCGCCTATCAGGCGAAATCTTTCGTCGGCTTCGGAAAATAAATGTACCAGATTTAAATAATCATCCGATTCATAATCGGTTCTTTCGGCAATTTGTATGGTTAATTCCTTTACTTTCTTTTGCAAACTCAACGCTTCTTCAAAAGCTGTCAAAGCTTCATTAAAAACATTTCGTTTGCTATCGGGTATCATTTCCTGAGGCAGATAGCCCACGGTTTTCCCGCTTGTTTTCACAATTTCGCCCGATTCAGGCTCCATTTCGCCCGAAAGTATTTTTAGTAAAGTTGATTTACCGGCACCATTTTTACCCACCAACCCTATCCTATCCTTATCGTTGATAATAAATGAAACATCATCAAACAAATAAGTACCGGTAAAGTGTATTGAAAGTTTATTTATCGAAATCACGTAGCGTTTTTTTTGCAAAGGTAGCAATTTCTAAAAAATAGAGATGGTCTCGCTTTGGGTGAAGCTATCAATAAGCTTAATTGTTTAGTTTTAAAGATGTCTTGGCTTAATTCGTTTGATTATAACTTAATAATTTACTTTCCAAAATATTCATTCAAAAGCCTTGACAAAGTGTCGGAACTTTCCGAAAGCTTGAATGGGATGTCGAACAGGCTATCGGAGATTCCCGAAAGCTTAAACCATACCCCGGACAGCCTTTCGGGAGTTCCCGAAAGTTTAAACCAGATACCGGACATACATTCTGGAAGTTCCGAAACCTTAAACGAAGCCTCCGGCTCAAAAGCGGGAAAAATTAATAATCAAAAATTCTTTAGCAAACTAAAAATTAAATACAATTAAATGTTGTAAAAACGTTCTAAAGGGCTATCGGATTATTGTAAACGAGCTTCTGATGGTATAATGAATATTTTCATTGCTAATGTTAGGCAACCAAAACAAAATTTTATATTATTTCTATATCAATTTCAACATCCTCGAAATCTCGAGCATCCTTATAATAGGCTTTTTAGCTTGCTCAATTACATCATTAGCAAGTATAATTTCAGGTTGTTCGTTCTTCATAGCTAAATATAGTTTTTCCATGGTATTAAGCTTCATATAGGGGCAATCGTTGCAAGAACAAGTTTCATCAGCCGGAACGATGATGAATTCTTTAGTGGGCGATTCCTTTTTCATTTGATGCAAAATACCGGTTTCGGTAGCTACAATAAATTTTTTCGCATCACTTTTACGCGTATATCCCAATAAAGCAGTTGTTGAACCAATAAAGTCGGCCAATTCCAACACAGCAGCATCGCATTCAGGATGAGCAATTAATTTGGCTTCAGGATATTTAATTTTTAATTCAATTACTTTTTCTTTTGATAGTATATTGTGTACTTCACAGCTTCCATTCCACAACACCATATTGCGTCTGCTAATCGTATTGATATAGGCACCTAAATTTTTATCCGGAGCAAAAATAATTTTTTCATCTTTTGGCAATGAATTTACAATTTGAACCGCATTGCCCGAAGTACAAATAATATCCGACATACATTTAATAGCAGCTGAACAATTAATATAAGATATAACGGTATGCTGAGGATGATTATTGAGAAATTTTAAAAAATCTTCTGGTTGACAAGAATCAGCCAAAGAACAACCGGCATTTAAATCGGGCAATACAACTTTCTTATTTGGATTGAGTATCTTTGCCGTTTCAGCCATAAAATGAACACCGGCAAATACAATTAAATCAGCATCCGTTTGTGAAGCATTTTGCGATAAACCTAAACTATCGCCCACATAATCGGCTATATCTTGTATTTCAGGTATTTGATAATAATGAGCTAATATTACTGCGTTCTTTTGTTTTTTTAAGGCTAAAATTTCATTTTTAAAGTCAATCATAATCTGATTTTTTCTTTTTATTATTTGATTATTATTTATAAAATCTTATCATATTAATTATATACTGTTCATATTGTTCAAAAATAATTGAATTAAAATTTGCATATTTTAATTGCTATAGTTGATGAACATCTTATCAACATTTTTTAATTTTATAGCTTCATCTTTTATAATAAATTAAGTATTTATCAACACAGTGTTCATAAATAAAGCTGGTAGTAAATTTATGAAAAAACGCATAAAAAATAGTGTTCAAATAATGTTTAAAACTATTGATAAATATATAAAATTTCAATTTTTAAATAAAATAAAGCTGATTTGTTTATAACTCAAATTAGTTTTTAAAAAATAAACTGCAAAAATAAACTTTATTAACAATAGCGTTGTTAAAAAAATAAAATTATGATTAGTAATGGTTTAAAATAAAGAACAAATAAATTTAAAGCTTTAATTTTCTAAAAATAAGCTAAATGATAAATAATCATTATTTTTGTAGCAGATTAATTTATGAACAATGTTTGATAAAGGAAAGAAAATTGCTATATGTAGCGATCATGGTGGTTTCGATTTAAAAGAATTTTTGATAAAGGAATTAGAAAAACAAGCCTATTTATTAGTTGATTATGGTTGTTTTTCTAATGAAAGTGTTGATTATCCCGACATAGTTCATCCTTTGGCTGAAGCTGTATCTAATCATCAATTTGATTTTGCAATCATTATGTGTGGTAGTGGTAATGGTATTCAAATGGCAGCCAATAAACACAGAAATGTAAGAGCTGCTTTATGCTGGGATGTTGAACAAACACAACTATGCCGTATGCATAATAATGCTAACATTCTTTCTTTACCCGGAAGGTTTATTGATTTTAATTTAGCATTACAAATGGTTGAAGTATTTTTAAATACTTCATTTGAAGGTGGCAGACACCAAATAAGAGTAGAAAAAATATCTAAATTTTAGCTAATGATTTCTGAAGCGTATAGTAAGTTTTTAAAAGATTCTGAAGAAAAGTCTTTTGATAAAGAACACAGAAGAAAACTTAATTTTAATATATCTAAATATGATACCGCTGTTATTAAAGGAAAACAACAATACAAAAACCTTGAATTAGCTAAAAAGCGTGCTGGGAATATTAAACATAGAGTAATTAATAATCTCGATAAATATTTAGTAGAATTTGAAGCCAATTTTACAAAAAGAGGCGGAAAAGTTATATGGGCATTAGATGCTCAGCAAGCGATGAGCGAAATAGTTGATATTCTTAAAAAATATGATGCTAAAAATATTGTTAAGTCTAAATCAATGATTACCGAAGAAATAGAATTAAATGAAGTATTAAAACATCATAAAATTGAGTCGCTTGAAACTGATCTTGGCGAATATATTGTACAAATTGCCGGCGAACGACCTTATCATATTATTACACCTATAATGCATAAATCAAAAGAAGATGTAGCATTATTATTTAATGAAAAGTTTGGAACACCAAAAGATATGAATCCAACAGAAATAGCAGGATTTGTAAGAAAATTGTTGAGAGAAAAATTTGTACATGCTGATGTAGGAATAACCGGCGGAAATTTTTTAGTTGCCGATATAGGTGGAGTTGTCGTTACCGAAAATGAAGGCAATGCGATGATGAGTGTATCTTTTCCTAAAGTTCATATAGCTATTGTAGGTGTTGAAAAAGTTATACCATCTATTCAGGATTTAGATTTATTTTTACCTTTATTAGCTACCCATGGAACAGGACAAAATATAACGGTTTATAATTCAATTCTTACAGGACCGCAACACGATGGAGAAACTGATGGACCAATGGATATGTATGTTGTTTTATTAGATAATAAACGTTCCGAGGTATTAAAAAGAAAAGAACAACGACGTGCTATGAGTTGTATTCGTTGTGGAGCATGTTTAAATGGATGTCCTGTATATAAAAGTATAGGAGGTCATGCCTATGGAACAACCTATAGTGGTCCTATAGGTGCAGTTATTGCACCACTTATGAATGGACTTGGCGAATATAAACATTTAAGTTTTGCATCCTCATTATGTGGTAAATGTTCAGAGGTTTGTCCTGTCAAAATACCTTTACATGAATTATTACTACATAATAGGAATGATTCCGTAAAAGAAGCTAATCCTGCTATTTTTGAAAAAATTACGATGTGGGGCTGGAAAAAAGTGATGCTCAATCGCAAACTAATGGATTTGGGTTCGGTAAAATATAAAAATAAGGCCTTAAAATTAGTTTTTAGTAAATTATGGGGTACAAGAAGAGAAGTTCCTACTTTAGCTAAAAAAAGTTTTCATCAATTATGGAAAGAAAGACATGGTGTTTAAAATTTAGTTTTAGTTTTAAAGGCAGTGTTTTTTACATGAATTAGGAAAAATAAATATTTTAATGTGCCTAAAAATTCAATAATATCAAACCTTTGCTATTTTTTTTCATTGATTAAAATATTTGCTAACAATGTGTTGAAAAATATTTTAGAAAAAAGGTAAAAAAAAGTTTGGTAGTAATAAAAAAA
>JACABE010000042.1 GCA_013377005.1 Bacteroidota bacterium
CAAAAAACCTCATCGAAAGATGGGGTTTTTTTGTTTTAAACAATCCTCTTCTTTTACACAATAAATATGTTATTACATTGAAATTCATAGGTGTGAAAATGATAGCAAGGTAGTTAAAAATGTAAAGTCCTTACTATCATTTTCAAATAGATAGGTTTTCATTGTGAAAGTGCTTGGTTGTATTTAACAAATGCATACTTTACACTTCAACGGTATGAAGTTGTATTTTGAAGATAGTAAGTTTTCAATTGTAAAGTTCCAACCTCTATTTTAGTACTTGGTAGTTTATATGTGTTTGCATATACTTTATTTTAGAGGTTGCCACTTTACATATATAAAGTGACAACTTCTATTTTAAACACGCTTAGTGTTATTTTACAAATAGCCTGTTTCTATTTTTAGTATGGATGGTATGAAAAACAGAATAGATATATTTATTGAAAAATTGTATTGATGAGAAAACTAAAGAACGAAAGTTTTTTCTTAGTTTAATATTAAATGAAATACTCTAATAATAAATACTCATAAAATGAAATGGGGAATATTTTTAATTTGTGTGTAAATACTAATATCAAATCAGATTTATGCTCAGTTTAGCCGTAAAACTGAGCATAAATCAAATATTAGTGAAAACAATAATACAATAAATCAAGAAAATTCACTTCAATCAAATAATATAATCATTACTCAAAAATATAATTTTCTTTAGGAATAGAGGCTTCATTAGATTATTGTCATTTTAAATTATCAAAATGCTAAATCTGTAACGTATATAATTGTTTTAATTCTTCATTTATTGTTTTCTTATACAAAAAATACACTTTATTACTTGCTACTTTTATGTTTTCAATAAACGGAAAATCAGGAATATTTATTGATGGTTTTAAATTTCCACTTATTACGTCAACTTCTTTTAAAGATATGCTTGAACCTTCTTTATATACTGCGTATAAAGCTTTTCCGTTTTCATCTTTAATAATTTTACCTGTATATTTTTTATCGTTAATAAATTTAGCTTCTGATTTGCTTATGATTTTTCCTTCAGTATTATAAGTTTCAATAGTATTTGTAATTGTATTAAACAAACAGATTTTATCCATTATATTTATAACAGTCGCTTTTAAAGGTGAAAACCTACCATGAATATCTACCCAGTCAAGCGATTGATAATTGCGTAAAACATCCAAATTCTTGTAAACAGAGGTAACGGATAATCCATATTGTTGGGCTCTTTTTGCATAATAAAAGAAATTAAATTCACTTTCAAAAATATCAATTTTACTGCTATCGGTCAAAGTAAGTATTGTACGTCTTTCATTTTCTTCATCATATAAATTGATACAATGTAATTTCATTATAAAATTTTGATAATGAAATGTGTGGTAAAAAATATTGTCATTAATTTTAAAATCAATAGCTTTATTGTAAGCATAAAAATCATTAATCGCAATTGTTTGAATAATCGCAATTTCAGTTGGTTTTATTTCAATTTTAACGGCTTCTTTTTTATTCAGATAATAGATATCTTCAAAGCAATCTCTGTATAATTCTTCTGCTTTTCCTATTTTCTTTTCGAGCAATATATTTGCATCATGATCAATTAATAATAATCTAGTGTCGGTAATTTTTTTTCGATTATAAGCCAACAGTAATATTTTGTTATCAATTAGTAAATAGTCAATTACATAAATCGGTAATTTTTTTGTTATACTTTGTATAGGATTAGCGTTAATTGTAAATTCTTTTAATTCATTTATTTGTGGAGTTAATAAGATTTCAATCTCTTTGTTTTTTCTGATATTTGTATAAAATTGTTTTTTATAGCTGACATGTGTGGCGATTAGCCTGATATTATTACTATTGGAAGAAAATGAAAAAAAACCTGAATCATTTGAGGTAGTTCCTCTTGGATATCCTTCTATTTGAATATTAACATCTTTTATAGGGGAAAGAGTATTAATATCTTTCACGTAACCTTTGATTATTGTTTTTTGAGGAAAACAGTAAGTTACGATGAGTAACAGTAAGCTTATGTTCAGGATTTTTTTCATTTCAATGGGTATTTGTATTATTTAAAAATGAATATCCGTAATTTTACCTTTGTTTTGCGGCCATTCTTTCTGCTTCAAGATCGAAATAACTTTTGGTTTCAACAACTACAACTCCTCCGTCAAAATCTCCATATTTAGCAGGAACATCTCCCATATACACCATAATACTTGCTACAGCTGTGCTGGGAATTTTATAATCACCATCACGTTGTTTAACACCGTCAACATAATATACTACACCTCCATTTCTTGCTCCTCTAAAGTAAACTTCTCTTCCGTCATCACTAACGAGGACACCAGGAGTTATTGAGTTTAAAAGGGAGGTTAAATTTCTAGAGTTTGGGATGTTTTTAATTTCCTTAGATCTAATAACATCAATGGTTCTTGTATCAATTAATTTGTCTCTGTATTCGACAATTTCAAAAGGTTTCAAATCGTCTTTAAGTGTAAGATAAACATCTTCAAGTGATGTCATTTCGTTAGAATTTACTCTTACTGTTGTAATTATTTTTTTAGTATAACCAACGTAAGAGATATTAACATTATAAACGCCTGGATTTAATCCTTTAATGTGGAAATAACCATAAATATCAGTAGAAGCACCAATTAGTGCTTTACCAACTTCTACATAAGCATTTGCACCAGGTAAGGTTTCATTAGTGATAGAATCAATAACTTTACCCCTGATACTACCAATTTGTCCAAAAGTGCCTGATAGCATTGTGCTTACTAAAATCAGGCAGAATAAAATTTTTCTCATAGTTTAAAAATTTTTAGTTAATGTTTTTTTTGATAAATTTACAACAATTGAAAGGCGAAGTAAAGAGACTATCAGTTCTCGGTAGTAAATTATCAGTTTTAGGTAGGTTTGATAAAGTTAACGGTAAGATTCTGCAAAAATATTTTGAGTACCTTTTTCCCAATTTTTAGACGGTCTCTTGACAGATATTGTTTCTATGATAGGAATATGTGCTTTTTCACTTTTGAATGGTAATAAGCTTTGTTTTGTGTTTTTTGAACATAAAAAAAGAGGTGCTGTAAGAATTAGCACCTCTTTGTAAGAAATAGTATATTGTAATTACAATTTAATTTTTTTCAGAATATCTTTTGGTGTCGCATCTTTGTGAATCATAATATCCATGGTTTTGTATTTAACAAAAGCTTCTGAAGCATAAAAATAGCCATCATATTTTCCATCTGCACTCCATGAGTTTTTCACGATATAGTATTTGTTTCCATTTTGATCTTTGGCAATACCGCAAATTTGCATACCATGGTCATCAGTAGTTTGGAAATTATTAAATGCAATTTGACGCATTTCCTGAGTAATTACTTTTTCTTTAACTGGCTTTTCAAAAGTATAGAGTTGTGCTGATTTTTCTTTTTCAGTTAATTTTTCCCATTTATCTCTTTCAGAGCCTTGTAAATCAGTTTTTTCTTCATCAGGAACAATTGCTACACCATTTTTCCATGAAAATCCTTTTTCACTTACATCAGCACCCCAGGCAATAGTATATCCATTATTCAATGCATTATCTATAATCGACATCATTTCGTTCATTGGAACATTTTGTACTTCACCCCAAGCCCAGTTATCAGGAACTTCAATGATAAATTTTGAATAAAAAGGATGATGTGTATAAGATGAAAATTCAATATAATCATCAGCATTTAAACCTAGTTCTTTTGCATAAGATTGTGGAGTATAGGTTTTGCCTTTGTAGGTAAAGTTTTCTGGTAATTTACCAAAATAAGCATCTAATATTCCATTAAAACCAGCTAACCATGCTGTAGTAGGTTTTTTGTTAGCATCATCAGCAATAGCTTTTATATAAGCTTTTAAGGCTGCATCTAGTTCACCGTGGTCATGTTTAGGTTCTCCATAATTCAAACCAGCATAAATTTCTTCCGGTACAATACCATATTTACGAATCATATCGGTAACATCATGAGCAGCACCGCCTCCTCCAAAATTGATGCTCCCATGCATGCGAACAAATTTTTCAGCTTTATCGGCGTATGCATGTCTTACGCAAAACATATCTGATAAATCATATTCGCCTTTTCCCATTCTTATTAGTTCAGACTCAAGAAAAGCAATAGTTGAAAAGCTCCAACAAGTTCCTGATTTATACTGATTTTTAACAGATGTTGTTTTAATTTGTTTTTCAATGGTAAACTTGTATCCTTCTATTTTTTTGTCTTTTTCATCTTGTGCATTTAAAACAGTAGAGATGAAAAGAAGACATAAAAAAATAATACCAAACTTCAATAGATTTTTTTTCATTTTTAAATAAATATTAGGTAAAACAGTATATTTTATATTGTACAAAATTAAAATTTTATCTAATCTCTTTTATAAATAATGTGTTAAAGTACAAGTTATTTGATAAAATGAAGTTTTTAGTAGATAAAATATATATTTGACAAGTTTAACGACTGATATTTTATACTTTTGTAAATTCAGTTAATTTTATATTTTTATGAAGAAAATAGTAACTTTTATGCTTTTCGTTTTTATTCAGCAGCTTTTATTTGCTCAATATCGAAATGTTTATAAAAGTGAAAGACCTCTTTCATCAGGAATTGTTAGAACTGCTTCTAAACAATCTCTGATGATGGACAAATATGATGTAAAGTTTTATAAATTAGATATTAATGTAGAACGTACCTCTGTTTACATCGAAGGAAATGTTACAATTAAAGCAAAGGTAATTGCTTCTCAATTGGATACTTTTGTATTTGAACTGAAAGATTATTTCGTTATTGATTCAATATTGATCAATAATCAAAAGCGGATTTTTAGCAGAGTAGGCGACGACGTTTTTGTTGGAATAAATTCATTAAATGTAGGTTCAAATATTTCTACCCAAATTTTTTATAAGGGAATGGCTCCCAATACAGGTACCTTTTTTAGTGGTATTTCAAATAAAACTGATGTTACTTGGGGAAATCAGGTTACATGGACTTTATCCGAATCGTTTGCTGCAAAGGAATGGTTTCCAGTAAAACAATCATTAACAGACAAGGCAGATTCGGCATATATTTTTGTTACAACTAGCAATGAAAATAAAGTCGGGTCTGAAGGTAAATTAACAGCAGTAGTTCCTTTACCTAATAATAAAGTTAGATACGAATGGAAAACATTTTATCCAATTGATTACTATTTGATTTCGATATCAGTGGGTAAGTATGTGGATTATTCAATTTATGCACATCCGAATGGCATACAGGACTCTATACTTATTCAGAATTATGTATATGATAATCCGCTGACATTATCTAATTTTAAAACAGAAATTGACAGAACTCCTAGTTTTATTGAGCTATATTCTAATTTATTTGGTGTATATCCATTTTATAAAGAAAAATATGGGCATTCCATGGCTCCTTTGGGTGGAGGAATGGAACATCAAACCATGACAACTTTAGGTGATTTTAATTTTTATCTGACTTCACACGAATTATCACATCAATGGTGGGGCGATAATGTTACTTGCGCCACTTGGAGTGATATATGGATTAACGAAGGTTTTGCTTCGTATTGCGAATACCTTGCAGCTCAGAATTTATGGAGCCAGCAAGAAGCGCAACAACACATGTTGCAGAAACATAATAATATAATGTCTCATCCAGATGGAAGTGTTTATATCCCTCCTTATTTAGCTGTTGATGAAAATAGAATTTTTGATGGAAGGCTTTCCTACGATAAAGGAGCCGCAATTATACATAATCTGAGATTTGAAGTAGATAACGATTCCATTTTCTTTCAAATTTTTAAAATGGTTCAAATTCGTTTCAAAGATAGCACAATAACTGGGTTGGATTTTAAAGCGGTTGCAGAAGAGCTTTCTGGAAAGAATTTCAATGACTTCTTTAATCAATGGTATTATGGTGAAGGGCATCCTATAATAGATATTGTTTATGGGCAAAAAAATGATACGCTTATTATGAATGTGCACCAATTAACTTCTGCTGCAATTACTCCTTTATTTAAGATGAACATGGAATATAAAGTAAAATTTTCTACATGCGATACAATAATAAAGTTATATCATCAGGCAAATACCGAAACTTTTAAAATTCCGATGCAAAAGCAAGTCAAAGGTTTGGAAATTGATCCCAACAATTGGGTTGTAAATGGTAATGGTAGCATTAAATTAATTGCAGACACAGAGGTTGTGAGTTTCGTAGTTTTCCCAAATCCTTGTTCTGATTATCTTCAATTTTACTTAAGAAATAATGGGAATTACAAAATTTCTGTTTTTGATGTAACAGGGCAAAATATTATGTCAGAAATAAATATTAATACTGAAATGATAAAATTAAATATTCAGAATTTAGAAAAGGGTATTTACTTTTTACAGATTTCGGATGGAGTGAATAAAAATGTGGAAAAATTTGTAAAATATTAAAAAAATATATCATGATACGACATATTGTAATGTGGAAACTCAAAGATTTCCCAAAAGCCGAAATAAAAGCTTTAAACGCCGATAGGCTCAAAGTTGAACTTTATGCCCTGAAAAAAGAAATCGTGCAAATTAAAGCCTTAAATGTAGGCTTCAATATAAACACTGAAAATGAGTATGATGTGATGCTGGAAGTGATTTTTGATAATTTTGATGACTTGATGATTTACCAAAAACATCCGGCTCACCTCCGGGTGGTAGAATTTTTAAAAACCATCAGAGATTTGAAGGCGGCAATTGATTTCGAAATTTAAAATAAACTTTTTAAACAAGGCATTTTTACTTTTGCCTTCCGTCTTATGTCTTCCAACTTTTCTTTATCTTTGCCACTGAAAAATTTAAAATTTAGATGGAAAGAAAAGTTAGAGTTAGATTTGCTCCAAGTCCTACCGGACCATTGCATATCGGAGGAGTAAGAACTGCATTGTACAATTATCTTTTTGCCAAACAATTGGGTGGAACGATGATTTTGCGTATTGAGGATACCGATCAGGGACGTTTTGTACCAGGTGCTGAGGAATATATAATTGATTCTCTTACATGGTTGGGGATTAAGTTTGATGAAGGCGTTCATGTAGGGGGTCCTTATGGGCCTTATCGTCAATCCGACCGCAAACCTTTGTATCGTCAGTATGCTGATCAATTGATTGCTAATGGCTGGGCATATTACGCTTTTGATACACCTGAATCATTGGATGAAATCCGCAAATCTTTCGAAGCTGAGAAAAAAGCTTTTCAATACGATGTCACAACACGCTTAAGTTTACGAAACTCATTAACTTTATCTCAGGAAGAAGTTAATCAATTATTAGCCGAAAATCATCCTTATGTGATTCGTTTTAAAATGCCTGAAGATGAAGATATCATTGTAAATGATCATATCAGAGGTAGGGTAGTGGTTCATTCAAAATTACTGGATGATAAAGTATTGTTTAAATCAGATGGAATGCCCACTTATCATTTGGCAAACATTGTTGATGATCATTTGATGGAAATTTCCCATGTTATTCGTGGCGAAGAATGGTTACCGTCAGCACCATTGCACGTAATGCTTTATAAAGCATTCGGCTGGGAAGCCACCATGCCTGAGTTTGCACACTTACCTTTATTGTTAAAACCTGATGGTAATGGTAAACTAAGCAAAAGAGATGGAGATAGATTAGGTTTTCCTGTTTTTCCTACACAATGGCAAGATCCCAAAACCGGTGAAATATCATCAGGTTACCGCGAATCAGGTTATTTCCCTGAAGCAGTTATAAATATTCTGGCATTCTTGGGATGGAATCCCGGAACTACACAGGAAATGTTTACGATGGAAGAACTTATCAAAGCATTTTCTATTGAAAGAATTAGTAAATCGGGTGCTAAATTTGATTTAGAAAAAGCAAAATGGTTCAATCAGCAATATTTAAGACAACATAATGGTGAAGAATTAGCCAAACTTTTTATGCCTGTTTTAATAGAAAAAGGTATAAATATCACTTCAGATAAGTTGGCTGTTATATGCGATTTGGTTAAGGAAAGGATTAGTTTTGTAAAAGAATTGTGGGAACAAACATATTTCTTTTTCAATGCACCTGAATCTTACGATGAGCAAGTAGTTAAGAAACGCTGGAAAGAAGACACAGCAGCGCATCTTGATTCTATTTCGGCAATACTCGAAGCAGTTGAGCCTTTTGAAACTACAATTGCACATGATAAAGTGATAGCCTATATCCAGGAAAATACTTTAAATATGGGTCAAATTATGAATTGTCTTCGTTTGGTAATCGTAGGAGCGGGAATAGGTCCTGATTTATTTACTATTATCAGTTTAATTGGCAAAGAAGAAGCTATAAAAAGGATAAAAAAAGGTATCAACGAAATCAAAATTTAGAAGTTTTTGTTATACCAAGACGTAATCCGGATACGTTATAACTAATTAATTTGTTAACATGGAAAGCAGCTACGATATACTTATTTCAAAACTAGATGAGTTTATAAGGAAATTCTACAAAAATCAGCTTATTAAAGGTTTGATTTATGCAATTTCTTTGGTAGCTATTTTCTTTATTATAGTTAACGTACTAGAATATTTCGGACATTTCGATATGTTAACCCGAAGTATTTTGTTTTTTTCATTTTTAAGTTTTTCTGCTGTTATCAGTGTAAAATTCTTTTTGATTCCTTTGCTAAAACTTTATAGAATTGGAAAGATTATTTCTTATGAACAAGCTGCTAATATTATTGGAAAGTATTTTGGCAACATTCAAGATAAGTTGCTTAATACTTTACAACTTAAAAATATTGCTACTCTTGAAACTGATTATAGTGACTTAATAGAAGCCAGTATTAATCAAAAAATAAATGATTTAAAACCGATTCCTTTTGTTAATGCTATTGATATTAAAGCAAATAAAAAGTATTTAAAATATGCATTATTACCGGTTTTAATTATATTAATTGTACTAATAGCCCGTCCAAGTGCTATTACCGATACTTCTAAGCGTATTCTTAAATACAATACATATTACGAAACACCTGCACCTTTTCTCTTTGAAATAGTTAATACAAAGTTGGAAGCATTGCAACAACAAGATTTCGATTTGAATGTAAAGGTTACTGGCAATGAGATTCCAGATGAAGTATCTATATTGGTAGATGGAGTTAAATATAAACTTCAAAAGCAAAATACAGTTAATTTTACTTATACATTTAAAAATTTACAGAGAAATATCAATTTTCAGTTACAAGCTGCGGAAATAACTTCCAAACCTTATGTATTAAAAGTTATTCCAAAACCAATTATTTTGAATTTTGATATTCAATTAAAATATCCTTCTTACACGGGAAAGAAAGATGAAGTTATTGAAAATATCGGAGATTTTGTTGTGCCTGATGGAACAAAAGTTGAATGGAGATTTGTTACACGTGAAACAACAAACCTAAGTTTCTTATTTGGTGAAAAGAACATCTTATTAACTCAAAAAGGAAATAATATATTCAATTATGCTGCCATTTTACGTAAATCATTTTCTTATTCTGTGAAACCGGAAAATTCACAGATGAAAGTAAATGATTCATTAATTTATAATGTAAATGTTGTTCCCGATGCATTTCCATATATTCAGGTTGATGAAATGAAGGATTCTTTGTATGAAAAAAGACTTTACTTTAGGGGCGTAATTAAAGATGATTATGGCTTCAGCAAGGTAATGTTTCATTTTCGTAGTTTTAATGCTAAGGACACCCTTAAAACAATTGAGAATGTCAAAGAAATTCCTATCAATAAATCAATTAATCAGCAAGAATTTTTCCATTATTTCGATTTGGAAAACATAGTTACACAATCGGGAGATGAAGTAGAATATTATTTTGAAGTTTATGATAACGATGCTATCAATGGCAGCAAAGTTTCCCGTTCTCAAAAAATGCTGTTCAAAGCTCCAACTACCAAAGAAATTGAAAAGCAAGCAGAAGCCAACAATCAAGAAATTAAAAACGATTTAGAAAAAACAATTCTTGATGCTAAGAAATTGCAAAAGCAAATAAAAGATTTGAATCGTAAGATGTTAGATAAAAAGGCTCTTAATTGGGAAGATAAGAAACAAATAAAAGAATTGTTAGACAAACAAAAACAAATTCAGGAGTCCGTTGAAAAAATCAATAAACAGAATAAGGAAAATATTATAAAAGAGCAACAATATAAAAAGACAGACGAGGAAATTGCTTTAAAACAAAAGGAATTAGAGAAATTATTTCAGGAAATCATGACGGATGAAATGAAAAAAATGTTCGAGGATCTCCAGAAACTTATGGAAAATATTGATAAAGACAAGGTGGGGGAGATGCTTGAAAAAATGAAAATGAATGCTGAAGATATTTCTAAGCAATTGGATAGAAATTTAGAAGTTTTCAAGCAATTGGAATTTGAGAAAAAACTAACTGAAAATATTGATAAGCTTGATAAGTTGGCAAAAGAGCAACAAAAGCTTGCTGAAGAAACTGCAAAAGGTGACAAACCTGCTGATGAAATGAAGAAAAAGCAAGATGATTTGAATAAAGAATTTGATGATTTAAAGAAGAATTTAAACGATCTGGAAAAGAAAAATAAGGAATTAGAAAATCCAAATGATTTTAAAAGAGACGAAAACAAAGAAAACTCTATTAGTCAGGAACAGAAAAATAGTTCAGAAGCTTTAAGTGATAAAAAAAGCGGGAAAGCCTCTAAATCACAAAAAAATGCTGCCCAGCAAATGCAGGAATTAGCTGATAAAATGAAAGAGCAGCAACAAGAAATGGAAAAAGAGCAAGCAGGAGAGGATATTGAAACAATAAGAGCTATTTTAAAAAGTTTAATAAAAATATCATTCAGGCAAGAGGATTTGTCAAATCGCTTGCAACAGATTTCTGTTAAAGACCCAAAATATCAGGATATTATCAATGATCAGGGTAATATTAAAGATGATTTAAAAATGGTGGAAGACTCCTTGTTGGCTTTAAGTAAACGACAAATAAAGATACAACCTATCATAAATAAAGAAATTACTACCATTAATCATAATGTAGAGCAGGCTTTAAACGATTTGCTGGCAATGAACACAGTGGGATATATGGGTAATTTTCAAAATCAAAACGCAATAAGCCGTCAGCAGTACGTTATGACATCAGTAAATAATCTTGCACTTTTGCTTAACGAATCTATGGAAAGTATGAAGCAAGAAATGAATTCTAAAAAGAAAGATGGAAAAGGGAGTTCGTCTTGTTCTAAACCAGGATCAGGTAAAAAATCTTCAAAATCAATGAAATCTATGCGTCAAATGCAAGAAGAATTGAATAAACAACTAGAAGATATGAAAAACGGTAAAAAACCTGATGGCAAGAAGCAAGGTCAAGGTCAGTCCATGAGTGAGCAATTAGCACGTATGGCTGCGCAACAAGAAGCTATAAGAAGACAAATACAGCAATATTCAGAAGATCTTAAGAAACAAGGAGAAAAGCCAGGAAATGGTATTAATGAGTTGATGAATCAGATGGAGAAAACAGAAACAGATTTGGTAAATAAAATGATTTCTCAGGAAACCCTGAATCGTCAAAAACAAATTTTAACAAGATTATTAGAACACGAAAAAGCCGAACAGAAAAGGGATCAAGAAGAAAAAAGAGAATCGACAGAAGCAAAAGAACAAAAATTTAGTAACCCTAATTTGTTTTTACAGTATAAGAGGATAAAAGCAAATGAGCAGGAAATACTCAAGTCAGTTCCTCCTTCTATGAATACCTTTTACAAAAACAAAGTGAATGAATATTTTTACAACTTTAAGTAAATGAATATATTAAAAGAATTAACTATTGATTCAAACTTAAACAATTTATATCTTGTACAACAATTAATTGAAGAAGTTTGTGATGAATTTAACATAAATAATACGTATTTTGGCAATATTTCTGTTGCTATTACCGAAGCCGTAAAAAATGCTATCATTCATGGAAATCAATCTATTGCTGATAAAAAGGTTGCTGTGCTTTTTGCAAAAGAAAATCCTGCCTATACTTTTATTATCATTGATGATGGAAACGGTTTCGATTATAAGAATTTGCCAGATCCTACAGATTTTAATAATAATACTTTTACGGGTACAGGTATTTTTCTTATTAAATCCTTAGCTGATAAAGTTGATTTTAAAAATAGAGGAAATACAATCGAAATTTCTTTTTTTACAAATAGTATTAATTATGCATTATCAAGTGATAGAGCCAATAAGCTAACAACTTACCATAAAAATAAATCAACTCAAATGCTTAAGAAAATGTAATAAAATGGCAGAAATTACATTCTTTACAGAAGAAATATCTTTCAATTTGCCTCAAAAAATATTCCTTAAAAATTGGATTGCAGAAGTAATTGCTCTTGAAAATAAAATCAAGGGAGATATTAATTACATTTTTTGCAATGATACTTATCTTTCCAAATTGAATTTGCAATACTTAAAGCACGATACATTAACTGATATCATCACATTTGATTATACAAAAGACAATAATGGACTTATTTCAGGTGATATTTTCATTAGTATAGAAAGGGTTAAAGAGAATGCAATGGCACTTAAAATACCATTTCCTATAGAATTAAACAGGGTAATGATACATGGTGTGCTGCATTTGTTAGGATACAAAGATAAAACAAAAGCCGAAAAAGCTATTATGCGTCAGAAAGAGGATAATTACTTATATTTGCACTTTCAGTTAAAATAAATTCAAAATTTAATTATAGTTGCAAAATTTACTTCTGTAAAAATTGAATTTAAGAAAGTTAACTCAAAAATATGTTGTAAGTTTCACGTGAAACATAAAAAAGTGTTTTATCCAAATGGTTTGGAAATGATTTTTTTTATAATCGCAAATTATTAGATTGTAAACACCTCAAAAAAGTGAATAATTAATTTGGGCAAAATAATGTTTAAAGAATACGATGTAATAGTAGTAGGAGCAGGGCATGCAGGTTCTGAGGCAGCAGCAGCAGCAGCAAACTTAGGTTCTTCTGTTTTGTTAATTACTACAAATATAGATAATATAGCTCAAATGTCTTGCAATCCAGCAATGGGAGGTGTAGCCAAAGGGCAAATTGTTAGAGAAATTGATGCATTGGGTGGGTATTCAGGAATTGTAACTGATAAAACTATGATACAATTTCGCATGCTTAATCGCTCAAAAGGACCAGCTATGTGGAGTCCGCGTGCTCAAAGCGATAGAATGATGTTTTCTGCTGAATGGAGAAGGATGCTTGAAAATACTCAAAATCTCGACTTTTGGCAAGATACCGTTAATGAAATAGAAGTAAAAAACGATAAAGTGATTGGTGTAAAAACAGCTTTGGGTCTTACTATTAAATCTAAAGCTGTTGTTTTAACCAATGGTACTTTTTTAAATGGGATTATTCATATTGGTGAAAAACAATTTGGAGGTGGTAGAATAGGGGAGCAAGCTGCGGTTGGTTTAACAGCATCATTAGTAAGCTTAGGCTTTGAATCGGGAAGAATGAAAACAGGAACTCCGGTTAGAATTGATGGGCGATCAATTAACTTTTCGAAGCTTATTGAACAAAAAGGAGATGAAGAACCCGGCAAATTTTCATTTACAGAAACAAAACCACTTACAAAACAGAGAAGTTGTTATTTAGCTTATACTTCTTTGGAAGTTCACGACATTTTGCGTACGGGATTTGAAAAATCACCTATGTTTGCAGGAAGAATTCAGGGCCGAGGTCCACGTTACTGTCCTTCTATTGAAGATAAAATAGAACGCTTTTCAGATAAATCAAGACACCAACTATTTGTTGAACCTCAAGGATGGAACACCGTTGAATATTATTTAAATGGGTTTTCGTCTTCTTTGCCTGAAAATATTCAATATGCAGCCTTGAAAAAGATCGTTGGCTTTGAAAATGCAAAGATTATAAAGCCTGGTTATGCAATTGAATATGACTATTTTCCCCCTACACAATTAAATTATACTTTAGAAACAAAAAAGATAGAAAATTTATATTTTGCAGGGCAAATTAATGGCACAACAGGCTATGAAGAAGCTGGTGCCCAAGGTTTAATGGCTGGAATAAACGCACATTTAAAGATTCATCAAAAAGGGGATTTTATATTAAAACGCCATGAAGCTTATATTGGCGTTTTGATTGATGATTTAATTACAAAGGGCGTTGATGAACCCTATAGAATGTTTACTTCACGTGCTGAATACAGGATTCTACTACGTCAAGATAATGCAGATTTTAGGTTAACCCCTCTTTCACATAAAATTGGATTGGCTTCACAGGAGAGAATGGATAAAGTGATTTCAAAAAAAGAAAACTACGATGAAATAATTCATTTTATTAAAACTCAAAGTGTGGATCCATCGGAGGTTAACTTGATGCTAACTAAAATGGAAACCCCTGAAATTAGTCAGAAAACGAAGCTGTTAAACTTACTTGTTCGTCCACAAATTAGAATAAATGATTTAATTAATTCTGTTAATTCGTTTTCTACTTTTCTATCAAATAAAGGAATAAACCTTGATGAAACTATTGAAGAGGTTGAAATATTTATAAAATATGAGAGTTATATTAGCAAAGAACAGGAGATTGCTGATAAATTAAGTAAATTTGAAGATATTCCTTTGTATGATAGTTTTGATTATCAAAAATTACAATCACTTTCTTTTGAAGCAAGAGAAAAATTAACAAGGATGAAACCAAAAACAATTGGTCAAGCATCTCGTATTTCAGGAATATCCCCTTCTGATATTTCTGTACTGATAGTTTATTTAGGCAGATAATATTTTCGTTTCACGTGAAACTACTTTTTACAGATATATAATTCAACAATTTACATCCGTAAACTTTTAATTTTAAGTAATAGTTTTTTTATTTAAAAAATCTATTGCAAAATTTGAATTATTTTTGAATACTACCTAAACATAAAGATTGGTTATTTGAATAATAATCAATACAGCTTTTCCCTCAAATATATTTTCCATTTGTATCAGTTTATTTTTTCAATTGTAAACTTTGCATTGATTCGGGATTTATTATTAATAAAAATATTTGGTTTGAAATTTGTTTCGAAAAGCAAAAATATTTTTCATGATATTTATAAATGCAAATTTTATTTAAAAGTAATGACAAATTTATCGTGTTTTTTAAAAATACTTAATTTTAGCCTTATTATTGCATATATAATGCTTTTATGTATCTTTACCCTAAATTTCAAAAATAATGCGTTTAATCGCTTAATTTTAACCGAAAGTTAAGTGTCGCAAAATCAATGAAAAAACATAAATTTCAACAAAAATGACTATTTTTAGATATAAATTACTTCAAAAGTTAATTATTGCTCTTCTATTTTTCCTTTTTGCATTTTTATATGGAAATTTTGAATCCCATAAAATACAACTAAAAAATATTGCAAAAACAATAGAATCAAAATTAATATCTAAAGAAAAAAAAGCGGATGAATATTTTTCCATTATAAAATCAAATTTTGAAACAAATAAGAATATCGAATTTTTAAGTAAAATAATTCCTGATGATATTTTTAAATCTGATGGATTTTTATTCTTGATTTATAAAAGCGATACTTTATTATATTGGTCTGATAATGCTGTTCCATTTGATCTGATAAAAAACAAAGACTATTATCAAAATAAAATCATTAAACTTCAAAATGGTTGGTTTCGGGTAAAGTCAGCTGTTTTTAATGAATATCAAATAATTTCATTGATTTTAATAAAAAATGAATTTAGTTATCAAAATGATTATTTAGTAAATAATTTCCATAAGGACTTTAATACACCTTCAGAAGTTATAATTGGGTTTGAAAAATCAGCTCAGAAAGTGAATGATAAGAACGGTGAATTTTTATTTTCAATTAAAACGAAAAGTTTGTTGAAAATTAATAATACTGTTATTTATATTTTATTGTTATTGTATATAATAGGGTTTCTTTTCTTTATATCGTTTTTGTATGAATTGTATTGTAGAATAAAGGTTTTAGATAAGTATCCATTTGTAAAATTTGCATTGTTTTTCGTTGATATAATCTTTTTGAGAGTTTTGTTATTTGTTCTACATATTCCTTTAGTTTTATACGAATCAAAACTTTTTAGTCCTTATTATTATGCATCTACAGCATATTTGCCTTCTTTGGGCGATTTGTTTATTAATTCGATACTTTTTTTATATGTTGCGTATTTGTTTTTTGTAAGCATAAATTCAGATACTGTTTTTATTCATTTAAAAAAGCTACAACTTCGTATTATAAGTACATTGCTGTTATTTATTATTATATTGTTCTTTTATTTTTATGTTGTTTTATTTAAAAGTATTATCGTAGATTCGAGTATTCCTTTAATATTGAATAGTATTTTGGGATTTACCGTGGAAAGTATCGTTTGTTGTATAGCTATTTTTGCCATTAGTTTAGCTTTTTTGCTTTTTGTAATTCAATTCTTTCGTATTAGTTATAAGCGGATTAATAATTTAAAAGCGTTTATTATTAGTTTGTTCTTAGTAGCTGTTATTTTTATTCTGTTGCCTTTTACTTCTTTTTTCAGAGAAGGTATTTTCTACCCATTCTCGTTTTTCTGCTTACTATTTGTTTTCATACTTTTCGAAAAGTACAGTAATAAGTTCACTGTATTTCAGAACGCCGTGATATTTCTCCTGTTTTTCTCGTTTTTTTCAACTTTCTCATTTTATAAATATAATGATGTAAAAGAAAATGGGAATCGCAAATTATTAGTACAGAAATTAACTGCCGAAAACGACCCTATTGCTGAGTTTTTATTTAAAGAAATTAAACCCAAAATTGAAGCCGATAAAGTAATAGCAAGGCAATTAAAATTATTTTATCCCAAAGATTCGATTATTAATCATTTGAAAGCTACTTATTTTAAAGGATATTTAAGTAAATACACTGAGCAGATTACTTTGTGCAAAGATTTTGAAACTCTTATCATAAATCCTGAATTTGTAAACGTAAATTGCGATAAATATTTTTACGATAAAATTACAGCCATTGGAAAGCCAACCATGACCGAAAATTTTTATTCGCTCGATTATGGTAACGGAAGCAATAGCTACATTGCGTTGTTTCGCTTTTTCGAAAATCACAATGATTCTTTGATACGAACCTCATTATATATCGAACTGGATGCTAAGTTTGTTGCAAAAGACCTGGGTTATCCTGAATTGTTGATAGATAAAAAGATGAATATCAACCCCGATTTAAGCAATTATTCTTTTGCAAGATATTACAAGGGGCTATTGGTAAAACATTATGGTAATTATTTTTATAAAAATATTTTAATGGCTCATGGCGATAATAATGAGTTTAGTTTTCTCGATAAAGATGAATATAATCATTTGTTTTACCATGTAAATTCAACAACAGATTTCGTAATAAGTACACCCAAAATAGGTTTAATGGAGCGCCTGGCACCATTTTCTTATGTATTTATTTTCTTTGGATTTCTATCAATTTTCTTTGGCTTTATTACTTTCAGAATTAAATATATAATTCCTTCGACATTTAATTTTAAAACACGCTTACAATTGTCAGTATTAACTATTATTGTTGTTTCATTCGTTATAATTGGTATTACTACACTTATTTATATTACTTCATTGAATAATGAAAAAAATGCTGAACTGCTTACAGAAAAAACGCATTCAGTATTAATAGAAATAGAACACAAGATAGGGAATGTGCAATCATTTACACCCCGAAAAGCAAATGAAATTAGCGATTTGCTGGTAAACTTATCGAATGTATTTTTTACCGATATTAATTTATTTGACACAAAAGGAAATCTTATTGCCTCATCGCGTCCGCAAATATTTGACGAAGGTTTGATATCACGCAAGATGGATCCTGTAGCCTATTTTCAATTAAAAAATATTGGGAAAACCCAGTTTGTTGAAAAAGAAACTATTGGTAAACACGAATATTTATCTGCCTATATGCCATTTCGAAACAACGATAATAAGCTGGTAGCTTATTTAAACCTGCCTTATTTTGCAAAACAAAGTGAATTAAAAAAGGAGATTTCATCTTTTTTAAAGGCATATCTCAATATTTATGTATTCTTAATTGCGGTGGCGGTGTTTATTGCTTTGTTTGTTTCTAATTATATAACCAGGCCATTGACATTGATTAGAGACAAACTCAGCAATTTGAAATTAGGTCGCAAGAATGAAAAAATAGATTGGAACAGAAATGATGAAATTGGCAGCCTGATAAAAGAATACAACAGCATGGTTGATCAATTGGTTAAAAGTGCCGATTTGTTGGCAAAATCGGAAAGAGAAGTAGCATGGCGCGAAATGGCAAAACAGGTAGCTCATGAAATTAAAAATCCGCTTACGCCAATGAAACTGAGTATTCAGCATTTGCAAAGAGCCTGGAACGATAAGGTTCCCGATTGGGATGAACGCTTAAAACGTTTTACAAATACTATTGTTGAACAAATTGATTCCCTTTCGTTAATAGCATCCGAGTTTTCCGATTTTGCGAAAATGCCCCGTTCCGATTTCGAAAAAGTAGAAATCATTAAAGCCTTACAAAATGCCATTGATTTATTTAAAGATGGTACCGAAAACAATATTGTATTTGAAAACACGATACAAGAAAACTGTTTTGTATATGCCGATAAAAAACAATTAATCAGAGTTTTCAACAATTTAATTAAAAATGCTTTACAAGCAATTCCGCAAACCACAAAAGCTAAAATTCAAATTGCGGTTGAAAAGAGAAACAATAGTTTTTTGATTAAGATTTCTGACAACGGGGTAGGAATAAGCAGCGAACAACAGCCCAAAATATTCTCACCCAACTTTACCACCAAATCAGGGGGCATGGGTTTGGGTTTAGCTATGGTAAAAAGCATAATAGAGGCCACTGGAGGTAAAATATGGTTTCAGTCGGAAACTGACAAAGGAACTACATTTTTTATTGAATTAATGGAATACAAAGATTGATATGTTCAAAGTTGGTATTTTGAAATATTTGCAAAAACAAATTTACTTGATTTTCAGTTATTTGTAATTTATTTTTATGCAAGATGTCACATAAATAAATATTTGCATTGTAGATTTCAGAGATTGTTTATCTTCGCAGGTTTTCTTTTTCGGAGCATATTTTTTATTGAACCCATCTAATGCTTTGATTATAAGTATTTTTTATTTTACCCCTATTTCAACAATTAAATCGCAAAATCCCGTGTTTTTGTGTTTTTACCCCCTTTTTTTCGCTTTTTCCTCATTTTGATGTTTTTTTCCCCTTTTTTGGTGTTTTTCCCCCTTTTTTGAAATATTTACAAAAATAACTTTTCCTGATTTTCAGTCGTTTGTAATTTATTTTTATGCAAGATGTCACATAAATGTCACTGTCCTTGCATCTCTTTCTTTAGCATTCTACTTTTGGTATCTCTTTCTATCCGGATTGAATAAAAAGATGCAGTTCTGTATTCAAAAATTAAGAATCTGAATCCTAATTTTAATTGATGGATATCTATAAGAAAGATTGTAAATAATCTTTTTAAAATAAAACAGCAGCAGCCGAAAAGCTATAACAGAGTAGGCATTCATTTAATAAAATCATTGAAAATGAAAACAGAATATGGTTAGCAGTATATATAAAAGCAGAATGATGTTGAAAAAACTACTTTCAAACCGAAGTAGCTTCTCCAACGGATTGGAGGAGGCACTTGCAAACTGAAGTTGGTCTTCCAACAGATTGGAGGAGGCACTTCAAACTGAAGTTGGTCTTCCAACAGATTGGAGGAGGCACTTCATACTGAAGTTGGTCTTCCAACGCATTGGAGGAGGCACTTCATACTGAAGTTGGTCTTCCAACGCATTGGAGGAGGCACTTCCAAACCGAAGTTGCGTTTCCAACAGATTGGAGGAGGCACTTCAAACTGAAGTTGCTATTTTATAAATCAGGACGCTGAAAAATAAGTAATAATAAGAATAGAGTAATTAATTAAATTTCAGAAAAGTAATAAATTTTTATTTTAT
>JACABE010000043.1 GCA_013377005.1 Bacteroidota bacterium
TGTCTTGATTTTTATTGGGGTCGCTTATAAATCACAGATTTTTATGTAAGTTTGCTCTAAACAATTTAATTTCATGCAAATAAAAACAAATAAAATATTGTAATTTTAATCAGTGTTGAGTGTAGATTGCTTTTTTTCATCAACTTAGATTATTCTCTCCAGAATTTTGTCTGCCAATCGGCTTGCTCCAACCCTAAAAAGTGAATTATTGAGCCATTTTTCACCCAATACGTGATTTAAAAGCATAAAATAGTTCAATGCCTGATGAGGTTCCGAAATTCCTCCTGCAGGTTTTATACCTATCATTTTTCCGGTTTTTTCATAATGAGATTTAATAGCTTGCAACATTACAAAAAAGGCATCTTCGGTAGCGGCAGGGTTAATTTTCCCTGTTGATGTTTTAATGAAATCAGCACCGGCTGCTATTGCAATATCACTTACAATACGAATATTGGTTAATGTTTGAAGTTCTCCTGTTTCAAGAATTACTTTCAAATGAGCATTTCCGCAAGATTGTTTAATGGCCGCTATTTCGTCAAAAATTGTTTGATAATTACCTTCCAGAAATGTTCCACGTGAAATAACCATATCAATCTCTTCAGCGCCTTCATCTACTGCATATTTAACTTCCATGAGTTTTACAAAAAGTGGTGATTGTCCGGATGGGAATGCTCCAGCTACGCAAGCTGTTTTAATTCCTGAGTTTTTTAATTTTTCTGAAACTTGTTTCGCAAATGTTGGATACACACAAATTGCAGCAACATTTGGAATATTGTTTCCTTTTTGATGATAGGTTAACCCTTTTTCGCAGAGTGTATTCACTTTATTTTTGGTATCTGCACCTTCCAGTGTAGTTAAATCAATACAATTAAGAATGATTCTTAAAGCTTCTTTTTCAGAATATTTACCCAAACCCTTTTCAATGATTTTTTTTACTTCATCCGCAACCAGAGCTTCATCAACATCAATGTTTTTTATAAAATCTAACATAATTATCTTATTTTATTTTTACAAAATTAATCATTTGTATGGATGTAATCATTTAAAAATAGAAATTTTATTATTAAAGCTTAGGTGTTATTATTGAGGAGCATTATTTTAGGTTATAAAATTTCCTCATTTTCAAATCACTAAATTATAAAATGTAAGCTATTCCTTAAGTCTTTACGATTTAATGAATTTCCTTATCTTTGCAAAAAAAATGAAAGCATGAACTTTACAGAAGAACTCAAATGGCGTGGTATGATTCACGACATGATGCCAGGAACAGAAGAACAATTAAACAAAGAAATGACAACTGCTTATGTTGGAATTGATCCTACTGCAGATTCTTTACATATAGGTCACTTAGTGTCGATTATGATGCTTAAGCATTTTCAGCAGGCTGGACATAAACCTTTGGCATTGATTGGTGGCGCTACAGGTATGATAGGCGACCCTTCCGGGAAATCAGAAGAACGTAATTTACTGGATGAAAAAATTCTTCGTCATAATCAGGATTGTATAAATTTACAGTTATTAAAATTCCTTGATTTTGAAAAAAATAAAAAGAATTATGCTGAAATTGTAAATAATTACGATTGGATGAAAGAATTTTCTTTTTTAGGTTTTTTGCGTGATGTTGGAAAGCATCTAACGGTTAATTACATGATGGCAAAAGATTCAGTAAAGAAAAGGCTGGAAACAGGGCTGTCATTTACAGAATTTACTTATCAGTTGGTGCAAGGATATGATTTTTTGTGGTTGAACGAACATAAAAACTGCAAATTACAAATGGGAGGTTCCGATCAATGGGGTAATATTACCACAGGAACAGAACTGATTCGCCGTAAGAATGGGGGAGAAGCTTTCGCATTAACATGTCCTTTGATTACGAAAGCAGATGGTGGTAAATTTGGCAAAACAGAAACCGGAAATATTTGGCTTGATCCTGAAAAAACTTCACCTTATAAATTCTACCAGTTCTGGTTAAATTGTTCTGATGCAGATTCTTCCAAATATATCCGTATTTTTTCTATGTTCAGCAAAGAGGAAATAGAAGCACTTGAATTACAACATAATGAAGCTCCTCATTTAAGAATTTTGCAGAAAGCTCTGGCAAAAGATCTTACTATCCGTGTACATTCTGAAGAAGATTATAATGCTGCAATAGAAGTATCGGAAATTTTGTTTGGAAAAGGTACAACAGATACTTTAAAGCGGATGTCAGAAGACACATTATTATCTGTATTTGAAGGTGTACCGCAATGTGAAGTTTCAAAAACTGATATTGAAAACGGAATTAATATTGTTGATTTTGTAAGTGAAAAAACCGGAATTTTTCCATCCAAAGGCGAAGCCCGTAGAATGTTGAAAGACAATGGAGTATCTGTAAATAAAGAAAAAGTAAGCGAGGCAACTATGATTACCGCTGATTTGCTTTTAAATCAGAAATATCTGATTGTTCAGAAAGGGAAAAAGAATTATTACTTAATTATAATTGTTTGATAAAAACAACTCACTTTAAAAGGCAATTTCTTATAAAAGAATGAGAAATTGCCTTTTTTTGCCTATACATATTTATATCCGATAAATATCAATCCCCTTTTAATATTTTATCAATTTTCAATTCATGCTTAACAGTGCGTCTTAAAGTGCTGAATTTCGGATGGAATGATTTTGGGCGGAGTGAACTTTCTCTCATTAAAAATGCCAAAAGACAAAGAATCCCCAAAATACACAACCAACCATAAATTTCCTTCATACTGACAATCATAGCCTGTTGATGCAGTTTCCCGAAGAGTACATCTAAGGGAATGTGGGTTGCAAGTGGATTGACGTTATCCAGATTTGCTCCAAGCAACATTTCATTTTTTCGCATCGTGATTTTAAACACTTGTTTCAAAAATGCTTCACCTACTAGTGCACCGCAGCTGGCACTGATAAACGATTGAACGGTAAGTGACTGCCAAAAGTTAGAAAACGGTACTTTTGTTAGTGCTGCGATAAAGGTTATAGCGATAATTATGTATGCCATTCCTCGCAGCAGTATAGGGAGAAATAACATTTCCTTAGGTAAATTATAGTCGATAATGAAATACATGACCAATAAATATCCAACCAAAAGCGAGAACCCTATCAGCGTCATGGTTTTATATTTCCATTTACGCAAGGTAAAAACCCGATAGCTAAAAAATGCACCAATCATAGTACCAATCACAACCACCCAATTGAGCGAAACAAGATGGAGAGCATCGTAGCCCAGAATTACTTCGGTGTAAATACGTTCAAAATAGCCGGAAGGACTTATCAGTATTTCCACCACAATAAAAAGAAGAAATGTTAACCACACCGGACGAAAAAGCCAAGTATTGTTAGCAATATATGGGTGTCGGACAAATGATGCACGCCATAAATTAAGTACTAATGCACTTATACCAAATATAGTTCCCATCCATATTTCGGTGGATTGATACCAATCGTAATAATCTCCGTAATTAAGTATAAAAATGGCACAGATTATTGTGGTACCCCAAAGCAGAGCACCCATCCAGTCTATTCCGAAAAGCGGAAGTTTTGGCATGTGACGGTAATGGCGAAAGGCTACAAGTGTAATTAATATTAAACTTAAAAGTGCTCCGATAATAAACCAGTGCATATATTCCCATTTCGTAAGAAATGAGATATAAATGGTGGTTAATCCTGCAAGATATATAAAGCCCTGAATACATACCTGAATGTACACAAACCAAACCGCCATATCACGTTTAGGAGTTACCCAGAGCTGAATGTTACTATTACAGGTAAAAGTTCCCCACATACGGAAAATTCCTGCCACAAAGCATACGGCCACTAAAACAGGAACACTGTGGGTGTGCATAGCTATCAGATTACAGATAATAAGTCCTGAAGCAGTTGTAATAAGTGACGTTCTTGTTGAAAAGCAAAATTTTAACCGCAACATAATGGTAAAGGTAAGCCCTAAACCTACCAAAGAGGTATAGCCTGCCATCAAAATGTCTTCATGCATCAATGCCAGTGAACCCGACATTTCTGATACTGCTACCATGTAAATTCCACCCGAAAACTGATAAATTATGAAGAAAACAAAAAGTATCCACGGTTTTATTTTATCTGGTATAAAACCACGAATTTCGGGTATTGTGAAAGGTGCTGAGTGATGCATATTATTAATAATTTACCTCGCATTCAACATTCATACCGGAACGTAACTTTTCCAGATCTTGAGTATTGTTTTCACTTGAAAACTCAATACGAACAGGGATTCTTTGGGCTACTTTTACAAAATTACCGGAAGAATTATCCTGAGGGAAAAGTGAAAAACTAGCACCCGTTGCACGTGAAATGGATTTTACTATTCCTTTGAATCTCTTGTTTGGAATGGCATCTACTTTAATATCTACGCTTTGACCATCTTTTATATTAGCAGTTTGTGTTTCTTTATAATTTGCTATCACCCATTTTTCGGTTTCATTTACAAAATCGAGCAATACCTGCCCTGGTTGAATCAATTGTCCTTCTTCAATATTTTTGCGTCCTGAAACACCATTACAGGGTGCAAGAATTACAGTGTATGAAAGATTTAAACGGGCAAGCTCCAACGCTGACTGTGCCACTTTTATTCCGGCATCGTTTTGATTGAGACGTAAGGTTTGTTCATTTTTAACCAAAGAAGTTGTATTACGCTGACGCTGCAATTGTTCGTTATGTGCTTTTGAAGCTTCATAATTGGCACTTACTTCATCAAACTGCTGTTGTGTAACCGACTTCTGTGCCAATAGTGTTTTATAGCGATTGTATTCCTTTTCGGCATTTTCCAATCGCACACGGCTTTCCTCTATACCCGATTCAGAAGCTCCGAGATTGCTTTGAGTTGTAAGAATGGTAGTTCCCATGGCTTTTTTCCCGATAATGGCATTTTGGTAGTCTGCTTCAGCTTGTGCTAAACGATAACGGAATTCTATATTTTCAATCACCAACAAGGTATCACCTTTGTTCAGACGCTGGTATTCTTTAAAATATATTTTTTTGACAAATCCTTGTACGCGAGAGTTTACAGGAACAATTTGTTGTTTCACCTGTGCATTATCGGTAAATTCTACATCTCCAAAATGTACAAATTTTGCACTAACCCAAACAATACCGCCCAGCAAAAATAGCCCAACAACGATATTATACGCTCTTTTCATTCTTTTCTTAACCATACTATAATTGATATATAAATTTTTCTTTTCTTAATTTTTGAGTTTCATTCCGATTTCCCGTTGCATTTTGTAATAATTGTAAATAACATTGAGTTTGGCATTTACAAGCTGTAATTCGGCATTGAGTTTGGTATTACTGGCATCTAGCATTTCTGTTATTAATACCAGATTACTCAGATATCGGTTATTAATAATGCGGTAGTTTTCGCTGGCTAAGCGGCTATTGTATTCATGCACTGTTAGTTTTTCCTGCGACTCTTTAAATTTGATGTAAGCAGTTTTTACCGCCAGTTGTGTGTTTTCTAAAGTAAGAGTTTCTGTGTATTCGGCTATTAGCAGCTTTTTATTTGCAAGCTGAATATTTCGTCTTGTTTTGTAAAGTGATGCAAGGCAATATTTTATTCCTACTCCTACATACCAATAATTGAAATTATTATTTATCGTGGGAATTTCAATCAGGATAGGTCCGTTAAAATTGTTTGCTGCCACTGCCATTATGTGAGGATAGTAATCGGCTTTGGCAATCTGTAGTTCTCTGGCAACAATTTCTTTGTTCAAAGAAGCTGTTTTTAGCTCAGGCAGGTATTCAGAAGCTAGTTGAAGCAGTTTCTCCTCACTAACAGCACTCATATTCAGATTAAGTACCGAAGAATCAGGTATTATAATTGTTTCGGAAGGTAATCCAAGTGTTGTTACGAGTTGGTTGTTGATAATTTGATTGTTGTTATCAACTTCTATGAGTTCCAGCTTCAGGTTTTGAAGCATCAGTTCATGGCGGGTAACATCACTGCTTAATGCCATTCCCTGTTTCTCTTTAGATTTTATCTGTTGTATAAGTAGCTCTGTTTGCTCCATGTTTTTCAGAAACACTTCACGTTGGTTTTTTAGTTTATATAAATCCAAATAATATGCCGTTACCAGAAAACAAATATCCAGTTCGCTGCGGTATTGGTTTAGTTGTGCTACTTGTACTTCCAGTTTGGCTTTTTTGATGTTTGAAGCAATTTCTCCACCTGCAAAAATAACCTGAGAAGCTTCTATACCGAAATTATTTCCAAAATGTGGCATCTCAATATTTTTTACATTGGTAAAATCTCTGTCCGTTATCATGCCATTGCCAATGTAAAAAGCCGAAAGCGAAGCATCGAGTGTGGGTAATAATGCAGTTCTAGCTAAATTGGTGGCTGCCTGAGCCATTTCTATTCCTGTTTGCGATAGTTTCAATTGCTTGCTATTGGCAATAGCAATTTCATATACCTGATTTAAAGTAAGGATTTTAGTTGTTTGTGCAATCATGGTATGCATAGTAGATAATATGATACAAAGTGCTGCAATAGAAGATTTTGTTTTATGAAGATTCATTATCATTCTGTTTTTTTTCCGGATGCAAAGATCGGTTGAATTAGCTGGAAAATCACTATCACATTTTCTATGAAAATTATCTTTTTTTCCATAAAAAAGAAATAAAATCGATTTAAATCCTTATTTTTGCATATAAATTAAGAACAAAATAAATGCAATTGAAATCGCCTGATCTTTCTTTAGATAGTAAAAATAACATAGAAAACGATTTCTTCATTTCTTTAAATCATAATGATTTACCAATACCATTTTTGCCTTACCGCATAAACTTTTGCATGGTATGTGTATGTTTGTCGGGATATGCTGAAATAGAAATTGACTTGATTCCATATCACTTTGTAAATAAAGATATTATTATAGTTTTTCCTGGTCAAATACTGGACTGTTATGAAAAATCAAGCGACTTTATGGTAAGCTATTTTTCGTTTGCCAACCATTTGGTTGATGAAATTTTGTATCGCTTACCTTCTGCTTTTATTGGTTTTCTGAAAGAAACTGTAAAATACCAATTACCCGAAACAGAAAAAGACCTCATGTTTACGGAATACTTTTCTATTTTGCACAGCAAATTTTGCAATCTCCAAAATGTGTGTAGGGGTGAAATAATAATTAATTTGTTACATAATTTTTATCTTGATTTGTATAATAAAGTAATTATTCGTAACGAGATACATACTCGGCAGCGCAAACGCAAAAAGGAACTTCAGGAAGAATTTTTTCGTCTGGTAAAATTGCATACTGATAATCGCGAAGTGGCTTTTTATGCCGGAAAACTTTGCATTACACCCAAATATTTATCTATTATTGCGAAAGAAAGCACTGGGACTTCAGCTAAAGAACTTATTGACAAAATTGCAATAACGGAGCTCAAATTGCAATTAAAATCAAGCTCTTCATTACTCAAAGAAATTGCGGTAAAACTAGATTATCCCTGCGAAGCATTTTTATGCAAATATTTTAAGAAACATACAGGAATAACACCATCACATTTTAGAAACATGAGCAGATAAAAAAATATAAATATTTGTTTTTAATAATTAAGTAAAATATCTAATTTATGTCATTATTGATTTCAAAAACAAATTAATGTGCCTCAACTTAGCAGATTCTAAATTTGTGTTTTATATTTTAGATTGATGCAATACGTATTAATTAAATCACTATCTGCTTAATGTCAGGCTCACACAATCAAGTTTTCCACCTAAAGGTGGATTCAGCTTTGAAACTTTCACTTCTGCTTTAATAATTCCCGGAAATTGATTGTAAAGCTCATCCAGTATACGTTTACCTACATTTTCAAGTAATTTCGATTTAATTTCCATTTGTTTTTTTATCATCTGATAAACACTTAAATAATTGATGGTCAAATTTAAATCGTCTTTCAATGCAGCTTGTTTTACATCGGCTTCTATGCTTAAATCAATGATAAATTTAGTTCCAATCACTTGTTCTTCTTTAAAACAACCGTGATAAGCAAAAAATTCCATTCCTTCTAATTTTATGAGTGACATATTTTTTTATAATTGATATTCAGTGTATTTAATTTGTTTTTTTGAAGCATCAAACCTACATTATTTTTATCAATTTTGTGCATTATCTTAAAAAAATAATAAGTCTATCTTATAAATCCTTAACTTTGTACTTTAAAATATTAAGAAATGGAAGAAAATACTAGCAATGCAATTAGCAAGCCTACATTGAATTTTATTGAAGAAATAATAGAACTAGACCTTAAAAACGGAAAAAATGCAAGCCGTGTTCATACACGTTTTCCGCCGGAACCAAATGGTTATCTGCATATAGGTCATGCAAAATCTATTTGTTTGAATTTTGGATTGGCAAAAAAATATAATGGTAAATGCAATTTACGTTTTGATGATACCAATCCGACCAAAGAAGATATTGAATATGTTGATTCTATTCGTGAAGATGTAAAATGGCTTGGATTTAATTGGGATGGAGAATATTATGCATCTGATTACTTTGAACAATTGTACGAATGGGCTGTATTACTGATAAAAAAGGGAAAAGCGTATGTATGTGACCTTACTCAAGAAGAAATGAGTACTTACCGTGGTACACCTACTAAATCAGGTATCGAAAGTCCATACCGAAATCGCAGCGTGGAAGAGAATCTAGATTTATTTGTAAGAATGAGAAATGGTGAGTTTCCTGATGGCAGTAGAGTATTGCGTGCCAAGGTAGATATGGCTTCTCCTAATATGCACATGCGCGATCCGATATTATATCGCATTTTACATACCGAACATCACCGTACAGGCAATAAATGGTGCATATACCCAATGTACGATTATGCTCATGGTCAAAGTGATTCCATTGAAGGAATTACACATTCAATTTGTACTCTTGAGTTTGAAGTGCATCGTCCATTGTATGATTGGTTTATTAAAGAACTGGAAATACATGCTCCTCAGCAAATAGAATTTGCAAGACTAAATATAAGCTATACCATGATGAGCAAACGTAAATTGCTGGAATTGGTAAACGAAAAATATGTGAGTGGATGGGACGATCCTAGAATGCCTACAATCTGTGGTATTCGAAGGAGAGGATATACACCGGAATCTCTGCAAAACTTTGCTGAAATCATTGGTGTTGCAAAACGTGATAATGTGATAGATGTTGCTTTGCTGGAACATTGTATTCGTGAAGATTTGAATAAGAAAGCTATGCGTGTAATGACTGTTTTAAACCCTTTAAAAGTTGTGATTGATAATTATCCTGATACTATTGAAGAGTTAGATGCCATAAATAATCCTGAAGATGAAAATGCCGGTACCAGAAAAATTCCATTTTCAAAGGTAATTTACATTGAACGAGATGATTTTATGGAAGACCCTCCTAAAAAATACTTCCGTTTATCTCCTGGTAGTGAAGTTAGATTGCGTTATGCTTATTTTATTAAATGTGAAAGTGTTGTAAAAGATGAAAATGGAGAAATTATTAAAATTCATTGTACTTATGATCCGGCTTCACGCGGTGGAAATTCGCCTGATGGTAGAAAAGTGAAAGGAACGATTCATTGGGTTTCTGCACAACATGCAGTGGATGTAGAAGTTCGTTTATTTGAAAGATTATTTAATGCTCACAATCCTGAAGAATATCCAGAAGGTGGTAGTTATAAAGATAATCTTAATCTTGATTCGTTGAAAGTTATTACTAATTGTAAGGCAGAGCCTTGTTTGAAAGATGTTGCAGCATTATCAAGTTTTCAGTTTGAAAGACTGGGTTATTTCTGCGCAGATCAGGATTCTACTAAAGACCAAATGGTATTCAACAGAACTGTTTCCTTAAAAGATTCCTGGGCAAAAATTGAGAAAAAAGAAGAAAAATAATTCTTTTTCAAAAAAAAAAGAGATCATAAACAAAAAGCCTTGCAACTAATTAGTTACAAGGCTTTGTTCATAATAAATTATTTAGTTTAACTTTTTCGAAATCCTTTGGGCTTAACAATAGTAAATGTTCTTACGATGTTAAATCCGATATATATATAACCTTTGTCCCATGTTCCTTGTGTTTCCGTTAGAAAACCTCTTTCAAATAATGGCTGGGAATTGGTAACAAAAAACTGGAAAACATGCCCACCAGTTTCTATATCCAGACCTAAAGACAGGGAATTGTCATAATTTTTTCTTGTTTGACTGGCTAAAATATAATGATACTCAGCATTTACTGACATACGTTGTGATAATTTATACCTTCCACCACCTCCAAGTGTTATAATATCATTTGGATCGGAGTTTAGAGTAACTAAATTTTTATGTACAAGAGAAGGAGTTATCTGAAAAGAGAAATTATTATTAAACTTCCTTGCAATTAATAGTTGATGTACAAAAGATAATCTGGATGAAAAATGATTATCCCATTCAGGATGCGTAAAGTGTAATCCATTAATTGCAAAATCACAGAAATAAGAAACTGATACAGGCATCCGATTATCAGTGGTTTGACGAAAAATTTTATATTTCACAGAACCATCAATTGTTTTTTGTAATGAACTTCGCCCTAAACCTACGCTAAGTTTATCGGTAATACCATATTCAAGTCCTATTCGAATTGTAGAACGATCGAGTCCATAAAATCCATAAGGTCCATCATTTAATGCACCAAAATGGTGTGAAATACTAAAATTAAGATTTCCTTTGGCCGGGCTTTCTATTGATTGACCAATGATAATACGTGATGTTTTAAAAGTAGCATAGGCAAAAGCTTTAGTTTTAACATCAGGTCCAAATTCATCTAATAAATCCTGAGAAAAAGTATTTTTTACAAATACTAGTGAAAGAATAATTAAAAGTACATAAAATTTTTTCATATCAATATGTTTGAAAAGCCTAAGGACATATTTGAAGTTCTTAGGCTAATTGTTTAATTAATTATTTTTTAAATCCATTGTAGCATCAACAGTAACCTGAACTTGTTCTGCTATTTTACCTGCAACAGCACTTGGAATGTTAATATTATAATCTTTTACAGCAAGATTAAATTTGCAAAAGGCAATTATTTTTCCATCTTTAACTTCAATGGTTCCGCTTTGTTTTACTTTTTTTGTAGTGCCGTGAATTGTAAGGTCTCCTTCAACAACTGCATTATATTTCCCATTTTTAGAAAAATTAATATCTTTCAAATTGTTTATTTTCCCTTTAAAAGTTGAATTAGGAAATTTTGGGGATTCCATGTAGTTTTCGTTGAAATGTTCTTGCATTAATGCTTGCTTAAATTCAAAAGAAGTAATAAGAACCTGAAAAACAATATCTCCTTTTGATGCATCCAAAGCGGCTTTAACCTGATTATTTTTGCCTTCAATTTTTTCCATTGGGGCATCTGAATAGAAATCTATTTTCCCATTTTTTGTAATATACTTTTGTGCAAAAGCACTAGATGATAACATTAGAATCAGTATTGCAAATCTTAAAACATTTTTCATTTTATTATTTTTATTTAGTGATTATTAAATTTATTTTACAATTGAGCATTTTTCAAAAATTAAATCTGTACCAGACATACCTTTACAAAGACCTTTAATCTTAACAGGACTATTTGGAGTAATCTTTTTCGTTTCATCACAATATTTTAATAACATTGTACATCTTAATCCACCTTCAGCGTTTAAATCACCCAGAAGGTCATCGGATTGGGGCTGCGGAGCTTCTAGAGTTTGTGTAAAAACAGCTACAACTAATGTGTCGGAAGGTGAGTCAATCTTTGAAAGATTTCCGTTTATTTCAATTACTTTTTCATTATATAAAGAATCCGCTTTTGCTTTATTGTCATTATATTTTTTATAAAGATTGTCTGCTTTAAAGGTAAATTCCGCTTTTGCTTTTTCTATATCCTTATTGGGTTTATTAATGTATTTAAATACGCCAAATGCTGCAATTATTCCAATTACTGCAATTATTATCAAGACTTTTAACCAAGTTTTCATTTAATAATTATTTAAAGATTATTTTATTAATTTTGGGGAGCACCTTTATTTACCCATGCTTTGATTTGATTTATTTTACAAGCATCCATTCTCCCTGATTGAGGCATTATATTACCACTTACACCAGTAATTCTCCCAACTAAGTTATTTGCTTCTGATTTTAAGTTTGTATATGTATCTAAAGGGAAAGAAGTGCCATTGGAATGGCAAGAACCTGTGGAACCTAGACAGTTCCCAGAAACAATAGGAGCAATAATTCCTGAATACGTTACATTTGTTGTATCACAATTAGCAGGAACAAAACGGTACAAGCCTTCTTCTGAATCACGGTAGCAGCTATTGAGTAATATGACAGATGCTGCAATTATTGTAAAAACTATTGATGTTTTTTTCATGTGTTTTTTATATTAAAAGATGATATTTTATAAAAATTAACTAAGGTTTTGAAATGGTTCTTTTTGCAATTTTAATTATCTTTTATGGTGTCGTTAACCCAGTTTGAAAACTTAGTAATCTTACAATCTGATAATGGTTTCTGTGGTGAAGGGGGCATTATACTGCCATTTTTCCCGGAAATTCTGTCTAAAATAGTATTGGCTTTAGCAGAAATTTGACTATAATCCGTCAACTCTCCTTTATTAGGTCCAGTTCCATTTGTGCTACCTTTATTGTGACAACTTATGCAATTTCTTTGTATTAAAGGAAGAATATCCTTTTTAAATGCATATTGGAATGCATCGCATGGCTCTGTATTTTCAAGCGCACCTTGTAAAATCCAGCCATATATTGAGGTTACCTGATCTAAATTTAATAGTGTTTTTGGAGATGGTGGCATTTTGTTACCAATTGCATAAGTATACAATCGGCTATTCTTTGGATCTCCTGGGTTAACCATTTTCTTAATACTGCTATAGTTACTTAATTCAGGATTTTGTTCTCCAGCATGACATCCACTATATGCACAATTTGACTGAATGATGGGAAGCACAACGTCATTAAAATAAACGGTATCTTTAATAGCACTTTCATCAATAATTGGTGGTATTGAATCATGTTTACAGCTGCTTAAACTTATTGCAGCAATTATTAATACAAATGAAATTAGAACTAATTTTATTTTCATTATTTATAAGTTTAAATTATTTTGAATAGTAACATTTGTTTTTACAAAAAGTCTTGATAATCAAGAAATTTAGAATACTTCTAAATAACGAATATTTTTAACAAGCAGATTTACAAATAAAAAGGGAAAACTTTTTTATTGCAAGTTTTTATTTTTATTTCTTTTGAATGAGATTATACAATTCGTCTAATCTTGGTAAGATTACTATCTCAATACGACGGTTAAGTGCACGCCCTTCTTTTGTTTCGTTTGTAGAAACTGGAGAATATTCACTTTTGCCAGCCGCCATAATTTGAATTGGACTTATTTTATAGGTTTCTGTCAATATTCTTACAACATTGTTTGCTCTGGAAACACTTAAATCCCAGTTATCTTTAAAGCAATTGGTTTTAATAGGAATGCTATCGGTATGACCAATAATTAGCATGTCTAAATTGGGTTGTTCTTTTAATACGCTGGCAAGCATTCCCAATGCAGTTTTTCCTCTTTCATCTAAAGTAGAACTTCCGGAAGGGAACAAAAGCTTATCAGCCATGGAAATGTAAACTTTTCCATCTTTCATTTCTACTGTTAATTCATCTTTTTTGAAATTTACCAATGCACCATTAATCTTCCCCATTACATCGGTAAGTAATGAACTTTGCCTTTTAGAAATTGAATCTAATTCATTTATTTTCCTTTCTCTATCTTTTAAATCATCATTCTTTTTCTTCAATATGAGATTTAATTTTTCTTTTTCGGAAAGATTGGATGAAATCATTTGATTGTACTCAAGCATTTTGGTTTCATATTCTCTTATTTTTGCTGACAAACCGGTAGTATCTTCAGCTAGTAATCGAACTTGTTTTTTCAGAAACTCTATTTGTTTGTTTAAACCTATGTTTTGTGCATTAAGATTGATTTCTCTTTCCATGCAAGCTTGACGGTCGTTTTCTGATTTAACGAATTTTTTCTTGGAAACACAAGCTGTAAACGTTAGCATTATTATTAATGCATAAGCAATATTTCTTTTAATTTTAATCATATTTATTCCTCACATTTTTTATTTTATAGTTAGCATACAAACCTACAAAATTTTTTTGCTTTAAATCTTTTTTTAGTTAGCTTTTTTAAATTATTTTAAAATTTTGCAATTTCTATTAAAAATAATTCTATTTTTGGCTAAAACTTTTAAAAAAGAAAAACATGAAAGGAATTATATTAGCAGGTGGATCGGGAACTCGTTTACATCCACTAACCATTGCGGTTAGCAAGCAGTTGATGCCTATTTACGATAAACCTATGATTTATTATCCATTGTCAGTGCTGATGATGGCTGGTATTCGCGAAATCTTGATTATTTCAACACCATCTGATTTGCCTAATTTTGAAAAATTATTAGGAGATGGCCATCAAATTGGATGTAAATTCAGTTATAAAGTTCAGGAAGTTCCAAATGGATTGGCACAAGCTTTTGTGTTGGGCGAAGAATTTGTTGGAAAAGACAAAGTTGCTTTAATTTTGGGTGATAACATTTTTTATGGTAGTGGTTTGCAAAAACTGATACAAGAAAATAACAATCCTGTTGGAGGTATGGTTTTTGCTTATCATGTATCTAACCCACAGCATTATGGTGTTGTAGAATTTGATAAAGATTTTAAAGCTATTTCAATTGAAGAAAAACCGTTAGAACCAAAATCAAATTATGCCGTTCCTGGTTTATATTTTTATGATAATTCGGTAATTGAGGTTGCAAAAAATATCCAACCAAGTAAAAGAGGTGAATATGAAATTACAGACGTCAATAAATATTATCTTGAACAAGGTTTGTTGAAAGTGGGCATTTTAAGTAGAGGTACTGCTTGGTTAGATACCGGTACTTTCAACTCATTATTACAAGCATCTCAATTTGTTGAGGTAATTGAACAACGCCAAGGTTTAAAAATCGGATGTATCGAAGAAATTGCATATCGTCAGGGATTTATTGACAAAATGCAGTTGATTGAAGTGGCTAAACCTTTGCTTAAAAGTGGTTATGGTGATTATTTGCTACAACTTATTAAATAATTTCATATAAAGTTATAAAGTTCGTAAATTAAAAAAGTGCTTTAGGTGCTTTAAGAACTTAATGAAAAAAAGCTTACAATGCATACTATTCAAGAATTACAAGATATTGTTGGTCAAAAATTATTAGAACAAAAATTTGAAGGAAATCCGCCTTTGCTTTACGAACCAATAAGCTATACACTTTCGCAGGGAGGAAAGAGAATTCGCCCGTTGCTTACATTATTGGGTTGTGAAATGTTTGGTGGAAATATAGAGAATGCCATTTATCCGGCTATAGGAATGGAAATTTTTCATAATTTCACTTTATTGCACGATGATATTATGGATAAAGCCCCTATCAGACGTGGAAAAGAAACTGTTTATAAAAAGTGGAGTACCAATATTGCGATATTATCAGGGGATACTATGTTTGCGATGGCTTACGAATATATTTTAAAGACAGAAACAAAGTCTATTCCTGATATTTTACATGTATTGAACAGAACGGCTATTGAAGTTTGCGAAGGACAACAGTTTGATCTGAATTTTGAAACTGACGAAAATATTGGTATTGCTGATTACATAGAAATGATACGTTTAAAAACGGCAGTATTATTGGGCGGAAGCCTTAAGGTAGGTGCAATAATTGGGGGTGCCGATAAAGAAAATGCCAACCACATTTATGATTTTGGTGTAAATGTCGGACTTGCTTTTCAATTAAAAGATGATCTGTTGGATGTATATTCTGATGTTGAAAAGTTTGGGAAAATTACTGGTGGAGATATTGTTACCAATAAAAAAACATATTTATACCTGAAAGCATTTGAATTAGCAAAAGGAGAGGAGTTGGATAATTTGAAACATTACTTTGGTTTGTCTGAAAATGAAAGTGAGAGAAAGGTTGCTGGTGTAAAATCTATTTATAACAAATTAAATATTGAAGTATTGACCATGAACGAAATGCAGTTTTATTATGATAAAGCACTTCAATGTCTTCATAAAATTATACTTGAAACTTCAGCTAAACAAAATCTTTTAAGTTTTGCTCAACAATTAATGGAAAGAGAATCGTAATTTGAAATAAGTAAGTTATATATATATACTCTTGATTAATCTTTTAAACTGTAAACTATTTTTTGAAAGTCTGCTTTAAACTTGTCTTGGTTTTCTGCAACAGTATAAGAATTACTTTGTAATACGATGGTTTATATTTTGCGATACCGCCTAAATAGTAAATTTATCCTAAAATGCACAAGGTATTAAAAGAATTATTTTTTCAACAGATCACGGATTTCTGTAAGTAGTATTGCTTCTTTTGAAGAAACAATATTTTCGGGAGCTTCTGCTTGGTTTTTCTTAGCTGTATTCATTGCTTTAATCATTATAAATATTGCAAAAGCAACAATTAAGAAATCAAAAGTAACCTGAAGGAAATTACCATAATTTAGGGTAACTGCAGGATTTTTCCCTATGGCTTCTTTCATCACAAATTTTAAATCGGAAAAGTTGACTCCACCTACCAATAAGCCTATTGGTGGCATAATAATATCGTTAACTATTGAAGTTACAATTTTGCCAAATGCAGCACCGATAATTATACCAACGGCCATATCAATAACATTACCTTTCATTGCAAAAGCTTTGAATTCATTAATGATTTTCATCTGTTTTATTTTTAAAGATTAATATTCTGTAATTCTGTTTTATATGGATTAATGGATGCATATATTCCATATTTTGTTTTTTGAATTGATTGAGTAATAAAAAGGTGTATAAAAATCATTATTTTTCATATTGCATTGGTAGTAAATAATATTGTGTAATCAAAATTATAAAAAGTTGAAAAAGATAGATTTGTTGCAGTAAAATCAATTTCTTGTAAATCATAATTATCGTATTTCCTTTTTAGTTAGATTAAATTCTTTATAATCGATTCATTTAAAAAAATTGCCTTCAGTCATATTGTATCAAGCATATTACAACCTTAATTACTGCTTTACAATTCTCTCCGGATTCGACTTCTTAAAATCTTTTTTTCGTTTATAAAAACTCCGTTTGGTTTTTTCTGATGGCTTTTCATCCCATTTTGGGGTAGGGCCAATATCATTGGGTGGCTCAAGTTTTGGAATAGTTGATCCTATTAATTGTTCAATCTTTCTAAGCTTGTATATCTCTTTAGGAACAACAAGAGTGATTGCCTCTCCTTTTGTATTTACCCTTGCAGTTCTTCCTACACGATGAACATAATCATCGGCATCATGAGGTACATCAAAATTAATAACCATATTAATTTCTTTAATATCGATACCTCGACTCATTACATCGGTGGCTACCAAAATCCGTATTTGTTTTGATCTGAAAGCACTTAAAACTTCTTCTCGTTTATCCTGATCCAGATTCGATGAAATTCCATGAGAAGCGAATCCATTTTTATTCAGCGATCTGACAATTTCATTTACTTTGCTTTTTGCTGAAGTAAAAATAAGTATGCTATCGTAATGTTTGCGTTCTAAAAGAATATGCTTGAGAAATTGATTTTTCTGTTCTTCAAATATTAAATAGGTTTTTTGATCTACACCTTCGGCCGGTTTTGAGATGGATAAAGATATTTCGATAGGGTTGTTTAATGACTTATGAGCTAATTGACGAATATTCTGTTGCATAGTGGCACTGAATAGTAACGTCTGTCGTTTCTTTGGCAGATAGGAAATAATGGTTTGCAAATCATCAATAAAGCCCATATCCAGCATTCTATCGGCTTCGTCAAGGACTAAATGTTTAAGATTATCAAAATTTACGTATCCCATTTTTATATGAGATAATAGCTTACCTGGCGTTGCAACAATAATATCAGTTCCGTTTTTTAAAGCTTCTTTTTGTGCCTCCCAGTCTTTTCCGCTACCTCCACCATAAACGGCAACAGATCCTGCCGAAACAAAATAGGATAACCCTTGTATTTGTTGGTCAATTTGAATAGCTAATTCTCTTGTAGGGACAATAATTAAGGTGTCAATTGTGTTATCTTTTTTGCCGATTAATTTATTAAGTATGGGCAAGACGAAAGCTCCTGTTTTACCAGTACCTGTTTGTGCACAAGCAATCAAATCTTTATTTTCCAGAATAATTGGAATAACTTTTTCCTGAACAGCAGTGGCTGTTTCGAAGCCTAGATAGGATATGGCTTCTAATATTAGCTTATCAAGTTTGAGTTCTTTAAAATTCATAGGTAGGAGGTGTAACTTTTTTTATATAGCATTCAATGATTCTTCTAATCTGCAAATACTTGTCAAAATTACCTAAAATTTTTAGATATTTTTCATAAAGTATTAATTGTTATTCCTTTTTTAGTAAATATTATTTTTCTGATGGAATATACCATTGCAATTAATATTAAATTTCACTATTCCATTCGTGGTAGAATTCATCAAGGAAATTTTCCATTGTTTTATGTCGGCGTAGAGCCATTTTTTTTGCTGTAGTTGTATTCATTAAATCTTTTAAAAGTAGTAATTTTTCGTAAAAATGATTTAAAGTAGGACTTTGGCTCTTTTTATATTGCTCAAAGGAAAGATGCATTTCTGTTTGAATATCTGGATTATATATTTCACGTCCTTTGCTGCCACCATAGGCGAAGGTTCTGGCAATGCCTATAGCACCTAATGCATCTAAGCGGTCAGCATCCTGAACTACCTTTCCTTCTATGGTTTTCATTTTGGTGCTAACCCCTGCACCTTTGAACGAAATATCTTTAATAATTTGACAAACATGAGTGATATGAATTTCTTCAACTGCTAATTTTTCTAGCCATTTTCTAGCCATTTGAGGACCTATCTCTTCATTGCCATCATAGAATTTCCAATCTGCAATATCATGAAGTAATGCTGCCAATTCTACTACAAACAGATTTGTTTTTTCCTGTTTCCCTATATGAATGGCATTTTTCCACACCCTGTAAATATGCCACCAATCGTGTCCTGAACCTTCACCTTTGAGTTTGGTTTTGATATATTCCGCAGTTTGATGTATGATTTTTTTTTCATCCATTATTCAAAGGTGGCTATTTAAAGTTAATGTTGATTATTGAGATGTTTTAGCTTTTCAGAAATGAGTATTCCTCCCTGAGCCATATTTTCGTAAGGGTTTTCTTTAATAAATACTACAAAAGTTTCTTCTGGAATATTTATGATTTGACTTGCTATTTTTGTGAATTCTTTCACTAGTTTTTCTTTCTTTTCTTCAGAAAGAAATGGACCATCTAATGTTATTACAGGCATTGTATTTCTCCTTTTTAATTTTTTTCAAAAATAAAGCTTTTAAAACTAAAAAAGAGAATGAATAGCAGTTTTTTAAAATAATTTACAATTTGTTTAGGTTGAAGTTTTCTGATGAGACTAATTGTTTCAAAAATTAAGTAAAATTATAGTAAAAGAACCTTAGATTGTCTTATTGATTCAATAGCTGTAATTTATCGTATATTTTGATTTTTCACATAATAAAAATGCAAAATATTTCAACACAAACTTACATAAAAATCTGTGATTTATAAGCGACCCCAATAAAAATCAAGACA
>JACABE010000044.1 GCA_013377005.1 Bacteroidota bacterium
ATTTTCACGAATTATTCAGAATATTTTGATTTTCATATATTAATAATCCGTTTTACCAGCGTTTCCCTAGGGGATCTGCGTCATCCGCGTTCATGAAAAATACATTAGAAAAATTATTGCTATATTTCAAATATGACAATAAATGGTTCTTAGTACTTAATTATAAACATTAAATTGTAAATAAATAATTTGGAAATTATATATGACCTTAAAAAAACTTATTATGTTTGTTTTGGAATTATAAATAACGAAAAAGAAAACAATCAAGTCATTTTAAAATTGAAGAATCGGTTATGAGTTATAACTTTGCAAAATAAAATATGAAATAAACATTCCAATTTTTTGAAACAAATAAAGAATGAAAGTTTCAGATGCAAATTCCGTTTGACCTTTAAAATATAAATATAATATATTTACGAATGAAACAAAAAACACTACCTTTTTTGATAATACTTCTCTTTACATCTTTTTTTATTCAGGGACAAGCTGTAAGCGATTGTGGCAAAACTGACAATAAAAAAGCAAATCGTATGTTTGAAAAAGCTGTTGACGAATACAAAGCATTTCGATACAATGAAGCTGTTAAAATTTTAAGAGATATTATTGAAAAAGAGCCTGATTATGTTGATCCATACTTTTTGTTGGGAACTATCAGTATTAAAAAAACTGATAAAAACTTAAAAGCAGCAAAAATGTATTTTAATAAAGTAATAGAAATTTGTCCTGATTACGATACTTATGCCTATTATTATGTAGGTGATATTTATTATGGAGAAGAAAAATACGATACAGCAGCAATTTATCTTTCAAAATTCTTGAAAGATGTAGATAAAATCAAATCGGATAATGATTATAAACGAGCAGAACAACTACAAAAATATGCCAGCTTCTACGATAAATTATTTAAAAATCCTGTACCATTTAATCCAAAACCACTGGAAGGTGTCTGTACAAAATTAGATGAATATCTGCCAATTATAACACCTGACAATGAATTTTGCTATTTTACACGCAGAACCGAATTACCAGAACAAGTGACTGCATGGAAAACTGCAGAAAAAAAGTACCAAGAAAAATTTATAGAAAGCGAAAGACATAATGGTGTTTTTAATAAAGGTGAAGAAATGCCGGAACCTTTTAATTTAAGTGAAAACGAAGGTGGTGCTACATTTACTATTGATAATAAAATGCTTTTTTATACAATATGTAAATATACCGATGGTGGAAATTATTACAATTGCGATATTTGTTATGCAGAAAATTTCGGAGAACTTCAATGGAGTAAAATTAAGAATTTAGGGAAAAATGTAAATTCATCAAAAACATGGGAATCTCAACCTACTATATCGTCTGATGGCAAGACACTCTACTTTGTAAGCGATCGTCCTGGCGGTTATGGTGGATATGATATTTATAAAACATTAAAAGGCGCAAATGGAGAATGGTCGACGCCTATAAATATGGGTCCCACCGTAAATACAGCTGGCAATGAAAAATCTCCTTTTATACATACTGATAGCCAGACTTTGTATTTTGCATCAGATGGCTGGCCTGGCTTAGGTGGCTATGATATATTCTTCATCAAATTAGGAGAAGAATTCAAATGGAAAGAGCCTAAAAATATTGGTTTTCCAATTAATTCAGTTTATGATGATGCGGGATTTTTTGTAAGTACAGATGGAAGATTTGGATATTTTGCTTCTAATCAATTAAAAGGTATAGGTGGTTGGGATATATTTTATTTTGATTTATATGAAGGTGCTCGTCCAGAAAAAGTTGCGTTTATAAAAGGCGAGCTAAAAGATGAAAAAACCAATGAACCTATTGCTGCCCGTATTGAGCTTAAGAATATTAAAACCAAACAGATTACAGAAATACCTGTCGATACTTTAACTGGAAAATATGTAGCTGTGTTTCCCCTGAAAAATGATTACTTATTAACAATAAAAAAAGATGATTACGCTTATGAATCTAAATACATCTCAACCAAAGATGAAACATTTCAGCAACCTGTCAAAATTGATATTCATATTAAACCTATTGAGGTAGGTGCTTCATATCAATTAAAAGACATTAACTTTACCACAAATTCGTTTATCCTCACTGACGAATCCAAAAATATTATTGATGGTTTTATTGAATTTCTAAAAGAACACCCCAAGGTAAATGTAGACATACAAGGCTATACAGATGATATCGGCAATGATAAAGATAACTTAATATTATCAGATAACAGAGCAAAATCTGTTTATGAGTATTTAATTTCGATGAATATAAAAGCAATTAGATTAAGTTATAAAGGTTATGGAGAGTCAAAACCCTTACTTCCTAATATTAATGATGAAAATCGTGCTAAAAACAGACGTACGGTATTTGTAATAAAATCAAAATAACAATATTTTATAAACTGATTAAATCAATACTAGTACTTTCAAAATATAAAATAACTTAGCTATTCATTATTAACTTAAACCCTACTCCATGTACATTAAGTAGTTCAATTTTAGGATCTTCTTTGAGATATTTTCTTAGCTTAGTGATATAAACATCCATACTTCTGGCATTGAAATAACTATCGTCTTTCCAAATTTTATTTAAAGCTACACTTCTATCAACAACTTCATTGGCACTTTTACAAAGAACCATCAATAATTCAGATTCTTTAGATGTTAATTTCTGTTCTTTTCCTTCAATGGACAATATTTGTCGATTATAATCAAAAGAATACTTCCCTACTGTATAAAAATTATCTATAGGATTCTGTTTTTCTGCATCCTGTGTTCGTCTTAAAATAGCTTCCATTCGCATTAACAACTCTTCCATGCTAAAAGGCTTAGTAATATAATCATCTGCACCTATTTGAAAACCTTTTAATTTGTCTTCCTGCATATTTTTCGCAGTTAAAAACATTATCGGAACTTTTTTATCAAGCTTTCGTATGTCTTTCACTAAACTAAATCCGTCTTTTACAGGCATCATTACATCTACAATGCAAAAATTAAAATCATTCGTTTTGAATACATCAAAAGCAATCTGCCCATTGGTACATAATTGTGTAGGAAATCCCTTTGCATCAAGATAAGTTTTTAATAAACTACCAAGATTAGGATCATCCTCAGCTAATAAGACTTTAATTTTATTATTTTCCATCATAAAATACTATTAAAAAAACATTATAAAATAAAAAGAAAAAAACTTAACTGCATTATTCAAAGGGCAAAAATACAGTAAAAATTGATCCTTTTTTTAATTCACTTTCTATTTCTATTGTTCCTTGGTGTTTAGCCACAATTGCTTTTACATAGCTTAACCCAAGACCAAAACCTTTAATATCATGCACATTCCCTGTAGAAATTCGATTAAATTTATCAAATATTTTCTTTTGATTTGCCTTACTAATACCTATTCCATTATCCATAATCTTAATAATTACACCCTTTTGATTATTTTCGGTTGAAATAATTATTTTAGGTTTTTCAGGAGAATACTTATTAGCATTATCCAACAAATTATATACCAAATTAGTAATATGAACTTTGTCTGCCAAAATTACCGGTACAGTCGCATTTAAAATTTGCTCAACACTTCCATTTTTTTGCATTACATGAAACCCAACATTGTTTGAAGCCTGAATAATAATTTGATGTAAATCAATTTCTTCTTTATTAAGTACTAACTGACCTCTTTCTAATGTAGCTGTTTGTAAAATATGTTCGGCTAAAACTTCTAAACGTTTATTTTCTTGTTTTATTACATTAATGTAAAGAGAAATCATTTCTTTAGGGATTTTAATATTAGCATCACCTAAAGCTTCGCACGCTAAAGAGATTGTAGAAATAGGCGTTTTTATTTCATGAGTCATGTTATTTACAAAATCGTTTTTCATCTCAGAGAGTTTCTTTTGTTTGAAAACAGTAAATACTGAATATGAAAATGAAAAGATAATAATAATAATTAATGACATTGACACAATTAACATTAACCATAATTGCATCATTAAAAAGTTCTTCTCTTTTGGAAAGTAAAGTATTAAATATTCAGGGTTAGTGTACATATCACTTGGGAATAGGATATATGCAAAATTTTTGTTTAATAAATCTTTGCTATATCGCCCTGTCTTCTGAATAATCAACTGTCCCTTATTAGGACTAAAAATCCCAAATTCATATTCTGTTTTAACCCCTTTATTCATTAATTCTTGAAATATTAATGAATCTAATAGATAAGGATTAATACGTTTTTCAATAGGTTTAAATCTACCTAAATTAAAAATATCCTCAAAAAAACCATCCAATAAATTAATCTTTTTTAATAATAAGTCTCTTTTTGATTTTGTAATTAAGTAGTCATGTAAAACTGATTTATCTATATCGATTTTGTAATGTTGAATATTTCTCTTGCTTGCTATATTAAGTCCTTTATTAGCAATATTTTCATTAACTACGATGCTTGTATCATGAAAAAGAGTGGGTTCTCCATTATAGTTATCCCATGAACTAATATCAACTCTACCTCCAGGAACTCTTGCTTCGTCAAGTGGTTGGCTTTCCTCATCAATTCCTGGATACTTTTGTTGTTCTTTATACAACAACACATTCAAAGAGTCAATTGTATTAATAAGCAAAGTACGTTCTTTGTACTTATTTAATTGCGATGTTATTTCTTTTTTCTCTAATTTTGTTATAACAACAGAAATAGCTTCATCAACACTACGATGAAAATTAGCTTCCTCAACTGTAATAGCATTTTTGATCCAATATAATTGAAGACCAACTAAGCCAATTAAAGCAAAAGTCATCAAAATAACTATAATAATAATATTCTTCTTATTCATTCTTTAACAAAATTAGGTTTTGTTTCCCTTTAATATCAAGGTTTAACATTTATTAACATATATTAACGTCCATTAACAGCAAGTACACCCAATTGATTCTACTTTTGTAGCGTAATCATACATATAAAATGTATGTAATTTTCATAAAAATTGGTTTTTGGTTAATTAATTACAGGACAACAAAAAGTTGTCCTGTTTTTTTTATACCAGATTTTAAATTAAAACTTAATTTATACAAATAAACTCTATTATTGAGTTTCATTAATATTGGTTTAACTATAAAAAATATTGAACCACAGAATAATATAATTAAATTTAAAAACTATTTATTATCTATTTGAAAATAAAACAATATTTATTTTTACTTTTTAAATATTTTTGCAAAAATACACAAACGATTTTTTTAATTTAAAGTAAATATTAATCTATTATTACTATTTTTGCAAATTGATTATGATAGAAAAACAAAAAACAATAGCCAAACCAGTTTTAATATCAGGAACAGGTTTACATACCGGAAAAGATGTAACACTTGCATTTAAACCGGCTCCCATAAATTTTGGGTATAAATTTAAGAGGGTTGATATAGAAAACTCACCACTTATTGAAGCTGATGCAGATCTTGTAGTTGATACATCAAGAGGCACTACCTTAGAATTAAACGGAATAAAAGTCAGCACGATTGAACATGTTTTAGCCGCTATTTTTGGCTTAGGAATCGACAATATTCTAATCGAGCTGGATTGTCCAGAAACGCCTATATTAGATGGAAGTTCTAAACCTATAGTAGAAACTTTACTAGAAGCAGGTATTGTTGAACAAGAAGCTGAAAAAGAGTATTACGAAATAAAATCTAATATCACTTTTTCAGATCCTGAAAAGAAAGTTGAGATGGTTATCATACCAAGTAAAGAATTTAAACTTTCGGTATTAATTGATTATGAGTTAAAAGTATTAAACACTCAGTTTGCTTCACTTAATAAGCTAGAAGATTTTCAAAAAGAAATTGCACCATGCAGAACTTTTGTTTTTCTACATGAATTAGAATACTTGCTTTCTAACAACCTCATTAAGGGTGGTGATTTAAGTAATGCTATTGTATTTGTAAACAGAGTGATGTCAAAAGAAGAGCTAAATAGGTTAGCAAGTCTATTTCATAAACCTTCTGTTGAAGTATTGGCCGAAGGAATTTTAAATAACGTTGACTTATATTTTAATAATGAACCTGCTCGTCATAAGCTATTAGATGTAATAGGGGATTTAGCCCTAATAGGGAAAAGAATAAAAGGGCATGTAATTGTCAGTCGTCCAGGACATAGCTCTAATGTTGAATTTGCAAAATTGATTAAAAAACAAATCAAACAAGACATAATTAAAAAAGAAGTTCCGTCATTTGACATTAACAAACCTCCTTTATTCGATATTAATAAAATCAGAGAATTGCTGCCTCACCGCCCTCCATTCTTATTGGTTGACAAAATTCTTGAAATGACCGAAACGTATGTTATTGGTTTGAAAAATGTTACTATGAACGAAGATTTTTTTGTTGGACATTTTCCTAATGAACCTGTTATGCCAGGTGTATTGCAGGTAGAAGCAATGGCTCAAACGGGTGGGATTATGGCCTTAAGTTCAGTTCCTGATCCAGAGAATTACGCAACATATTTCATGAAAATTGACAATGTTAGATTTCGCAGCAAAGTAGTTCCTGGTGATACACTGATTTTTAGACTTGATCTTCTAACTCCTATTCGAAGGGGCTTATGTAATATGAAAGGGGTTGCTTATGTTGGCACAAAAATTGTTATGGAAGCTGAAATGCTTGCTCAAATTATCAAAGTCAAATGATAAGCCATTAAGCAATTGAATTAAAAAATTTAAAACGCAACTAAATGAATCAACCATTAGCATATGTAAATCCTCAAGCAAAAGTAGCTAAAAATGTTGTAATTGAACCATTTGTTACTATTGATAAAAATGTTATAATTGGAGAAGGAACTTGGATAGGACCTAATGTAACCATTATGGAGGGTGCTCGTATAGGTAGCAATTGCAAAATATATCCCGGTTCTGTTATTTCTGCCCCACCACAGGATTTGAAGTACAATGGAGAAGAAACTACTGTAACAATAGGTAATAATACTACTATTCGCGAATTTGTTACTATTAATAGAGGTACAAAAGCCAATATGGAAACTGTTGTTGGAAACAACTGTTTGCTGATGGCTTATGTTCACATAGCTCATGATTGTATTATTGGTAATAACTGTATTCTCGCCAATGCGGCTACTTTAGCAGGTCATATTGTTATTGATGACTGGGCTATTATTGGTGGATTATCAGCTGTTCATCAGTTTGTTAATATTGGGTCACATACTATGATATCTGGTGGTTCTTTGGTACGCAAGGATGTTCCTCCTTTTACAAAAAGTGCACGTGAACCATTATCCTATGTTGGAATTAACTCTATTGGACTCCGTCGTAGAGGATTTAGTTTTGAAAAAATTAAAGAAATCCAAGATATTTATCGCATAATTTATCTCAGAGGTTATAATGTTACACAGGCTATTGATGTAATAGAAGCTGAAATGCCTGCAACTTCAGAACGTGATGAAATTTTATCATTTATTTCTCGTTCAAGTCGTGGTATAATGAAAGGTTATTCACGAATTTCCTAATAGATGTTTTACCATAAGCCAATATTTATTAGCCAAAGTTTAGTAAAACTTTGGCTTTTTAATTTATAGTAAATACAATCACAAATCAGATTAAAGCCAACTCGGGTTCATCTTACTCTCATTTAGACTCTTAAAATAAAAAACTTCTGCATTTTCAAGCTTTCAGATTTTAAACTATCTCACAACCAAATCTTCACATCACCAAATAATCAAATCTGATTTATGTGTATTTTGTAAAGAAAAAATTCATAGATTTGTACTGCTTTTAACAAAGAAAATTATGGCTCTCATTAATTCAGTATTATCATGGATAATAAAAAAGCGCATTCATCAGATTGAACTTTTTATGAAATATCCTCATGAAGTTCAACAGGAATGGTTAAAAAAATTGATATTTTCCACAAAAGATACTGAATGGGGCTTGCTATATGATTATAAATCTATTATAAAGCCAGAACAATTCAAAGATAGATTGCCAATAAATGATTATAACAGTCTTAAGCCTTATATTGACCGACTGATGCGAGGAGAACAAAATATTTTATGGAATTCGGATATAAAATGGTTTGCTAAATCGTCAGGTACAACATCTGACAAAAGTAAATTTATCCCTGTAAGCGAAGAATCGCTTGAAGAATGTCATTTTAAAGGAGGCAAAGATATGCTTTCAATTTTTTGCAATAATTATCCCGATACAAAAATATTCGACGGTAGGAGTTTGGCTTTAGGAGGAAGTCATAAAATAAATGAATTTAACAGCGATTCTTATTATGGAGATTTATCAGCCATAATAATTCAAAACCTTCCTTTTTGGGCTGAATTTCAACGTGTACCAAATAAAACCATTGCCTTAATGGACGAATGGGAAAGTAAAATTGAAAAAATGGCAATGGCAACCATTGAACATGATGTTACCAATATTTCAGGTGTTCCTTCATGGACATTATTGTTGTTAAAGAAAATATTAGAAATTACAGGCAAACAAAATATTAATGAAGTATGGGGAAATCTTGAAGTTTATTTCCATGGTGGGGTTAGTTTTTTACCTTATCATGAACAATTTAAACAACTTATTCCTTCCTCAAAAATGAATTATTTGGAAACTTACAATGCTACCGAAGGTTTTTTTGGTATTCAAGACAATCCCAATTCAGATGAATTACTACTTATGCTCGATTATGGAATCTATTATGAATTTTTACCAGTTGAATTAGTTGATACAGAAAATCCCAAAACATATAGTCTAGAACAAGTAAGCAAAGATGTAAATTATGCTTTGATTATATCTACCAATGCAGGTTTATGGCGTTATATGATTGGAGATACTGTCAAATTTACATCTCTCAATCCTTTTCGCATTAAAATTACCGGACGTACAAAAAATTACATCAACGCTTTTGGCGAAGAATTGATAGTTGATAATGCTATCAATGCTTTAGCAATCGCTTGCGAAAAATCTAATTCCAGCATTGTAGAATTTACAGCTGCTCCTATATTTTTGGAAGATGGAAAAAACGCTTCCCACGAATGGTTAATAGAATTTGATAAAGAACCCGAAAGTATTGAATACTTTACTGAAATTTTAGATAATGCTCTAAAATCTCTCAATTCTGACTACGAAACCAAACGATATCGAAGCCTTATTCTTCACCTTCCAATTATCAGACCTATGCCTAAAAACACATTTTACAACTGGCTGAAATCAAAAGACAAACTTGGAGGACAACATAAAGTTCCTCGTTTATCAAATGAGCGTATTTACATAGAAGAAATATTAAATATCAGCAAATTAGTATAATAATATGAAATATGAGTAAGTTTATTCATATTTCACGTCTACCTTAAAGAAAATTAATTAAAAAAAAGCATAAATTTGCAGCTTAGAAAATCAAAATAAAAAGCATGAAAAAACTCATAGAATGCGTTCCAAATTTTAGTGAAGGGCGCGATATGTCTATAATCAAACAAATTACTAATGAGATAGAAAAAACTGAAGGAGTAAAATTACTTGATGTTGATCCTGGTGCAACTACTAATCGAACCGTTGTTACTTTTGTAGGAACTCCTGACGAAGTTATTGATGCTGCTTTTAAAGCTATTAAAAAAGCTCAGGAACTAATAGATATGAGAAATCACAAAGGCGATCATCCGCGTTTCGGAGCTACCGATGTTTGTCCTTTGATACCTGTTGCCGGCATCAGCATGGAAGAAGTTGTGGAATATGCTCATAAATTAGGAAAACGTATTGGCGAAGAATTGGAAATTCCGGTTTATTGTTATGAAAATGCAGCCACACAGCCTGTTCGTCGCAATTTAGCAAAATGCCGTCAGGGTGAATACGAAGGTGTTAAAGAACGTATTTCAACCGAAGAATGGAAGCCTGATTTCGGGCCAATTCATTTCAACGAAAGCATTGCCCGTTCGGGAGCTACAGCCGTTGGAGCACGTGATTTCTTGATTGCAGTAAATTATAATTTAAATACTACCTCAACCAGAAGAGCCAATGCTATTGCTTTTGACGTTCGCGAAAAAGGTCGTCCGATGCGTGAAGGAAATTCTGCAACTGGAAAAGTAGTTTTAGATGAAAAAGGAAATCAGGTGATGATACCCGGAACGTTGAAAGGAACAAAAGCTATCGGCTGGTTTATAGAAGAATATGGAATTGCTCAGGTTTCTATGAATATTACAAATATTTCCGATACTCCTTTGCATATTGCTTTTGATGAAGTAAGTGCCAAAGCTGCTGCTCGTGGTGTTAGAGTTACTGGGCTTGAAATCGTAGGTTTGGTTCCTAAAAGAGCCATTATTGATGCAGGCAAATATTATTTGTTAAAACAACAGCGTTCAGTTGGTATCTCCGAAGCAGAAATCATCAAAATTGCTATTAAATCAATGGGTTTGGATGATTTAAAACCTTTTATTGCAGAAGAAAAAATCATCGAATATGTTCTGGAAGCAGAAAATAAAAGCAAAAAGTTAATCGACATGACCTGTACCGGTTTTGCTAACGAAACAGCTTCTGAATCTCCTGCTCCGGGCGGTGGTTCTATTTCAGCTTATATGGGTGCTTTAGGTGCATCATTGGCTACTATGGTTGCCAATTTATCATCACATAAAGCAGGCTGGGACGAAAGATGGGAAGAGTTTTCAATTTGGGCAGAAAAAGGACAAAAAATCAAAGATGAATTATTGTTTTTGGTTGATGAAGACACCAATGCCTTCAACAAAATTATGGATGCTTTTGGTTTGCCTAAAAAGACAGATGATGAAAAAACTGTTAGAGCTGCTGCTATACAGGAAGCTACTAAATATGCTACAGAAGTACCATTCAGAACCATGGAAAGAGTTTTCGATTCATTTGAACTTATAAAGGCTATGGCTGAAATTGGAAATCCCAATTCAGTAACCGATGCCGGAGTTGGAGCCTTATGTGCCCGTTCTGCTGTGATGGGAGCTTTTCTGAATGTAAAAATCAATGCAAGTGGCTTAAAAGACAAAACTTATGTTGAGAATATATTAGCTAAAGGTGCCGAAATTGAAGCAAAAACTAAACAATTAGAAACTGAAATAATGAATATAGTAAATGCTAAAATTGTTTCTTAAAGATTTTATTTCTTCTTCAAAAATAAAGGCAGATTATTGAATCTGCCTTTATTTTTTTCTTGCTCTCGGATGAAAAGATAAAATATTATCTCTTAAATATTCTCTGTCTAAATGAGTGTATATTTCCGTTGTAGTAATAGATTCATGCCCCAGCATTTCCTGAACGGCTCTTAAATCTGCTCCGCCTTCAATAAGATGAGTGGCAAATGAATGGCGAAATGTATGTGGACTTATTTTTTTTTGTAATCCAATTTTTTCGGCTAATTGTTTTATGATAGTAAATATCATCACACGACTTAATTTTACCCCCCTCCTATTTAAAAACACATAATCCTCATTTCCCTTTTTAATATTGAGATGAACTCTGTTTTCTTTTATATAAGAGTTTATCAATTTAATAGCAAATTTTCCAATAGGCACCAATCGTTCTTTATTCCCTTTTCCTTTGATAATAATAAATTCTTCATTAAAATGAAGGTTGGAAATTTTAAGATTGATTAGCTCAGTAACTCTTAATCCACAGCTATATAGAGTTTCCAATATCACTTTATTTCTTTGACCTTCAGCTGTGCTTAAATCAATAGCATCTATGAGTTTATTAATTTCATTCACATTAAGTGTATCCGGTAATTTTCTACCTATTTTAGGCGATTCTAATAGTTCAGCTGGGCTAACATCAATAATATCTTCGAGTAAGAGATATTTAAAAAAAGCCTTGATACCGGAAATAATTCTTGACTGAGAACGGGCATTAAGACCTGATTCATTCACCCATCTAATAAAGTCCTGAAGATGATTTAATTCGACTTTCTGAGGAGATAATTCTATTTGATGAAGTTCAAGAAATTCTACAAATTTATCAATATCATGTACATAAGCTGAAACAGAATTAATTGATAAAGATTTTTCTAATTGGAGAAAAGAATTAAAATTTTTTATGTAATTTTGCCAAATCATTAAATGCGTATAAGGTTTCAAAATTACCAAAAATATTTTTAAAAAAGATTAGGTTTTTAATTATTTTGTATGTAATTTTGCAGCCCTCAAAAATCAAAAGAAATGGCCAAAAAAAGTAAAGAAGCAAGAGTACAGGTAATATTAGAGTGTACAGAACACAAAACCAGCGGAATGCCAGGTACTTCAAGGTATATTTCTACCAAGAATAAAAAGAATACACCTGAAAGATTAGAGTTAAAAAAATATAACTCTATCCTGAAAAAAATGACAGTTCATAAAGAAATTAAATAAGTTTGAATTATGGCAAAGAAAGTAGTTGCAACGTTAAGAACCTCCACAGGCAAGGATTATGCAAAAGTATATCACATGGTAAAATCACCTAAAACAGGTGCTTATATGTGGAAAGAAGCAATCATTCCAAATGATAGCGTTAAAGAATTTTTATCAAAACAAGCATAAGCTTTTTTTGAATTTTACAGAAAAGTCCCGACTCTTTTCTCGGGACTTTTTTATTTTATATCCATCAGTTGCTAAAAATAAACTATCTTAGCAGTCAAATTCAATTAATTTATGGGAATATTTTCTATTTTTTCAAGGGAAAAGAAAGAAAACCTTGATAAAGGACTCTCAAAAACGAAAGAAAGTGTTTTTGCGAAGATTTCTAAAGCCATCATTGGTAAATCTAAAGTTGATGATGAAGTATTAGATAAGCTTGAGGAAATTCTTATTTCATCAGATGTGGGTGTAGAAACTACACTCAAAATTATTGACCGCATTCAAGGCAGAGTTTCTAAAGATAAATATTTAGGAACAGAGCAGCTAAATACCATCCTAAAAGAAGAAATTGCTGATTTACTCCAAAAAAACGAAACCGAAAATCGTGAAGATTTTTCATTTCCTACCGGAGAAACTCCTTATGTAATTATGGTTGTTGGCGTAAATGGTGTAGGAAAAACTACTACCATCGGCAAATTAGCCTATCAATTCAAATCTGCAGGAAAATCAGTATTACTAGGAGCATCTGATACATTTAGAGCCGCAGCTGTTGATCAGCTCATAATCTGGGCAAATCGTGTAGGAGTTCCTATTATCAATCAAGGAATGAATGCAGATCCTGCTTCAGTAGCTTTTGACACAGTTTCATCTGCTTTAGCTAGAAAATCGGATGTTGTAATTATCGACACTGCTGGTCGTTTGCACAACAAAATAAATCTGATGACCGAACTTACTAAAATAAAAAGAGTGATGCAAAAGGTTATTCCTGATGCTCCTCATGAAGTTTTATTGGTTTTAGATGCATCAACCGGTCAAAATGCGATTGAACAAGCCAAGCAATTTACAGCAGCTACAGAAGTAAACGCATTGGCGTTGACAAAGCTGGACGGCACTGCCAAAGGAGGTGTTGTAATCGGTATTTCCGACCAATTTAAAATTCCTGTAAGATATATTGGCATTGGCGAAAAAATGGAAGATTTACAGGTATTTAATAAGCAAGCTTTCGTAGAATCGCTGTTTAGTTAAACCTAAAAAATAATATTTTAAAAAGGTATGAAATAGCAATTATTTTATACCTTTTTTTATAAAAAACGAAACCATTGAAAACAAAACCCAAACAAAAAATCAACATCATCACCATGGGATGTTCTAAGAATCTTGTAGATTCAGAACAACTAATGCGTCAATTAAAGGACAATTATGATGTTGTTCATGAATCTGAAAAAGAGGATGCTGATATCATCATTATCAACACCTGCGGATTTATTGCCGATGCAAAACAGGAATCTATTGATACAATACTAAACTTTTCAGAAGCCAAAAAAACAGGAAAAATAAAGAAAGTTTACGTAATGGGATGTTTATCCCAACGATATAAAAAAGAACTTTCAGAGGAAATGCCGGAAGTAGATGCTTTTTATGGCGTAAACGATTTAACGGATTTATTAAAAACACTTGAAATTGACCTCAAAACACAATTGTTGGGCGAAAGAATGCTTACTACACCCAAGCATTATGCGTATTTAAAAATTGCCGAAGGTTGTAACCGCAACTGTTCTTTTTGTGCCATTCCGCTCATACGTGGAAAAAACATTTCAAAACCTATGGAGGATTTGTTAGCCGAAGCTGAATGGTTGGTAAAACAAGGAGTAAAAGAATTGATATTAATAGCTCAGGACCTGACGTATTACGGCATGGATTTGTATAAAAAACGCAAATTGGCTGATTTGTTAGAAAAGCTGGCTGCAATCAAAGGTTTGGAATGGATACGTCTGCACTACACTTATCCTGCTTCGTTTCCCATGGAAGTATTAAAAGTGATGGCAAAACATGACAATATATGCAAGTATTTGGATATACCACTGCAACACATCAATAGCAATATTCTTGCCTCTATGAAACGCAACATCGACGGCAACAAAACCCGTGAGTTAGTTGTAAAAATGAGAGCAAAAGTTCCGGAAATCTCAATAAGAACTACGTTGATTGTTGGATATCCAGGCGAAACTTATGCTCAATTTGAAGAATTAAAACGTTTTGTTGCCGAAGCTAAATTTGAACGTTTGGGCGTATTTACCTATTCGCCCGAAGAAAACACTTCGGCTTATAAGCTGAAAGATAGTATTTCTGCCAAAACAAAAGAAAAAAGACGCTCAGAAATTATGGAATTACAACAATTAATTTCTGCTGATATTAACAATGCTAAAATCGGCAAAGTTTTTAAAACTATTATCGACCGCAAAGAAGGCGATTACTGGATAGGCAGAACAGAATTCGACTCTCCCGAAGTAGATAACGAAGTGCTGATTACTTCTGATAAAAAATTAAGTATAGGGTATTTTTATCAGGTAAAAATTACCAATGCCGAAGATTATGATTTGTATGGAGAAATAAAGTCACTATAAGATAGAGCCTTTTTGCTTGAACGTTGTATACATTTTAAGCTAAAAAACAATATAATATGATTAAAAACAACTTTTATGTTTTCAACTATCTGATTTTCTTACTCATAAATATCCTAATTTTTCTCTCTACTCATATCTTTGCACAAAGATATAAAAGAAGCTTTATATCTTTGCATAAAT
>JACABE010000045.1 GCA_013377005.1 Bacteroidota bacterium
GCTGATGCAAAAATAAATAAAAATTTATTTGTTTTTTAAGACAGTACCTCGATTATAGTTATTGGTTATTCTTGCTTTTCGCTTGTTTCAAGTAGCCAATTAAACACATTCAGGTGTTTTACTCCGCTTCGGTTTTGTGTAAACGAATCTGTGGTGAGCAAATACTTCGGGTAGTTATCATTGATTTTTTCTAATGACCCAAATTCACGTTCTTCTGTGTTTTCGTTTGTCATTTGCCATGCTACTTGGTAGTATTCAATTTCACCTATTGGTGTTTTGCACACAAAGTCCACTTCGGTGTTTCTGGCTGTACCTGTCCAAATTTTGTTGCCTCTGCGTAGTAGTTCTAAATAAACAATATTTTCTAAAATGTGACCTCTGTCATTTATTCGCTCTTTGCCAGCCAAAATATTCAATAAACCTACGTCAACCAAATAATATTTTTCTTGTGTAGCCAATTGTTTTTTACCTTTCAAATCGAAGCGATTTACTTTGTAGAATACAAAACTTTCCACCAAATATTCAATGTATTTTTCTACTGTGGCGTGATGTATGTTTTGTCCGTCTTCCTTGAGTGTTCTGGAAATATTGCTTGGAGAAAGTGCGTTTCCAATATTAGAAGCTACAAATTTTACAATGTTAGCAAAAGCACGTTTATCATTTATTTGGTGTCGTTGTGTTATGTCTTTTTCGATTATTGTGGTGTAAATAGCTTCTAGATATTCGTATATTTTATCAAAACCGCTTTCTCGCAATTCCACACCTTTTGGCAATGAAGTTTCATTTATGTAATCAAAAAACAAAGCTTCGTAATTGAGGTACTTATTGCTAGTGTCGATGTTGCGTGCTGTTAAGTATTCTTTGAAAGAAAAGGGCAAAATAGAAATTTCTATATAACGCCCGCTCAACAAAGTAGCTAAATCACTACTCAACAAAAATGCATTTGAACCTGTAATGTAAATATCTGTATTTTCGGTGGCAAAAAGTCCGTCCACTAATTTTTCAAAAAGTGGTATATTTTGCACTTCGTCCAAAAAAACATAGTTGGTTTTATCGGGTTGCATTTTTTTCTTTATCTCAAAGTAAATATCGCTCCACGTCTTATTCAGGTAATTTTCGGGTAATTCAAAATTGTAAAACTGTATTTGTCGTTTGCCGATGCCTTGTTTTTGCAAATGCTCACGGTAAAGTTCTAGTAAAGTACTTTTGCCAGATCTGCGCAAACCACTTACAACCTTTATGAGGTCTTTGTTTTTGTAAGACAGTAGTTTGTCAATGTATTGCTTTCGATTTGTATATTTAACCATGTGGCAAAGATATAAAATAAATTATCAAAATTTGTATTTTTTGCATGTTTTGATAATTATGAACTGTTTATCTTTTGTGAAAAGATGTTACTCGATATCTCAATTAGAATTTAGAATTTTTAGTTTCAAAAGTTTGTGTGATTTCAGTGGTTAGCTATTCTACCATTGGCTATAACGTCGGTTCGTCTAATAACCTCGTTTATTATTAATTTTCATCAAAAATAATGCTTTTTAGCAAACCTTGATAAATATATCGTTTTAATTTAAAAATATGTAGCTTATTTGCAAAAATAACTAGCTTGTTTGTAAAATTCTGAAGTAATTCTAATATTTATCTTCATTAATTTTTGGAATTGGTTTATTGCTTTTAGTTAGCGGTAGGTTATATCTTACCAATTATTAAACCCTTTAGAATGTGATAGTCTTCAATAAAAATTTTCGCTTCTCTTTCTTGTAATTTCCTTGAAAACCTTCTTTTCTTTCCATCTCTTTGTAATTTATATTCTATTGGCTTCCCGAAATATATTGAAATTGTTTCACTATGTATTTTTAATGATTTAAAATCACAATTACCATTTTTGTCTTTGTGTTTTATACAGTATGATTTTTTATCGAATATGTCTTTATATTTCTCATGTCTTTCAACAACTTTTATTATGCTGTCTGAATTCTGCATGAGATAATATCGCCTAATAATAGTGTCAAGTCCAAGAGTGGCATTTGTTTCAATTAATACTAATCTATTTTTAAGAAAATAGCAAAATAATTCATTAGTATTATCATACAAACTATTGTATATATAATTTGGTTGGAGATAAGATAAATCCTGTTCAGTTAATTTATTTTCTTGTTTTAATGAGTCAAGATAATTTGCCCACTTCTCAATTGAAATGTTTTGAGAGGTCAACAATAAAGGAAAGATGATAATAAAAAATGTCACTATATTTTTTCTCATAACTTACCGCTAATTTGTATAAATGTATGATATAGTCATACAAAGCACGTTATTTTGGGTGATATGTATGATAAATATCATCTTTTTTCGACAAATGTAATAATTTTTATTTATAAATCATCAAAATTTACATAGAAGAAAAAAAGGAAGATTCTAATTATAAATCAATAAAAAAAGCCGGTAGTAACATACCATCGACTTTTGAAAATATATTTAACTACTAAAAGGGAGATCAAATGATTTCGAAACATTGTTTTTCGACCCATCCATTGCTGCCATTGGCTATGCTTATTTTTACCCAATTGTTGAGTTCGTCGAGGAGGATTACTTTGGTGCCTTCGTGTATTACAAATTTATCGGCGCCTTTTTCGTCGGGCGAACTTTTTACAGTGACGGTAGGGGTGAAGATGATTGCTTGATTGAGGGCATTGATATTGTTGTATTGTTTGATTGCAAAATGTATGGAAAATATTGTGACAAAAATCATGGAAAAGCCAATCCAAAAGGATAGTTTTTTTAATTGATAGGTGGAGGAAGCAAGGTAAATAAACAAAACAATAAAGAAGAGGCTGATGGCAATTAAGCTCACAATAGCCCAGTTGTCGTAAGATAAAATGTTTGATAATAAAGTCCACCATCTTATGAAAAACAACTGTGGTACGGTTTCAATTTTATCAATGATTTTGGTGTTGGCTATTTTAAGGTTGAAATCTACATCGGCATCGGCCGGATTTAATTTCTTGGCTCTTTCATAGTTGAGAATTGCCATTGGGTAATTGGCAATTCTGAAATAGCAATTGCCTAAATTGTAGTACAAATCGGATGCTATTTCGCCTTTTTCCAATACTTTGTTGTAAAGCGTAATGGCGTCGTTGTATTTTTCTTTGTTATAAGCTTTGTTGGCAGCTTCGATATCGGGATTAGCCGTATTGGCAGCCAACTGTAATGCGTTACATATCACTAAAAATATAATCAAAAACTTTTTCATGGTCGTAGTCTATTTTAATTCATTTTCTGTTTTTGAAATAATTTCGATAGCCTCTTTGTAAATATTATCCATGGTTAATAATTCGTCACCAGGCGCAAATCGAGCAAATTCGCAAGTATTTAATGTTTTGATAAATTGATTTATTATTTCATCTTTTACTTGTTTGGTTTTCAATGCTTCATTTACTGAATCCATTGATAATTCGGATAAGGGAATACTAAATTTATCGCTCAGATAGCCCCATAAGGCTTGCGAAATTTCAATATAAAATTTATCTTTTTCCTTAGTGATTAAATATTTTTTGGCTTTATTTAATCGTTTTTTGGCAACTTTTGTGGCTTTTCTGTTTTTGAGTAAAGCCAGATTGCTTCTTAATTTTAAATGCTTTCTTCTGAAAATAATGGCTGCAATAAATAATATTAGCGGCACAAAGCAGAGAAGATAGTATAAATCGGATAAAAAGAAATGAACCCCCTTTTTATTCAAATCCATTGGCTTGATTTTGATATGTTCGATATCGCTGCCGATGTATTTAATTTCTTCCTGGTTAACTGAAGTTAATGTTGCCGAACTTTGTTTTCCATCGCCTTTGGCTACTTTGAGTGTATATTCGGGTGATGAAAGCGTAACATATTTCCCTTTGTTTAAATCGAAATAACTAAATGTAATGGGTTTTATAGTAAAAGTGCCTTCATTACGGGGAATTATGAGATAATCGAATGTTTTGGTACCCGAAATTCCATTGTCAGACTTATTAATATTATCATTAATTTTAGGATCGTAGGTTTCGAAATCAGGAGGGAAATTTACATTTAATTTATCAATCAATTTAATATTTCCTCTTCCCGAAATGGTAAATTTTAGGTTTACTGCTTCGTTGGCCTTTGTTTCGGTTTTATTAATATCGGAACGGAAGGTGAAATTTCCAACAGCTCCTGTAAAATCTTCAGGTTTGTTTGCTGTGGGCAATGGTTTTACATTTATTGTAACATTGTTAGAGCGAATAGTCTTTTTTACATTTTGGTATGAACTTGCGAAAGGATCGTCGAAAAAATCGAAAATAGAATTGGTTCTTTTTCTTTGGGTTTGAAGTTGAGCCAACACATCAACTTCTAAAGGTTCGATATTTAATTTGCCACTTTCTTGTGGAAACAAAGCTACCTTACGCATCTCGGCAACAATGTATTGTTTGCCATTCAGATTTTCTTTGTATTGTTTGGGTTTTTCGTTTTCTTTTAATAAATCTTCGGACCAAAATCCTTTATTGCTGGCTAATTTATTAATGGTATATTGAGAAATTCCAACCGCTGTATAAAGTTTATAGATAACAATTACCTGTTCGCCTTGCAAAGGTGATGCATTGCTTACACTTGTTTTAATAAAAATATCTTTATCACTTATATTTGCGGCAGCTTGATTGTTTTGTTGCTGACGATTTTGGGTATTATTATTGTTGTTGTTTTGAGGATTGGTATTTTGAGCAGCTTTAACAACCTTTATGTTCAATGAATTTGATTCATAAGTTTTTCCACCAACAACCACTTTTGCAGGTGTTATTGTGTAACTTCCTTCGTTACCGGCTTGAACATAATAAGTAAAAGAATAAGCAACAGATTGAATCATGTTTCCATTCGAAATTTGCATACTGCTGCTACTCGATTGATTGGGACCTGACAAAACGCTAAATCCTTTAAAAGTAGGAGCAGAGAAATTGCTTGCAGCTGCATTTACAGTAAATGTAACTGCAAATTGTTGTCCCGTTCCAACAGTGGAAGGTGCTGATGCAGTAAATCTAACATCTTCAGCAAAAGACGTACTAAATAGTCCCGTTATAAGTAATATGAAAAAAATATATCTTTTCATTGTATGTTATCAGTTATTAGTTATTAAATTTAACTTTTACCAGTCTTTTTCAATTTTTGCTTTTACTCCGATGGCTTTTTCCTTTTTCACCTTATCCATTGTTTTCTTTTCATCGTTTTTAAGCGCTTCCAGCATACGTTCAGCATCTTCTTTTTTTACTTGCTTTTGCTTTTGCTGTTCCTGCTGTTTTTTATCTTGATTTTCTTTATTTTCTTGTTGTTTATCTTTGTTTTGGTCTTGTTTGTTTTTATCGTCTTTTTTATCTTTATTGTCTTTATTATCCTTGTTTTTTTGCTGTTGCTGTTGTTGTTTCAGCATTTGCATTGCATAAGAAAGGTTATATTTTGTATCATAATCTTTTGGATTGTATTTTAAAGATTGTTTGTAAGCATCTATGCTTTTTTCAAATTCTTTTTTTTGTAAATATGAGTTACCTAAATTATGATAAACATTCGATTTTATTTTGCCGTCTTTTTCTTTGTCAACTAAGGTAGAATATAATCTTGAGGCTTCGTCATAGTTTTTTTGTTTATACAATGCATTTGCCAGATTGTATCTACCTTTGAAATAGTTACTATCTTTTTGCAGTGATTTGCGATAATTTACTTCTGCATCATTAAATTTTTTCTGTTCATATAGTTTATTTCCTTCACGTATAAACTTTTTCTCATTTTGTGAGAACGTATTCATTGACGTGAAAAAAATAGCTAATATCAATAGGATGTATTTCATTGTTTCTATCATTTTTTTCCAAATAGATTGATATTTTTTAATCTTTTACTTTTTTTATAAAAAATAGAAAGTTCTAATAGTAATAATATTAAAGCAATTGCTGCAAAATATTGGAAACGGTCTTCATATTCAGAGAATGACTTGGCTTCATATTCTTTTTTATTGAGCTTATTAATTTCATCAAAAATAGTTTGTAAGCCTGAATTGCTATTACTTGCCCTTACATAAGCACCATTTCCGGTTACAGCTATTTTTTGCAACATAGCTTCGTCAAGCTTTGTAATGATTGTGTTTCCTTCTTTATCTTTTTTGTAACCCGATTGTGCATTGTTACTGTTTAAAGGTATTGGAGCTCCATCAATCAAGCCCATACCGATAGTGTTTACTTTTATTCCTTGTTCGTTAGCTATTTTGGTTTGCTCAATAGCATCATCTTCATGGTTTTCACCATCAGTAATAATAATAATGGCTTTGTTATTTTTTTCAGTTTCTTTGTTTTTAGTTTGATCAAAAGATTCTACTGCCAAAGAAATTGCAGCTCCTAACGCTGTTCCTTGTTCATTAATATCATTGGTGCTAATAGTTTCGAGAAACATTTTTGCAGCAGCATAATCATTGGTAAGTGGTAATTGAACAAAAGCCTTTCCTGCAAAAATTATAATACCAATTCTGTCGTTATCTAATTTTTCAATCAACTTGGAAATGGCTTGTTTAGAACGAGCCAAACGATTGGGTTGAATATCTTCGGCTAACATACTGTTTGATACATCTAATGCAATTATTATATCAGCACCTTTACGCGTTGCTTTTTCAACTTTTGAACCTATTTGAACTCTCAGCAACGTTATAATAATAAATATAAATGCAAAAAGTAATAGAATAAATTTCCAAACTACACGAGGATTAGAATAATTTTCCATCAATCGCATAATTAGGTTTTTGTCGCCCAATTTTTTGAGCAACATTTTTTTCTTTTTCTGCATCATCCAAAATAAAAGGATGAAAAAAGGCACAAAAAGAAAAGCATATAGAAATGATAATTCAGCAAATTTAATCATATCCTTTATTATGGTATTGTCCTATAAAATGTGTATCTAACTATTATTTCAACAATTAACAAAAATGCTGCTAATAGAATGAAATATAAAAATTCTTCAGATTTCTTATGAAATTCAGTAACGTCAATTTTTGATTTTTCTAATTTGTCAATTTCATTAAAAATATTTTCAAGTTTTGTTTTTGAAGTAGCTCTATAATAATTTCCATTGGTTGTTTTTGAAATTTGTTTGAGCAAAGCTTCATCAATTTTTACTTCCATATTTTGATATTGAATACCAAATGGAGTTTTAAATGGATAAGGAGCCACTCCGGTTGTTCCAATTCCTATGGTATAAACTCTGATTCCAAACAATTTTGCAATATCAGCTGCCGAAAGCGGATCTACAGAACCCATATTACTAACACCATCAGTCATCAATATAATTACCTTACTAATTGCTTTGCTGTCCTTTATTCTACTTACAGCAGTTGCTAAACCATCGCCTAATGCTGTTCCATCTTCAATAATTCCAGTTTTTACAGAAAGAAACAAATTTTTCAACACGCCATGGTCAGATGTTAAAGGGCACTGTGTAAAAGCTTCACCACTAAAGATAACCAAACCAATTCTATCGTTAGGTCTTCCATTAATAAATTGTAAACCTACATCTCTACCTGCTTCTAATCTGTTTGGTTTAAAATCTTCGGCTAGCATACTGCTTGAAATGTCGTAAGCTAAAACAATATCAATGCCTTCGATAGAAACATTTCTTTTGCTCAGGCTTGATTGAGGGCGAGCCAATACAATAATCAACAGAGAAATAACCAAAAGCCTCAAAACAAATAACAAATGATACATTCTCTGTTTTAATGTTTTTTTTACGTTTTTAAAAGGAGAGAAGCTTGAAAATTGAATTTCTGCAAATGATTTATTATTCTTAAAGATATACCAAACAATAAGTAATGGGATTATCAATAGTAAATAGAGATAAACCGGATTCGCAAATTCAATATGTCTTAAAAAATCTGACATCGTTAGTTTTGTTTTAAATTATCAGTAGTTTCTATTGCATTTTCTTTATTGTTTTCGACAGAAGTTGTTTTTACAATGTAAATTGCATTGTTCAAACTCAAATCGTGTTGATCGGGTAGGGGTAATTGCTTTGCAAACTTTACCAAATCAGCCAACATCAATATTTGTTTTAGTTTAGCTATTAAATCTTTGTCATTTTTAATAGCTTCAAATGCTTCAATGATTTCATCCGAAGTCATTTCCAATGCTTGAAGATTGAATTGGTATTCAAAATAAACTCTTAAAATTTCAGTAAGTTCCGAATGATAATCTTTTATTTTATCATTTTGCCATAGTTTTTTCAAACGCAAAGCTTCTAAATCCTGTAAAGCTTTTTTGTATGGTGGAATTTTAGGTTTTGGCAGAATTATAATGTTACTTTTCTTTTTATTAAACCTTCTAATAAGATAAATAGTAAGAATAATTAATACTATTATTCCTACACCTGCTCCTAAATATGGCAAAAGTTCTTTAAATGTAATTGGTTCTTTTAAAGTTGGTTTTATATCCTTGATAGCTATATTAGTGTCAACAGCGACTATATTTACAGTTAAGAAAACAGAATCGGAAAACACTGTATTAATTGCTGTTTCATTTTTCTTTTGATATTGAAAAGGGAAACTTGGAATTGCATAATATCCCGAATCATAAGATGTGATAATAACTGTTTGGTTTAATGTAATTTTTGATTTATCCTGACTAAAAATGGTGTCAATTTTTGATTGGTTTACAATTTCAATTTTATTGGATAATGAGTCAATAAAAACCGGAAAAACAACATGATAATTTGCTGGAGTAGTAACCGAAAATTTAATATTTACCTGATCTCCAATTAATATAACATTCGTATCTATTTTTGCAGAAACACTAACTTCCTGTCCCAAAATAGGGATTGCAACAAAAATCAATAAACTTTGAAGTATATATCTAAAAATTTTACTCATTTTACATTAAATTAATCAATATCTGCTTTCTCTTTTTTTAAATAAACTCATCAATGGTTTCACGTAATCTTGATTGGTATTGATTTTAACTTCATCGGTACCCGATTTAAGAAAAGTATCATTTAAAAACTTTTCGTGTTGTCTCCACCAAATCTGATAGTTCTTGCGAACCTGAATATCGGAAGAATCTATCCAAAGAGTACTTCCGTTTTCGGCATTTTTTAGTTTAACAATCCCTATATCCGGTAATTGGGTTTCTAATTCATCATAAACTCTGATGGCAACCAAATCATGCTTTTTAGAAGTTATTTTAATAGCATCTTCAAATTTATCATCCATGAAATCGCTGATTAAAAATGCTGTGCATTTCTTTTTTATAATATTTGTAAAATAACGCAAAGCTTCTGCAATATTAGTTTCGTTATTAGAAGGTGTGAAATTAATCAACTCACGAATGATACGTAAAATATGTGAACTGCCTTTTTTTGGTGGAATAAACTTTTCTACTTTATCTGAAAAGAAAATAACACCCACTTTATCGTTGTTCTGAATAGCTGAAAACGAAAGAACCGCTGCAATTTCGGTTATGAGTTCCTCTTTGAATTGTTTTTGAGTTCCAAATTTATTTGAGCCACTAACGTCAATTAGTAACATTACTGTCATCTCACGTTCTTCTTCAAATATTTTAACGTAAGGATGATTCAACCTTGCTGTTACATTCCAATCAATAGAACGAACATCATCACCATACTGATATTCTCTTACTTCGCTGAATGTCATTCCTTTTCCCTTAAAAGCACTATGGTAATGCCCTGAGAAAATATGATTGGTCAAACCACGAGATTTGATTTCTATTTTCCGTACTTTCTTTAGTAGTTCGCTTGTTTCCAATTTAGTTATTGGTTAATAAGTTATTAGTTATTAATGCGTTTTACTTATTGTTTTTTATTTTTGAATCTTTTTGTCATGCTGATGAAAGAAGCATCTCATTAAATTTTAATACTTTTTTTATTGAGATTCCTCACTATCGTTCGAATGACAAAAGAAAAATTCGGGTTTCAATCATTAACCATTTATAATTTATAATTGATAATTGACTAAGGAACTTCAACCGTATTTAATATTTCGTTGATAATTTCTTCGGTAGTAATATTTTCGGCTTCGGCTTCATAAGTTAGTCCAATTCTGTGACGTAATACATCATGACAAATTGCTCTTACATCTTCAGGAATTACATAACCTCTTCTTTTAATAAAAGCATATGCTTTAGAAGCCAATGCTAAATTAATACTTGCACGAGGAGAGGCTCCATAGCTGATTAATCCTTTAAATTTATCAAGTTTGTATTCTGAAGGGAAACGGGTAGCAAATACAATATCGCTGATATAGTTTTCGATTTTTTCATCTAAATATACTTCTCGGCAAACAGCTCTTGCCTTAATAATATCTTCAGGTTTAAGTACTGGAGTTGTTTTTGGGAAATCGTTGTTCATGTTTTGACGCATGATCAATTTTTCTTCATCCTTTTTAGGATATGAAATTACTACTTTTAGCATAAAACGATCCACTTGTGCTTCAGGTAGAGGATATGTTCCTTCCTGTTCAATTGGATTTTGAGTAGCCATTACCAAAAATGGTTCTTCCAATTTATAGGTTTGATCGCCAATGGTAACCTGACGTTCCTGCATGGCTTCCAATAAAGCACTTTGCACTTTTGCCGGAGCACGGTTTATTTCGTCAGCCAATATAAAATTAGAAAAAATTGGACCTTTTCTTACAATAAATTCTTCTTTCTTTTGACTATAAATTAAAGTACCGGTTAAATCGGCCGGCAATAAATCGGGTGTAAATTGAATTCTGCTAAATTTTGCATGAATAGCATTTGCAAGCGAATTAATGGCAAGCGTTTTGGCTAATCCTGGAACACCTTCTAATAATATATGTCCGTTTGAAAGTAATCCAATTAATAAACGTTCAACCATGTGTTTTTGCCCGATAATTACTTTTTTCATTTCCATCGAAAGCAAGTCAACAAAAGCACTTTCTCTTTGAATGCGTTCGTTCAATTCATTAATGTCAATTGTTTGTGTCATAGTTTTAATAATTTGTAAAGCAAAATTAAGTGAATACCCTTTTGCTGCTGTATTTTCTTAGTTAAAAAATGTTAAGTTGCTTGTTAAGATTTCTTAATGCTAAATCAATGTCTGTTTTCTTAATAATGCAAGCTATAAAAAAATCCAAAGTATTCACGTTAAATAATACTTTGGATTTTAATGAGAAATCTAAAAAAGATTTCTAAAACAATAAATTAATTTACATATTACGCATCAATTCTGGCATATTTTGCGTTTTTTTCAATAAACTCTCTGCGTGGTGGAACTTCGTCACCCATCAGCATTGAGAATACTCTGTCGGCTTCAGAACCGTTTTCAATAGTAACTTGTCGCAATGTTCTGAATTGAGGGTTCATGGTAGTATCCCAAAGTTGCTCGGCATTCATTTCTCCAAGACCTTTGTAACGTTGAATGTGAATATTGCTTTCTTTTCCGTTGACGGTATATGCTTCGATTATTTGAGCTCTTTCTTCTTCAGTCCAGCAATAACGTTCATCTTTTCCCTTTTTTATAAGATATAATGGTGGGGTAGCAATATAAACATATCCCTGCTCAATCATTTCTTTCATATAGCGGAAGAAAAAGGTTAAAATTAATGTTGCAATATGGCTACCATCCACATCAGCATCGGTCATGATAATAACTTTATGATAGCGGATTTTGTCCATATTGAGGGCTTTGCTGTCTTCTTCGGTACCAATGCTTACTCCCATTGCGGTGAACATATTCTTGATTTCTTCGCTTTCGTAAATCCTGTGTTGCATGGCTTTTTCAACGTTAAGGATTTTACCTCTTAATGGTAAAATAGCTTGAAATTTCCGGTCTCTGCCTTGTTTGGCTGTACCACCCGCAGAGTCACCTTCAACCAAATAAAGTTCGCATTTAGCAGGGTCACGTTCTGAACAATCTGATAGCTTCCCTGGTAATCCTGAGCCGCTTAATACGTTTTTACGTTGTACCAGTTCGCGAGCTTTACGGGCAGCATGACGTGCCGTTGCAGCCAAAATGACTTTATTTACAATCATTCGGGCTTCTTTGGGATGTTCTTCTAGGAAATTAGAAAGCAATTCACTTACTATTTGATCAACAAAACCCATTACTTCGGAGTTTCCTAATTTTGTTTTGGTTTGTCCTTCGAATTGTGGTTCCTGAACTTTTACAGAAATAATTGCGGTTAAGCCTTCGCGGAAATCGTCGCCACTGATATCAAATTTAATTTTTTCCAACATTCCTGATTTTTCGGCATAGGATTTTAAGGTACGTGTTAAACCTCTTCTGAAACCGGCAAGGTGTGTACCACCTTCGTGGGTGTTGATGTTATTTACATAAGAATGGATGTTTTCGGAGAATGATGTGTTGTATTGCATGGCAATTTCGATAGGCGTATTGTTTTTTTCGCCTTCGATATAGATAGGGTCGGGCATTAGTTTTTCTCTAACTGCATCAAGGTATTCGATAAAGTCTTTCAACCCATGATCGGAATGAAAAATATCAGAAATATATTCACCATTTTCGTCTTTTTCGCGAAGGTCGGTGATGTTTAATGTAACGCCTTTATTTAAAAATGCTAATTCGCGTAAGCGAGAAGTTAGAATTTCGTAATTGTATTCTCTTGTAATAAAGATAGAATCGTCGGGCAGAAAAGTTACCGTAGTACCTGTTTTATCGGAATCACCTGTTTCTTTAACTGAATATAATGGCTTACCAAATTCAAATTCCTGCATATAGGATTTTCCATTAAGGAAAACTTCTACTTTGAGGTGCTTTGAAAGTGCATTTACGCAAGAAACCCCCACACCGTGCAAACCACCTGATACTTTATATGAACCTTTATCGAATTTACCTCCGGCATGTAATACAGTCATTACAACTTCCAACGCTGAACGGCCTTCTTTTTCCATAATTCCGACAGGAATACCACGTCCATTGTCGCTAACGGTTATTGAATTATCTACGTTGATAAAAACATCTATTTTATTGCAATAACCTGCTAATGCTTCGTCAATAGAATTGTCAACTACTTCATATACTAAATGGTGTAATCCTCTGATATTGATGTCGCCAATGTACATGGCAGGGCGTTTTCTTACGGCCTCTAGTCCTTCGAGAACTTGAATATTATCTGCAGTATAAGTTTCAGGGTTGATTACCAAATCATCGTTTTCAATCTCGCTCATTTTTAATTATTTATAGTAAAAATTAATAATTTTCAAAATTACAAATTTTTATTGAGATACACAATACTTATGAATTTTAAAATTTAGGTATTTTTTCAACAGTTTTTTCACTAAATAATTTAAATTGCGACCTTTGATATTAATAATTTAATATCGATATAAAAAAAAAGCAAAGTCTATCGATGGATAATTATGATATATGGTACTTCCAACCAAACCATATCAGAGCCATGATAGACAATACGATTTCAATTTACTGTTTTTTTGATGATTTTTGAAGAAAATCGATCATAAAAAAATAAACAAAGGAAAATGAATGATGCAGAAATACTGCTTATAGCTTTTATAGCTATCAAATGGTTTAGGGCACATTACGAAAAAGCATAGCTTTTGCCAGAGAGAGTTGGTTTGTGTAAATTTGTTTTGGAGAAAAGTAGATTAAATGAAACAAAATCTTTAAAGATATTGCTGAATTCGGTAAATCAACGATGGGTTGGTTCTTTGGTTTTAAATTGCATCTTATTATTAAAGATAAGTGCGAAATATTGTCTTTTTACCTAACTAAATGAAATTGTGATGATAGAGATGCAAAGACAACCACACATGTGACCAAAGAAATTTTCAGCAAATTATTTGGTGATAAAGGATATATATCAAAAGTTCTCAGTGATTTGCTTTTTAGTAATGAAATTCAACTTATAAATGCAGTTATAAGAAATATGAAGTCAAAAGAATTAAGTAACGAGGAAAAATTATTATTGCGTAAAAGATCTGTAATTGAAACTATTAATGATGAAATTAAAAACTTATGCCAAATAGAACACACTCGGCATAGTTCAATAAGTGGTTTTCTTTTAAATATTATGAGCGCAATTGCTGCAGATTCATTTTTTTTTCTAAAAACCATCCATTGAAATAGATATACAAGATGCTAATCCTAAGCTTATTGAGTAATCAAAAAACAATTATTTTTATTCGCTAAACCCAAACTCAGGTTTGTAAATTTAATTTTTAGTATTTAAAAACAAAAAAGGAAAAAATGGGACACTTGCTTCATATGTAAGTGTTTTAGAAAATATTTACACAAATACTAAAAGCCAGAAAATGTAATAATTCTCTGGCTTTTAATTATGATATTTGTAAATTTATTAAAATTTCACTAAGTACATGACAAAAAATTGCAACAAGATTTAAATTCTTCTAATTTATTACT
>JACABE010000046.1 GCA_013377005.1 Bacteroidota bacterium
CTTGATTTTTATTGGGGTCGCTTATAAATCACAAATTTTTATGTAAGTTTGTATTTAATTCACAAGTCTCAATATGATACCTTTCAATTATTTTAAAATAGTATAATGCTCTATTAAAGTCATTATTTGATATAGAGCGTAATGCTGCATCCCAATATATAATATAATCTATATCTTTTTGAAGTTTCCCTTCAGTTATTTCTGAAAGGCTTGAAAAATTCTCAATATTTGTTTCTCCCTTAAAATCTAATCCAGGCACATTAATTTCTTTTGAGATATTAACAAATTTCAAGCAAGCTTTATTGTCATTTGAACAATGCTCATATAAATCCCCCCAAATTACTAAATCAACTTTTTCTTTTTCCCCTACTAAAATTGCATCATTAAAACTTAGAATAGTATCTAATTCATACAATTTGATATGTAAGTTTAAAGTATCTTTATCACTCTTTTTATAAAGACGAGCAATGATAGCTGATTCAATATTTGTTTTTTGAATTCGACAATCTTCAAATAGATGAAAAGGTGCAACTAATATATTGTAGTTTTTATTTAAACTTAAAGTGTCAAATTTGTAATTATAGATTCTATTTGTAATTAATTTATTAATTCCGATTACCTCTAGTTCTTGAAGAGGATAACCATTTAGTATTGGTGCACCTGAATTATTACAATAAATATTATATATATTACTATTATAATTTTCGATATAGTTTTCGAAATAGTTTTTAATATAGTTTTTGACATATTTCTTATTATAGTTATTGATTTTAATATCTGTACAATTAATCAAAAGATTTTGCACATTTTCTTTAATTTTATCCTTAGTATTACCTTCAATAACTTTAGAGTTTTGTGATTTAGCAATTGATGTGTAAAAAATTACAAAACAAAATGCAACTATATAAATTTTAATACACTTCATTAATTTATTTATTTTGCTTTGTTTGTTTTAACTTATTATCTTGATTGTCTCCATTATTAACTGTAATATGTGATCCATTGGTAATCACTGTTCCTACATTTCCACCTACATGAATTTCTGAATTTATTTTAAGTGATAAAACTGTATCTGTTTTGTTACTTTTTGTAGTGTCAGGTATGTTCGTTTGTGAATTTTTTGTAGTATTTATTTCATCTTTATTAAATACATTATATAGTAATAAAGCTATTGCTATCAATGTACATATAAGAGATCCGATAATAATAGAATTCCTATATGTATTTCTTTTTGTTAATTGATTAATTCTTGTCTTTTCTTCTTCTGTCAAAAACTTTAATCTTTCCATTTCTAATTCAACCTTTTTGTTTTTATCATTAAATAATTTTTCGTGCTTCATTATACAATTATTAATTTCACTTGCATTATATTTAATGTTAGTGTTGTCTTCAACAATCAAATATTTATAATTATAAAAAAAGGGTGATTTTTTTTTAATAATTTCTTTTTTTATCTTAAATATAAATGGAATTGGAACTATATGACGATTCAGTAAAATTTGTGACATTACAACACCAGATTCATATTGAGGAAAACGTTTCTTATAAAAGTTTTTACTAAAAACGATAATGGCATATCTAGTTTTATTAAGACCTTCTACAAAAACCTCTTTATTGATATCATGTCCAATTAGAATAGATTCATCATCATACCAAACATTTAATCCTAGTTTTATAAGTTCTATTGCTAATTGATCAACAACTTCTACTTTATCTTCAGAAGCATGACAAATGAAAACTTTCCATTCTTTGATAGAATTGGGCATAATATTATTTATTAAATAATTTGATCGTAAAATTAAGAAAATATTGAGAAATAATAAGTTATTATATGGGCAAATTATATTTTATTGGACATTTTAACAAAAGACTGATAATATCATAACAGCTCTTGTTAAGTCGAAAAGGAGTTTTTATAAGTATAATTTTATTAACTATTATGAAATTTGAAAATCCTATTTCAACAGTTAGAAAAGCAATAAAAGGAACTGCAGACGTAGAAGCAGAGAAAAGCAATTTAGATAAACCTCAAAATGAACATTACGAAGAAGTTTTTGCATATTATCGATTTTTAAAAATGACTGATCCTGAAATGTATGAAAAGGCGGTTATTTCAACAGCCAAAGGGGTGGATTTAAAAAATGAAATGGGAAATGATTTATATAAGCTTTTTACTAATGTTTTAGAAGAAATAACAACTAAAAATAGTACTGTAATTGAAAATTCACTAGAATCTCTCAAGCAGTCAAATCAGTTTACTAAAGAAGGATTAAATCAAAAAATTCTTGAACTCAATAAAGAACTCATAAAAACCAACAATCAAGAATTACGTGATGATTTACGTCTTATTTCTGCATTTTCCGGGAAAGAAGAGCTATTAGAAAAAACCATTGATTATATTTCGTCAGGAATGCTTGAGTCTATCGAGAATGAAAGTTAAATTAATAAATACTTTTCACACCCTCATCACTTTATTAACTCACACAATTTCTTTGCACTCACAATAAGCATTTGATTAGTTTCTTTAAGCGATTTCATAAGAGTTTTATAATCAGGGTACTTCTGCTGTAATTCTTGTGCTGTTAAGTTTTTAAATTCTTGATTTTGTTTAGCTTTTTCAAGCCAACTTCTGAATCTTGCCTGATATTCTGTTAAATGTGGTCTTAAAAAATCATTTAGTATTTTTATTGCTATCCCCTTTGCTGATTCAGGGTTTGATTGATCCTTAATGCAACTGATGGGTAATGCTTTTATTTCATCTCTGATAATACAAAAAAGTTTATACCAGGAATTATAAATATCTTCAATAACATCGTTATTCTCATCTATTGGGATACCCGCTTTTCTGGTTATTAGTTCAATGTAAATATTATTGGCAAATTTCTGAATTTCTGAATTTACTGTGGAAATATAAGGTATTCCCTCTTTTTGGGATTTAAATTCTTCTTTCTTTTCTATTGTCCGCTGAATTTCTTCTTCCTCATTAATCTTTAAAAACTCTAAAGTTTCAGACCAATTCATTTTAAAAGCAAAATAACATAGCAAATCTCTAAAATCTTTTGTTGCACCATCAGTTTCTTTTCCTTCGCATTTCCATGCATGACTGATTGTTGTTGTGCTTAAGCCTTTATCACTATTGTTGTTATTGTTATATCTAAAATGCAATGCCTTGTTATAGCTTTTTAACTCAAACGAAAAAAAATATTGAAGTTGACCAGAAAGCTCTTTATAAGTAAATATTTTCTTTTCACTTAAGTGTTCACACACTTCCTGAACTTTCTGAAGAATTTGTTCGTGAACAAATATTTTATTGTCTCTCTTTTCCATATTAAATGTTTTGGGCTACATTCGTGAATGCATTTTAATATATAGAATTTTATAAAAACAGTGTATCAAAAAGTTGAAATCAAACTTATTCTTTCACAAACTTACCGCTTAACACTTTCCCTTTATTGTTTATTAAAGTATAGTAGTACATGCCTTGCTGAAAGCTTTGGATGTTGAGGGTAGTATTAGATGTAGCCAATTGTTTTTGCAATATAGTTTGCCCGATAGCATTGAATATTGTTAATTTAAAATCTTTGTACATGTCGGTATTAAAAGTAATGGAGTTGTTAGCTGGATTGGGATAAACAGTAAGTTCCACTATATCTGCCTTAATTTCCACTACACCTACTATATCGCAGCCGGGTTGCAGACAGCCCAGACTATCCATTTTGGCTAACCACAAATAGTTGTATGCAGTATCTTGTTTTACTTCTCCACATATTACAATTGATTTTTCGTTCGTTACACAAAAGTCATAAGCAGTATTATTATTAGTATGTTCATCATTATATTTCCAGAAACGACGATACAGCAAACTATCTCCATTTGAGTTTAGCTTTAATATCCAACTAGTGCCAAACCAAATCCCACTATTTTCTGTAAATGCCGAACCCATTATCAAAATATTCCCATTATCAAGCTCTTTTACCATACTTACTGCATTGGCAGTACTAATCGTATCATATTGTCTGACCCAAATAGTATCACCATTTAATTTATTTAATTTTAGCACTTGTATTTTCAATTCTGACGCATCGGCACCCCATATTGTTGAATAGGCATAAGCAGTTGCAATAATATAATTGCTGTCTTTAGCCAATGCAATTACCGGAACCCCATCCCGATTGGGACCTCCTACGTTTCTGCTCCATTCAATATTACCAAATGTATCTAATTTTAATATAATACCATCGCCCGATAAATAATTGGTATTGTAAGTATAACAACCCAATAAATAACCACCATCCGGCGTTTGTATTACATTGCGGGCATACTCTACACCTCCCCAGTTATATATTTTCCGCCATTGTTCGTTGCCTACACTATCGGTTTTAAGTACTACGATATTTTGGTCATACGTTCCTGTTCCGGGTAATGTACCTACCAATATAAAACCCTTATCGTAGGTTTCTTTTCCCTGCTGAAACTCTAAGTATTTAAAAGTAGTATCAACATATTCCTTGAAAAACAATGTGTCAAAATTTGAATTAACTTTCATTAAAAAAGCAGTTGATTGAACAGTATCATGTTTAACACCTACAACAACAAAATTATTATCTGATGTTTTTTGAAAACAACCCGAATACCCAAGATAAAAGTTGTTATAACCCCAACCTATTAGTTTTTTATTAATAATATTACCATTTGAAGTATCAGTATTACACAACAATATTTTTAGGAGACCTGTTGTATCAATTGCAGAAGCTGCAACGTTATATATACTATCACTTAAAATAATACTTTGCCCAGAAGTAAGATGAATGTTATTAAATATATATATATTATTAAAATAAGTTGTTTGACAAACTGTAGTATTGATAGAGATAAAGAAGAATACAAAATAAAATAATAACTTTTTCATATTTAAAATAATAAAAAGTGAGCAAATCTGGCATAAACCAGATTTGCTCACAAAGTTAATGATTATTCAACTGAAATTTTAGTTTGGCTCATTATTTTTCCATTATTGAGCAATATACAATTGTAAAAGCCCGATGAAAGTGCATTGGTATTAATCATTATCTGGTCTTTTTTATTGAATAATGCTATGCTTTGGAGTTTGCGTCCCATAGCATCTACAATTTCGATGACCGCATGATTAATATCTTCAGTTAATTGATATTCTACAATAAAATAATCTTTAGCCGGATTAGGATACACCTTTAAAAGGTTTTCTGGCTTTAGGGCTATTTTATTGCCTGCTTTTGCCATTTTAAGCTTATTGTCTTCGGGTAACAGTACGGGTTCATTGTATTCATATTTACCAATCCTGAGTAAGATTGCCCTTGCGTAAGCTGCTGTATAATTACGATCTCTTTCCTGCATAGCAAGCAATTGATGGTATTGGTCATCGTTGATATCGTGAATATTCTTATCGTTTTGGTGCAAATCTTTAATGATCGCAAAAAAGTCAACAAAATCCTGATGTTTTTCCAATTCAGCACCTCTATACGCATACTTTTCAGGAATTTTTGCCATTACACTATCGCAGGCATCAAAATTACCTTTTTCGATGTTGAGATACGCCAACTGATAATCGGATATAGGTTCAATATCGGTTTCAAGTAATAATTGCAAACTATCGCCACCATAGGTAACCGTAGTATCGGCAAGATACCATCTTTTTAGCTCATTAACAGTAAGTTGTCGCTCCTGTGCATAATATGCAACGCCGGCTTCCAACTGTTCGCGGGGCGATACTACCTCTGCACCTTCCCTGATTTCTTCCATCCACTCTTTGGGTAATGGATTGAGGCGTTCTTTAAGCGCTCCCATTACAGCATCGGATTTGGCAGATTGCGGATTGGCAAGCAATACATATTTAAGCAATAAAGCAGGAAAAGCATCTTCACGTTTGATGGCGTCTACCATTACTTCGTCGGATAAATAAGGCGAGAGGCTGATTAAATTATTGTACAATTCAAAAGCGTCCCATGGATAAGATAAATTTACAGCATCTTTCAATGCCTGTGTATTGCCGCCATCTACCCATATTGTAAGCATGAGTCGGGCTGAATTAAGGCTTTGTTGAGCAGTAGCTATATGTTCATAAGAAACACCGCTACCCGATACCACCATTGTTGATGGACAAGAAGTTTGTTTATCAACATAGGATTTCATAGTATTAGATAATGAGACATTCTGAGAATAAATAGTAGGAATTAAAATTAAACTTCCAACATTATCAACATGGTGATAATACGTAAAATAACCACCGCCATTGTTAAGCTGGTAAACATCAGGATCAAAGGTATTTCCTGCAGGTGAAGTTTGATCTATATTATAACCCTGATATGCAGATATACCTGGACTCCCATTGGGAGTAACTGCAATATTATAATGGTTATTGCTAACATAATCGTTACACTTAATTTTTAAACCAGAAGTAATTGGATTTCCTGTTGACCTATTATCATTTTGAGCATTGGTGGGACAATATAAATTTCTAAATTCATTATTGTAAACCGTATTTAAACTACTACCGGAGTTGTTAATAATAAGTCCTTCGCCTCCCTGTGTTTCACTAGTGTTATCAAATTTATTTCCTTCGCATTTATAGCCGGTGGAATTATCAAAATAAATACCGTAAGGAATTCTCATATTCTCAGGGTCAAGATTAAATTCTTTAACATTAATCTGGTTGCGTGTAATAGTGGCACTACCTACGCTACCTCCAATGTAAATACCACCTTTTCCATTGTTTTCAAACTTAGATAGGTTGATGGTTATAGGTTTTAGCAGGCTGTAGTTATCGGCATATACGCCATAACTCAGATTTCTGAAAGTAGAAGAATTAATAGCTTCTTCATAAGGGCATTCCTGTCCTTGTTGTAATGTTTCTCTGCAACTTCCCATCACTCTGAATGAAGAATTGGTACTTCTGATGCCTGTTCCTGTGAATGCATTGGCTCCGTTTGAAGGGTTGGTAAAACGGCATGAGGCAAAACTAATACCATTGATATCCTGCATATCCACAAAAGCATCAAAAGGTGTTGCAGCATCATTTAAAGCTCCGGTAGTTTTAAATTCGCAGTTGTGAAAATAGCTTTCATCGTTTAGTTTTACGGTTGGATTGTCATAAGCAAAGTTCTGATAAGCCTGCATTCTTATTGCTGTTTGGTTATTGATAAACATAGCACCGTCGGCTTCGATAATACCGCCACCTCTTGATCGGTTATATATTATACTCGGATCGCTGAGCGTTGCAATTCCGGTCAGTGCATTCTCGATGGTACCTCCATTGTATATGGAAACATGGCCCTGATCAGCGTCATAGTGCTGACTAAGGTTATAATTACCCCAGACTTCTACTCCTCTCCACATATGATCACCACAAGCATTGGTTAATTTGCCGCCATTGATAATAAGATTGCCGCCGGACTTAACAATTATTTTTGCCTGTTCGGAAAATCTGATAGTGCCATTTATATATAAACTGCCCCCAGAATTAATCGTAACAATGTTATTTATGCTTTTATATCCAGACCAAGTTTCGTTAGAATTTATCTCTAATGGTGTATTTGAAAAAAAGCAATCACCAAGGAGAACGCCAGAATTATTAGCATCATGTCTATAAGCACCCCAATCATTTAAATATACTAATCCTTGTGTATTCCATAAATAAAATTTTGAGGCAGTACTAACAAAAAGCTCGTTTTTTCCATCATTATCAACATCAGCTATACAGGGAGTATTACTAATGGCGATATTTGCATCTAAAGTAATAGGAAATCCTTTAATTAAATCTCCTGTATATTTATAGGCATATATTTTTGCAGGTGTATTATTATCTGTAATTATAATTTCTAAATCATCGTGATCATCATCAACATCAGCAATTAAAGGTGCTTTTCCTGCGGAAGAATAAAGTGATGATGAAGGAACTGTTATAGTGCTGAGGATATCTCCATTATTTTTGAAAACATGAAGGATATTATTGCCCCCAATAACTATTTCAATATTCCCATCTCTATCAACATCACCTACAGATAGATTGGGGCCATTTTGACTATGATAAACTTCACCTGAAGAATAAACGGAATCGGATAATTGTATATGATGATTTGGATGATTTGGATTGCTTTCTTCCCATCCTGTCACCATAGTACCATTTGGTTTCATTGCATATACATAAGCATCCCTGTTTTTTGCAGATATAAATATGATTTCGTAGGTATTATCATTGTCAATATCACATATAACAGGCGAAAAATCAGTTTTAAAACCGGGTTGTGGTGTATATACAGGATTAGTTGCAGCATATTTTGTTCCATCTTCTTTCCAAATATATATTCCTGAATCAGCACTCCCACTTACAATTTCCTTTTTATTATCATTGTTAAAATCAAATACAGCCGGCATCCCATATCCTGAAGTAAAACCAGTTAATGATCTATATAAACTACCATCATATTTGTAAATTTTAATACCACTAAAAGCAGAGTTTGTAATAATTTCCTTCTTATTGTCATTATTTATATCAGCAATTACAGGCCCTCTAACTGGCAAATAATCGCCAATAAAAGTATTTAATATTTCATCTGGTTCGTTATTGTTGTTCCCAACTTCGGTAGTAGAATAAACAAATAATCTTCGGGCATTACTATTATTTGGTACTTCGCCCGTAGTAATCGCAATTTCATATTTATTATCACTATTAATATCAGCAATTGCCGGTGTAGCCTGATTATCACAATGCAAATCAACAAACCCACTAATTTCTTCTGCATTAGGGTCTATCATAAACCATCTTGTACCATCATGTTTAAATGTCCACAATCCACCATTTCCTTCTCCTTCTGCACCTGTAGATGAACCTGTTGAAAAGAATATTTCTTTTTTCCCATCACCATTTACATCTAATACATTGGGTGATCCATTTGCCGACGGTCCCATAGGTTTCGTAGGTGTAATTGGCCATCCAATATGAAATGGGAGGGATGTTGATGTATGGTACCCATTCATTGGATATAAAATGCTCTCATTACCATTCTCATCATCAACAGATATTTTATAATAATAATCTGTTGATGCTTGCAAACCTTGGTCAAGATAAAAAGAATAATTTATAAGATTATTATTCACTTTTTGGTAAGTACCTGTTGAACTACTACTCCTATAAAGATTATATCCGCTAATAATAGACGATGATGATAGTAAAACATTCCAATTAAGCATAATTGAAGTTTCATAGCTATCGTGATTAATAGTTATTTGCGTAGTGTCAATAACTGGTTTTGTTAGTTTAAAGTCGAAAGACCACACTTTATTGAAACGATTTATAACATTTAGGCGTAATAATTCATTTGAATATGCTGAGCTATTTACATTAAATTGAAATGATGCATTATTTGCATCTGTATTATTTGAGTTGATGAAATTGTATATAATTTGGGCTGGATTTACAGTAATATTATTTGATAAAGAAGTTAGAGTAGCTTTAATTCCCGTTGCTTGCGCCATACCTTTGTTATATAGTTTGATTTTGAGTTGATTAGAGCTTCCTGCGACCAAACTTCCTGTTAATATATTTTCTCTTTTTTCAATCACCGGTTCTGCTATTTCTATTTCAAATGTTTTTAAAATGTGTTCGCTTCCATTTAAAATATCAAGTGTAAATTGAACATACTGTGTTAAAGGACGGGGAGTAATTCCTTCAAATGCATCTTTGCTAATTTGAAATATAAAAGGATTTGAATTATTGATAACTGATCCATTTATAAGTATATTTCCATATAATGATGCATTATTGGTAAAAGTTATCATATTATTTGACTGATAACTTTTAGGTTGCCAAGAGAGCGTAGCAGTTACATTTGAAGCAATAGCATCACCTGAATTTTTAAGTGTAATTGGTAATAGTATCGTTTCGCCAGCATCAGCCTGAGCATCATTATTCCCAAAGTATGGGTAAGCGTAGGTATCATTTATTTGTAGTGCTGTCATGTATGGGTGTGAACCGGTTATTGTAACAGGAACTGTTAGTTCTTTTGGGAAATAATTATGGGCTGTAACAGTTATAAAAATATTGCCCGGTGTATCAGGTATAATATTTGTAAAGGTTTTAGAAATAGAAGTTGTTGTTGCAATTATTTCTTCTTTTTTATAAATCTCATTCGATTTGTAAATACAAATTGTTATAACAACTTTATTATTTGGTGCATTTGCAATATCAATACCAGAAACATTAACTGTAATTTGTTTATTTACAAGTGCCGTATTGGTAGCGGTAAATGTTTTAGGAATATCAGTCCATATTGGCATTTCAGGATCGCCCAATAAATTTCGGTTCTTTTTTCTAAATTCAGTAACATTTTCATATGGAGTGAGTACTGTTTGCTGATTAGCAAAACCAATATGATAATATTTGTTATCATATGCATCTGTTTTAGTTTTATCATATAAAGTTTGACAAAATAGTTTAAAATAATCACAATCATCCCATGATCCAAAATCTGAATTACCTATAAAAGCTATACCACCTCCATTTGGATTATTTATATAATGTTCGGATATGGCATCTTTCGAAAACTCATTTGCTTCGCAACCATCAGAATAAAAAATCTGATAGTATTTCCCATTCGTTAAAGTATCCATATCAGCTCTATAAATGTGACCTAGTGAATCATAAATAGAAGTCCCCATTGCATCATATCCCGAATGGTCACAATGATAAAATAGATGTATTTTTCCATAATTCTGTCCAAAAGTTTGCCATCCGCTACTTAAAGAATTTAATGCACGAGTCCTACTCAAATTGAAATATCTATTATTATATTGAGTCTCTCCTATATGTAAATTTGATTTATCATATAATTTTAAAACGGGATAATTTGCAGGATTAATATAACCATTAATACTATTATCTATTGTATTTAACACCGTCATTGGATCACAATCGGCATTATTGTCTCCCGACCAAAAAGCAAAATTTTTCAAATAGTTTGTGTTAATGGCTGGATCATTCATTTTTTCGTAGTTAATTATTTTATTTACAAAGTTATCCACCTCAGTAGAATTATGAACAGGCGCTCTTCCTACCCATAGATACAAAGATAAGTTGGGGTTATCAGATATTTGACCAAAAAGAGAATTACCATTCTCATTCCAGTTACCTTGAATTGCTGCATAATAATAATCTGTTTCAGAATATACTTCCTTATATGAAAGATCTATTCTAGTATATGCAAACCTTGTAGGAACGTATTCAACATCCCCTCCGAGTAAAACATATTTACTGCCAAAATTTAAATTTACATCTTTTAAATAATTCCGTATCTTTTCAGCATTATCGCATCCCTGATAATGATTATATATATCAGTAGTTGAAACTACTATTGTATAAACTCCTTTTTTCGTTTTCCAATCAGCCAAAAATTGGAAATTAAACACAAAAGCAGGATCTGTTATTATTATGTAATCGGGTATAAAACGAATATTTGCAGGAGCCATTGATTTTAAATTTAAATCCAAACTATTCGAGTTATTAATCACTTCTTTTGCACCACCACTTACAGTATTCAAATCATTCGTATTGGTGATAATACTTTTTACATATCCTTTTGAAAGGTCATACGATAATTGACTTTGTCTATTAGGCACAACAATGTTCTCTGTGTTATTTTCATAGACTATTGTGAAATTAATATTGGTATAAAGTTTTAATATTTTATCTGCAGGGATATATTGCAGAGGATAAATTATCAAACTAACCACATGGTAACCCATTGGATATTCATCATTTAATATTTCAACTAAATTACTAGGATAAGGTGCAGTTGAGTTGTAAATTTGTGGGTTAGGGTCATCAAAAGGAGGCAAAGTTGTAGTATTTGTTGTTTGGGGTGTTTGTACCGGATAAATATTGTAAGTGCCAGCTAATTGTTGGATACTTGTGCTATTAACAATTACACTGCTAACTTTTTGATCGATAGGAATCACAAATCTAACAATTTTTACTGGTAATTTGGGTGCTCCTACAACCTTGGTGTAATAACCATCCGTAATTGTTACAAGATCGTAGTTGTTTTTTATTGAAAATTTTAATTCGTTTGTATCGGTTGTTACAGATCCTGTATAGTCTGCATAACTAATAAAACTGTATAAAAATAGTATTGATAAAATAATGAACTTTTTCATATTGCTTTCGAAATTAATTTTAAAAAATTGTTTAGCAACCGCCGCTTCCCTTATCCTGCTCACGGTGATGATTGAATAGATGCAGATATTGTGTAGAGTCGTTTTATATAATTGGCAAATAAGTCTTGAGTGTTAGAATTTATGAATCCATGTTAGAATATCCATTTCAAAATGTTCTTAATCTATAAAATTCCTCGAGATTCTAACTCGATGTATGCGTGGGCTAATTTTATATATTTACAATATGACTACTTATATTTTTAAGCGCCTAATGAAAATTTATTATTGCATTAAGTTTTTTCCTTAAAATATGGGTGAAGTATAAAATATATATTCTCTTCCACAATTAGTTATAATAGTTAGCACTAACATAACTAATTTTAAAACTTCAGTACAAAAGATATCAATTTGACCAACATTCTGTATTACATTCCATTGATTACCACTTTGCCATTACCAAAGCGTTCTGTATTTGTTTTTATTTCATACAAATAAATGCCTTTATTAATGGTTCGTGTATCCCATACCCATTGCCCTCTTTTGGTAGCAATGGTTTTTTGAGTGATAGATTTTCCGCTTATATCTGTAATAATAAGTTCGGCATTGTCTTTTAATAATGGTAGTTCCCAGATAAATGTTACATAATCCTTGGCAGGATTAGGAAAGACCTTTAGCTCCTTCTTTTCTTTTTCCACTTCGTTAATACCTACCGACAAACCATGTATGCGTATAATTGGATTTACATGTACTCCATTGTAATAGGTAAAATCGCCCATTACATAATAGGTATCATTTGTGCCTTTTACTATGTTTTGTACATCAGGCGTTCCGCCAACTTGATTAAATACACTATCAAAACCCAAGCCATTAAAATAGGCAGTATCAATAAAACCATTGATATCTGTTTTTACAATATCGTTTCGGATATAACCCTGGTATTGCTTAAAACCACCCCCGATTAAATAACCACCATCTGTGGTTGGGCAAACAGAACTTGCCCAAGAACTTTCTGTTGATATAGTATTATTAAAAGTACTGTCTAAGGAACCATCGGTATTTAATCTGATTAAATATAAAGCTGTTGGATAATTAACAATATTAAAATACCCAACAACAATAATTTTGCCATCATTTTGTATATAAAAAGGGAGAGGACTCCCTCCTGTAAATATCGATTTAAATGTAGTATCTAAATTACCCAACGTATCTATCCTGCACATTCTGTTGGCAGTTGTTGTATCGTATTTGGTAAAACCGTTAACACTGCCCCCATATACCAATAATTGATCGGATGAATATTTTACAATACCAAAAACGGGTCTGTTGGTGCCATGTTTAAAATTAGTATCTATATTACCATCGGGTAAAAATTTCATAAAACAACGCTTTTTATCACTTACAATATTGCAGGCAGAATCGCCACCTACCAGCATACTTCCATCAGAGAGAAAATATGGCTTATAAAACTGATGACAAATATTGCCTCGCCAAACATTATTTGCCCATGCAGAATCAGTTGATTGACCCCAATAATTAAATTTAAAAAGAGTGCTGAGAGATAGAATTATGTAATTATTATTTAATCGCTTAGCAAACGCTATACCATCTGCAATCGGATAAGTCCATGTATTATCAAGGCTACCATCTTCATATATTCTGAGTACATCAGCAGGATTGAAATAACCATCATCGAAATGTCCATAAATCATCATTTTTCCATCGGGTTCGTAATTTAAGCCGTAAACTGTTGCACCACTTCCTGTGAAATAAAAATTGTAACTAAGATTAAAAGAAGTATCCAAAGAAAAAGCCTGTGCTTGTATGTTATAAATAAAGAAAACAGATATAATAAATAATAAAATACGTTTCATGTGTTATTATTTTTTACAAACTTACATAAAAATTTGTGATTTATAAGCGACCCCAATAAAAATCAAGAC
>JACABE010000047.1 GCA_013377005.1 Bacteroidota bacterium
TAAAATTCAATGAACAACTTTTTTTATTTTTTTCTCTAAATGCACAACGGGTTAAAATAGTATATTTGCAGGGGGGGCGAAATGTGGATATATAATTTTTATAACAAAGCAAAGTAAACAGCTACATTGAATTATTTTAGTTAATGTTTTTTATTTTGAATTATCTAAAATGTAAAGTATATTTGCCAAATAGAATAATATATTTTACTTTTTAATTTATAACAATGAATAAAATCCAACAAGATTTACGGTTATTACCAAGAAATTTCAAGAAAGTAGCATTCGGAATAATGTTAATTAGTGGTTTATTAGTAGTTCTGTACATATTAAAAGTACTAACGATTGACAAGGAAATTGTTAAGACAATAGCAAAATCAGGTTTTCTAATCTCTTTATTATTATTAGTAATAACCAGAAATAAAATAGAAGATGAGCTTACATTAAGGATAAAACTGAAAGCTCTTTCGGCTTCGTTTATTTATGGAGTAGTAATCGTAATATTAGAACCATTTATAAACTTACTTTTTGATGGAAGTTTCTTGCAAGATAAGGGCGTAACAGAACTTCTAATTAGTATGTTTTTCTTTTATTTTTTAATGATTTTTATAATGAAAAAGAATAGGTAGTGAAGAACACAGTCAAAATACAAAGAGTTATTAAAGGTTTAACTCAAGAATTATTAGCAAATAAAATTGGTGTTTCTCGGCAAACAATTAATTCTATTGAAAATAATAGATATGTACCTTCTACGATTCTCGCTTTAAAAATATCTAAAGTGTTTGATAAAAATGTAAATGAAATATTTGAGTTAGAGGAAGAAGATTAAAGACAGTGTTTAATCGTTTAGCCCCACCTTATTCAGCAAAAAAGAAACTCCTTCACTCCGCTACACAAAAAGTAACATTAACAACAATTCGTTATATTTTTCTATTGGGCTATTTATAATATGTTTGAAATTTGTAAATTTGCATCATGGAAAAAGCAGAAAACATAGCAACATTGTATCAAAGAAAATTCGATTGTGATTCCTTGCTTGAAGGCATCAATAATGATATCGGACATTTTAATATATTCAAATTACAAGCTTTCGTTGGCGATAAAGCAAAACCAACACCTTACAAGCGTCGCGATTATTATAAAATTACACTGATGATAGGTCAGGGAAGCATACATTATGCCGATAAAGTGATTGATATTCAAAAGCAGGCGTTGGTATTTTCCGATCCTCAGATACCTTATAAATGGGAACACACCGAAAATATCAAAGGTGGTTTCTTTTGCGTTTTTAATCAGTCTTTCTTTTATCAATATGGCAATTTAAGTCAATATGAAGTGTTTCAGCCCAACGGAACACATGTTTTTGATTTATCGGATGAGCAGGTAGCAAAAGTAACAACATTGTATGAGCGTATGTTTGAAGAAATAAATTCTGATTACATTCACAAATACGATGTATTGAGGAATCTTGTTTTTGAACTGTTGCATTTTGCAATGAAAACAAATGCTTCAATGAGTTTTGATAAGCATCAGATGAATGCTAATAATAGAATATCAGCCTTGTTTTCAGAACTTCTGGAACGTCAGTTTCCTATTGATGAGAGCCATCAAAAAATCAATCTTCGATCGGCTTCCGATTTTGCAAAGCAGTTGAATGTGCATGTAAACCATTTAAACAGGGCTATAAGAGAAACTACGCAGAAAACAACCTCTCAGATTATTGCTGAACGCATCATGCAGGAGTCGAAAATATTGCTGAAACACAGCAACTGGAGTGTATCAGAAATTGCATATTCATTAGGTTTTACCGAAGTAACACATTTTAATAACTTTTTCAAGAAACATCTTCAAACAAGTCCTTTAAAATTCAGAAATGTTTGATTTTTGTAATTTATTGTTTGTTTTTAGTTATTTAATAAAATAATCTAAAACTACCTTTGCATTTTAATTTTAAATATAATAACAATGGATAAAAAGATTCAAAAACGCAAATTAGGCAATAGTAATCTGGAAGTTTCTGCCATCGGACTCGGTTGCATGGGTATGAGCTTTGCTTATGGTACTGTACCCGACAAAAAAGAAATGATTTCTTTACTCCGCAAAGCTGTTGAACGCGGTGTAAATTTTTTTGATACAGCAGAGGTTTATGGTCCGTTTACAAACGAAGAACTTCTGGGTGATGCATTGGCTCCAATACGCAATCAGGTTGTAATAGCTACTAAATTTGGTTTTGAGCTTGACCCGAATGGCGGACCGAAATGGATTGGTTTGAACAGTCGTCCTGAACACATCAGGCAAGTTGCTGAGGCTTCGCTCAAACGACTTAAAACCGATGTTATTGATCTGTTCTATCAGCATCGTGTTGACCCAAATGTTCCTATAGAGGATGTTGCAGGAACAGTGAAAGACCTAATAAAAGAAGGGAAAGTTAAACATTTTGGGTTATCCGAAGCGGGAGCACAAACAATTCGTCAGGCACATGCCGTACAAGAGGTTACTGCTTTGCAAAGCGAATATTCGCTTTGGTGGCGGGAACTGGAAATAGAAATTATTCCTACCCTCGACGAACTGGGAATTGGATTAGTTCCTTTCAGCCCACTTGGTAGAGGCTTCCTCACAGGAAAAATTGATGATAAAACTACATTCGATAGTACTGATTTTCGTACTACACTCCCCAGATTTACAGTTGAGGCCCGTAAAACCAATCAGGTTTTGGTAGATTTGCTTACTAAAATTGCCTTACAAAAGAATTCAACGCCTGCTCAAATTGCACTTGCATGGTTGCTGGCACAGAAACCATGGATAGTTCCCATACCTGGAACCAGAAAACTCGAAAGATTAGATGAAAACATTGGTGCAACAGCAATAGAACTCACGGCTGAAGACATTCGTGAAATTGGAAATACTACATCAAAAATCACGATACAAGGCACAAGATACCCTGAAAATAATGCAAAATTAGTTAATCGCTAATTCTATAACATAATTAAATTATGAGTAAAAATGTTTTAATTCTATCATCCAGTCCGCGAAGAGAAGGAAATTCCGATTTGCTTTGTGAGCAATTCAAAATGGGTGCACAGGAAGCAGGGCATCAGGCAGAGAAAATTGTTCTGAAAGATAAAAAAATCAATTATTGTACAGGATGCGGAAGCTGTTTTAATGGAAAGACTTGTCCACAGAAAGATGATATGGCCGATATGCTGGAGAAAATGATTACAGCCGATGTAATTATGATGGCAACACCTGTTTACTTCTACACCATGTGTGCCCAGATGAAAACCCTGATAGACAGGACGTGTTCCCGCTATAGCGAAATCAGAAATAAAGAGTTTTATTTCATTCTAACAGCGGCTGTCAACAATAAACAAGCGTTGGAAAGAACAGTTGAAGAATTCAGAGGGTTTACCTCTTGTTTAAACGGTGCAAAAGAAAAAGGAATTATTTATGGTACCGGAGCCTGGCATATCGGAGATATCAAAAAAAGCGATGCCATGATGAATGCATTTGAAATGGGGAAAAATGTATAAAATAAATGTATGAATATAAGTAATAAACAAATTAAAATAACAGCTATGAATAATAATGTAAAAGCTTATGGAACAGTAGCGGTAGATGCTCCATTAAAACAAATCAATATTGAGCGAAGAGAAGTAACTGCTAAAGATATTGAAATCGAAATATTGTATTGTGGCGTGTGCCATTCCGATTTACATACAGCAAGAAACGACTGGGGCGGAACCATTTATCCTGCAGTACCCGGTCACGAAATCGTAGGAAAAGTTACTAAAATAGGAAGTGAAGTCAGCAAACTGAAAGTTGGAGATCTAGCTGCAGTGGGTTGTTTGGTAGATTCCTGCCGTGAATGTGATAGCTGTAAACACGATCTTGAACAGTATTGCTTAAACGGATTTACGGGAACTTACAACGGTCATGACAAACACTTAGGCGGTCAAACTTTCGGGGGGTATTCCCAAAAGGTTGTGGTAGATGAACACTTTGTTCTGAAAGTACCTTCAAATCTGAATTTAGCAGCTGTAGCACCCTTATTATGTGCCGGAATTACAACATGGTCGCCACTTCGTCACTGGAAAGTAGGGAAAGGAAGTAAAGTAGCAGTTGTTGGATTAGGAGGACTGGGACACATGGCTATTAAACTGGCAAAAGGTTTAGGTGCAGAAGTTACCCTCTTTTCAAGAACACCTGATAAAAAAGAAGATGCATTGAAACTTGGAGCAGATGATGTAATTATTTCAACAGACAATAATCATATGAATGCTGTAAATGGGAAATTTGACTTGATTATTGATACCGTTCCTTATATACATAATATCAATCCTTATGTTTCAACCTTAAATATCAGCGGCACTTTGGTTTTGGTTGGTTATTTAGGTGGTCTTGAACCCATATTAAATACAGTACCCATGATTTTAGGAAGGAAATCAGTTGCTGGTTCAGTTATCGGAGGTATTGCAGAAACACAGGAAATGTTGGATTTTTGTGGTGAACATAATATCGTATCAGAAATTGAAATAATTAAAATGCAGGATATTAATGAAGCTTATGAAAGAATGCTGAAAAGTGATGTCCGCTATCGTTTTGTAATTGATATGAAATCCTTGTAAAAGTAATAAAAGAAGTTAGTTATCAAGATAACTAACTTCTTTTATTTAATTAAGAAACTACTTTCTGATAAACTCACAGATTTCGTCCATTGCTTTTGTGCTTCATCAAACATGAGAGCCAAGAACGGATAATAATGAATCATTCCATGTCCGGCTTTGAAACTAATAGCAACACCCTGCATAAAACCATTTTGTTAAGCCCTTTTACTAATTCCTTTTTCATTTTATAGCAGTAATAAAGTAACCGTTATCGAATGTATGGTTAATCTTGCTGAAGCCGGCATTTTTCAACTCCAGTTCTACGTTTTCGATTGTGTATTTACAGAAATCATGCGCAAATTTTTGTTGTTTAAATTCTTTTTCATGGGTCATAAATATACAAAACATACCTCCATGATTCATCATCGACATGATTTTTTCAAATACAACGCTCAAATCATCCCAGAAATAAATAACATTCACGCAGAAAATTTTATTAAACCTTTCGCGCTTAAAATCAGTAGTCAGCAAATCGCCATAGCTTAAATTAACCAAGCAATGTTCGATATATATTTTATTTCTTTTGCTTGCTTTCTTATACATTAATTCCGAGAAATCTATCCCCTGAATAGTGCAGGCAATATCGGTATTTGCCAGTAAACTGATACCTAAGCCGGATCCGTAACCAATCTCAAAAACTTTATCTCCGGTTTCTAAATTCAGCATTCTGATAATTTCCAAATAGAACTTTTTATTCCTTCTGTCCATCATTTTTGCAACCAGTTTTCCCCAGAAACCTGATGGTTTTCTTAATTGTTTTCCTAATAACTCAAACATATTCAATATATTTTTTACAAAAATATACAATATGAATGCAGCGATTAAATGTTTTTCGTTAAAAAGCCATAATAGGGGGTTGAACAGATTAAATTGAAGATTAAGATTTTTATTGAATACCGATTTATTTCAATTATTCTTTTTAAGTTTGTAACATATTTATTTTAATTATTATTTAACCAACAAACAACTTAATCAATGAAAAAAACCATCCTCTTTTTAAGTATCTTTTGCTTAAGCATCCATCTTTATTCTCAATCGTTTTCAAGCCAAAAAGGGGGCAACTGTTTTACGATAGATATTCCTGATTATATGACCAAAACCTACGAATTGAACGATAATTCATCCATTCAATATATCAATGTTTCGAAAGAAGCTTATATGATAGTAATTGAAGATTCGAAAGAGCAGCTGGAAAGCAAGGGAATGAAATTTGTCAGCCCTAAAGATTTTCTGGAAAATTTTTTAAAAGACTTTAAAAAAGACAGCAACAAACGTAAGCAAAGTGGGTATGTAAATTTTGAAGCCAATGGTTACAAACATTCGCAGGTAGAATTTACCTGGGAACAAGAGGGAACAGAATTTTATATGTTGCTAACCACTGCTGAAACCAATAAGCATTTTTACAATATTATGTGTTGGACCATTATGGATAATAAAAATATGCTAAAAGATGATTACTTGAAAATTTCTAAATCTATTGTTGAATAAAGGAGTTTAATATCAATAATAATGCTGTTATTACATTTAAAATTATCATAAAATAGCTAAGGAAACCTACCCAAAATTGGAAGCTTTTCTTCCTTTTTGGAAGGTGTAATAAAGTTAGCATTCATTAATAGAACAAATATGAACACAATCATATTGACAACATGTAATAATTCATTTGAAGCAAACCTTATTAAAGGCAAATTGGAAAATAATGGCATCAGCTGTTTTTTGGCAAATGAAAACATTTCCAATTTAATGCCTTATTTTAATGGAATGTTGGGTGCAGGAGTTCAAATAATAATTGAAGATAGTGATCTTGAGAAAGCTCAAGAGCTAATATTACCAACATTAAAAGAGAGTGATATTGTATGTCCAAATTGCAATTCTTCAAACGTTATATTCGGACTTGGTACTAATAAATTAAAAAAGATATTTGTTGTGTTGATTTCATTATTTGCCGGGATTCCGTTTGGCAACATCAGAAACATCTATTACTGCCAGAATTGCAAAACAGAATTTAAAATATAAAAACAATTACATACAGACACTTCCACAATCCTTGATAACTAAAGCCTTTATGCAAGCAAGAATAGAACATTGTAAAGAAAAAAAATTAGTTGGCAAACGACTATTTATGAGTTTAGCCGACAACCAAACGGCTGAACTTTGGAAAGGCTTTATGTCTCTTCGCAATGAAATAGCCAACAAACTTACCAACGATTTTATTTCGATGGCTGTTTATCAACCAACATATTTTACAGCATTTAATCCTAGCAACGAATTTGAAAAATGGGCAACTGTAGAAGTAACAGATTTTGACAACCTGCCAAATGGCATGGAAACGTTTACATTGACAGCAGGACTTTATGCTGTATTCGACTATAAAGGTTCAAGCACCGAAAGTAGTATTTTTCAATATATTTTTGGCACCTGGCTTCCCGATTCTGATTATTTGCTGGACGACAGACCCCATTTTGAAGTATTAGGTGCTAAATATAAAAATGCAGACCCCAATTCGGAAGAAGAAATTTGGATACCCATACGGAAGAAATATCCCTTCTCTGACAGCAAACTACAAAATATTGTGTGCAACACCAAGCATCTTACACTATGATTAATTTTGGAATAGACAAACAAACGATTTTAGATTTGAATATTTTTCCACAGGCAAATGGAGATTTATCTGTATTCAATTACTATAACCAAACCAAGACCAAAGGAGGTAGAGATGCATTGGAAAATATGATGCGAACACCCCTAAATGATTTGGATGAAATAAATTCCAGAATTTCCACCATAAGTTTTATAATAAACAATCATTTTACTTTTGAATTAAAAAAAGAACTTATCGATTTTATTGAATATTATTTAAGGCAAGACATTCCTATTTTAAAAAACAATCCTATTGATTCATTCTTTTCATGGATTTCTGATGTAATAAAGCCAAGTAATAATTATTATGTCATAGCAAGAGGGCTTGAATATTTAAAAATTTACATCAGTCTTCTTTCAGATTTCTTAGGCAAAATAAATTCAAAGGATATTCCCGATTTTTTTCAGCTGTTTAAAAATGAAATCAGTGAATTATATACAAATCCCGATTTTGAATGCCTTTTAAATCAGAAAAAGGAAAAATTAACTTTTAGACAAATAAGCCGTTATGACCACTTATTTAGGAAAAAAGAAAAAGATAGAATTGAAAGAATGCTAAAACTCACATATCTTCTTGAAGCCTATCTTTCAATTGCACTTACAGCAGAAAACAATAAATTGGCTTTTCCTGTTTTTATCGAATCGACAAACTTAAGCTTGAAAATTAATGCTATTTTTCATCCCTTCATCGAAAATCCTGTAAAAAATGATGTTGCTTCACTCGACAATAAGAATCTTTGTTTTGTATCAGGTGCGAATATGGCTGGGAAATCTACTTTCTTAAAAAGTGTTGGTTTATGTGTTTATCTCTCACATTTAGGATTTCCTGTTCCGGCAAGCTCTATGGAAACAACGGTGTTTAATGGATTATATACAACCATAAACATCTCCGACAATATTAATAAAGGATATAGTCATTATTACAGTGAAGTAAAAAGAGTTAAGGATATTGCCTTAATGCTCAAAGAAAAGAAACGATTGTTTGTGATATTCGATGAATTGTTCAGAGGTACTAATGTGAAGGACGCTTATGATGGAACTTTATTAATAACAAATGGATTTGCACAAATTAAGGATTCTCTTTTCTATATTTCTTCACATATAGTAGAAGTTGGTCAAGAACTTGAAAAATTGGATAAGGTATCTTTTAAATGCTTTGAATCTAAATTGCAAGGAGAACAACCAATCTACAATTATAAACTAATTGATGGAATATCTTCAGAGAGGCTCGGATTGGTAATATTAAAAAATGAAGGAATTTTAGAAATTATTGATGAGATTATAAATGAGAAAGTTTATCAATAGGACAAAACTAATAACTTAACTTAGAATCCTATGATAATATTACAGTAGATAAGTAAATTAAGAATTAGAAATGAAAGAGAAAGAAGCAAAAACGATGCGTAACTATAAGCACTGATCCTTATAAGGTCAATTACAAAATCTTTCTAATAAAAAAGAGGTTCCACAAAGTGAAGCCTCTTTTTATCTTAAGATAGCATATATTAATCTTTAGAATTTATTTTGCTGTGGAATCTGCTGTAAGAAAAGTAAATTACAAAACCTATGGCCATCCATATAAACAAACGAGTCCAGTTGGCCCATCCCAAGCCAAAAATCATGGCACCGCATACCAAAATACCAAGTATAGGAACCAAAGGAACCAAAGGTGTTTTAAAACCTCTTTTAAGTCCGGGGTTTTTAACCCTCATTATCCAAACACCTGCCGAAACCAGCATAAAGGCAAACAATGTTCCGATACTTGTCATATCGCCCACAATATCCTGAGGCACAAAACAGGCAAACAAACCCACAAACAGAAAGAATAATATATTTGATTTGTAAGGTGTACTGTATTTTGGATGAATATCAGAAAATATTTTGGGTACCAAACCATCTCTGCTCATTGAATAAAACACACGTGATTGGCCGTACAACATTACTAAAATTACTGATGAAAATCCAGCTAATATGGCAACAGTAACCAATTTTCCAAGCCATCCGAAACCAGTCATATAAGTTTGGATAGCATAGGTTACAGAGGCTTCTTTACCAGCAGTTCTGAAATCTTCGGTAGAAGCTACACCCGTTAAAACATAGGAGAATAAAACATATAGAACTGTGCAGATAACCAATGAACCAAGTATTCCCATTGGCATATCTTTTTTAGGATTTTTGGTTTCCTGAGCCGCAGTGGAAACTGCATCGAATCCGATAAATGCAAAAAACACTACGCCTGCAGCTCCTAAAATCCCGAGAATACCACCAAAATTATGAGAAACACCCTGAGCATCCACAAATTTTGTTGCTTCGGGAATGTAAGGTGTATGATTGGCCTGATTAATAAACGACCATCCGAAAATAATAAATAAAATAACAATACTTACTTTGGTAATTACGATAATTGAATTTACCAGCGCTGATTCGCGTGCTCCGCGTATGAGTAAAAAGGTTAATAATAAGAGTATAAAAAGTGCGGGAATATTCATGATACCATGTATTCCCGACACGCTCGACTCGAAGGGCGAATGGCACCATTGATAAGGGATGTTTGTATCAAAATATCCGAGTAGTTTATTCAAGTATTCGCTCCAGGCTATACTTACGGTGGCTGCACCCAATGCATATTCCAATACTAAATCCCAGCCGATAATCCAGGCTACCATTTCACCCATTGTGGCATAAGAGTATGTATAAGCACTTCCCGAAACAGGAATCATTGAGGCAAATTCAGCATAACAAAGGCCGGCAAGTGCACAACCAATACCGGCTATTATAAAACCGATAGTTACCGATGGACCTGCATTGTTGGCTGCCGCCGCTGCAGTTCGTACAAACAAACCTGCTCCTATGATGGCGCCTATTCCCAACGAAATAAGATTCCATCTTCCGAGTGTACGTTTTAATCCGTTCTTTTCTACCGATGATTCAGATAAGAGTTTATCAACCGATTTTGTTTTAAATAAATTGCTCATTTTGTAATTTTTAATTCATAAAATATAAGTACTTATGGTATTGAAAAACTGAAATATAATTTATTAAAGCACAAACTTATAAAAGTTTTGGAATACCAACAAATAAATTTATGGATTTATTGATAAAGGACTTCAAAATTAAAATCATCTTGTTCAATATGTCAACATTATTGCATTTTTTATTTTGACACCGTTTATTTTACATTCTTAAATAATATCTATTTATTTGCTACTTTTGAAAAGCAAAACACAACTGAAAACAAATCAGATGAAAGCAAGTAAAATTACACATAAAGGAGCTGAGCGGATTAAGCTTGAATTTGCCAATACTCCCGAAAACAATAAACTGGTAAGAAATATATCAGGTTCAACTTGGAGCAAAACTCATCATGCATGGCATATACCTTATACCAAAGAAGCTTATGGACAATTGAAAGCTTTATTTTCAGAAGTAGAAATAGACGGGATGCGTATAGAAATTGCAGCAAATTTTAAAGCCAAGCCCACAAAACCACTCGAGGTGCGACTTCAAGTCGCACCCCGAGTAAAAAGTAAAGTAGAAATAATTATAACTTATACTGTCAAACAAATAATTGTAAAGATACCTAAAAATGAAAATGATATACAGTTTATCCGTACATTCAACTATGTACGTTGGGATAAAAACAATTATTATTGGATAATACCCAATTATGGAAAGAACCTGGAATTGCTAAAAAATTACTTTGGCGAAAGAATTACAAAAATTGACTTTAAAACTGAAGAAGTAAAGAAAATAATATCAGTGGCAAGCCATCCGCCTTATTTAGGCGAATTGCCTGAGCTTGATGAAAAGATACAAAAGGAAGTAATAGATTATAAACACTGGATGGAGCAAAAGCGATACAGTGTAAGTACAATAAACAGTTATTCGGAAGCATTGATCATTTTTTTTAGATATTATAATAAAAAAAAGGCTGACGAGATAGTTAATCAAGATATTATTGACTTTAATATCAATTATATATTAAGAAAAAGATTATCATTTTCGTATCAAAATCAGTTTGTGAATGCTATTAAACTATTTTATAAAAAAATATATAACCGTAATATTGATATTGAAGATATTGAAAGACCACGCAGAGCGAAGAAATTGCCAAAAGTTATTGCAAAACTGGATGTTATGCTAATGTTGAAAAATATCAAGAATCAAAAACATAAAATGGCATTAACCATAATATATGCATGTGGTTTGAGACGTTCTGAACTAATAAATTTAAAACTTGAACATATAAATTCAAAGCGAAAAAGCATTACAATTTTTAATAGTAAAGGACAAAAAGATAGGGTATTGCCAATAAGCAATAAATTGTTAGAACAAATTAAGAAATATTATTTTGTATATAAACCAGAAGTATATCTAATTGAAGGGCAAAACAAAGGAGAAGTTTATAGTGAAACGAGTCTTGAAAAAATATTTCATAAATATCTGGATGAAGTTGTAAAAAATAGTAATTTTACACTTCATTGTTTAAGGCATAGTTATGCTACTCACTTATTAGAATCAGGAGTTGATTTGAGATATATCCAGACTTTATTAGGGCATAAGAGTAGCAAAACAACAGAGATTTATACATGGGTAAGTATGAAAAGTTTGCAGAATATTAAAAATCCAACAGATGATTTTGATTTGTAGATTTAAGTATAAAAGGTGTAGCAGTCTACCCAAAAACAGTGAATAGCTCACCACAAAGGTGAAGCAAGAAACAAGTTGTAACACATTTTAAAAGAAGACAATCATGACCTACCAGAGTGAACGAAATTTTAAAATTTGGCATTACATTGTTAGCCACTCGACTTTGATAATTAGAAGCGAAAAGCAATATCAAGATGTCGAATATCTTATTAAATATGAACCAAACTGTACAATTGACATCGAATTTTCAGGAATTGAATTTATTTCATTACCTGATAGAATGAAAGGTATCAAGATTCGAAAGGAAAACGGAGTTTATCGATTTGACGAGAATAAAGAACATTATATAAAAGCGAGTTCCTGTATTATTGGGATTAGTCAATTTGACCATACTCAAGATAGGATTTCTGACCTATCTTTAGAATATGATGAAATATTAATGACTATTTAATGCAGAACTTAGTCAGCAAATTCAGAATAACGTCAGAAGAATGAAAAACTTGATAGACAAACTAAACCTTACTGAAACATTGCCTTGATAGAAATAATTATAGAATAAAAAAACGTGTTACAATCGAGGTACTGTCTTAAAAAACAAATAAATTTTTATTTATTTTTGCATCAGCA
>JACABE010000048.1 GCA_013377005.1 Bacteroidota bacterium
TGAAATATTTATAGAGCTTCGGAAGGGTGTGCTCAGCTCATGCAGGGCACACACAAAAACTATATGCAATTGGGGTCTCCGTGGTACATGAGCTTGCTGTTAACCGCACGAACCGCAGAAGTACGCGGATGGCACAGGAGCACGAAAATCCCCAACTGCACATAGTTTCGGACGTTAGCGGCTATGTTAGGGGACACTACAAAATTGAAACACGAAACAAGAAATAAACTTACAACTAAAATGAAAATAGTAAGCACATTATTTACCCTTTTAACCTTCTGTTTGACTGTTTTCGGACAACCCAACAAAGAGCAGACAGACAATTCAGTAAAGTTTGACAGCATTATCAAACATTTTAAAGAACGCAACTATTCACATGACAAAATTAGGTTGCCTCTAATTTATCAGGAGAAGGACTATGAAATTGTAATCAGCGACAATTCAATTGCTTTTGACCTTCAAGAAACCGTCTTGAAAAACCCATTTGACAGCAAGTATCCAATTTCATATTCTGTCGTTTATCAGGACAAACTTGTATCACTATTTGAACCAGGGACTTTTGTTTGTCATTCAATTCCTGCATTGACAAGAGACACAGAATTTGAAAGAAAAGTAAACACAAAAAAGTTTCAATACCATTGGTTACTTGACAACAAACTTGTCGGAATTTCAGACGATAAATATTATTATCTTAATTCGGACAACGTTTGGCTTGACTATACAGCTTCGGTTCCATTTACAGGTCAGCCAAAACTATTTGAGGATAGTAGTTACATTTCTTTCTGCGACTGTCACGGAGAATGGGGAGGAACAGTTTATTTCTACAACAAGACAACTAAAAAAATATATTTTACTGAAGCTACTTGTGCAAATTCAATCCTAAAAAAGAACAACGAATATTTAGTTCTTTCACATCTGGGTCATATGGAGGGCAGCACCGAACTTAAGGCAATCACTAATCCCGACAAACTATCATTAGTTGATTTGAAAAACACAAACAAACCTTTTCAAGGACAATTGTCGTTAGTTGATTTAGAAAATATGAACAAAACTTTTCAAGTACAAGCACTTGGTAATGCTGACAGTTCAAAAGCAGCAAACACAATTTTCGAATACTACGACATTCAAATTTTCTCTTCCTTTACTTATCAAGGCAAGACGCTTTATTTAGTGTATTGGAGAGACAAAACATTTCTTGCAGAGTTAAAAAATAACACAATTCAAATTGTTAATCCTCTTTTCAATAGAGAACTTTATACTCACAACCCCATAACAACTAATTACGACAATACAATTCTTATGAACTTGGATTATTATGGCATTGCAAGAGAACGAGAAGTTTCTTGTATAATTATAAAGGATAATCAACTCATTAAATTTGACTGGAATGAGAAACACAGCCGCTAACAGCGGTTTGCTGCAATCGGGGTTTTAAGACGAAAAGATAGAAACAACAAGTAATAACTAATTTAGCGGTCTGAAAGGAACGGAAATATACAATCCCCGCAAGCAGCTATTTGCGAAAGGTAAGACACATTAAAATGGAAAGATTACACACAAAACTAAAAATATTGCCGACAATTTTGAGACTTTTTGCAGGAATTGTGGGTATTTGTGGACTCCTATTTATATCAGTTTTAGTTAGAAGTCTTATAAATGAGCCATCAACCTTAATTTTGTTAATGACAATTGTATATTCTACTTTGACATTCCTATTTATCGCGCTGGGTTTGTTTTCAATAAAAACATTTAAAATTGACGACAATGTATTAATAGAAAGTTTTTTATGGGGATTAATAAAAAGGAAAAACTCACTTCTGGAAATTGAAAATTTTAAGAGTCAGATGACAAGTAATAAATTTGGGACTTTTGAAGAATTAATTATAAACAAAAAAACAGGTGAAACAATTTTTATCCAAGAATTTGACCAAAAGGAATATAAAGAATTTAAAAATAAATTGAAGCAATTACTTATTGAGGACAATACTATTGAGCCAAATTATTGGACCAATTTCTATAAAATAGTATGTGTTTTTTTAGTGATTTGGTATGCTCTAATGATTGGACTTAGGTTATTAAGTTAATAAAAATAAACAATTTCCAATCGGCTACCCTCCCCTGCCAGTAATTAGCTGATGGTTTTTAAACCTATAGGAACTCAGTGCCCGAGAGCTTGAAAAACCACCCAACACTCTTGGGTGTCTATCCGAAAGTGTTTTTACTTATACCCAACATTCTTGGGTGCCTATAAAAAAGTGTTTTTGCTCATACCCAACACTCTTGGGTGCCTATAAAAAAGTGTTTTTACCCATACCCAACAATCATGAGTACCTATAAAAAAGTGTTTTTACTTATACCCAACACTCATGAGTGCCTATAAAAAAGTTTTTTTACTCATACCCAACACTATTAGGTGCCTATCAGAACGTTTTTTTTGACTTACTTAACAACGTTGGGTAAAATTAGAATTATAAATATTTTCATAATCAAGTGGTTGAAATCAATTTTTTAATATTTAAGGAATAATTATCTATTAAAATTTTTGGACAAATAACTCAAAAAGCCGATAGCATCCCGCTATCGGCTTTTAAATTTCAATACATTCAGCTTTAAAAAATAGTTTTAGTTAGCTTCAATAACAGATTTTACTATTTCAAAAGTTTCATCCGAAGCACCTTTAACCGCATCGGCAATAGAAGCAGGCATTTCTGCCGCCATCGATTCCATATTCAGCAACGAAACATAAGTTTTACCATCAGCCTTTTCATATACCGAAATACGGCAAGGCATCATTACCGAAGCTATTCTTTCATCACTTTTCTCCAGCATTTTGCCCGAATACTCTGGTTTGCAAATTTCGACAACCTGTACAGGTCTTACCTCTTTACCCGATTTTGCCAACGATTGTTGTAAATTATGAACGGCCGGATTCTGCCAGTCTTTTTTAGCGGCAGCTTCTATTAATTTTTCAACGGTAGTAGCCACATCGTAAGGGCTAAGTTGTTCAATTATTAAACGATTCTTGTTCATTTTCTTATATTTTTAAAATTAACTTAATTCTTTAGCTATTGCAATGGCTGCAATAGTTCCATCAGCAACTGCGGTGGTAATTTGTCGGTATTTTTTGCTGATAACATCGCCAACGGCATACACATCAGGCATGCTGGTCAGCATATCCTCATTGGTTTTAATATAACCCCAGTTGTCGAGTTCCAGTTTATCTTTAAACAGTTCAATATTGGGTTTCATCCCGATAAAGATAAAAACGCCATCGCTGGTAAGTTTTATTCTTTCTTTGGTTTTCAGATTTTCAACTTCAGTAATAATTTTATCTCCATCACGTACAAAAGCCCTGGGTTCGTGTTCAAATAATGTTGATATTTTTTGATTAGCAAAAAGCTTTTCTTGCGCTTGTTTGTTGGCTGTAAACGCATCAAACTGATGAACCATGGTAATTTTGCTTGCAAACCGACTGATAAAATCTGCTTCTTCCACAGCAGAATTTCCACCACCGATAATCACTACTTCTTTATCACCATAATACTTGGCATCGCAAGTGGCACAATATGAAATACCCTTACCTTTCATTTCTTTTTCACCCGGAATTCCCATCAAATTGGGCGAAGTTCCGGTAGCTATGATGATTTTCTTAGCTCTGACGGTTTCAAATTCATCAATGATAACTTCCTTTTTATCCAAATCAATTTTAGAAACATCCACTGCAACTTTATACACAGTACCACACTGTTTCGTTTGCTCCGACATATTATGCGACAACATATAACCCGGCTGAGGATCAATAAAACCAGGATAATTAGAAACCTCATGTGTAGTAGAAACCTGTCCGCCCGGAAGTGCAATATCAATCAAAACTGTATTTACTTTTGACTGGCAAAGATATAAACCGGCTGTAAGTCCGCCGGGACCTGCACCTAAAATTAATACATCAAATTCAGAAACACTTGGTTTAATCAGAGATTTTATTTCTTTAACTCTTTCTGCTGGCAACATATTATCAAGTTGATTAATGATATCAGTTCTTTTGATACCACCCGATAATGAATTACCAACTTGTTTGCCATTATCGAAAAACAATAGAGTTGGTGATGATTTTACACCTAATTTCTCAGCCAAAGGTTTATTTTGTTGACGAAACATTTTTAAGAACGTAATATCATTACCATACAACTTTGCCAAACCTTCAAATTTAGGAGCAACAGCTTCGCATGGCGGACATTCGGTAGAATAAAAATCAAGGACCACTTTGCCTCCTTTCAATACTTCTTTTTCAAATTCTTCTGATGTTATTTCTTTCATTTTAAAATGATTTATAAATTCTTTATGAATGATTTTTTTCAAGATAAGTTCCAAAGCCTAATTCCATTAATTCTTTAACAGGACGACAATCTGTTGAACAAACACTTCCTGTTCTATTTTTTGCCACCGAACCACAACCTCCGCCACAAGCCAGTTGTAAATTGCAATTGCTACATTCTGTAATAGTAGTAACGTCGCGATTTTCCCATGCTGCTATCATTTCTTCTTTGCGACTGACTTCCGGATAAAATGTTCCTAAAGCCTCACCCTCTTTTCCAACTGTAGCTGTACATGAATAAATCTGCCCCGTATAATCGAAAGCCCATTCGGTTTTACATGCAGGACAAGCATCAAATAAAGGTTCGGGCAAATCACCATTTTCTGCCAAAAACTTAGAAACAGAAAATGCCGGTTTGTGAAATTCAAGTATGTAAGGATGTTGTTTTACCAATTTATAAATACTTTCGTACAATGAAATCCGGCTAAATAGCTTTTCGGAAGTTGCCTGACAATGATGCAATTCGTAGTTTCTTCCCAATTGTGTTTTAAACAAATGGTTTGTTGTCCAACCTTTATCAATGGCAAATTGGGCCATTTCAGGAAGTCCGCTAATGTTTTCTTTATCAACAACCATACGTAAGTTTACTGGCAGAATGTTTTGTAAACAACTATCTATTCCTTTTACAATTTTATCAAAACTTGCGCCTCCACCTTTTAAAAACCTTCGTTTATCATGAGTTATTCCAACTCCATCCAATGTTACCTGAATTTCACGAATCTTTGCAGTTTTTAGAATATCAATATATTCTTCAAGCGAATATCCGTTGGTAACAAAACATACTTCTAAATTTGAATCGTTTGCCTCTTTTAGCAGATAAGCAATCAGTTCCCTTTGTTTGGGTGAATTAAGCAATGGTTCGCCACCAAAAACGGTTAAATATTTCTTTCTGCCTGTAAATTCATTATTGATATAAGAGAAAAAAGCATCAATAACTTCAGTAGTTAATTCCTGTTTTACGGCACTATATTCATCCTGATAGCAATAGGTACAGGCAAAATTGCAACTGTAATTCGGTACAAAAAATAACTGAACTTCATCATCATCTCTGTCATCGATAAAGTTGAGATATTTATTACGATAAAGGCGTTCTTCCTCCTTTTCATCTACAAAATATCCCTGTTCTATCAGATTTTCCATAAAATCAGCTGCAATTTCTTTGCCTTTAGGATAATCCTGTATCATTTTCCCTTCGTCTGGTGTCAAAATATCAGCACTTCCGCTCAGCAGATTTATGATGAAATAATTATCCGAATCGGTGATTTTTGAAAAGATATTGTGTTTGGAATAAAACATTATTAATTGATTAAATGAGTAACTGATTAATTGATTAACTGAGTAACAATTTATATTAAAAGCTTAATGATATTTGTTAAATTAATCGTGGCAACCAACCACTACTTTAGATGTTTTAGCACAACATTGAGCTGTTTGTTTGGTATTCGACTTTTTTGTGTTGTCTTTTTCGTTTTTCTTTTTTGCTAGATTTTTCATTGTTAGATTTTTATTGATTATATTAATAAATTATTTTAATTCTTACATCCGCAACCACATCCTGCTGCTTTTTTGCCAGCAATTGTAAAACTTGCAACTTCTGCTTTTCCTTTGGCGTATGGTTTTGATTCTTCAATGATTTCAACAGAAGCAAAACCTGCATTTTCCAATTGTTTCATATATTCATTACGTGTAACAGCTCCTGCCCAGCATTCGGCAATGGCAACAGAATCTTTCCTGTATTCATCAGCAATGGGTTTTGTAGCATAAATATCGCTTATCACAAATCTGCCTCCTTTTTTAAGGATACGATAGATTTCATTCCAAACTGCCTGTTTGTCTTCAGCATGATTAAGCGTACAATTTGAAATTATTAAATCTGCTGTTTCATCAGGAAGTTCTAATTTTTCGAGTTCGCTTTTTACAAAACGAACATTTGTCACCTCAAATTTTTCAGCATTTTTACGGACCTTTTCGAGCATTCCGTCTGAAATATCTATACCATACACAAAACCAGTTTTCCCCACTGATTCAGCCATTCGCAATACATCGGTTCCACGTCCGCTTCCTAAATCCACACATACTTCACCCAATTTTGGTTCGGCATAATTAATTGCACCACCACATGATAAACAGCATTCCGATTCTGCCAGTTCACTATATCTTATGTTTATTTCTTTTATTTCCATAATCTTCAAAATTAATTAAAATTAGCAAGTTTTACAAGGCCTGTTTACTAAAAAATACCCCAATGCACTTCCAAAAAGAATGCTTGTAATCGGACTGCTTGTTATTCCACAACTACCAGTTGAACAACCTTCAAAATGGTAATACAGATAACCGAGTATTCCACCGATTATTATAGCTGATACCGGTTTCCAGAAATAGGTAGAACGTACGAGTTCTTTAAAAGTCTTTGGTTTATTATTGTTTTCGCAAGATTCCATTTTATTTAATTTTTATTGTTTTTATTGATGAAGTATGTGCTTTAAAATAACCTAAAGCATTGTTACTAATATTAGAAACAGGATTTGCAGGTGTTGCACTTGATTGATGAATATTTTCATTTAAACCAAATAAATAATTATATACTGCTTCATCAATACATTGCAAATCCACCTTTACAATATCATTTTTATTTGCTTTAACTCTAAGCGGACGATTTGATACAAGTCCATTGAATCCAAAATCACTTTGAATAAAAATATCTTTTTGCATTGTATCATTTTTTGTAACAACAAATTGAAAAAAATTAGCAACTTCCACAGGATCTATATATATGGGAATCATTCTTATAATAGTATTACTTCCTGTTCCACCACCAAATGGTCCACCATGGCTGGTTTCACCGGCAATGCTGTCAGGAAGTTGAATAGATTCAAGGTTAACCATCTTAGGTATTGTAGAACTTGCAATATATGTTTCGTTGTTTGTTTTTACAATCAAAGTATAGGTTTGTCCTGATATACCTTGTAAACTATCGTTGGTGTAAATGCCAGGTTTAGTTTCATTCAAAGTATCAATTTTATTTGTATTCATATTAATAATTGTAACCAAAGCTCCGCTAACTGTTGGATTAGGAATGGTTTCGTCAAAATTAATTGTCTTCGTTATTTTAACACTACATTCTCCTTTCAGGTTGCTTACATTCCCTTCAATTACAATTCTTGGATTGGTTTTGTTTAGATTGATACTAATTTCTTTTTCACAAGAAACCAATAAAATAACTGATGATATTAGTATTATATATTTTTTCATAACCTTAAAATTTAAAATTCCATGAAATGGATGGTACCCATCTAAATAACGACGTTTGTTTTGCTACAGTCTTGTTTGGATCACTTTCGCTTTGATCAAAACTAATGAGATAAGCATTTTCGCGGCCGTAGGCATTATACAAACCAAAAGCCAATTCGGAGTTAAAGTGTTTTTTCTCTTTAAATTTATAAGTTAAACCCAAATCCAGCCGATGATAATCGGGCATACGGTATGCATTTCTTTCGGTATATAACCAAATTGTTTGTCCTGCAACTTCGTATTTACCGCTAGGGAATGTAACTGCATTTCCGGTTTGATAAACCCATACTGCTGAAACATTCAAACGTTTGCTGATATCATACATTAAAACAATAGAAATATCATGTGTACGGTCCTGACGGGAAGGATACCAGTCGTTATTATTTATACCTTCAATTTCTTTTTCGGTACGTGAAAGTGTATAACCAATCCATCCTGTTAATTTTCCTTTGTTCTTTTTAAGTAAAAACTCTATTCCATAAGCTCTTCCTTTTCCATACAGCAGTTGTGTTTCGATTACGCGATTGCGCTCATCGGCAGCATCTCTATAATCAATCTGATTTTGCATCCATTTGTAATAGGTTTCAATACTCATTTCATACGTATTATCCTTAAAATTACGAAAATATCCCAATGAAATCTGGTCGCCAATTTCAGGTTTGATAATATTGGTATTCATAACCCATTTATCTGTAGGGCTGGTAGTAACAGAGTTATTAATAAGATGTAGGTTTTGAGTATTGCGACTATAGGCAGCTTTTAGCGAATTACTATTATCAAATATATAATTTACCGAAAACCGAGGTTCGAGATTGATGTAGTTTTTTACAGGATTTGATTGATTAATAGTATCTGTAATGTTATGGTTATTATCTAATACATAATAATTGCTTCCGCCAAGTACTGCAAAATCAGATAAACGTAGTCCGAAGCTTATTTTTATTTTCTCGTTTATCTGGCGTTCGTTTGATGCATATAAAGCTGATTCCAAACCATTCCTTAAGTCGTAAAGGTTTTCGGTACTTACTGCATCGGTTATTTTTCCGGGAATAACTGAATGATAAATTACATTATAACCAAATCTCCATTCGTTCTTATTATTTGAAAAATATTGTAACTCCTGTTTTATGTTCCAGTCTCTTACTCTCGAAAGAATTGAAAAAGGATTGGCATTATTGGTAAGATTGATATTATAATCATAATTACTATAAATCAATGAAGTATTTAAAAAGAGTCTGTCGTTAAATAGATGATTATATCGGATGGTAGCAGTGGAATTTCCCCAATCAATAGCAAAACGATTGTTTAATCCCAACACATCTCTGCCAAAATATCCTGAAACAAACAGTTGATCTTTATCTGAAAAACGGTAATTGAATTTAGTATTCAGGTCGTAAAAATACAGTTGATTATCTTTAAATTGATCGGATAATTTTAGAAATAAATCTGCATACGTTCGCCTACCCGAAATAAGAAATGAAGATTTTCCTTTTTGTATGGGGCCTTCAATATTCAGTTTTGAAGAAATCAAACCGATACTGCCATTCGCACCAAAACCCTGATTGTTTCCGTCGTTCATTTTTAAATCAACAACCGAAGATATTCGTCCGCCAAATTGTGCAGGAGCTGTACCTTTATAAAGTGTAACATCTTTAATTGCATCTGAATTAAAAGTTGAAAAGAAACCCAGTAAATGAGACGCATTATAAACAGGTGCATCATCCAATAATATAAGATTTTGATCGATGCTACCACCACGGACTGTAAAACCACTTTGTCCTTCGCCGGCAGCTTTAACACCCGGTAATAGTTGCATGGTTTTTAAAATATCTTTTTCTCCGAAAAGAACCGGTAGTTTACTGATGGTAATAACATTCAGTTTTTCTATACCCATTTGTGTTTGTGTAATACGATTATTCTCTCTGTTTGCCGAAATAACTATTTCACCAAGTTGAACGTTGTTTTCATTCATCGTTACATTCAACTTTTTACTCTCGGTAAGGTTAACTTTAATAGTCTGTTCTTGATATCCAATGTATGAAAAGAGCAATTCGTAATTACCTTTGGGTAGTTTCAATGAATAAAATCCATACGTATTGGCTGATACACCAATTTGCTTATTGGCTTTATTTGATACAGTAGCTCCAATAAGCGTTTCCCCTGTTTTTTTATCAGAAATATAACCACTAATGGTGAACGACTGAGCAAAAAGAGAAACGTTGGCGAATAGTAATAATATGAATAGTTTGTATTTCATTGATTTGTTTTTATTTATTTTCTTTATCTGTTTTAATTCCTAAAGGTAAATAAAGAGGACAAAAACCTATTATTGATGTTAATACAAATATTGCTGACAATGCAAGCAATACAATTGCCAATGTTCCTGATATAATATTTGTAAAATACAAAACTACAATTACAATAGCTATCAGTATTCTGATGCCTTTGTCGATACTTCCCATGTTCTTTTTCATCTGTATAAATATTTAATTATTAATTGTTTATTATTAACTCTTTTTGATATAAAACATCTATTTAGCCTTAATAGTTTCGACTAATTCAGTTTTCTGATTAATTCTCACTCAATTTCTTTAGTAAAAAGTCTTTTTGTTTAACGCCAACAAAACGGTCGATCTCTTTTCCGTTTTTAAATAGTATCATGGTTGGAATACTTCTTACAGTATATTTTGAGGCTATTATCTGGCATTCTTCCACATTTAGTTTACCGATACGTGCATCACCTTTGATTTCTGCAGCTGTTTCGTTTAATATGGGTGCTAATAGTTTGCAAGGCATGCACCAGTCGGCCCAAAAATCTACCAGAACCACTCCTTTACTTACTTCTTTCTGAAAATTTGTTACATTCAGATGTAAAATTTTATCATTATCTGCTTCTAACGGTGTATTCTTCATTTTCTTATAATTGTAATAAATATAGTATATAAATATTGCCAGTCCGGCAAAAACAATTATTAATGTTGTGTTCATTTTATTTGGTTATTAGTTAATGCTTAATTGTTAATTGTTAATTGTTAATTGTTATTGGTTAATTGATATAGTATTTTAGTTATATCATCTTTGGTTTGTATGCTTGATGTAGCTTTTACTACTTTTCCGTTTTTATAATAAATGCAAAAAGGAATTCCTGTAAAGCCTTTTACTTCGCTTAGGTTTCGGATTACGTGCGATTCGGGATTATCGAATTCCATATCGAAGAAATTAATATGTTTATATTCTTTTTCAATTTCCTCCATAATCTGATAAACAGGAATACACATGGGCCCCATGCGACCACAACAAATCATTGTGTTTTCATGCTGACTGATTAATTGCTGATGTTCAGCAGCAGTTTCTATATGTATTAAATTGGTGTACAGCATTTTTATTCTGATTAAAATTTACACAGCAAAATTAGATGATAATACAATGCAATAAATCAAATATGCCTTGTAGCACAACAAGAGATTAGTTGAATTGCGACAAGTTTTTTATTGATGTGGAACAAGCTTTGAGAATTTTGTGAATTAGTGATTTAAACTCATATTGGGCATTCAATATTTGTAAAATTAACCCATTGTGCATTTAGGAAAGATTTACTTTTAGATTGTTTAAAGGTCTAAAAAAGATGAATTTATTAAGAAACTGAATCATTGTAATAGATGTTATTTTAGATAAAATTCTGGTTTTAAACCCTTCAAAAGTTTTAGCATAATTTC
>JACABE010000049.1 GCA_013377005.1 Bacteroidota bacterium
TTGATTTTTATTGGGGTCGCTTATAAATCACAGATTTTTATGTAAGTTTGCAATAAAAACAAATTAATAGCTAAAAAATGTCAGTATTACTTGAATTTGCGATGTTTCCTACAGATAAAGGTGAAAGTGTGAGTGACTATGTTAGTCGAATTATATTATTTATTGATAACTCAGGTGTTAAATATCAGCTAACACCTATGGGAACTATAATTGAAACAGAAACTTTTGATGAAGCTCTCTCAATAATAAAAGGAGCCTATGAAACATTGGAAAATGACTGTAATAGGATTTATTCTTCTCTAAAATTTGATATTAGAAAAAATCAGGATGATAGGATGGTTAAAAAGATGCAATCTATTGAGAAAAAAATATTTAATAAATAATATATTTTGGTTTAAGTTTTATTTAAACTATTCATAATACAACCAAATTTATTTTTATTTTGTCTGAATACTATAATAAGGAAAATACTTGTTTATTTTTTCTATTTTCAAAAAAAATTGAATTAGAAAAACAATAAATAAAATATATTGTTTTTCTTTAATAACTATGAAAAAGAATAACATATTTGTTTAAATGTAAAGAAATATTTATTATGAGAACAACAAAAAGCTTTTATCTTTATTTTTTTCTATGGACATTTTCTCTCTTTTTAGGTTCAAGTAATTTAAATTATGCTCAATTGACTACTACTTCTGCTTCAGGAATGACACCTCAACAATTGGTTCAAAGTGTTTTGCTTGGTTCTGGTGTAACTGTTAGCAATGTTAAATTTAATGGTTCTTTGCTTGCACCAGCTTCTTCCAATCAGATAGGTTCGTTTACAACAGGAAGTACTCCTACAAATTTAGGCTTTTCTGAAGGTATTATAATGTCAACAGGTGGAATTGAAGGAGCAACAAATGGACAAACTACAACAACTATCACAGGACCACAACTTACAGTAGTTTCTGAATTGAATCAATATACAGGATCTGCTGGCCCTAGTTCAATATATGATGCTGCTGTTTTAGAGTTCGACTTTTTACCTTTATCAGATACTATTAAATTTAGATATGCATTTGGCTCTAGAGAATATCCGGCTTTTGTTTGTTCTTCATTTAATGATGTTTTTGGTTTTTTTATTACAGGCTTAAACCCAAATGGGGCAAATTATGTTGGTACAAATATAGCATTAATTCCTAATACGAATAGTCCTGTTTCAATTAATACTGTTAATGGAGGAACCTCAGCTGGTAGTACAACTCCTTGTATATTAACTAATACTCAATATTATCAAACACCGATTCCTAATATAACTTATAATGGACTTACAACTGTGCTTACTGCTAAAGCGGTAGTTGTACCTTGTACTCCTTATCATATAAAATTAGCTATTGCTGATTTGGGTGATAGATCTTATGATTCAGGTGTATTTTTGGAAGCCAATAGCTTTTCATCCAATTCTGTTTCAATAACTACAAATTATTCTTCTGCCTCAGCAACTCCCATGGCAATAGAAGGTTGCAATAATGCAATTCTAAAGTTTACTATACCTGTAGTAAAAACAGATACAGTATTTATACCTTTAATTATATCAGGAACTGCTATCAATGGGACAGATTATCAACAAATACCAAATATAATTCAAATTATTCCAGGGCAAACATCTACAACTCTTACAATTATTCCTATTGCAGATGGTATTGTAGAACCAATTGAAACGATTAGTATAAAAGTTGATGACACAACAAGTTGTGCATTATTAGGAGATTCAACAGTAATAAAAATTTTAAGCAGAGACCCTATTCATCTTGTTACAAGTAATGATACTTTAATTTGTCAGACTTTTCCAATTCCCACAAATACTATTCCTTTAAATGTGCAAGCCACAGGGGAGGCTGGTACTACTTTTACATATTTATGGTCTCCTTCAACAGGATTAAACTCTAGTATTATTTCAAATCCGATTTCAACGCCTGTTACAACAACAACGTATACTGTAAATGTTAATGATGGCACTGGTTGTCCTGGCAATAGTGCTTCAATATTAGTTGTCATCGGTCAAACGCCAATTGTGAATTTTACTACATCTCCTCAATTTCCGATTATAGGTTGTGCGCCTTTAAATATTAATTTTAATGATGAAACATACCCTGTAGGATCATCTCGTATTTGGGAGTTTGGTGATGGAAATTCAAGTTCTGACATAAATATTACTCACAGTTATTTAATGCCAGGGCTTTATTCGATAAAATTAACAGTAATTACTTCTGGTGGATGTAAGAGCGAATTCTCTCAAACGGATGTAATTACTGTTTTATCACAGCCTAATGCTGATTTTACTTGGAATCCCCCAATTGGGACACGGCAAAATCCACTGATTAGTTTTGTAAATTTAACAACACCTAATGATACTTCATTTAGTTGGCGTTGGGATTTTGGAGATGGTGGAAATGATATAGCTAAAAATCCATCTCATAGTTTCCCAAGTAAACCAGAAGAAAAGGATTATACTGTAACATTAATTGCAATGAGTAAATCCGGTTGTGTTGATACAGTTACATATACTAACGTAAAAATTATTGATGACCAATTGATAATTCCTAATATTCTAACTCCAAATGGAGATGGATATAATGATAAATTAGATATAGGAGCTCTTACAAAAGGTGGCGGATATACCGAAACACAAATTATTATATACAACCGCTGGGGTAAAAAGGTATATGAAAATAATAATTATAAAAATGATTTTGCAGGAGAAGGATTACCGGATGGTGCTTATTATATAACTATTAAAACAAAAGGGTTGTTAAAGGATATTGAGTATAATAGTAGTTTGCAAATATTACGCTAGTTTTAGGTTTTATTTCTTATAGATTATTATAAATAAAAATATGTTTTTTTTGTAAAGATAAAAAAAAGTCTTACTTTTGCACTCATAAACGGTAGATGTAGTTCAGCTGGTTAGAGCATCAGTTTGTGGTTCTGAAAGTCGTGGGTTCGAATCCCATCATCTACCCTAAAAAGTCGGATTGAAAATCAATCTGACTTTTTTTTGTAAATATCCTAAGGTTTTCAATTTTTCAATTTATCTTTCAAATAATTTACATTGGTAAATATTTGGAATTGTCTCATGTATTATATAAATACGAGTATCAAATTGTATTTTCGCCGAAATATTAATGAAGAATATAACCAATATAGTTGAAACACTTGGTGAGCGTAATAATCTTTCAATAAGTGAATGCAAATCTATCATAATATTTGAATAAAATGTGCAAGAAAATCAAATACATTTATGTCGTTCAATTCCTCCAAAATTTTCAATATCTGATTTATATAGAGATTTTGTTATTAAAGTCATCTTTGATGGAGGTTGTTTTATAAAACATTGAGAAGGAAATATAAGGAATCTTTTAATGATTAAAACCTCAGAACTGCCGATAGCATAAATCCTCTTGGTATTTGAATATCAATTGCTTTACGGGTACCTTCAGTCGTAGCAGGTTTAAAGGTTGATTCTGCCAGCTGAAAGCCTAAATCAAAAATATTGTAAACACTAAGGTTTATATCCAAGGCTTTTTCTTTAATAAAGAAGGTATATTTGGTATGGAGTTCGGTATTGTAAAAGCAGTCTTCTCTGCGAGAAGTTTCTCCTGTAAAGGGATTATCTCCTTTAATATTATCGTTCCACAATGCAATTTGTGTATTGCCTGTATTGTCAGTAATGTTTTTCACCCCAAAGGAATTAAAGGCTTGTCCATCTTTGTATTTATACTGAAAAGCCATTGTAAGATGATGATTGATGGCATAGGAAACAAGTAGGCGACCAATGTACGAACGATCAACATCCATACGACCCAGATAATAAAAATAGGAATTGGGATTTGCCATTGTTTCAGAAAGTACTGCTACGTTATTGGCAAGCACACCATTACCCATGGATCCAAAACCAACCATATTAAAGGCTGTAACAGAAGCCGACAAGTATAATTTACGTCCCTGATATTCATATTTAAAAGTAAATCCGTTATAATATGGATTATTGTAAAAATAAGATGCATTGTTAGAAGCTGCTTTTGTAAGTTCTGTATAGTTGTTTACTGCAGTATAATTTATCTCTCCGTTATTCAGGAAAAATATTCCTTTGTAATTAGGTGAATCGCTGGCATACATATTTATATTTTCAGGAGTGGTATAATATCCGTAATCTGAAGCAGATTTATCATATGTTATACCCCACAATTCTCGATATTGTCTGTATTGAAGCGTAAAAGTAAACAAATTTCGTTTTCCTACTCTGAATTCAAATGGGATATCCATATAAAGCTGATAAGGTTGCTGTAGGTTATCACTCAGATGGTGGTATTTGCCACCAGTAGTAGTGAAAAATGTTGCTTTCTCACCAGTCTGATATTGCTTGTCATTATTAGCATCATTCCAGTAATAAGTGTTACCACTCATGTAATCAGGAGAGAAAAAACGAATGTAGTCAGAATCAAATGGAATTTGTTTTTTACCGCAAATTACTGATATTTTAGCATTAGGTAAAACCTGAAAACTTGCATCCAGTGCAAATTGCCACGATGGTTTCACAAAAGTATTCGTTGAAACAATAAAACCATCCAGTGTAATATCTGCCTTAGCTTTTAACCGAATAAAGTTGTCGAAAAAACTATGTTTAAACTCCAGTCCAGCTTCATTATCGAGCAAAGCAGAGGCAAAAGAATTGTGTTGCCATTCTGTATAATATAATGATTTATAATTGGTGTCAGTTGACTGATAATAAACTGTATTGAATGAAGTATTTTGTTTGGGCGAAAACAACATTAGTCCGTCAGAAAGCTCAGTTTTAAATGAAAAAAAATCATTGATTCTTTTAGAATATTTATGATTGATGGATAATTCCACTACATTTTCATCGGCATACCAAGGTTCCATACCTTCGCCATCAATATCAATAAAATCGCGGGAGAAATTAGGAACATTGTGTTCAATATTTTTCAATGAAAGATTGAAACCAGTGGTATATGCATCCTTTTTTTTACCGTAAAGAGATAAATTGAAACTTTTCAGTTTGGCAGTTTCGTTTTCGCCATAATAATACTCGCTGAATAACTGATCCCTTTCCTGATAGGAGAATAGGTAGCCATTATAATCAAAAAGTGTTTTGGAAAATACTGGTAAATTGCCATCAATGTGAAATTGTAGATAATTTTCGGGAAAATAACTGTTAATCCCCGTATAATCAAATCCAGTAAGCTTATGTTGTCCCGCATTAAAATAAATGCTCTGGTACAAATTGCCATGCTTGGTTTCTTTAACATTATGAAACATCAGTAATATATTCTCTTCTACACGTTTGCGGTAAACAATGGGAGTTCCGTATAAACGCTGATAAGGAGAAACATGTCCTGCTATCGAAAAAATCAAATCATTAGCATTAGACAATCTGTCGCCAAGCGATCCGTGATTCCATTCTATATATGCTTTCTTTTGTGTATTTGAACCAGATGAAAAATTGACATTGGCATTGTAAATATCTATGTCTACATTATTATCAAACATATAGGATTTGTGCAATGCACTGCCTGGGAAATACAAATCATTCATTTTAAAGTCATTAAAATAAAACTGATTCCATTTATAACTTCCACCATTGATAGAAAAAGTATAGGGAGCTGGTTGTGAAAAATCGCCTGTAGTTTCAATCTGATGAATGGTATAATCGTAATAGTTGTCGATAAAATGTTCAAAATTATTCTGTAAATACCATTTTTCAAAAAATCTTTCGTTGATGGATGCTTTGGTAGGATAAGACAGAGAATCTGCAAGCTGCGACCATGAATACTGAATACTCAGACTAGTAAAAGTAAATAAAAATAATATAGTTTTTCTCACTAATGATTCATGATTTAAGTTGCAAAGGTAGGGAAAAAGGGATAGAATCTTAATTTTCAATAATTATTTTTTTGGATGACTTAAATTCTTAATTTTGCAGTCTAAACTGAAAATATTTAACATAAAAAACATAGTATATGACAAAATCAGAACAAATCATGGAATTAGAGCATCACTATGGTGCTCACAATTATCATCCGCTACCAGTTGTATTAGCAAAAGGTGAAGGTCCTTTCGTATGGGATGTTGAAGGTAAAAAATATTTTGATTTTTTATCTGCTTATTCAGCAGTAAACCAGGGTCACTGCCATCCAAAAATTGTTAATGCTTTAATTGAGCAAGCCAAAACGATGACTTTGACATCCCGTGCTTTCTACAATGATTGCTTAGGTCCTTACGAGAAATTTGTTACCGAATATTTTGGTTTTGACAAAGTATTACCTATGAATACCGGAGCTGAAGCAGATGAAACTGCGTTGAAATTAATCCGTAAATGGGCTTATGTAAAAAAAGGAGTTGCTGAAAATCAAGCGAAAATTATTGTTTGTAACGATAATTTCCACGGACGTACTATCAGTATTATTTCAATGTCAACAGATCCTGATGCATATAATGGATTTGGACCTTACACACCAGGTTTTATTAAAATACCTTACAACGATATTCCTGCATTAGAAAAAGCATTGGATGATCCAACAGTTGCTGGTTTTTTAGTTGAACCTATTCAAGGAGAAGCTGGTGTATATGTACCTGATGCTGGTTATTTGAAAAAAGCTTATGATTTATGTAAATCAAAAAATGTTTTATTTGTAGCTGATGAAGTACAAACTGGTATTGCACGTACAGGTAAATTATTAGCTTGCGATCATGAAGGTGTTCATCCTGATATTTTAATTTTAGGAAAAGCTTTATCAGGTGGCGTTATTCCTGTTTCGGCAGTGTTAGCTAACGATGATATCATGCTTTGCATTAAACCGGGAGAACATGGTTCTACATTTGGTGGTAATCCATTGGCTGCTAAAGTTGCTATTGCTGCATTACAAGTTGTTACTGATGAAAAATTAGCAGAAAAAGCTGAATATTTAGGTAATATTTTCAGAGAAGAAATTCGCAAAATAGACTCTGAAATGATAGAATTAGTAAGAGGCAAAGGTTTATTAAATGCTATTATTATCAAGCCTAAAAACGGAAAAGAAGCTTGGGATGTTTGCTTAAAAATGGCAGAAAATGGTTTATTAGCAAAACCAACCCATGGTCATATTATTCGTTTTGCACCACCTTTGGTTATTACCGAAGATCAATTAAGAGAAGCAATTGAAATTATTAAGAAATCTATTTTAGCTTTCTAAATAAGAAAATGATTTAAACTAAAAAGGCTCTCAAAACAAATGTGTTTTGAGAGCCTTTTTTAATAAGATTATAAATTACTCAGTTTTTCCTCTATCCATTTCTCTTTTTGTATCTTTTGTTTTCAGGGTTTCTCGTTTATCATAAAGCTTTTTACCTTTTGCCACAGAAATATCAAGTTTAGCCAAGCCTTTTTCGTTAATAAACAGTAGGGTAGGGATAATAGTGAGTCCTTTTTCTTTGGTTTTTGTAAGTATTTTGCGTAATTCTCTTTTGTTAAGCAATAGCTTTCGATCACGTTTAGGATCATGGTTGTAATGTGTTCCGAAAGTATATTCGGAAATATGAAGATTTTTGACAAATAATTCTTCACCAATAAACAAGCAATACGCATCTGTAAGGTTGGCTTTTCCCTCCCTTAACGATTTGATTTCGGTGCCTGTGAGCTGCATTCCTGCAGTAAAATTTTCTAACAGGAAAAATTCAAATCCGGCTTTCTTGTTTTTTATTCTGATTTGATTTGCCATAAGCTGCAAAAGTAGTAAAAATATTGAACAGCAAAAGTCCAAATTAATTATTTGATTTATTCATGCAATATTGATAACTACATCTCAAACTATTGTAAATATTAGAAAAGGAGAAATTTATATAAATTAAGATTAATCAATTCGTTAATATTTAAACATATAGTTGTTGATGCTTTCATAATCGTCAGGTGAATTAATATTTAAGAAAGCGTTTCTGTTTTCTGATTGCAAATAGAAAATAGACTTAATGGAAAAAAGTCTATTTTATTATATGATTTTCATGTTCTTATAATATCGTAGTTGAATAAACAACAAGACAGAATTAATTTTACTGAATATTTTTGGTATTATTTTTGAGAATAGCATGCAAAAAAAGAGGTTATATCATTTATTAAATCTAAGGAAAGACAGATATAATATTTAAAAAACTAAAACCATTATATATTTATAGTTAAATAAAACAATCTAAGTACATGACAAAAAATTGCAACAAGATTTAAATTCTTCTAATTTATTA
>JACABE010000005.1 GCA_013377005.1 Bacteroidota bacterium
AAGTAGTTAAGTGTCTTTTGTGCCTTTTTGTTAAAAGGAAGAATCGCCCTTTATAATCGAGGCCCGGCAGCAACCAAACGTTTACCTTCTTCGTTATCAGTAAAACTTTCAAAGTTTTTAATAAATTTTTCAGCAAGATTGCGAGCTGAAGCATCCCATTCTGTTGGGTTAGCCCATAAATTGCGAGGATTTAATAATGTAGGCTTAACATTATTAACTTCTTTAGGAATAGCAAGCCCGAATATAGGTATATTTTCATACGCAGCATTGTCTAAAGAACCATCTAAAATAGCATCAATTATAGCTCTGGTTGAAGGTATGTCAATACGCTTCCCAACTCCGTAAGGACCACCAATCCATCCTGTATTTACTAAATAAGCTGTAGAACCATGTGCCTCTATTTTACGAATTAATTCGCGAGCATAAACAGTAGGATGCAGCAACAAAAAAGCAGCTCCAAAACATGAAGAAAAAGTAGGAGTCGGTTCTTTTATACCTCTTTCTGTTCCTGCTACTTTAGCAGTATAACCGCTTAAAAATTGGTACATAGTTTGATCTCTCGTTAATTTTGAAACAGGAGGTAAAACACCAAATGCATCAGCAGTTAGGAATATAACTTTTTTTGCATGACCACCTTTTGAAACAGGTTTTACGATATTATTAATATGATAGATTGGATATGAAACGCGTGTGTTTTCAGTTTTTGACCCATCATCAAATAAAATCGCACCAGTTTTTTCATTATATGCCAGATTTTCAAGCAATGCATCACGTTTGATGGAATTATAAATATCAGGTTCGTTTTCTTTACTCAAGTTAATGCACTTTGCATAACAGCCACCTTCAAAGTTAAAAACTCCATTATCGTCCCAACCATGTTCATCATCTCCAATCAACATGCGTTTCGGGTCAGCCGAAAGCGTGGTTTTTCCAGTTCCTGATAAACCAAAAAACACTGCAGTATCGCCATCTTTACCCATATTAGCTGAACAGTGCATAGATGCTATCCCTTTCAATGGAAGAAAATAATTCATAATTGAGAAAAATCCTTTTTTGATTTCACCACCATACCAAGTTCCGCCAACTACAGCTCTACGTTCTTTGATATTGAAGACAGTATATACATCGCTATGTAGATTATGTTCTTGCCATTTTTTATTAGTAGTTTTACACGCATTGAGCATTACAAAATCAGGTTCAAAGTTTTTTAACTCCACTTCTGTAGGTCGAATAAACATATTTTTTACAAAATGAGCCATCCAAGCAACTTCAGTAACGACTCTTATTTTTAAACGTGTATCATCATTGGTACCGGCAAAGCCATCCATTACATATATTTTCTTACCATTAAGTTGATTTACCGAATTGCTGTACAAATCTTTCCAAATAGCTTCTGAAATAGGCTTATTGTCAGATGATTTACGCAAAGGATTTGCCCACCATACGTTAGCCTTCGATTCGCTTTCTTCTACAATATATTTATCTTTAGGTGAACGGCCGGTAAATATACCTGTGTCTACTGTAACAGCACCTGTGTTGGTTACAAATCCTCGTTCAAATCCCTCTAATGCAGGATTTGTTTCATGTTCAAACAATTCATTATATGAAAGATTATAGTATATTTCTTCGGCATGATCAATGCCATAACTTTTTAATGCAGTTTTGATATTTTCCATAATAATTAATTAAATAGATTATCTATTGATAAGTTATAAATCTTTTTGAAAGAAAACACAAAAAGTTTGAGTAATTATATTAAAAACAATCATAAATAGAACTTATTATAAACTATTGATTAATTGATTTTTTATAAAACCCCCCTTAGTATTGTCAGTTTTCTCTAAAATTTTAGACAAAAATACATACTTTTTTCATTAAAAAGGGGGTAATGTAATTTTTTTTCAAAAAAGATTTATAATATCTAATTGAATATTTATCTTTGTAAATTAAATTTGAAATATGGAAAAATTAAAAATTAATCTTGAAAATCTGGATAAAGTATTTCCTGAAAATTTTTGTCCTGAACAAATTGCAAAAGCTAAAACATTGTTTTTAAAACGATTGTCACAGAAAGCTCATCAGTTTTATGGAGGAAAGATCCAAACTGTTCCTAAAGCTCCTGTGTTGGGATTCAATTGGTTTAATGTTTGGTATACGCCTGGTGTATCAAAAGTATCTACTGATATCAGGGATAATAATGTTACTTCTTACGATTTGTCAAATCGAGGTAATTTGGTGGCTGTTGTCAGTGATTCAACACGTGTATTGGGTGATGGCGACTGCTCACCTTCTGGTGGTTTAGGCGTAATGGAAGGGAAAGCTTTTCTTATGAAATATTTGGGAGGTGTTGATGGAGTTGCCTTATGCATTGATTCGAAAGATGAAACTGGCAAAAATAATCCGGATAAAATCATTGATTTTGTGAAAATGGTTCAGCATAGTTTTGGCGCAATTAATCTTGAAGATATCTCTCAACCCAATTGTTTTAAAGTATTGGATGTTCTGAGAGAAGAATGCGATATTCCTGTTTGGCATGATGATGCACAGGGTACAGCATGTGTAACGCTTGCTGGTTTACTAAATGCTCTTAAACTTACAAATCGAAAAATAAAAGATACCAAAATAGTTTTATTAGGTGCTGGTGCTTCTAATACAACTATAGCCCGTTTAATTATTGCTGATGGAGCTAATCCTGCCAATGTTATAATGTTTGACTCAAAAGGTTCTTTAAATATTGAAAGAAAAGATATAGAAGATGATAAGCGTTTTTACCGTAAGTGGGAATTGTGTTTAACAACCAATCCTTCTAATGTTAAAACTATGGAGGAAGCTATGAAAGGTGCTGATGTATTGATTTCTCTTTCAACTCCTGGTCCTGATACTGTGAAAAAGGAATGGATTAGCGTTATGGCTGAAAAATCTATTGTTTTTACTTGTGCAAATCCTGTACCTGAAATATATCCTTATGCTGCTAAAGAAGCTGGTGCATATATTGTAGCCACAGGAAGAGGGGACTTTCCGAATCAAGTAAATAATTCTATTGGATTTCCTGGTATTTTAAAGGGAGCTTTAATGGTGAGAGCTAAAAAAATTACCGATAATATGGCAATTGCAGCTGCACATTCTTTGGCTGATTATGCAGAAAGACGTGGCATTGATATTGATAATATTGTTCCTACAATGAATGAAGCTGAGGTTTTTCCTCAGGAAGCTGCTGATGTTGCTATGCAGGCTATAAAGGATGGTGTTGCCAGAGTAATCATTACAAGAGAAGAGGCTTTTGCTAAAGCCAAGGATGATATTGAATATTCAAGAACAATGGTTGATAAACTTACAAATGAAGGCTTTATTAAAGAGCCACCCTTGCAAATGCTGGACGATGCTTTGGCTTGGTCTATTGAGCAAGTAGAATCTTTGAAGATATGTAAATAAAACACTAAAAATCAATTGAATAAATTGACTTTTTTTAGCTTCGTTCATGTCTAAACAATGATTATTTTATTCTAATCGCTATCTTCCAGATAGAAAATATCTTCTACTTTTTTATTGAAAATTCTTGCAATTTTTAATGATAAAACTGTAGAAGGTACGTATTTTTTTAGCTCCATTGCATTAATTGTCTGTCTGCTTACTTTTACTAATCGGGCAAGTTCTTCCTGAGTTATGTTTTTTATAGCCCGCTCTACTTTCAGATTGTTTTTCATTTTGATTCTTTTTTTAATCGATAAAGCATAAAATAAAAGCGAATTAAAAAGAAAAGCAAAAATGTAAATGAATTGAACATAAAAAACACTAAAACACCAGCTCCATATAAAAATATAATACTTAAAATAAATAGTGAAATATTAAAATACGTAGCCAACAGCAAAGATTCCAGCCTAATTTTCGCAATAAACTCATCTTCATTTTTTGCTTTTGAAAAAGCGATAAACATTGCTCCAACTATAATAAAAATACTTAATATTTCATCAGTTATATTATTTTGAATGATACTAAACCATTGATAATTTTGTGAAGGTAATGAATTAAAAACTGAAAAAACTTTTACATCTAAAAAAGGAAGCTCATAATCTTTAATTATAAAGAAATAAATTATCATTACAATCGATGGAACAAATAAAAACCAACCAATGGTTTTAAAAATCTGTGGAAATAAAAATCTTGTTTTCATACACTTTCGTTTTAAATGGTTTTTAAATAATGACACAAATGTAAGATATATTTTACAAAAAAGCAAACTTATTTTACATTTGTTTTGATATGATTTTTATATCTTTGCAAAACATTATGATTACAGATTCGCTTCAATTACTCTATAATATTAATAAGCCTGATATTTCAATTATTAGTAAAATATGTTTTGGTGAAAGACAACTTGCTGTAATGTTGATAAATAGTAATCTTGGAACGTGTACGACACTAGGGAATCATCTGTTTGCTAAAAAAAAGGATTTACTTCAGCCTGATTTTTCTAATATTTCTCACAGAGCATTATTAATTGCTTATTATAGTGCTTTTTACAACTATTCTATTGTTGGTGAAAATCAAGGTGATATATTAGATGTTGTTAATTTTAATTTATACCAAAATATAGTAATGATTGGTTATTTCAGAACGTTGGCTGAAAAAATTGATAGTATGCAAATTCCACTTATTATATTTGATTTAGCTTCTAATGAAGAAAGACTGACCAAAATAAATAAACAGGATGAACACCTAGGCAAAGCAGATGCTATTATTCTTACAGCTACTACTCTATATAATAATACATTTGATAAAATTATGAGCAAAGTAAATTCTGATTCTGATGTTTTTTTGTTAGGACCTACGTCAGTTCTTTGTCAGGATTTGTTTTATCATAAAAACGTGAAGTATATCTTTGGTGCTGTTTTTAATGAAACAGAGAAAGTGTTGAAAACCATTGAAGAAGGTGGGGGGATTAAAGATATTCGTTCTCTAATGAAAAAAATATATTTAAAAAGACCTGAAAATTGGACATAAAATTATAATTTTGAAAAAAAATAAATCTCACTTAATTATGTTTAAAACGAATGAATACTTCGATGGAAAAGTAAAATCCATTGCTTATCAAACACCAGAAGGCCCAGCTACTATTGGAGTTATGGCTGCTGGAGAATATGAGTTTGGCACTTCAAATATTGAATACATGACTGTTACTTCAGGAAAAATGATTATTCAATTAGCTGGAGAAACAGATTGGAAACAATACAAAGAATTTGATACTTTTATTGTTCCTAAAGACAGTAAATTTAAGCTTAAAATAGCTGAAGATACTACTTATCGCTGTTTATACAGATAAAAAATAAATATTATAACTTACTGATAGTTTGATTAAACTTAAATTATTTTCAGTATTTTATATGCTAAAAGTCATAGCATTATATTGATTTGTCTAGTTTTTTATAAAAATATTATGTAGTACGAATAATTTATTTACTCAGAAATCTAATAAATAAACAAATTGCAGTCAATAGAAAAAATAGTAATAATAGGTGCAGGAAGTTTAGCAACAAACTTAGCAATAGCTTTGAAAAATAGTAAGTTAAAAATCGTTCAAATTGTAAACAGAACACTTTCAAATGCTGCTTTGTTGGCATCAAAAGTGGAGGCATCTTATACTAATGATTTTAATGCAATAGACTTACAAGCAGACTTATACATTATCTCTGTTTCTGACACAAGTATTTCTGGAGTGTTGGAAAAATTGCATTTGAATGAGAAATTAGTGGTTCATACTGCAGGCACTATTGATTTGCAAATTCTTAAATCTATTTCTCAAAATTATGGTGTTTTTTATCCCCTGCAAACTTTTTCAAAAGAGGAAATAGTTACTTTCAATAATATTCCTATTTGTATTGAAGCTAATTCTGTGGAAAATGAATCTCTACTTATTCAGCTGGGAATGAGGATGTCAAATAATATTCAGAAAATAAATTCAGAACAAAGAAAGATTCTTCACATCTCTGCAGTATTTGCTAGTAATTTTAGTAGTTATATGTATTTACTTGCTAATGAAATTTTGTCAGACAATCAAATATCTTTTGATATTTTAAAACCTCTTATACATAGAACTGCCGAAAAAATTCAAACACATCAACCAAAAGATGCATTAACTGGTCCTGCACGTCGTAATGATACCTCAGTTTTGGAAGCTCATTTAAATATATTGAAAGAACATCCTGATTATCAAGAAATATATAAACTTATAAGCAAAAATATTGTTAAGCATTTTTATCAATCTTAAAAGAGAATGTCAAATTATAAAGAAAAACTACATGAAATAACCACATTTATTTTTGATTATGATGGTGTTTTAACCGATGGAAAAGTATTGGTAATTAATGAAAATGAACAACTTCGTTCTTCAAATGTGAAAGATGGTTATGCTTTGCAATATGCTATAAAAAAAGGTTATAGAATTTGTATAATCTCTGGAGGTATTTCATCTTCAATGACTCAAAGGATGGAAAGTTTAGGTATTACTGATGTTTTTCTAGGTGTTCAAAATAAATTAGAGACCTATAACAATTATCTGATAAATAATGATTTAATAAACACACAAGTGTTGTATATGGGTGATGATATTCCTGATTATGAAGTAATGTTAAATGTTGGAGTTGCCACTTGCCCTTCAGATGCAGCTACGGAAATAAAGTCAATAGCTGATTATATTTCTGATGCTAAGGGAGGCGAAGGTTGCGTTAGAGATATTATTGAACAAGTTCTTCGCTTGCACAATCAATGGTTTCACAAAGAGGCTTTTCATTGGTAAATTATAAGCAAACAGAACTCATTTATAAATTGCTAAGCTTTTGAAGCTGTATTTCTCATTAAAACGATATCCTTATCAAATAGATACAAACTGTGTAATCCTATTAGTTTGAGCTTATCAAGAATAAGCTTTACTGATTTTTCTTCTTCAATTTGTTCGTTAACAAACCATTGAATCCAATTACTGGTAGAATAATCTTTTTCTTCCATACAAACACCAACAATTTCATTAATTGATTTAGAAATTAATCTTTCATGTTTATAGACCTGATCGAATAAGTCGTGAATATCAATGTAATCAATAGGTGGTTGTTTAAGCGCAGGAATAACTGCTTTTCCTCCTCTTTCGTTGATATAAGTGATAAACTTTAACATGTGAATATGTTCTTCTTCAGCCTGAAGGTATAACCATTGTGCAGTACCTTCAAATCCATTGTTTTCTGCCCAGGAAGCCATTGCAAGATATAAATTTGACGAATATGCTTCTTTCTCAATTTGAGCTACTAAAATATTTTCTAACATTTGCGTTAACATGAAAATAAACTTTATATATAATTTTAGAGTAACAAAAAATGCATCTGTCTTGTTCATTATATAATTTTAAATAAAAAAAGAAAAATTCATCTGACAATTATTATCTTTGTAAGAAATATTTATACAAGTTTTTTTATTTTAAGTAAATTCAAAAAAATAATATGGAAAAAATTAAAATTTTTATTTAGAATGATTCTTTTTTAACAAAACTTGATTAAATTTAAGTTATTTTAATATAATTTTCCCTATTTTTGCGTTACTAAATAATATAAATAATTATCAAATGATTAATTACAATTGGCTTTCGATGTAACTTTTTGATAATTATTTAATTATAAACGTACGGGCTTAATAAAAAGTAGCAATAAACAGTTTTTTAACAATAAATATTTTGTTGTTTTAAATTATATTTTGTTATTTTACAGTCTCGTTTGGGAGCTTTTACATAAATTTATTTACTATGAGAAGTAAAATTTTTACGTTTATACTAATTTTATTTGCTGCAAATACTATTGTTTTTGCACAACAGGAAGCTCAATTTAGCCAATATATGTTCAATACTATGGCTATAAATCCTGGCTATGCAGGAAGTAATGGTGCTATATGCCTCAATACTTTTGCAAGGCAGCAATGGGCGGGATTTAAGGATCCCGATGGTAGTAGTACAGCTCCCCAAACCTTTTTATTTTCTATTGATGCACCTATCAAATTCTTACATGGAGGCTTAGGGGCTGTGGTTAGTAAAGATAAAGCCGGTTTTGAAGACAATACTAATTTTCGTTTGGCTTATACATATCGTGTAAATCTTGGACGTGGGTTTCTTGGAATTGGTGCAGAAGTTTCTTTTTTGGATAAAAAAATAGATTTTTCAAAGTTCAGAACAGGTAATGAGAGTGATATGTCAGGAAATAACGATCCTGTTATAGCAGCTGGTAAAGCTAAAGGAAGTGATTTTTTTACTGATTTTGCATTTGGAATTTATTATAATGTACCTGGTAAGTATTATGTTGGAATTTCTGCTTTAAACCTTAGCGAACCTACCGGTTTTGCCTGGAAATCTACTTCTTCCACTGCTACTGTCTCTGGAGGTAATGCTGTACAGTTAAAAAGAACCTATTTTGCTACTGCCGGTTATGAATATATTTTTCCAAGTAATCCATCTTTTGAATTAGATCCATCTTTGTTAATTAAAACAGACTTTGTATCAGCACAATACGATGTTTCAGCAATATTAAAGTATGATAATAAGTTTTGGGGTGGTTTAAGTTATAGAGTGCAGGATGCTGTTACTGTTTTAGTTGGTATGAACATGGGATCATTTAAATTTGGTTACTCTTATGATATTACAACTTCAAAACTGGGTGGGGCAGGAAAAAGCAATGGTAGTCACGAACTATTCTTAAGATATTGCTTTAAAATATCAATTCCTACGTATCCAAAAAGTTATAAAAACACACGGTATTTTAACTAATATTGTAACATTAAGTAAAAATTTTCGTTCAATTAAATTACGAAAAAAAATACTAAACGAATAAAAAAATCGTTATGAATATCAAATCAAAATCTAATATGAGAAACGTCTTTTTTTATCTTATCATTGTTTTGCTACTTGCAAGTTGCGGAAATTCTGGTAATGGAGAATTAATCGGTGTTCAAGACAGACCGAGATTTTATCAACCCGATCCTTATGGAACTATTTTTATTCCATTGGGCTCTTATACAATGGGTGCTGGTGATCAAGATATTTTTTATGCTAATGTCTATCAATCGAAAACAGTTAGTGTTGAATCTTTTTATATGGATGAAACCGAGATTACCAATAATGAATATCGCCAGTTTGTAGATTGGGTTAGAGATTCTCTTGCTCACACTAAGTTAGGCGAAGGTGGTATAGAGGGGCATTTAATTACAGAAGATGACAATGGCGAACCTATTGATCCTCCTGTTATTAATTGGGATACAGAAATTGAATGGGATGCTCCTGAAAATAAAGAAGCATTAGAAGATATGTATCTTCCTGAAAACGAAAGATTTTATAGAAGAAAAGAAATTGATACGCGTAAGTTAAACTACATTTATTACTGGATAGATGTACAAGCAGCTGCGCAAAAAGATTATTCTCAACCTGCTAACTCACAAAATGCTTCGTTAATGAACCGTCCACAAGGTTTAAAAGATCGCTCTGTTTATATCAGAAAAGAAATTATTAATGTATATCCAGATACTCTTTGTTGGATTCACGATTTCACTTATTCGTTTAACGAACCAATGACTAAGTCTTATTTTTGGCATCCAGTTTACGATAATTACCCTGTAGTTGGTGTAAATTGGAAGCAAGCAAGAGCATTCTGTAATTGGAGAACAATGCAAATGAATGGCTTTCTTGAAAGTATTGGAGAGGTTGGCGTAAACGATTTTAGATTACCAAACGAAACTGAATGGGAATGGGCTGCACGTGGTGGTGCTGCATTAAGTCCATATCCATGGGGTGGTCCTTATATTAGAAATAGTAATGGCTGCTTTTTAGGAAATTACAAGCCGCTACGTGGAAATTATGTTGATGACGGTGGTATTCGTACTTTAATTGTTGCACATTATGCTCCAAATGATTTTGGGTTGTATGATATGGCTGGCAATGTAAGTGAATGGTGCGCAGATGCTTTTGATGAATCTGCTTACAACTTTGCACATGATATGAATATGTATTATAACTATGATGCAAAAGATAATGAAAATGCTGTTCAAAAAAGAAAAGTTATTAGAGGTGGTTCATGGAAAGATGTTGGTTATTACATGCAAGTTAATGCTCGTCAATATGAATACCAAGATACTTGTAAATCTTATGTTGGATTTAGGTGTGTGCAATCTTATTTAGGACGCAAAAAAGGTGATAGTCCAAAAACAGAATCGAATGTTTACAATTAAAAATCAATAAATTTAATCAAATAATAAATCAAATTAATCACTTTAATCAAATTATTTAATAATCATGGGTATAAATAACATTGTAAGAGGAAAAGGCTATAAACAATTCATGGCTAAACTTTACGGTATCGGAGCTTCTGTTGTAATTTTAGGAGCTTTATTTAAAATTAATCACTATACTGGAGCTAACGAAATGCTGATTTTGGGGCTTGGAACAGAAGCACTTATTTTCTTCTTTTCTGCATTTGAACCATTGCACGTAGAGTATGATTGGAGTTTAGTATATCCTGAATTAGGTGGTATGTTAGAAGAAGATTACAAAAAAGGAAAGCAAAAGAAAACAGGTAGTGTAACCCAAGAATTAGACAAAATGTTAGCAGATGCTAAAATTGGACCTGAATTAATTGATAGTTTAGGAAAAGGTTTAAGAAATTTGTCAGAAACTGCTTCAGCATTAGTTACAGTTACTGATGCAGCTAAAGTATCTGAATCTTATGCAAGTACATTAAAAACATCAGCTGAGAAATTGGCTTCTTTAAATGCAATCTATGAATTACAGTTGCAATCAGCAAATGCTCATATGGAAACAACTTCTAAAGTTCAGGTAAACATGGAGCAATTTGTAGCCCAGTTACAGGAATCTTACAATAATACAGTTAAATATAAAGAAGAAGTTGACTCTATTAATAAGAAAGTTACTCAATTAAATAATGTTTACGGCAATATGCTATCAGCAATGAGCATGGGAAACAAAAATAGTTAATATATCAAATACATTTAATAACTAATTTATAAACATTAAGATATGGGAGCAACAAATTGTCCGGAAACGCCGCGACAACGAATGATTAGTATGATGTATCTTGTATTGACTGCTCTATTGGCGTTAAACGTTTCTGTAGAAATTATCAATGCATTTATCATTGTAAATGAAAGTGTAGAAACTACAAATACCAATTTTGAAAAGAAAATAGATGGTACTTATGCAAATTTTGAGAAAGCTTACATTGGAAATCCCGGTAAAGTAAAAGAATTTTATGATAAAGCTCAAAAAGCCAAAACATATTCCAATGAGTTGGTTGGCTATATTAAAGGTTTAAAATATGAATTAATTTCGAAAACCGAAGAAATTTCAATTAAAGAAGCTCAAAACCTTAATATTAAGGAAATAAAAAGAAAAGATAACTACGATACTCCAACCAATTACTTTATTGGTAAAGAAGGATCAAAAAATGGTAAAGCTTACGAATTAAGAAAAAAATTAGATCAATACCGTAAGAATATGCTTGATTTGATTGATGAAAAATATAAACCAATTTTGGATAAGAGTTTAGGCTTAAAAACAAATGAAGGATATAAGGATAAAGATGGTGCGAAACAAGATTGGGAAGATCATAATTTTTATCGTACCATTACTGTAGCTGCTATTACTATTCTTAATAAAACCGTGGCGGATGTATTAAATACTGAGTTTGATATTGTAAATCAATTATATTCTTCAGTTAGTGCTGATGATTTTACTTTTGATCAAATTGGTGCAAAAGTAGTAGCTACATCTAATTATGTATTGTTAGGCGATCAATATCAGGCAGAAATATTTGTTGCTGCTTTCGATACAAAGTCTAAAATAAGCGCCGAAATTAATGGTGCTACTGTTCAAGGTGAAAAAGGTATGGTCCTGTATAAAGCTGGTGCATCTTCTGAAGGATTAAAGAAATATAAAGGACAAATAAATGTAAGTACTCCCTTTGGCGTTAAATCATATCCTTTCGAAAATGAATATATTGTAGCAAAACCAAGTGCAACTGTATCTGCTGATAAGATGAATGTGTTTTACATTGGGGTTGATAATCCTGTAACAGTATCTGTTCCTGGTGTTGCTAATGAAAAAGTTAAGCCAAGAATGACTGGTGGAACAATAACTCCAAAAGGTGCTGGAAAATATAATGTAAAGGTAGATAAGTTGGTTTCTGGTGCAGTAGCAAAAGCATATATTGAAATTTTTGCTGATTTTGATGGTAAACAGAAATCAATGGGTAAATCTGAGTTTAGAATTAAACGTGTACCCGATCCAGTTCCAACTATTGGTGGAGTTTCTGAAGGTTTTATTGAAAAGAACAAGTTAACTTCAGCTGGTGGTATTATCGCTCAATTAAAAGATTTTGATTTTGAGTTGCAAATGTTTGTTACTTCTTTCACTATGCAAACAATTGTAAAAGGTGATTTATCTCCAAAATTAATGTCTAGAGATAATAAATTTACCAAAGAAATGTTAGCATTAATGGGGCAGGCAAATAGAGGGCAAAAATTCTGGTTTGAAAATATTACTGTAAAGGCTCCAGAAGGTAGTAGAAGAGTATCTGGTATTAACTTAACAATTAGGTAGGCGAATACTCTTTTAAAAGGAAAAAGAATTCATTAATTTAAATTATATTTTCAGATGAAAAAAATAATTTTAATAGTATTGTTAGTCTTCAATGTTGGAATAACAATCGAAGCATTCTCACAAGTATTTGATAGCCCTCCACGAGACGGAGCTTGGGATAAAACTCATTCTAAAGATCGAAAGGTAGTTCCTTACGCACCAGTCAGAGAAGCTGATGTAAGTTGGTACACAAAAATATGGAGAGAAATTAGTTTCAAAGAAAAAATGAATCAAGTGTTTTATTATCCTGATAGGTCTATAAGAGACAGGGTTAGTTTTATGCAAATGCTAATGGATGCTATTAAAGAGGGGTCGATTACCGTTTATGATAATGATGAATTTACGAAACCTCTTTCATTTGAAGATATGAATGCTCAATTTGAAAGGACAGATACAATTCAGGTTGAAGATGTTGATAATCCTGGTGTTTTTAATGCAAAAGAAGTAAAAAGGAAAATTGATATTACTGACATTAAGACGATTAGGCTTAAAGAAGTTCAATTTTTTGATAAACAACGCTCTGTAATGGATGTAAGAATTCTTGGTATATGTCCACTTTTACAGGATAGAGATGAAAAAGGTGAACTCAAACCAGCATATATGCCTATGTTTTGGATTTATTTCCCTGATGCACGTCCTGTATTTGCTAAAACAGAATTATATAATCCTAAAAATGGTGCTGAAAGAAGAACGTTTGATGATATCTTCCAAAAAAGATATTTCTCAAGTTTTATTATCAAAGAGGATAACACTTATGACAGAAAAATTTCTGAATTCAAAACGGGTTTAGATGCTTTATTAGAAGCAGAAAGAATTAAAGAATATATTTTTGATTTAGAACATAATCTGTGGGAATTTTAATCTTATTTCACAAAAAAAAGTCCGATTTTTTAAATCGGACTTTTTTTTGATTTATACCTCCTGATAATTATTAAAGGTATTTATTTGGAATTAAGTAATTCTTTACATAGTCTGCAATGCCTTCTTCTAAGCTATAAAAAGCTTTGTCGTAACCCACTTTACGTAGTTTTTCCATATTTGCTTCGGTAAAATACTGGTATTTATCACGAATATCTATTGGCGTATCAATAAATTCAATATTTTCCGGTTTGCTCATGGCATTAAATGTGGCTTTTGCCAAATCAAGAAAAGCCCGTGCTTTCCCTGTACCTAGATTATAGATACCTGATGTTGGTTTATTTACCATTAAAAAGCGAATAACGTTTACTAAATCTTTTACATAAACAAAATCACGCAATTGCATTCCATCCTTAAAGTCTGGACGATGTGAGCGGAATAATTTTACTCTGCCTCTTTCATTTACCTGATTAAAAGTGTGGAAAATAACCGAAGCCATACGGGATTTGTGAAATTCATTGGGACCGTAAACATTAAAAAACTTTAAACCTGCCCAAAAAGGTGGATGGGTTTCCTGTTGCAAAGCCCATTTATCAAAATTGTTCTTAGATTCTCCGTATGGATTTAAGGGTTTTAATTGGGGGACAATGCTATGATTATCATTATAACCAAACTCACCCATGCCATAAGTAGCAGCCGAAGAAGCATATATCAAAGGAATATGATAGGTTGAACACTCCTGCCACATTTTCTTTGTGTAATTTAAATTGAGTTCGTCAAAAATAGCTGTATTAAATTCGGCTGTATCAGTTCTGGCACCAATATGTATTACAAAATCTATATTTGTGTGATGTTTGTCGAGCCAACTAAAGAAATCATTGCGGTGAACCTTTTCGCTGAATATTTTACTTTCAAGATTTTTGTTCTTATTAATATTCGAGAAGTCATCCACAATAACAATATCATTGATTCCATTCTCGTTTAACTTGCTAATCATACAGCTACCAATAAAACCAGCTGCACCTGTAACTACTATCATTTTATTAAGTTTAATTAATTTACAAAAATAAGGATTTTTGAGGAAATTGAGGTATCATATTTTTCTCAACAGCCATTTCAAAAAGTGTTGACACAGCATTTTTCCCTTTAATACCTAAATCAAGTGTATATTCATTTACATAAAGATCAATATGTTTATACATTACCCCTTCGCTCATTTCCTGTGCATTACAACGAATAAACTCTTTACCCGAATCAGGATTTGCAAAAGCATATTCCACACTTCTTTTCAAAACTCTATTGATACTTTGTTTCAGACTTTCAGGCAAATCACGTTTTACAACAATACCACCAAGTGGAATTGCTTGCTTAGTTAACTTATACCATTCTTTTCCCAAATCAGAAATAAGCTTCAAACCTCTTTCGTGATATGTAAAACGGTTTTCATGAATAATAACTCCAGCATCAAATTCTTTGCTTATAACTTTGTCTTCAATATCTGAAAAAAGAACTTCCGTTTTATTTACAATTTCAGGAAAAACAATAGATAACAACAAATGTGCGGTAGTATATTTCCCGGGTATGGCAACTTTAAGCCTATTGAAATCTTCTTTATTGACATTATTTTTAGATATAAAAAGCGGCCCAACATCCATGCCCAAGGCGCTTCCCGAATGCAGTAATACATATTTATCAATCAAATACAGATAAGCATGATAACTCACTTTGCATATATCGGGTTCGTTGTTAAATGCAGCTTGATTAAGCTCTTCCACATCTGCCATTGTATATTCAAATATAATACCTTCGGTATCTATTTTATGATGTACCATGGCATCAAAAACAAAAGTATCATTAGGACAAGGGGAAAAACTAAGTTTAACTTTATTCATCCAATATTTTTATTAATATGTTATTCAAATTTTTAATTGCCAGTGCAATATTCCATGATTCCTTGTTTCGTTTTTCAACATAATTTGAAACAGAACGTATCTGAATATATTTCAGATATTGCAATTTACAAGCATACATAAAAGCAGCTCCTTCCATACTTTCGGTCACTGGATTAAAACGACTTTTTATCTTCTCTATATTTTCTTCGTTACCATGTATTGTGTTAACAGTAATTCCTTTAACTTTAATCAAATGATTTACAATTTCACTTTTAATAATCGATTCATTTAATAATTCCAAATTACTAAAAGGAAAACTATCTTCCTCAATCAGTTTTAAATCAACTAATGAAAGAAAATACTCACCATTTTCAGCACCCAATTCCGAAAAACTATCGGAGATAATATTAAAAACCTCGCCTAAACCAATATTCTTATCAAAACAGCCTGCAATTCCTGCATTTATTGCAATATCATATTGATAGGACTGTAATGTTTTTCCCAAATAATAAGCTGTGGCAACCATTCCGATACCAGTAATCAAAACATCAATATCAAAATCTCTGTATTTATACGCATTTAGATTGCTTTCTTTTCTTTGTATAAACTCGAAATTATCTATTAATGGCTTAATTTCTAATGAAGTGGCAGTTACAATAAGAATATACATTTTTTCCTTTTTTAATGGTATAAAAGTAATACAAATATATCAAATTTTAGAAAATTAGCTTATTAGTATTGATTAATGATTATTGAATATCGTATAATTATTACTGAATTTCTCTTGTAATAACATCTTCTCAACGATTATAATTAAGCTTATATCGAAATAGTTTAGTAAAGTGCCAAAAAAAAATTAATTTTGTTTGCAATAACTTAAAATCAAATAAAATGCAAAAAAGAGTTCAATTAAAAGTTGTATTATTTATAAGTTTTATGCTGGTATTCAACTTTGTAATACAGGCACAAAAAACTTACAAGTTCGAAACTATTGCTGGCGATCCGCTTAAAGCAAGAATTTACACCCTTGATAATGGGTTAAAAGTTTATATGACAGTTTACAAAGATGCACCTCGCATACAAGCCAACATTGCTGTGAAAGTCGGAAGTAAAAACGATCCAAAAGAAACTACAGGGCTGGCGCATTATTTTGAACACATGATGTTCAAAGGAACACCTGAATATGGAACTTCTGATTGGACTAAGGAAGAGCCAATGATAACTGCCATTGAAAATCTTTTTGAGAAATACAGAGTAGAGAAAGATGTAAACAAGCGGAATGAGCTCTATCATTTAATTGACAGTATTTCTTACGAAGCATCAAAAATTGCTATTCCAAATGAGTACAATAAACTGATGAAGGCAATAGGTTCTCAGGGAACCAATGCTGGAACATCTAATGATTATACAGTTTATGTTGAAAATATACCATCCAACCAATTGGAAAACTGGGCAATCATTCAAGCAGATCGTTTTACACATCCAGTACTTCGTTTATTTCATACAGAATTAGAAACTGTATATGAAGAAAAAAACATGTCTTTAACTAACGATGGTCGGAAAGCAAACGAAGCTATGATGAGCGCTTTATACCCACATCATCCTTATGGAACCCAAACTACTTTGGGTGAAGCAGAACATTTAAAAAACCCTTCAATGAAAAACATCCGTGAATTTTTTGCAAAATATTATGTTCCTAATAATATGGCTGTTGTAATGTCGGGTGATTTTAATCCAGATGAAGCTATACTTTACATTGATAAATATTTGGGTAAACTTAAACGTGGAAACCCTCAACCATTGGTTTTTACTCCAGAAACACCAATTGTTGCTCCAATCGTAAAAGAAGTTGTTGGGTTGGAAGCTGAAAATATCAGAATAGCATGGCGTTTTGGAGGGGCTAATTCTCAAGATGCCATAATGATAGATATGATTACTAAAATGCTTTCAAATGGGAAAGCAGGTTTGATAGATGTAAATATTCAGCAAAAACAGAAAACACTGGATGCTGGTGCTTTTCCTTATCAATTGTCGGACTATTCTTCAATAGTGATGTCGGGTAGCCCTAAAACAGGTCAGTCATTAGACGACGTGAAAAAATTACTCCTACAACAAATAGATTCGCTTAAGAAAGGATGTTTTTCTAATACCTTATTACAATCTACAATCAACAATTTAAAATTAAGAGAATTAAAACGCTATGAATCTAATTCAAGCAGAGTGGAAGCCATGTCAAGCTCATTTTTAAATGGTAAACCATGGTCAAAAACAGTAAATTATATTAATGATTTAAGTAAAGTTACCAAAAAAGAACTGATTGATTTTGCAAACAAATACCTTAAAAATAACTATGTAATTGTTTATAAACATCAGGGTAAACCTGAAGAAGTTGCAAAAGTAAGTAAACCTGCCATTACACCTATTTTTATCAATAGAAATGGAGAATCCGATTTTTTGAAAAAGATAAAAAGCAATCCAGTTCAGGAAATCAAGCCAGTCTTTTTAGATTATAAGAAAGATTTGACGATTCAAAAAATTGGGAATACTAATATCTATTACAAATCCAATATTGAAAACAATACGTTCAGTTTGTATTATTACTTTAAAATGGGCAGTAATAATGATTTAATGATGGATTTAGCTGTTTCTTATCTTGATTATTTAGGAACATCAAAACATACATTGGCAGAAATAAATCGTGAATTTTACAAATTAGCTTGTAACTTTAATGTTTCAACCAACGAAGATGAAATGTATGTATCCGTGAGCGGACTCAGCGAAAATATGGAAAAAGCTTTGATTTTAGTGGAAGAATTGCTATCAGATGCAAAACCCGATCAAAATGCATTGGATAATATGGTAACAGATATACTGAAATCCCGAAACGATGTAAAAGCTAACCAACAGCGTAATTTTAGTGCATTGGTTGATTATGCTACTTATGGTCCAAAATCTCCGGGCAAACACTTATTAAGCGAAACTGAATTGAAAGCAATAAAAGCAGAAGATTTGGTACAAAAGATTAAAGGATTAACTAAATATACTCATGAAATTTTATACTATGGCGATATGACTATTGCAAATTTGAGTGCAATCCTCTCAAAATATCATAAATTGCCTGTAATGTTTATACCATATTCAAATCCTGTTAAATTTACACCACTTGAAACCAATGAAGAAAAAGTGTTTTTTGCACAATATGACTCCAAACAATCTTATTTACAAACGATTTCAAAAGGAGGAATTTATAATGAAAAACTCATTCCTGATGTCAGCTTATATAACGCTTACTTTGGTGGAAGTATGAATGCAATTGTATTTCAGGAATTAAGAGAAAAACGTTCCCTGGCTTATACAGCTCGTTCAGCTTATAATTCTCCATCAGATATCGACAAATATTATATAAATACTGGATTTATTGCTACTCAGAATGATAAAGTAATAGATGCATTAAAAGCATACAACGATTTATTCAACAATATGCCCGAATCTGAAAATGCTTTTACATTGGCTAAAGATGCTATTATCAGCAAAATAAATACTGAAAGAATTACTAAAATGAGTATTATCTGGAATTATCTGAATGCACAAAAGTTTGGACAAACCTACGATATCCGTAAGGATATTTATAACAAAACTGCTACCATGACATTAAATGATGTGAAAGCTTTTAATGCAAATTATATTAAAAACAAAACCAAAACTTATGTAGTGTTAGGAAGAGAATCTGAAATGAAATTCGACGAATTAGGTAAATTTGGAAATGTGAAAAAATTATCTCAAGAAGATATATTTGGATATTAACACATTACTCGAAATGTAAGAAAAGCCGAAAAATTTAGTATAAAATTTTTCGGCTTTTCTTTTGCCAATATCAGAGAATAATATCAGGAGTTCTGATTTTATTGCTTTTATGCAGTTGTCTATCGAAAATATAAGCTTCAAACTGCAAGGTATCTGAATGAAGATAAGGAAGCATTAATCCTACACCAATTGTAGTTGTTAACTCACCTTTCAATGATCCGTTAGCACTAACCGGTTCTATATAAGGAATTCTATATTTAAAAATGATTGTGTCGTTTTGTTGTGTTATTGTATTAAATAAAATAAAAGGTACATATTTCCCATTTATTCTTTCGTAAATATGTATATAAAAGTTATTGTAATAGTAACTTGAAGTATCAAAAGGTGGATAATTATCTGATTGCTTTAATCCAATATCTCCATCCCCATCGGTAAATTTAAAAACAAAATCACCATCTTGTGAACTTGAATTATATAAAAATTCTTTGTACTCAATGGCAGGAATTACTGGATAATCCTTTTCTTTTTTACAAGAAAAAAGCAATGTAATAGCCATTAATACGACAAAAAAATATATCTTTGACATTAATTTGAAATTTTCTGTTTTTATTCTGAGGGATGAAACAATAGGTTTAATGCTGTAAAATTACAAATTAATCAATTCAAACAAACATAATAGTTGAATGTTTTTCGACCAAATAACGGAAGCAATTTTTTCACAGCAATCTGTTTCAGCATTTAACGAAACAGCTATTGAATTATTCCATTTTCAATACAAAAATAATACAATTTATAAGCAGTTTGTCGATCTCAACCATATTAATCCGATTCAAGTAAAGACGATAGCTCAAATTCCTTTTTTGCCCATAGAATTTTTTAAAAGTCACAATGTAGTTTGTGGTGAAATAATACCAACAGATTTTTTTGAAAGCAGTGGCACAAGTGGAATGCAAAGGAGCAGGCATTATTTCAGATCTTTGGCTATTTATGAAGAAAGTTTTTTGAAAGGTTTTGCTCATTTTTATGGAAATATTGAGGATTATTGTCTCTTGGCCGTCCTACCTAATTATTTGGAACAAAAGCATTCATCATTAATTTATATGATTACAAAACTTATTGAGAAAACCAATCATCCTGATAGTGGCTTTTATTTGAATGATTTAAAGAGTTTATCTGATAAATTAATGATATTAAAAAATACTAAGCAAAAGACAATTTTGTTTGGTGTTACTTATGCATTACTTGATTTGGCTGAAAAATATCCTCTTAGCATCCCTGATACAATTATATTTGAAACAGGTGGGATGAAAGGAAAACGCAAGGAAATGCTTAAAGAAGAATTGCATTCTATTTTACAGAAGGCTTTTAATGTTGCTTTTATTCATGGAGAATATGGGATGACTGAGTTGTTCTCTCAGGCTTATTCAAAAGGAAAAGGAATATTTATGACACCACCCTGGATGAAGATATTTATCAGAGATATCAATGATCATAAAACAATGCTAGACTTTAATAAAACGGGTGGGATTAATGTAATAGATTTGGCAAACATTTATTCATGTAGCTTTATTGCAACCCAAGATTTAGGGAAACTACATGAAGATGTTAGCTTCGAGATCTTAGGAAGATTTGATCATAGTGATATTAGAGGATGTAATTTGATGATAGAATAACTATATTATCACCAATTTCTTAGAATATGTATTTTTGTCAAGTTTGAATTTTATAAAATAAATGCCTTTAATCAGTTTTTCATTTAATACATTATATGTTTGCTGATAAGAACCTTTTTCAATAAAACCTTTTTCAATAATTTTGACTTCTTTACCTGTTAAATCATAAAGTCTGATGTCAACTTCTGAGGATTTATTCAGCGTATAAGAAATAGTGAATTTATTTATTGCAGGGTTTGGAAATACTTTTATAGTTTCACTTTCTGATACTGTTGATATTTTCTCAATCCCAACAGGTGTTAGATCTCTTACAGAATCAATATAGTTGATTGTAGTGGTAAATGCAGGTAAAACCCCAAAAGAAGTTTCAACGATTTCGAGTAAAGGAATTCCGTTGTTTTTGCCAACCCATTTGTATTCTGTAATATTTCTGATAACTGCTGGCATAGGGAAAGGTATAGTATCTAAACTTAAGCTATCTCTTTGATAGATTACTGATTTCAATCTCAATACAGGAAATGTTCCATAAGGTGTTGTTAATGTTCCCCAACCATCCACTGTATTTTTACGCTTTTTTGTTTCATTAAAATAGCCTATAGATGCTACATCAATAGTAGCAACTGAGCTTGAAGAATCAATATTTCCATAATTTAAAGGAAATTTATACAACCTATCTGCTGTGTTGTATTTTAATGGAAGTGGGATTCCATTTATTTGTGCTGCATAACCAACTAAATTGTAGGCACTACTTGAGTTTTTGTAGAAATTATATACATTGCTCATTTGAGCTACGCCTAAGTTTATATTTGCTTGTTTTAAAGCTTGGTCAGCACTTAAAATAAATGTTGGATAATAAAAAATAGATGTAGAAGAAACTGTAACAAAAGTATCAATACTTTGGCTAATAGGTGTAAGCGAAGAAAAATCCCAACTATAATTTGCTCCAGTAAGAGTATAATCTATACTTCCTGCAGTAAGAGCTGTACTTTTATTTATCATATTGCCAGTAGAAGGCATATCTGTGTTTGTTACCGTAATCTGTTGTGAAATAGAAGTTAGATGAACATTAATGATAACCACCAAGAGAATAAATATTTTTTTCATATTCTTTCATATTAATTGTTAGACAAAAATAAGCTTATTTTGCTCAAGATTAGTATTATTAAGAAATTTTAACTCGAAAACTTAATTCATTGTATATTTACATCAAATTTTGTGCCGAAGGATATTAATCTATTTTGCATCTATATAATATAAAAGATTGATAACTTCAAAAGGTATCTTTTCTTTTATCAATAATTACTAAATTTACGCTTGATTTAAGTATTTTAATTAATTTATAGGATATCATCTAAATGAATGAATCGGCAATATTTCGTGAACTGATGGAAGTATACAAAGACAAGGTTGTAAATACTTGTTATGGTTTTCTTCATAGCCGAGAGGATGCTGAAGATGTTGCGCAGGAAGTCTTTTTAGAAGTTTATCTGTCATATCAACGTTTCAGAGGAGAATCAAGTATTGCTACCTGGATTTATCGCATTGCAGTGAATAAATCTCTGGATGTCTGCAGAAAACGGAATACCCAAAAAAGGATTGCTTTCTTTAAAAAATTGATTCATATTGATCATATCAATACCAAAGAAATTGTACAGTACGAAGATGATGCATTGACAATGATGGAAAACAGGGAGCGAACAAAAGTTTTGTATCAGGCATTGGATTTAATACCACAAAATCAACGCATCGCCATTACCCTTTCGAAGTTTGAAGATTTGTCGATGCGCGAAATTTCGAAGGTAATGGATACCAGCGAATCGGCAGTGGAATCTTTATTATCCCGAGCTAAAGTTTCTTTAAAAAAACAACTCGAAAATTATTATAGAAATAATGAAAATGTTTGAAGGATATTGTAACATTTCACGTCAATATAAACATAAAGATATGAAAACACAAAATTACATACAAGAAGCAGAAGAAAGCATGATGTTGTTCGAGAAACCGGATAAAGTAAAAGCAAATCCATTTTTTGAAACTCGTCAGATGGCTTATATTGAAAAAAAATTACAATCAAAATCTGTTGTTTTTAATTTTCAGGCGATGCTCAAACCGATATTGATTGTATTTCTGATTGGTTTCAATGTAACAATTGTTTATTCTTATCTGCACAACTTACGTTTGTATAATGATACAAGAACTATTGCCCTGATACAGCTTTCGGATAGCTATATGAGAAGCAGTGATTATTATTTATGTATTAAAAAATAAAAGGAGGATTTATGAATTATTTTAAAGAAAAGAAATTTGCATTCTGGGCCATTGTTATTTTGGTTGTTTTAAATGTAGCTACTCTTAGTATGATATGGCTGCACAAACCACCACGCCCCTTTCCACCACCGCCCCGTTCGGAAAAACTAATCCCTGACTTTGTAATCGCAGAATTAAAATTAAATGCAACTCAACAAATGGCATTTAATGAAAGCGAACAGCAGCAAATGCGTAAAATTACACCCTTACTCGATAGTTTGCATCAATATAAACAACAGCTTTTTCTGTCAGCTTTCGAAAATAGCACAGATACTGCCAATATGAAAATCATGATTCATCAGATTGGCTTGTTGGCAGAGAAAATTGATTTATATACTTTTTATCATGTCATTGAATTGGGAAACATCTGCAATGTAGAACAAAAACAAATGCTGAAAGATCTCTTTATGGACATGGGTAAACTCAGACGAGGAGAACGAAAAGGGGAATGAACGCATGCCTATAGAGGGTTTTTGAATTATTAATTGTTAATTTTAATTTTAAATGAGAAGTAAATGGAAGAACGAAGGCAATATAACAAATTCAATTTTAAATTGTCCGTAGAACATAAACATTTAAAATAAAGAATAAGAAGTTAATCCCCTAAGGAAAATATTGAAATATAATCCAATATTTCTATTGATATTGATCTTATACGAATAAAATTCCTTACCTAAAAGATATTGTCTAAAAGGACAAAATATATTTAACAGAACATAAAAATATTAATAAACATTTTAATTATAAAACATATGAAAACAAAACAAATCTTAGCAATCATCGTGCTTTTTGTAATGGGCTTGCAGCTCTCATTAAATGCCCAGGAAAATAAAACAAAACCTGAACAACCCTGGCTTCAAAATCAACCTCAGGGGGAATTTAAAAACCATTTACCTAATCCTCCACCTCCAGTACTTCCCGGTATCCCGAACCTAAATAAAGAACAATCGGAAAGTATTCATAAGCTTCAGATAACTCTAGCCATTGCAAAATTACCACTTGAAAACAATATCAGGGAAAAAGAAGCCAAGTTGCTGACCCTTTCTACGTTAAAAACACCTGATATGAAAGAAATTGAAAAACAAATCGATGAAATAGGGTTTGTTAAAATTCAACTGGCCAAAATGCAGGCTGCCCATGATCTGGACATTCGGAAAATACTGGACGATGAACAAAGAATGATTTTTGATAAAAGACCTCCAATGCTTGAACCAAGACCCTTCTAATTATAACAGATTAAAAACTTTACTAACGTTTAATAATTCACAAGTTTAACAAATATAAAGCGGAGTTATTTTTTCGAATAGCTCCGCTTTTGTATTTTATTTTTATTAATATTACTTTTAAAACTTGATTTAAATAGTTGATATTAATTGTTTAAAGTAATTATTAGAATAATAAAATATATAAGAAAATAAGTATTTGTATATTCTAAGTCTGCTTTAGTAATTTCACGATTTCTTGATTTTATAAAATCACCTATATCATTATATTTTTGTTTAAAAATAGGCTCTTCCTTGTTAATTAAGTAAAAAAGCCCTCTTATAATATGAAAATATGAAAAAAGAATAAATAAATTTAAAGCTATTTTCTTTTCTGATAATAATCTTAATTTAGAATAATGATCAATGTAATAAATTAAAACAACAATTACGAGCCAAAAAAGAAAATTTATAATTTTAGAAAAATCGATATATAAATAATTTGGCCAAGTTGGAATTACAGGGAGTCCAAATCGAATAAAAACAATTATGCAAGACAAATAGTAAAGTTGCTTTGGTAGTATATCTGGTAAGAATAAGAAAAGTAATAAAATAATAATAAATGGGATAGTATTAAGCAATTCAATTTTTGTAGGTTTCCTCATAAAAAATTAAAATAATTATAGTTCTTCCTTGTAAAATAATTTGTAAAAATGCATGCCAGTGTTTTCATCAAAGCCTTTTTCTATCATTTCACGTTTACCATGTATATAAATATGAAAATTTTTATCTAGTTTAATAACACTTTTCATAACCCGGCTTTGCTTTTTTACAGCTGTTTCTGAAATATCGAAATCATCGGCAATCTTGATTTCGTTTTCGTTTTCATAATTTTGCTTGTATTGTTTGAAAGTTTCGATAATCTGTGGATGTTTCATTACATTCTCAGCAAAATTGTCAAGGCTAAATGTTTCATTTTCTTTAAAAAACTGTAAGCTTTGGTTGAGCATATCGGCTTGGTCTGCTTTGGTAACATCGTACTCTTTCGGTAAGCTTTCAACTACAAAATTTTTGCATAGATTTAATGCATTTTGGGTGTGATGATATTCATCTTCGCGGGTTTTAACATGCAAAAAATTATCAATCCAGTATTGAGCTTCGCTTCCTTTGCTGAGGTTGTCAACTAAAGCAACTACATAGCCTTTTTCTGCTTCGGTATTAAATATCAGACAACCTTTTTCTAATTTATTAATATTAATACCTGTTTCGCTATCAATTTTAAAACCATCGCTACTTGGATATACTTTTAAATAAGTATCTCGGGTTTCTGATTTAAAAATCCCTATAGCATCCATGTTTTCGCCATCCAACATACAATCTTTAAAATAAGTAACATAGATTTCGCCATTTTTTATTTTTGGATGTACCGATTGTTCGTACAAATGCTTGGCAATATTTACCGACTGATTGAATAATTCCTGATTATCAGTAAAAATAGCACTTACATAGCTGTAAATTTCATTCAGTTTAATATCAGTATCATGGTATAGATTGAAATATTCATTCTGTTTGAATGGTGAGAAAAAATACTTGAGCAATAAGTTGTTAATTTCATCATCAGTTATAATAGGCGATTTGGAAAAGCGAATACCTTCTTCATTTAATTTATTACCAATTTTATGTAAAATGGTATTTTCCAGTTTTGCAAAATCAGAATTTATCATAAATATATACATTTTTTGAGGGATGTAAAATTACATTTTTTAGCTTTAAATAAAAAATCCTGTCAGGTTTTGACAGGATTTTTATGTTGTGTTTTAAAGATTTTAGTTTACTTTATAAACTTTCAATGTTATAACTTTACAAATGGATTAGTACATTCCCCCCATACCGCCAGGCATTCCTCCACCCATTGGAGGAGCTGGAGTTTCTTCTTTAATCTCTGCTAAAACACATTCAGTAGTTAATAACATTCCTGAAATAGAAGCTGCATTTTCTAATGCAACTCTTGCTACTTTGGTTGGGTCAATAACACCAGTTGCGAATAAATTTTCGTAAACATCAGTTCTGGCATTGAAGCCATAATCACCTTTTCCTTCTTTTACTTTCTGAACCACTACAGAACCTTCTAAACCTGCATTAGCTACAATCTGACGCAATGGTTCTTCCAAAGCTCTTAAGATAATTGCAATACCTGTATTTTCGTCTTCATTATCGCCTTTTAATTTAGAAATAGCAGCAATAGCTCTGATGTAGCCTATACCACCACCAGGAATGATACCTTCTTCGATAGCTGCACGCGTTGCGTGTAAAGCATCGTCGAAACGGTCTTTCTTTTCTTTCATTTCAATTTCACTGGCAGCACCTACGTAAATAACAGCAACACCACCGGCTAATTTAGCCAAACGTTCCTGTAGTTTTTCGCGGTCATAGTCAGAAGTTGTTTTTTCAACCTGAACTTTAATCTGATTGATACGGGATTCAATGTTTGATTTTTCACCTTTACCACTAACAATAGTTGTATTGTCTTTGTCAACGGTAATTTTTTCGGCTTGCCCTAAATAAGAAAGATCAGCATCTTCTAATTTGTAGCCTTTTTCTTCAGAAATAACAATACCACCAGTTAAGATGGCAATGTCTTCCAACATTTCTTTACGTCTGTCGCCAAAACCAGGAGCTTTTACGGCAGCAATTTTCAATGAACCTCTCAAACGATTTACAACTAAAGTAGCCAATGCTTCACCATCAACATCTTCGGCAACAATCAATAAAGGACGTCCAGTTTGAACTACTTTTTCTAAAATAGGAAGAAAGTCTTTCATATTAGAAATTTTCTTGTCGTAGATAAGGATATACGGAGATTCGAAGACAGTTTCCATTTTATCAGTATCAGTTACAAAATAAGGAGAAATATAACCTCTGTCGAATTGCATACCTTCAACTACTTTTACAGTAGTTTCAATACCTTTAGCTTCTTCGATAGTGATAACACCTTCTTTTTTTACTTTGCTCATTGCTTCAGCAATCATTTTTCCGATAAAAGAATCGTTATTAGCCGAAATAGTAGCTACTTGTTCAATTTTTTCGTTGCTATCACCAATAGATTTTGATTGTTTTTTAAGGTCAGCAATTACTGCAATTACTGCTTTGTCAATACCACGTTTCAGATCCATTGGATTGGCACCGGCAGTTACATTTTTTAAACCTGTTGTTATGATAGCCTGAGCCAAAACGGTAGCAGTAGTGGTTCCGTCTCCAGCTAAATCAGCTGTTTTTGATGCTACTTCTTTTACCATTTGAGCACCCATGTTTTCAACAGTGTCTTTTAATTCAATTTCTTTTGCAACTGTAACACCATCTTTGGTAATTGCAGGTGAACCAAATTTTTTATCGATAATTACATTGCGACCTTTAGGTCCAAGGGTTACTTTCACTGCATTTGATAATGCATCCACGCCTTTTTTTAATGATTCACGTGCTTCCCAGTTGAAAATTATATCTTTAGCCATAATTCTTGTTGTTATAAATGATTAATAATTCTTGTTGATTAAACGATAGCGTAAATATCAGCTTCTTTCATAATAAGATATTCTTTTCCCTCGTAGGTGATTTCTGTTCCTGCATATTTACCATATAAAACATTGTCGCCAACTTTAACGGTCATGGGTTCATCTTTTTTTCCGTTGCCAACAGCAACAATAATACCTTTTTGTGGTTTTTCTTTTGCTGTGTCAGGAATAATAATTCCACCTGATGTTTTCATTTCAGCAGCAGCAGGCTCTATAATAACTCTGTCTGCTAATGGTTTAATGTTTAATTTTGACATAATACTTAATGATTATTTGTTATACAATATGTTTTTATTTTTTTATTTGTCTGAATGCTATTATCATTTTCTGTGCCATTCTGCTTTTAATCGAAAAACATGACAAAATGTCTGTTTTCTGGAGTTTTTGTTCAAAAAAAATGTCAGAAATGTAATACACTCTGACACTTTAATTGTATTTTTTGTATTTTTTATTTAACAGGAGCTTCGCCTGAAGGTTTTTCTTGAGCAGGTTTTTGCTGAGCCGGTGCCTGAGTTGCTGCATTGATAGGTGCTGTTGCATTTTCAGTAGACAATTCTGTTTTTAAAGTACCTTCCTGATTGTTGCGAGGAATAGCAAAAACAGAAACTAAACTTAAGAAAAGTAATACTACAGCTAATGTCCAAGTTGCTTTTTCCAAAAAATCGGCTGTTTTTCTAACACCCATAATTTGATTAGACGAGGCGAAACTAGATGCTAAACCACCACCTTTTGAATTTTGAACCAAAACTATTAAGCCTATTAAGATACAAGTAATAAGTATCAATACTGAGATAAAAACATATAGTCCCATTATATTTATTTTTTATTGTTGATTACTAATATTTTTCAAAAATTTTATTCGGCTTGCAAAGAAACTACTTTTTTCGGGATTTTCCAAACTTAATTTTTCATAAATTTTTATTGCCTTTTTGTAATACCCCTGTTTTTCATATACAATAGCAAGCGTTTCACTTACAATATCATCATTTTCGACAAGACTATTTTTTTCAATATCAGAAGAAAATTCTTTATTGGGAAGTGGCGTATTGATTTTAGGTTTCTCTTTTAAAAATTTATCAATAATTATTTCTTTTTCAGAGTTATAAACTGTTGCGGAAACTTCTTCGTTAGCTTCAATAATGTCATTAATAATTATTTCAGCAACAATTTCTTCTGAATTTGCTTGGGTTGTTATTTCTTTTTTTATACCGGAGGCTGAAAACGAGTTAATTGTTTTTTTTAGTATTTTACGACTAGGTATACATATTGCTGCAACTGACAGTTGTTTTTCGAAATCACTACTTTGAATTTGTTGCAAATTTAAAGCTAAAAGTATTTGTAAACCTTGGCAAAAAGGGTATTTTGATGTTAGTTCAGTAATCTTTGGAATACTATTATTGCTTAATTTTCCCGGAAATTGCAAATATAGGATGTAATCATTTGGAGTCATAATAAAACTTTTAAATATTAATTACCAATTAACCACTGCTTTGTTAAAGATATCATCTACCAGTTCTTTATTTATTTCTTCAATCAATTTGCTTTCTAAAGACGATAAATTTTGTTGACTATCATACTCTCTATATCTGGAAAACGAAGTTTCAAAATCCTGTTTATTATCTTTATTATTGGTAAATTTTACTTTTACTGTAATTGTTAATCGGTTTAGTGCAGCTAGTTGATTGGCTTGAACTGCCACAGCTTGAATCGAATAATCAGATATTTCACCTTCAATATTCAAATCGCCGTTGGTTTTTAGTAAATTTAAATTAGTTTGTGCTGCAAATTTATCACGCAAAGCAAGCGTAAATGTTTGACTTAATGTTGGCTGAACCAATGATGCATTATTTGGAAATTGTATTATTGAAATTGATTTTACATCAGGAGATATAGATGCTCCTGTGAACGAATAGAATCCACATCCATTAAATAAGATTGTTATAAGGATAATTGATAATATTTTAAAAACTTTACGCATTATTCAGACAATTATTGATACAAAAACTATTCGTTTAAATATTTATCTCAAATTCTTTTAATTTTCTGTAGAGTGTTCTTTCAGAGATACCTAGCTCTGCAGCTGCTTTTTTGCGTTTCCCTTTATATTTCTCTACAGCTTTTTTTATCAAATCCATTTCTTTTTTTTGTAAAGATAGTATTTCTTCAACTTCTATGAAGTTTTTTGTTGATTCCTGAGTAGATTTTTCTTCAAATGTATGTTGAATTTCAAATTCTTTATCTTCATCAATAAAAGCATCAAATTCGGGGCTATATTTTTCAATAAAAGTATTCTTTTTGTGATTAATATTTGCATTTATACCAGTTGTTTGCAAGATATCGGCAATAATCTTTTTTAAATCATGAATATCTTGTTTCATGTCGAAAAGAACTTTGTATAATAATTCCCTTTCAGAAAACCCTTTGGTAGCATCCGATTTATCAAGAAGTACCGGAAGTTCTCGAAAACTGGTTTCCGGTAAATATTTTTCGAGTGTTTCAAGTGTAATATCTCTATCTCGTTCAATAATGGATATCTGTTCGGTAATATTTTTAAGTTGACGAACATTGCCTTGCCAATGATAATTCATAAGGTATTGGCGAGCTTTATCATCAAGCTGCAAAGAAGGCATACGATACTTTTCTGCAAAATCGTTGGCAAACCTTCTAAATAATAAATCAATATCTTGCTTTCTGTCTTTTAGTGAAGGAATAGTAATAGGAACCGAATTAAGCCGATAATATAAATCTTCCCTGAATTTTCCTTTCTGTATGGCCTCAAGAATGTTTACATTAGTTGCTGCTACTACCCTAACATTTGTTTTTATGACCTTAGATGAACCAACTTTCATAAATTCTCCGGATTCAAGAACTCTAAGTAAACGAACCTGTGTAGAAAGTGGTAATTCTGCTACTTCGTCAAGAAAAATAGTGCCATTATTTGCTACTTCAAAATAGCCTTTACGCGCTTCATGTGCATCCGTAAAAGAACCTTTTTCGTGTCCAAATAATTCTGAATCTATAGTTCCTTCTGGTATTGCACCACAGTTGATGGCAATATAGGGTCCATGTTTTCTGGCACTTAACTGATGAATAATCTTTGGGAAAACCTCTTTTCCAACGCCACTTTCTCCTGTAATTAAAACTGTAATATCAGTAGGAGCTACTTGACAGGCTATCTCAATAGCTCTATCAAGTAATGGTGAGTTTCCTATAATTTCAAAACGTTGTTTGATTGCCTGAATATTCATTTTTATTGATTTTCAACGATATAATTCAAAAATTAAAGTAAAAAATTTGAATGTAAAATTAATATATTTTTTTGGATGTGTGACAAAATGTCATGTTTTTTTAATTCAACCTATTTGTCTATAAAATAAGAAAGGAGATTTGTCTTAAACAAATCTCCTTTCTTATTTCTTTTTTAATTATTAATCCAAACTAATAACATAAGGTAATCTTGCTTGAATTCCTTTCATTGACGAAATAGATTTTAAAGTTTGATAATAAACATAATTTTCACCTAATTCCTTTTGCAAAGCTTTGGTAGTTGCATTTTCACCTGAAAATTCTTCCATAATTTGTTGAAAAAATTCTTTTTGTTTAGGATACTCTATCACTTTATATTCTGTAAGTTTTGCAAGTTTTGCTGCTTCTTCAATAGCTTTATCTATACCTCCAAAATCATCAACTAAACCGATTCGTTTGGCATCAAAACCACTCCATACTCTTCCTTGTCCTATATTATCAACTTGTTCAATGGTCATTTTTCTACCTTCGGCAACATGTGCGATAAAAACACCATAGATGCGTTCGATTTGATTAAGTATTACCTTTTCCTGAAAAGTGCTTAGTGGACGATTACCTGAAATAGCTGTTGCATTTTTATTGGTCAAAACAGTGTCGAAGGTAATGCCTAATTTATTATTAAACATTTTTTGCAAGTTAGGAATCATGCCGAAAACTCCAATTGATCCGGTTATAGTTGTAGGATTTGCAATAATTTTATCAGCAGCACAAGCAATATAATATCCGCCCGAAGCAGCATAATCGCCCATAGAAACTACTACAGGTTTTGCTTTTTTTGCCAGCATTACTTCTCTCCAAATAACATCAGACGCTAACGCATCACCACCAGGGGAATTTACTCTTAAAACAATTGCTTTTACATTATTATCAATTCTTGCATTACGTATTGCTTCCGAAATTTTTTCAGAGCCTATTGTTTGGTCGTTTCCCTTGCCACCTTCAATAGCACCAACAGCGTAAATAATAGCTATTTTGTTTTTTGAAAACTTGGTTTTTGTGGCATTTGTTTTTACATCTTCGTATTTTGAAAGTGTAATGTAATCAATATCTTCTTTATCGCTAATACTTAATTTTTTTCTAAGGATATCAATAAGTTGATCTTTATATACCAATTCGTCAACAAATTTATATTTCAACGCATCGTCGGCCGATTGAACGAGTAAACTATCAGCTATGTTTTGCAACTGAGCAATACTTATGTTCCTCGATTCGGATATACCTTTCACAATATGATTCCATATACTTCCAATAAACTGACGTGTTTGTTCACGATTGGGATCACTCATTTTATCAAGTAAAAATGGTTCAACTGCACTTTTGAATTTTCCATGACGGATTATTTGCATGTCAACATCTAATTTTTGCATCAAGCCTTTGAAAAACATAATTTCGGCAGCCAAGCCATGAAAATCAATACTACCTTCTTTGTTTAGATAAATTTTATCAGAAACTGATGCCAGGTAATACGCTTTTTGAGAATACATTTCGCTATAGCTGATAATAAATTTCCCTGATTTTTTGAAATCAATTAATCCATTGCGAATTTCTTCTAAAAGTGAAATACCCATAGGAATATTGCTTACATCAAGATAAATCCCTTTAATGTTAGGATCGGTTTTGGCTTTTTTAAGATTTGCAAGAATATCGTTCAATCCAAGTTCTTTATTGCTTTTCATGGTGTTAAAATTAAACGCCTGAAAAGGATTGTTCGATGAACGATCGGAAACCATATTTTCGAGTTTGATATGAAGTACTGATTTATTAGAAATTTTAACTTCGTCCTTATTAGAAAACGAAATCATTGAAACCAATATTCCGATAAATAAGAAAAAACATACAATCAAAATCAGAAAGGTGCCTAACATAGAGGCAAACATAAATTTAAAAAATTGTTTCATTGCTATAAAATTAGATTGTTTTGAAATTTTCAGCAAGTTTACAATATTTAATGCAATTTTTCAAAATATTTTCGATAAAAGTGCTCAAACAAAGGATAAGCTAGCATGTAAGAAGGCTAAGTTTTGTTCAAAAAGAAATTTACCATTACTCGAAATTGAGCAAATATATATTAGGAAGGTAACAGTGTCTTTTGAAAAACCAAAAATACTTGATTTAAGCTCAACAACAAAAATATCCTAAAGCCTAAGTTGCATCGAGGACTTAGACTTTAGAATAAATATAATTTTTTAATAATAGTCCTATCCTATAAATAAGCCTTCAATTCGTATTTTCAGGCTTCCATCTTTCATTTTTGTGATGGCATTTACTAAACCACTATGACGCCATTGTAACATGCATCGACGTGGCAAAAACCAATATCGCATTCCAAGTTGAATAGGAACTTTGCTTTCTTTTATAATGCCTTCGTAACCTTGAGCAACATAATAACCTATATCAACAAATCCTTCGGTACGTGGTTTTAATGGTCCTGTAACACACCAGTTAATGACTCCATTTCTGGCATCAACATCTGTTACAACGCCACAGTGCGTAATCGGACATCCACATGACATTCCCATTGGACGACCTATCATAATATCACCTTTTTTCACACCAAGTTCTTTAACCAATGTAGGATTATATGGCAACATTGTTTCTCTGGGGCCGGGTTCATTCTCGAAACAATCGAGGATAAAATCAAAATCACGTTGTAAATTGTCTTTCCACGCCATTTTTTCTGTTGCACACGATTTACATGCCATCATGTTCTGTAACTTTTCCGTTTTACCATTCAGGTGAATGCAACGTTTCAACTCATTTGGGTTGTGTTCAACAAACTCGGCAAATAATCCACATGTTTTGTAACCACAAGCTCCACAATCTAATTGTGGCAGTTGTTCGGCTATTTCGTTTGTTTTAGTTGTTACTTCTGTATTCATACTTAATTTTTGTTATAATTTTTTAGTCGATTTGAAAAAATATCATGCAATTTTTTAATTGTATCGCTGGTGTAAGTAGTAAATAGAAACGGAAAAATTGCATGTATTAATGATGCAAAAATTGCGAAAAACATTTTTCGGGCTAACATTAATGCAAAACAAAAATGTTCAAAATAATTCATACCTACTTCTTTTGGATGTTTTGTAAAAATATTTTGTTTCATTTTTTCTTATGTAAAAATTGGTTTTAACTTGCAAATTACTTCTTGTAGTTTATCTAAGAAATAATTAATTTCGTTTTCAGTATTGTAGCGTCCAAGGCTGACTCTAATTGAACCACGTGCTTCAAAAGGATTTAAACCAATTGCTTGCAAAACATGAGATGCTGAATTTTCACTATTTGAGGAGCAAGCCGAACCGGAAGAAACAGCGATTCCTTCTTCATCCAGCAATAATAGCAAACGCATGCTTTCGCCTTCCAGACTTCTTATACAGAAATTAATATTGTGTGGCAATCGATTTTTTATGCTTCCGTTAAAATAAACATCTTCAAGCGTATCATTCAGCAAAGAAAAAATCTTTTTTTGTAAATTGGAAATTCGGTCATTTTCAACATTCATTTCTGCAAAGCATAATTCTACTGCTTTTGCAAAGCCTACAATTCCAGCAATGTTTTCGGTAGAAGATCGCAAACCAAATTCCTGACCGCCTCCATGTAACAATGGTGTAATGTTAGTTCCTTTTTTAATAACCAATGCGCCTATACCTTTTGGCCCATATATTTTATGTGCATTAATGGTTAACAAATCAATGTTTTGAATATCTACAGGGGTTTTTCCAAACGATTGACAAGCATCGGAATGAAAATAAACATTTCGTTCTTTGCAGATTTTACTTATTTCGGAAATGGGTTGGATGGTACCGATTTCATTGTTTACATGCATTACCGAAACAAGTATTGTTTTAAGATTTATGCAACGTTTTAAAAGATATAAATCAATAAATCCATCTTTATCAACGGGTAAATAAGTAACAAAAAAACCTTGTGTTTCGAGCCATTTACAAGTATTCAAAACACAATCGTGCTCTATAGAAGAAACAATAATATGATTTCCTTTCGAGCGATTTGCAAATGCTATTCCTTTTAAAGCAAAATTATTGGCTTCAGTACCACTCGAAGTAAAAATTATTTCCTCCGCTTCGCATTTAATGTATTGAGCAATTTTTTTCCTTGATTCTTGTATTTGCTCTTTTATGCTCGTGCCAAAATGATGTAAACTCGATGCATTCCCATAATAATCATTTAAAAATGGCAGCATAGTTTCCCAAACTCGTTTATCAATACGAGTTGTTGCTGCATTATCTAAATAAATTTCATGTTTCATTATTCTCCAACATAAAATAATTCCTGCTCCAATGTGCGTAAAACTCCAAAATGGTTTTTTGCACCAATTTCTTTTTTACCAACACATATTGTACAAGTTCCAACAGGAGGATTTCCACGTAAGAACATTGGGAATTCTATGGTATTTGTTTTCTCAATTTGTTTTACAATAGGATCGATACCAATACCATATAAAGCATTGCTTTCTACTATGCTAATGTCTTTTGCAGCTTCTAAAACTCTGTATCTAAAAACTTCGCGTTCTGCCTGAGAAATTAAATCTATTTTTGTGATAACTGCAATATCAGCTAATGTTAGCATTGGTCCAATTTTGCGAGGTAAATTCATTCCGCTGGTAGCTTCTAACACCACAATACCCAAAGAATTTTCAACATAAGGCGAGCAACGCAAGCAAAGACCTGCAGTTTCAACAAATAAATAATCGCTTCCTTCGCGTTCTGCCCATTCTACAGCTTCGTCGAGCACCACTACATTGCAATGGTCGGGACAAAGTTCCCCTGAATATATTTTTTTAGTAGGAATGCCAAATTCTTTTTGAATACTTTCGTCTTCATCGGCATACAACACATCAATTTTAATAAAGGCCGGTTTGTAATCTTTTTTCAACATTCTACGGATTACCTGACGAATTACTGTGGTTTTTCCGCATGTTGGCGGACCTGCAAATATTACTAATTTCATTTTTGTTCTGTTACTAATTTATTAATACTTTCTCTTAAAACAACTTCTGATATTTCTTCGCCTGCACGGATAAGTCCACGAAAATGCAGTATAATATCATCTATTTTCTTTAATTCGTTTGCAGCTAAACGTTCTTCGAAGTTGGTGCGAATTAATTTCTGCATAGAACCTGCTTTCATCACAATTCTGTAATCGGATAAAAGTGCAATACGTGGATCGTGGGTAACAAACACAAATATTTTTTTGTAGTTTTTCAATAATTTCAAAGCTTTGGTGCGGTCAATACCTGCATTTTCAATTTCGTCGAGCAAAATGATAGGTGAGTTTCCGATAATTACAGCATCAGCAATGAGTAAAGAACGGGTTTGTCCACCGGAAAGCTCGGTCATTGCAGTTTCCAAAATAATAGCTTCGCCAGTCAATTGGTTAGCAAAGTCGAGTGTTTCTGCTATAATTTGTGTAATGTTTTCTGCACCACGAACGGTTGCATGAATTTTAAGAAATTCGCCAACCGGTAAATCGGAAAGAAAATTGGTGTGTTGCGAAATTAACGCAATGGGATGTTTTTTAGGGTCGAAAGAGAAATCTTCAGGTATCGTTTCATCATTAATTAGTACTTTGCGCTTTGATGGTGTATTGCAATTTGCAAACAATTCAATATCATTGATAAGAGTGGTTTTTCCACATCCTGTAGGACCAACAATACTAATAATATCGCCCATTTCTAAATCAAAACGTTCTACATTTTCACTTTTCCCATCTTTGCCGCAACCACCAAAAACAGTTATTTTTTGAATATCCATATCTAAATTTTAATTATTTTTACGTTGCAAAATTAGACTAACCTAATGTAAATTAGCTTGAAATGGAGTCCATATACTTCATCTTATTTAATGATAAATAATATTTTAAAAAGTGAAAAACTCCATCTTTTTGATTGCTTAAAAACGTATATCTTTACAAATTAAAAAAATAGAGAAAATGGATGCTAAAATGAGCGAGATTTCGGAAGATTGTTTTGATTGTTTTTTTAAAGCAACCTGTAATAAATCGATTAGCGAAGAAGATTTTGATTTTTTATTTCAAAGCACAATTCAGCAAAAGTTTAAAAAAGGAGAAATTATTTTTAAACAAGGAATGCGAACCAGTTATTTAATGTATTTACTCAAAGGTAAAGTTAAATTCAACTTTGAAGATGAAAATGGCAAAAATCTTATTTTATCTATTAATAAAGCACCCACTTTATTGGGTTTAGCCAACATACTTAATGAGGAAATAAATATCTTTTCGATTATTGCAATTGAAGATTGTCGTGGCTGTTTGATTGACTTAAATAATTTGAAAATGCTCGCCATAAATAACAAATTATTTATGATGAATGTATTAAAGATGTCAACAGATTTATTTAGAAGCTCTATCCTTAATTTTATAAGCTTAGCTCACAAACAGGTAAATGGAAGAATTGCCGATATATTACTTTATCTTTCGAAAAATGTATATGAAGACAAATTGTTTACCCTCACGCTGTCGCGACAGGAACTTGCCGAATTTGCCGGATGTTCCAAAGAGAATGTAATTCACACCTTGCGCAATTTCGATACCGATGGAATTATTAAAGTAAGTGGCAAAAACATCGAAATTATTAACTTTGAAAGACTACAAAAAGTGAGTAAGTCAGGGTAATTTGAATGAATCATACTACCCTGTTTTCTCCTATTGTTAGTCGTAGCGTCTCGCTACGATGAACAGTGGTTGTATTATTTTTTCTTCAGCGCTGATACCCATTCAGCTTTTGCTTTGTCAGCGTTTAATTTTGAACTTATTTGTAATTCATCAATGATTTTATAGTTGAATTTCAACACAGATTGTAAAAAATTAGCAAAATCCGCAACAGCTTTTTTTGATGATTTCACATCAATATTTTGAATTAGATTATAATAAATAACATAGTTTTTGTCATAATGACCGACTGCTTTGTTTCTTAAAACGGATATTTTATTATCATAATCATATTCCTTTTTTATTTTTTTAAGCACTATATTTAAACCATTGTATTCATCATATAAATGGGAATAATTTGAAATAATTAATACGCGAAAGTTTTTTTGATAAACATCGTAAGTTTTGATTGCTTCATAAATTGCCAATAAACCATTTCTTGAATAGTATATTTCATCCCAAGTTGTTTTAGTACTTATCAATCCTCTAAAAGAAGTTAATAAATCAAGGTAAGCAGCTGATAAAAAACTAATATATTTTATTTGATTAACTGTTGTGTTAAAAAGCTCAATCACGCTTTCTTTTTCAGTAATCAAAATTTGTTGTTCAACAAATTCCATTATTTTGAATAGCCCAATCATTTCATTATGGTGAAAGTCTATTCGTTCGTTAATTGGGTCGTTGTTGTTCTCCATACAATTATTTCTAAGATTTAACTCTGTATTATAAACTCATACAAAACTCCTAAATTGGGCAGCTTTCGGTAAACCTTTGGTCATTAAGCGTAGTCGAAATACCACTGTTTACTCGTGTGACACAACACGAAAACCGATGAAGAAGCCACGGTAGTCGGGAGCGTTGCTGCCGCGGAAAGCAACCTGGCAGTAAGCAGCGGGGGAGCCCCAGCCACCACCACGCAACACACGGTGAGACCCCGTTGCAGGTCCTTTAGGATTGGTTGAGGGAGAATTGGTATAGTATTCTTTTTCGTACCAATCTCTGCACCATTCCCATACATTACCGCTCATATCGTACAAACCGAGTTCGTTTGGTTTTTTCTTCATTACTGAGTTGGCTTGTGCACCGGAATTATCCTGGTTCCAGCCTACTTCGTCCAAATCGTTGCTGCCTGCATAAATATAAGAAGTGTTTTTTTTACCACCACGGGCTGCATATTCCCATTCGGCTTCGGTGGGCAGGCGATAATCGCCGTTGAGTTCATCACTCAACCAGTTGCAATACGCTACAACATCGTTCCAGTTTACATTTATCATAGGATGTTTGTTGTTCCATCCCCAGCTAGGTGCTTCGGGCATCGGGCGGGAGGTTGCCAAGCAAAATGCTTTGTACTCGGCTACGGTAACTTCGTGTGTGCACATATTAAAACTGCTTACCGTTACATAATGGCTGGGTTTTTCGTCTTTTTCGTCTTCTTCGCCACTATTGCTACCCATATAAAAACTGCCACCTTCTACTTTAACCATATTGGGCTTAATGGCTGTGGTGGTCTGAGCTTTAAGCCCTGTAAAAAATAATGCTGCTATGAGCACTGTAAGATTTAAGATTTGTTTCATTTTTATTTAAATTTTATTTTCCCTTCTCTTTGCTTTTCAATCCGCCCAATTTTTCGGTTGGGTCTGAATACCACTTTTTATTTACATAAAAAAATCAGCGTAGTCAAATTACCTAAGCATTTTTTTATAATGTTTTAATTTCTACATGATAATAGTATTGTTTTTTAAATATTAAGAACAAATGTACGACATAAAAAAAATAAAAAGCAAATAATATGTAAATATTTTATTTGTTTCAAAATTTTTCTTAAGAAACCACACCTTAGAACATCTTAATTATAAAATCTTTCCGTCCATTTATCCAATTCTTCCGTACTTCCAAACATTTTTCTTATACCTATACAAATACACTCAGTACGTATGTAAAATTTAACAGTACCTACACAGCTTTTTTTATTTGCTAAACGTACCGTAATATTCTATAAACGTACTGCTGTTTTCTATAAATGTACTGCATAAATATGCGTATGTACGATAAGAATCTATGTATGTACCGGCTGAATATGTGTGTTTTATGCGAATTTTTGTGCGATTAAACCTTTGGGTTAATACATAAAGATTTCCAACAAAGCGGTGTAGAACTAACTTCCGACAATGAAGAACAGGAATTTGCCTATAGCTTAGCAAAAATTTTGATAGAAGGGGTGTAAGACATTATTTTAAACCTGACAGGTTTTTAAAACCTGTCAGGTTTCCAGCATTTTACAGGTTTATTTAGTTTTTCCCAAGATTTCGCCTGATGTTATCAATGCTTTAACCGGTGCAAGTCCGGTGGTAGTTCCGTTTTCAATGGCTTTTAATACGGCACCGCCGCCAGTAAATATATAATAGTTAGGGCTGTCGAGTGCAGAAATATACAATCCGGGCAACAATCGTTTGAGTTCCTGCATGGTGTCGCCACCACCGTAAAGTTTAATAGCATTTACATTGCTATCAATTAACTCATCCAATGCAATGGTGCCTTCATTAAAATAAGGTGTAAAGCCCATTACTGCATTCACAAAAATAGTTTTTGCCTGATGAAACACTTCAATAACTTTGGTTTCCAGAAAAGATTCTTTGGCAATATCCAATACATAATTCAAACTAGATCCAGATTTAATCTCATGAATGTTTCGCATACGGTTTTTCCCGTCCAACTTGCCCTCCATCGTATCAGACTCAATAATATAAGGCAATTCAATAATTTTGTCAGCATATTGTTTGGCAAACTTAACAAACTCAAGCGCATGCTGCATATCATCTTCTTCAATACCTTTAATGGTAAAGCCATATTTAGCACACAAATAAGCATTGTAAATTACGCCACCCAACACCAAATAATCTGCTTTTTTCAACAATGCAAAAAGTGAATCAATTTTAGTGTCGAACTTAGAACCCGCTACAACTGCCAAAAATGGATTTTCAGGATGATAAATTCGCTCAAGATTGGCAATTTCCTTTTGCATCAAAAATCCGGCATAAGAAGGCAAATATTTGCTTACTTGTACCGTAGAAGCATGTGCCTGCCACGAACCAAAAGCATCGTTAATAAAAATATCAGCCAAACCTGCCAATTGGTTAGCAAACCTATCTGCTTCTTCGCCTTTGGCTTCTTCACCCGAAAACCATCGTGTATTCGGCATATAAATACCATCTATTAAGCCTTCTTTCAACTCGCGTATCAAGTGGTTTACAGAAGTTTCTACACCTAAATAACCTTGTTTTTCGTGTGCGTAAAACTCAGGAACTTTTAATATAATATGTAGCTTTTGCTGAAGATAATCTACAATGGGTTGAATTGAGGTTTTATCGCTGATATTGATTTCTCCGGTTTTTTTATCTTTCGGACGCCCCACATGCGTCATCAAAATAATTTTTCCACCTTTCGAAATAATATGAAATAAAGTTCCAATAGTAGCATCAATGCGATAAGGATCGTGGATAATTCCATTTTTTACTACATTGTGATCTACTCTTACTAAAACAACTTTCCCTTTTAGGTCAGCTTGCTGAATGATAGGTATTGTTAGATTTTCCATGATTTAAGATTTTAAAAGTATAAAGTTATTAAAGTCGTCTTTTAAATTTTAGAAATTATGTAATAAAAAATTTAGAACACGGATAAAACGGATACGTTCCGTAAACGCGGATATTTGCGGATTTTATATACCTATCTGATTTTTTGTTGTTTAAAATCTGTTTAAATCCGTGTTTCCCTTTAGGGATTCGCGTTATCCGCGTTCAAAAAACAAATCAGAAGATTCAATACTTTAGCTTATATGTAACATTAATTTATTCTAATTCCTTAACTGATGTTTTCATAATAACTCCAAGCTCTGAGTACTCCTGATATTTCAATTACTTATCCCAATAAAAAACGCCCCTTTCGGAGCGTTGGTATATTTTTCGAATTTATTCTACAATAGTATTCCAGTTGTATTTATCTTCTACTTCACCTTCCTGAATAGCTCTTAGCATATTGTATAGTTTGGTGGAAACCGGACCTGCTTTACCATCTTTACAATATAAATATTCTTTTTGAGTGTCGCGGTCTAAAATTTTCTTGATCGGAGATATAACAGCAGCAGTTCCGCATGCACCTACTTCTTCAAAATCTCCTAATTCTTCTACTGCGATATGACGTTGTTCAACAGTCAATCCCATATCTGTGGCTAATTGGCGAAGACTCATATTGGTAATGGATGGCAATATTGAGTTTGATGAAGGTGTAATATATTTATTGTCTTTGATAGCAAAGAAATTGGCTGGACCCGCTTCATCAATGTATTTCTTTTCGCGGGCATCTAAAAATAATACCGATGCAAAACCTTCGTCATGTGCTCTTTCGCCAGCTCTTAAACTTGCAGCATAGTTACCACCTACTTTGTAGCAACCGGTTCCAAGTGGAGCAGCACGGTCGAAATCGCGAACTATTTGAATACTTACCGGATTAAATCCTTCCTTAAAGTAAGGACCAACAGGACCTACAAATACCATAAATAAATACTCATTTGCTGGTTTTACACCTACCTGAGCACCCGAACCAAATAATACAGGACGAATGTATAAAGATGCACCTTCTCCGTAAGGCGGGATGTATTTTTCGTTCAGTTTAACAGCTTCTAACACGGCTTCTCTGAATAATTCGGTAGGAATATGCGCCATCATGATTCCATACGCAGAGTTTTGCATACGTTTGGCATTTTCTTCTAAACGGAAGATTCTGATTTTACCGTCTTTTCCTCTGAAAGCTTTTAAACCTTCAAAAGCTTCTTGTCCGTAATGTAAGGCTGTAGCAGCCATGTGGATGTTTACATATTCCGAAGAAGAAATTTCGAGCTTACCCCATTCGTTGTTACGATAGTAGCAGCGAATATTATAATCGGTTTTAAAATAACCAAAAGGTAAATTTTTCCAATCAATATTATTATTCATGTCTCTGTGTATTTGTGTATTTCGTGTTTTTTAAATCTGTTTTAAAAACAGGGTAAAATTAAAAATTAATTTCTAATTAGTATATATTTTTAAAAAAATTATCATCTATAAACTTCGATTTATATTACGCTGTTGATTTTCTGAGATATAAATTCTTTTGTTTTAAATTTAAATGTATAAGATACGAATCCGTCTTAAAATAAAAACATGACATTTTGTCATGTTTTTTATATTGGCATACGCTTTGATACATTGTGTGAAAATTAAAAAATTTAAACTATGCAAAAAGGTAAGATTAACGTACAAACGGAAAATATTTTCCCCATAATTAAAAAGTTTCTTTATTCAGATCATGAGATTTTTTTAAGAGAACTCATTTCCAATGCTGTTGATGCAAGTCAGAAATTAAAAACACTTTCAGCTTTAGGCAAATTCAAAGGAGAATTAGGCGATTTAACCATTCAAATTACATTTGATAAAGAAAACAAAACCATTACCATTAGCGACAAAGGAATTGGAATGACCGCTGAAGAGGTTGAAAAATACATTAATCAAATTGCTTTTTCTGGTGCCGAAGAGTTTGTTGAAAAATATAAAGGTAAAAGCGAAGCCGATGCTCATGCTTTAATCGGACATTTTGGCTTAGGTTTTTATTCATCTTTTATGGTTGCCAAAGAAGTTGAAATTCACACTAAATCTTATACCACAGGAAGTAAAGCTGTAAAATGGTTATGCGATGGTAGCCCTGAATATACGCTTACCGAAATAACGAAAAAAGAAAGAGGAACTGATATTATTCTTCACATAGCCGAAGACTCTGAAGCATTTTTGGAAGAACACAAATTATTAGATTTACTCAAAAAATATTGCAAATTCTTGCCGATTCCTATTCAATTCGGAATGGAAAAAACCTGGGAAAAAGTAGAAGGCGAAAAAGATGAAAAAGGTAACGATAAAAGTATTGAAGTTGAGAAACCTCGCATCATTAACAATACAAAACCGCTATGGACAATCAAACCTTCTGAATTAACCGATGAGGATTATTCAAAATTTTACCATGAATTGTATCCTTATACTTTTGACGAACCTTTGTTTAACATACATTTAAATGTAGATTATCCATTTAACCTTACAGGTATTTTGTATTTTCCAAAAGTGAAGAAAAACCTGGAAGTTCAAAAAGACAAAATACAATTGTATTGCAATCAGGTTTTTGTAACAGATTCTGTTGAAGGAATTGTACCTGATTTTTTGACCTTGCTTCATGGTGTACTCGATTCACCCGATATTCCTTTAAATGTGTCCCGAAGTTATTTGCAAAGCGATGCTAATGTGAAGAAAATTTCGAGCCATATTACAAAAAAAGTTGCGGATAAATTAGAAGATATTTTCAAAAACAAGCGTGAGGAATTTGAATCAAAATGGGACGACATTAAGGTTTTTATAGAATATGGCATGATTACTGAAGAAAAATTTGCCGAAAGAGCCGAAAAATTCTGTCTGCTAAAAAATACCGATGGAAAATTTTTCACACTGGAAGCTTATAAAGAAAGCGTCAAAGATATACAGACTGACAAAGACAAAAAAATAGTTTATCTTTATACCAATAACGTTGAAGACCAACATGGTTATATTCAATTAGCAAAAGATAAAGGATACGATGTGTTGGTGATGGACGGTGTGTTGGACAGCCATTTTATCAATTTGATGGAACGAAAACTGGAAAACACGACTTTTGTCAGAGTAGATGCCGATACCATTGAAAAGCTCATTAAAAAAGATGAAGAAATTCCTTCTAAATTAAGTGATGCTGAAAAAGAAAAATTAAAACCAATCTTTGAGAAAAATGTTGAAAAAACAAAATTCACTATAGTATTGGAGAGCATGAGCGAAACCGATCAACCTGTGTTGATTACTCAACCTGAATTTATGCGAAGAATGAAAGATATGTCAGCAATAGGTGGAGGTATGTCCTATATGGGTTCGATGCCTGATATGTACAATCTGGTAGTAAACATTAACCACCCCTTAATTGGGCAGATTTTAAACAACACCGACGAAAACAATCAAAACGAAACAGTAAAACAATTAACTGATTTGGCATTGTTATCGCAAAATCTTTTAAAAGGCGAAGCTTTAACCGAATTTATTAAAAGAAGTGTTCAAATAATCAAATAAGATATACTATCTTTGTATGATTATAAAAATCAATTTATAAACAAATAAAAACAAAAATTATGAAATTAAGTAAAGGTTGGATTATAGGTATTGTAGCTATCGCAGTAGTTTTCTTACTGATAGTTTCTATGATAAGTATGTATAATAAGATGCCTAATTTAGAAGAAGGCGTTAACAGTCAGTGGGCTAAAGTTGAAAGTGCATATCAACGTAGATCTGATTTAATTCCAAATTTAGTAAATACTGTTAAAGGTGTTGCTAATTTCGAACAACAAACCTTGATTGGTGTGGTTGAAGCACGTGCAAAAGCTACTTCTGTAAGTATTGATCCTACAAAAATGACGGCTGCCAATATGCAGCAATTTCAAAAAGCTCAAGATGGTTTAGGTTCTGCATTATCAAAATTAATGGTTGTTGTTGAAAAATATCCCGAACTAAAAGCTACTCAAAACTTTTTAGAACTTCAGTCACAATTAGAAGGCACTGAAAACAGGATAAATGTTGAAAGAAATAAATTTAACGAAGAAGCTCAAAAATACAATTCTTTCATTCGCCGATTCCCCAATAATATGTTTGCAGGAATGTTTGGATTCCAGAAAAAGGCTTATTTTGAAGCTACAGCAGGTGCAGAAAAAGCGCCTGAAGTGAAATTTTAAGAAAAAAGTTAAATATAAATCATAGTTACTGATACTATCACTTTAGGTGATAGTATCAGTATTTTTATAACTCATATAATGGCAACAAGTGCAGCACAGTTCTTTACAGAAGAACAAAAAGAAGATATTAAACAAGCTATTTTAAATGCGGAATTAGATACTTCCGGAGAAATACGAATACATGTTGAAAATAATTGTCCCGGTGACGTACTCGATAGGTCTGCGTATATTTTTGAAAAAATTGGCATGAAAAAAACGCAATTACGTAATGGAGTGTTGATATATCTTGCATTAAGTCATCGTAAATTTTCAATTATCGGTGATTCAGGAATTAATGCAGTTGTTCCTGAAAATTTCTGGGATACGATTAAAGATGAAATGCTTATGCGTTTTAGAGAAGCTAAATTTGCAGAAGGCTTGATAATAGCAATAACTAAGACCGGAGAGCAACTTAAAAAATATTTTCCACATCAAAAAGATGATGTAAATGAACTTTCGGATGAGATTTCGTATGGGAAAGATTAAGACTTCCTGAAAATACTCAATTAACCGTTAACTTGTTTAAAGATACCTTTAACTTGATTTAAAATAAAAATATTCCGAAAATTTATTACCTTTATGCACTTAAATAAAATGGGAACAAATATTATTCATATTATCCGAAATTTTTCTAAACAATTTTTTATTGTTTTGTCTTTTCTTTTTCCAATCATTGCAACATCGCAGAACTTACCCGAAAAGCCAAATCCTCCCAAATTAGTAAACGATTATACCAACACATTATCTTCTGATGAACTAAATAGTCTTGAAACTAAATTAGTAAGTTATTTTGATTCTACTTCTACACAAATAGTTATCGTAATGACAGATGATTTATTGGGCTACGATAGAGCCGATTATGCTTTTAAACTTGGTGAAAAATGGGGTGTTGGGCAAAAAGATAAAAATAATGGTATCGTTATTTTGATAAAACCAAATGGCAAACAAGGCGAAAGAAAGGCTTTTATTGCCGTAGGGCGTGGTTTAGAACCAGTAATTACCGATGCTTTATCAAAAAGGATTACTGACAATGAAATGATTCCGAATTTTCGCGAAAATAAATTTTATAACGGTTTAGATCAAGCAACTACAATTCTTATGCAATTGGCATCTGGTGAGTTTCCTGCAGGCTACAATAAAAATGAAAAACCCAAAACAAAGGCTTTTACTTTCTTTATTCCAATTTTTATCATTATTATTGTTTTGATAATGATAAAAAAAGGCGGAAGTAACACAATGGGTGGAGGTAAGAGCACTTCATTCTGGACATCACTATTTTTGCTTTCAGCATTAAATAATAGTGGTAGCGGAAGTTGGGGCGGGTTTTCATCAGGTGGAGGAAGTGGAAGCGGAGGTGGATTTGGAGGTTTCGGTGGAGGAAGTTTTGGTGGCGGCGGTGCTGGTGGAAGTTGGTAAGTTTTAAATACTAAATATTAAAAGTAATATAGTTTATTGCTATTTTTGTAATAAATAATGTTTAACTAAAATTTGAGAAAAATGAAAAAACTATTATCTTTTATCCTATTATTATCAATTAGTAATATGTTCGGCTTTGGACAAAATTTAGGTGTTTGTCCTTCGAAAATTAAAGCAGGTCAAGAAAAAGAATATCAAAATCTTGATAAGTATTTGAATAAAAATATCACATCAAATACAAAAGCTTCAATTTGGAATTCTACAATGTCAAGTGCTTCCGGTTGGGTTGCATCTTATGGAACAGGTTCTACTATTAATATACCTTGGACATGGATTCATGATACATCTGCTGCTGCTCCATTATTTGATGATTATGTTCATTCAAGTTTATATATGAATTCCACTACATGTACAACCGGTCTTTTTTATATTGATGCTAATACTCCTAGTTTTGCAAACCCACCTTTATATGGCACTTATAACAGTATGCTTACAACTTCTGCTTCAATTAATACAACCGGATATAATGCTGTTGCGATTAAGTTTTATCAGCTTTATTACTCTTATAATGCAGATACTACCATAGTTGAAGTTAGTAGTGATAGTTTAAACTGGCATAGTATTCTTGCAAATCCATCCATAACAGGAGGCAGTGCAAATACTCGTGCTTATGGTTGGAAAATTTTTAATATTTCTGCTTGGGCTGCGAATAAGCCACAAGTTTGGATTCGTTTTAGATTTGCAGCTCCGGAGTATTCTGGTGGTAGTCAGGTTTATGGTGGTGGTTATGGATGGATGATTGATGATGTTGAATTATTTGAGCCTGCTAATAATTTAATACAAGTTGATAGAACCACTTTATATGATGCATATACTCAAATACCAGCCGGACTTGGAAGACCAATGTATTACGATGCTGATGTTTTAAATTTGGGTGCATTATCACAAACGCATTTAAAACTTCATGGTATTGAATTAACTACTAACTCTCAAACTTCAAGTAGTGACACAACTTTACTTTCCGGATCAAATCTTGTAGACTGGTCAATTGATAATTATTTTTTCACTCCTCCTTCTACATTAGGTACTTATAAAGTTGCTGCTTTTATTTCAAGCGATTCTATACCATATCTTCTTGCACAAGATACTTTTGATATAAAAGTAGTTTGTGATACTTGTAAATATTCAAGAGATAATAATACTTATACCAGCTCACGATGGGCTGGTGTAACAGGTAATCAATCAGATCCTTATACTGCAGCAAGCAGGTATCAGGTAAACCAAGACAGGATGGTCTATGGTGTTAATTTTGTTGTTGGTAATCTAACAAAGCCAGGGTCAAAAGTTAAAGCTGTTTTGTATAAATACTTTGCTGCAACTGCTACCAGAACTATTGTTGCTCAATCTGCAAATTATTATATCATTTCATCTGAGATTCCTACTACATCTCCTTTGGCTAATCCTCCTTCAATATCACTTCCTTTTGCAAGTGGAGGATATACTATGCAAAAAGATTCAATGTATTGGGTAGGTATTCAGGTTTTTGGTGGAACAGATACAGTGACTATTGCTACTGACAATACAGGAATTCCTCAGTATGAGCAAACATCTCTTTATTTTGATCCAACAGCCAATACATGGTATATTTGGGGAAGTGGTAATGTACCTGCAATGATGATACGTACAGTATTTGATCCTAAAATTGTTGGTATAAATGAAATCAATAATTCTATTAATTTATTCTCCTGTATGCCAAATCCTGCAAACAATACTACGCAAATTTCTTACGAATTGAAAAATAATGAAAAAGTTAGTATTTTAATTACTGATATTACAGGAAGAACAGTTAAAACTTTAAACCAAGGCACACAAACAAAAGGTAATTATTCTGTAGAAGTAGATTTAGCTAACTTATCAAGTGGAACTTATTTTTATACTGTAAAAACTACGACTGCAAAAGCTACAGAAAAATTAATAGTTGTAAAACAATAAATTTTTCAAACTATCCTGGTTTTAATATAACAGATTTTTGATAAATTATCTATCTTGTTTAATCGTAATAAAAAATATATTTTTCCGGATGTTTTTATTGAGGATTAATTATATAAAAATATTTTTTTTGAATAAATAAAGTATTACTTTTGTCAAATAAAAAAAATAATGTTTAATTAAATTTAATGCAAAAAAAAATGAAAAAATTTTTATCTTTTATCGTATTGCTTGCTATATGCAGTACGTTAAGTTTTGCCCAAAACTTAGGGGTTAAGCCTTCTAAAATTCAGTTAGTTAAAGCTAATGAAGCGAAAAACATTGAACAATACTTGAATACGAATGCTGTTTCAAATTCAAAAGCTACTGCTTTTTGGTCTGATAATTTTGCTACACCTGCAAATTGGAAAATTAGCACAACGGCTGGAACAATTGGTACTTGGGCTATAATTTCTGATACTGGTGCTGCTTCTACTGCATGGAAAAACTTTTGGGGTGCTGATTACATGGGTTCACCAACTGTAAATCAAGGTGTAGCTTATTTTGATGGTATTTATCAATTTGTAAATAATATTGCTGGAGCAGAAAATAGCATGATTACTACTGCCTCTGCAATTAATTGCTCTGGTAAAAGTGCTGTTAATATTAAGTTTTTTCAAAATTACTATTCTTTTAATGCAGATTCTACTTTAATTGAAATTAGTACTGATAGTGTAAATTTCCATACAATTATGGCAAATCCAGATGTTACTGCAAATGGAAATGCTAATACTTGGATTAATGGCTGGAAAGAAATAAGCATTTCTCAATGGGCAGCAAATCAGGCAAAAGTGTGGATTCGTTTTAGATTCTCTGCTCCTGCTGCAACATCTGGTGGTGCTCAATATGGTCGTGGTTATGGATGGATGATAGATGATGTATCTCTAATTTTGCCAGATGATAATAAAATTCAAGTAGATAGAGTTACATTGTATGATGGTTATACTCAAATTCCTTCTGGTTTAGGAAGACCAATGTATTATGATGCTGATTTTATGAATATGGGAGCTCTAACTCAAACTAGTGTGAAACTACATGGTGTTGAAATAACAACAGCTTCAGAATCTACAAGTACAGATACTACTTTATTACCAGGCGCTCAACTTATAGACTGGTCAACTGATAATTATATTTTTACACCACCTACTACATTAGGTACTTATAAAGTTATGGCTTATATTTCAACTGCTAATATTCCATTTCTACTTGCACAAGATACTTTTGATATAAAAGTAGTTTGTGATACTTGTAAATACTCAAGAGATAATAACACTTATACAAGTTCAAGATGGGCTGGTGCAACAGGAACTCAATCTGACCCTTATACTGCTGCTAACAGATTTCAGGTTAATCAAGACAGAATGGCCTATGGTATTAATTGTGTTGTAAACCTTGCCACAAAACCTGGTTCAAAAATAAAAGCAGTTTTATATAAATATTTTGGTGCTACAGCTACCAGAACTATTGTTGCTCAGTCTGCAAATTATTATATCACTTCAACAGATATTCCTACTACATCTCCTTTGGTTAATCCTCCTTCAATATCACTTCCTTTTTCAACTGGATATACTATGCAAAAAGACTCTATGTATTGGGTGGGTATTCAGGTTTTTGGTGGAACAGATACTGTTAGAATAGCTACTGATAATACCGGTATTCCTCAATATAGTCAAACATCACTTTATTTTGATCCAACAGCCAATACATGGTATATTTGGGAAAGTGGAAATGTACCAGCAATGATGATACGTACAGTTTTTAATCAAAATGGACCTTGGAATACAGGTGTTAATGAACTAAGCAATACTATAAGTTTATTCTCTTGTATGCCAAATCCTGCTAATAATTCTACACAAATTTCTTATGAATTGAAAAATAATGAGAAAGTTAGTATTTTTATTACTGATATTACCGGTAGAACTGTTAAAACTTTAGATCAAGGTACACAAACAAAGGGTAATTATACTGTTGATTTAGATTTATCTAATTTAACAAGTGGTACTTATTTCTATACTTTGAAAACAGCTACTAGTCAAGCAACTGATAAATTAATTATTGTAAAACGATAGTTTTTATAATTTTATTAAAAGGCTGGCAAATTAATTTGCCAGCCTTTTTTTGTATATTCAGGAATCGTTCTGATTGTTTTATTATAGGGGTTATTCGAGATATTGAATAAACAGATATACATTTTGTAATATTCGATAAAAAGTAAATTATGAACAATCTATTTGATTTCTTAACGTTTATTATTATAAATGAGTATTTTTATTTTTTTAAGATTTTTATTTCCTCTATTTTATTAAATTTTGCTTATTTTGCAAAGGAAGATTATACTAATATTTAAAGAACGGAGTAAGCATGATGTTGGCAAAACAAGTTAGACATATTGTTATTTTAATTTTATTGTTTTTTCAAGCAAATTATTTGTTTTCATTAAACTACAAATTTTCTGATATCCCCATTGATACAGTTAAAATTAGCAGCAAGGATTTTCAAGCAAATTTGGATAGTTTATTGAATAATTTTTTTGTTAGTCAATCACTAAAAGTAAATACAAACAATATTAATATGTCGCAGGATGCAGATTCGTTTAATGATGTTATTCCATATTTTTCTGATTCTGTTTATATTAAGCGACTAAAGTCTCTTCCATCTGTAATTGATATGACTTATAATGATAAAGTAAGAGCTTTCATTGAGTTATATGTCAATAAAAAACGGAAAAATGTAAAAGTAATGCTGGGTTTATCTCAGTATTATTTTCCTATTTTTGAAGAAATTTTAGATAAACAAGGCATTCCTCAGGAATTAAAGTATTTAACGATTATTGAATCTGCACTTAATCCCAGAGCTGTATCCAGCGTGGGAGCATCGGGTCTGTGGCAATTTATGTACACTACAGGTAAGATTTACGATTTGCAGGTAAATTCATTGGTTGATGAGCGTCGTGATCCCATAAAAGCAAGTTATGCCGCTGCTAAATATCTTAAGGATTTATATGGAATATATAAAGACTGGACGTTAGCTCTTGCAGCATACAATTGTGGTCCTGGGAATGTAAACAAAGCAATTAAACGATCCAATGGGAAAACAAATTTTTGGGAAATTTATGATTACTTGCCCGCCGAAACAAGAAGTTATGTGCCTGCTTTTATTGCCGCAAATTACATGATGAATTATTATAAAGAACATAATCTTTTTCCTCAAAAAATTGATTTTCCAACTTTAACAGATACAGTTATGGTGGATGCTGATATGAATTTCAAAGATATTTCAGAAGCATTAAATGTTCCTATGCAACAGCTAAGGGATATGAATCCACAATATAAAAATGATATTATTCCAGGTAATAGCGAGGCTTATTCTTTAAAACTACCCATAAATCTGGTAACAACTTTTATTGGAATGGAAGATACGATAGCTGCTAAAACAAAAGAATCTCTGATGAAATATACTGAAGTAGCTCCTTCTCATAATTACTTACAAGTAAGCCCCACAGATGATATTATAAGAATTAATTATAAAACAAAAAAAGATGATACTTTTTTTAAGCTTGCAAATAAATTTAATGTAGATGCAGATGCGTTAAAGGAGTGGAATCGAATGCGCAATAAAAAGCTAAAACCTGGACAAAAGCTTATTATTTATACAACAAAAAAAGAAAAAACAGAGAAGATAGAAGCAAAGCCTTTTGTTAACAATACCGCTGAAAGAAAATCAGATTCTGGTGAAAAAAAATCTATTCTGACAGAGAAAACAAAAAAAATAAAAGATTCTCTTAAAAAAAGTGAAAAGCAAGAAAGAAAGTCAAAATATACAAGCTATAAAGTAAAAAAAGGAGAAAGTTTATCAGCTATTTCCAAAAAATTTGAAGGTACTACTGTGAAAGATTTAATAGAATGGAACGACCTTAATAAAGACGGAAAAATTACTCCGGGTCAAATTATTAAAATTAAATCTATAAAATAGTTCTATAATCTAATTCTTAACACCTTGTAATTTACGAATGAAACCCGGTAAAATTCTGCTATTTCTACTTTTTGTGTTTTTGTTGTTTGCTTTTTTAATTGTTATTTTTCCTAAAGATGGCGTTAAAATCAGTAAGGATATTTGTCTAAATTTTCCTGATTTTAAAGAAGTTTTTTTTGATAAAAAAACACCGTATGCTGATATTTCGAACATTATTTCAGATCCTTTGGATAGTATTAAAACAGAGTTAAATATTGATTCATTGCTAAATGATACATCCAAAGCATCAAGTAATACATTGCTCAAGAATATAAGAAAAATCGAATATCCAAACAATGATTTTTCAATCTTATATCCTATTTTTCAATCGCTTTATAAGCTTAAAGATGCCAATGAACTTATCAGAATTTTACATTATGGAGATTCTCAGATAGAAGGTGATAGGATTACAGGATTTCTTAGGTTTAAATTACAAGCAAAATTTGGAGGAAATGGAATTGGGTTAATGCAATTAGTCAATGCAACACCTTCTGCTTCATTAATAGAATCGGTTTCCGATAATTGCGTAAAATATACACTTATTGGGAAATCAGGATTCAGAAATAGCCATAATCGATATGGCGCGATGCTTGGATATGCAAGGTTTTCTCCTATAATACAGGATTCATCTACCATTGATTCTTCTTATTTTCAAGGAAGTATTCATATCAATAAATCCAATCAAGGATATGCTAATACACGTGAATTTCAGAAATTACGGTTGTTTTATGGATTCAATAGGAAAGATGTTAAATTTAATCTTTTGGCAAACAAAGAATTATTAAGTAGCGAAACACTACTTTCCAATAAAGATTTGAATATTTTCGAATATGATTTTAAGAAGGTGCCATCATCTATCACAATGCAATTCAAAGGGAAAGATAGTCCTGATATTTATGGATTTGCCTTGGATGCAAACAAAGGGATTGCTGTGGATAATATTCCATTGCGTGGGAGTTCTGGTTATGGTTTTTCCCAAATGAATTTTGATTTTCTGAAAAAGTTTTATGAGTTACTAAATGTTAAATTGGTAATAATGCAGTTTGGCGTTAATGCAGTACCTGAAAATGAAAAAACAGTTATCCCTGATTATACATATTACGAAAAAGGATTTTATAATCAATTGAAAGTCATTAAAAGCATCAATAAAGATATTTGTGTAATCGTTATTGGTGTTTCTGATAGGTCGAGAAAAAATGGAGATAATTATGAAACCAATCCTAATATTGAAAAAATAAGAAAAGCACAGAAAAATGCTGCTTTCAAGGCAGGTTGTGCCTATTGGGATTTGTTTGAAGCCATGGGCGGAGAAAATTCGATGCCAAGCTGGGTTTTTGCTACTCCTGCTCTTGCCAATAAAGATTTTACACATTTCAATGAAAAAGGTGCTCGGATGGTAGCAGAAATGTTTTATAATGCTTTGATTTATGATTATTTACAATATCTAAAATTATCGCAAAGCGGAATTGGTAGATTAGCACTCAATAGATGAAAAAAATCCTATTATTAATAGTATTCATTATCCGATTTTCTGGATGTGTATTTCCTCAAGAAACGCCTTACAAAACCATTGCCTATTCGTTTATCAATTTAGATGCTGATACTCTACACTTTTTTGTAAACTCGCAAATTGATTTTAACAATATTTGTAAAAAGTTTAATCAAATAATTGTGAAAGGAAATTCGCAGTTGCGAATATTGCATATTGGAGATTCTCATATTCAAGCTGATTTTTTTTCTGGCAGAATTCGTGAAAATTTACAGACTTTTGCACTAGGAATAAAGGGAAGTCGTGGATTTATTTTTCCGTATAATGTGGCAGCTACTAATAATCCTGATAATTATAAAGTTAAATATACAGGAAAGTGGCATGCTTGCAGAAATGTTCAGAGTGTAAATGGCTGTAGTTTAGGAATAGCAGGAATTTCAGTAACAACAGCTGATTCAAACGCAAGTATTCAGATAATTTTGAACAATAGAAATTATCCTCATCAGGATTTTAATAGAATTAAAATATATCACAACAGTGGAGATTCCGTATATCTGGTTAAGCTAATGGAAAAAGAGATTATAAATGGTAATTATAATTCATTAGGATATACTTCTTTTGTAACTGATTCTCATTTTGATACTCTTAATTTGTTTTTTGAAAAAGCTGATTCACTGCAAACCAATTTTGCATTGTATGGTATTGAATTAGATAATGATGATCCTGGTGTAATTTATTCAGCAGTTGGAGTTAATGGAGCAGAAGTAAGTTCTTTCCTAAAATGTAATTTATTAGAATCTCAGTTAAAAATTTTAAACCCTGAATGGATTATCGTTTCATTAGGCACCAATGATGCATATGGTAATAGCTTTGATGAAAATGTATTTGAAAGTAATTATAATCAATTGATTAAAAAAATAAAAAGTACATTGCCCAACAGTTTTGTTTTATTAACAACGCCTGCGGATAGTTATCGAAAAAAGCGTTTTCCAAACCCAAATATGATTGTTGCAAAGCGACTTATTTATGAAATTGCTAATCACAATAGTTGTGCAGTTTGGGATTTACATGAAGTAATGGGTGCATATAAATCTATAAAAAAGTGGCAGAATGCAGGTCTAGCCGCTAATGACAAAGTGCATTTTTCAAAATCAGGTTATTCGCTTCAAGGAGACTTGTTTTTTAATGCATTTTTAAAAGCCTATGATAATTTTATTGACAAAAACAATAAAAGATGAATGAGAAATAAAACAATTTAATAAAAGAATAGTCTAATTAATCGCCAACTAAATACTAAAAACTAATATTCTGTAATGAATTATTTAAAGGAAATTTTTATTTACGATCCTAGTGCACCTATGATTTTTACCCGTTTCTTCTTTTGGGTGTTTTTTGCAGTTGTATTGACTTTTTATTCTGTTGTGTATAAAAAAAAACCTGCTAGAAATGCTTATCTTCTTTTAGTTAGTTCATTTTTTTATTACAAATCGGGTGGATATTTCTTTATTATTCTTGCATTTACTACTTTATTTGATTTTGTTGTAGGATTATGGATTCATCATGCAAAAACACAAGGGCGGAAGAAACTATATCTTGCATTAAGTATTATAATGAATCTGGGTGTTTTAGCATATTTTAAGTATAGTTATTTTTTAATTGACACAATTAATAATTTATTTCACAGTAATTTAAAAGTAGTAAATTATTTGGCTTTTTGGACAAATGGCGTTGCAGGAACACATCTTGATATTACTTCTATTATTTTACCTGTTGGAATTTCTTTTTATACTTTTCAATCTATCAGTTACACTGTTTCTGTTTATCGTAAAAAAGTAGAACCTTTACACAATATACTTGATTATGGGTGTTTTGTTACTTTTTTTCCGCAATTGGTTGCAGGACCTATTGTTAAAGCTTATGATTTTATTCCTCAATTATACAAAGATTTTTCGCTTTCTAAAAAGGAATTTGGATTTGCATTATTCCTGATATTAAATGGATTAATCAAAAAAATGTTAATCTCCGATTATATATCTACCAATTTTGTGGATAGGGTTTTCGATAGCCCCATGTCGTATTCCGGTTTTGAAAATTTAATGTCAGTATATGGATATACCATTCAAATTTATTGTGATTTTTCAGGTTATACCGATATTGCAATTGGAGTGGCGTTGTTGTTAGGGTTTCGATTACCTGTAAATTTTAATTCGCCTTATAAAGCAACAAATATTACTGATTTTTGGCATCGTTGGCATATTTCATTATCCACATGGTTACGCGATTATTTATATATTCCTTTAGGCGGAAATAAAAAAGGTAAAATCAGAACGTATATTAATTTATTTCTGGTGATGCTTATTGGCGGATTATGGCATGGTGCTGCCGTAAGATTTATAATCTGGGGTGGATTACATGGTTTGGGTTTGATGATTCATAAATTGTGGATGAAGTGGTTTCCTGCAAAAGAGAAAATAAGTATTTTGAGCAAATTTGGGGCAACATTTATTACCTTTCATTTTGTAATATTTGCTTGGATATTTTTTAGAGCAGATAGCATGAGAAGTGTTTCATCTATTTTATCCCAAGTATTTTATCATTTCAATTGGCAAATGATACCCGAAGTAATATCTTCTTACAAAAATGTATTTTCTTTAATTTTGCTGGCTTTTCTAATTCATTGGTTACCTGTTAATACCAAAGAATTTTACAAAAACTATTTTATCCGTATTCCTTACTTTGCCAAAGCCATGGTTGTTGTATTGGTGGTTTTTATATTGTATCAGGTAAAATCTGCAGAAATACAACCATTTATTTATTTTCAGTTTTAAAAGCTAAGTAAAGGCTATTTCTTGCTTGAGAATTGATAGAATAATGTAGAAATAATAAAAGTGAAATATTGTTTAAATAATCATAATTAAATTCCAAGCAATTCTTTCATAGGATCATTGCCATTGAATAGCATTTTAACAGGATTTTCTATCATTTCCTTTACTTTTACAAGAAAACCAACGGATTCTTTACCATCAATTATTCTATGGTCATAAGATAGCGCAATATACATCATGGATTGTATTTTAACTTCGCCATTGATTGCAACAGGACGTTCTATAATATTGTGCATTCCCAATATGGCACTTTGAGGAGGATTGATAATAGGGGTTGAGAGCATAGAACCAAATACACCACCATTGGTAATCGTAAATGTACCTCCATTCATTTCTTCCAGTGTTATCTTATTTTCTCGGGCTTTTGCTGCCAGAGCTTTAATGTTGATTTCAATTTCTGCAAGACTCAGGCTCTCGGCATTGCGTATTACAGGTACTATAAGGCCTTTGGGTCCGCTCACGGCTATACTGATATCGGCATAATCAGGAGTAATAATTTCATCTCCCTCTATCATTGAATTTACGTTAGGATATAAATTCAATGCTTCAGTTATAGCTTTTGTAAAAAAAGACATCAAGCCAATTCCTACACCATATTTTTCTTTAAAAGCTTCATTGTATTGCTTTTTTATAGCAAGCAATGCACTCATATTAATTTCGTTGAATGTAGTAAGCATAGCTGTTTGATTCTTCACTGCCACCAATCTTTCAGAAAGCTTAGTGCGAAGCATAGTCATCTTTTGATGTTTTGTTTCTCTGGAAAATGCTGCTTTTGTAACTTCTACTGCTTTTGGAGATGCAGTTTGTTCTGTTTTTATTTCTGGCTTAGGTGCCTCTTCAGAAGCTGGATTATCTGTAATCTCTGACTTTGAAGGTTTTTCAACTGGCTTCTCTGCAGGTTTTGTAGCAATAACAGAAGTATCTATGTTGCAAACAATATCACCTACGTTTAGCGTATCGCCTTCATTGGCTATAAATTGAATTTTCCCGCTTTCGGTGGCATACAATGTTAAAATTGCTTTGTCTGAATCAACTTCTGCAATTTCTTCATCTTTGTCAACCATTTGACCATCTTCAATTAACCAGGCAGATAATACAACTTGAGTAATGGATTCGCCCTGATCAGGAACTTTAACTTCTATAATCATGATATCAGTATATTATAATATTTTATGAAACTATTCTTTTTCTACACAATGCATATCGCAACCTTTCATGGCCCATTCGCAGATACATTTTCCCAGTGACTTTTCGATTATTTTCAGCTGTCCTGATTTATGAACCTTGCTTGATCCTGTCGCTGGACTTCCGCTGGCACTTCTAGCAGCAAATAATATGAGAGGAATATAATCAATGTGCTGATGAATAAATGACCATGCTCCCATATTTTCAGGTTCTTCCTGTACCCAAAGCCAATGTTGTGCATTTACATATTTCTTTTGAATTGCTTTCCATTGCGAATGAGCAATGGGATAAATTTGTTCAACTCTGACAATAGCAATATTTTCTTTGTTGTTTTTATTTTTTTCGTCTAGTAAATCGTAATATACTTTTCCACTACAGAACACAACCCTTTCTACTTTTGTAATATCTGCATTTGTATCATCAATGAGTTCTTTAAAACCTCCTTTTACAAAATCTGAAATGGGTGAAACACAAAGCGAATGCCGTAAAAGACTTTTAGGTGTGAAAACAATCAATGGTTTGCGGAAATTCCGGTGGAGTTGCCGTCTTAATAAATGGAAAAAATTGGCAGGAGTCGAACAATTGGCTATTTGTATATTATTATCGGCACATAGAGATAAAAACCTTTCTATACGTGCACTTGAATGTTCAGGTCCCTGACCTTCGTAACCATGAGGAAGCAACATAACTAAATCGTTCATTACTTTCCATTTGCCTTCAGCACTGCTTATAAACTGATCTATAATTATCTGCGCCCCATTAAAAAAATCGCCAAACTGAGCTTCCCAGATAGTAAGTGTATTTGGAGAAGCTAAAGCATAACCATACTCAAAGCCCAATACTCCATATTCAGAAAGCAATGAATTATAAATTTCAAATTTTGCCTGTTGATTGCTGATATGATTCAGCGGAATATATTTTTCATCAGAATCATCAATTGTTAAAACTGCATGACGGTGAGAGAATGTTCCCCTCCCAACATCCTGTCCGCTGAAACGAACCAGAAATCCTTCTTCCAGTAATGTTGCATAAGCCATTAATTCTCCCATTGCCCAATCTAAGTTGCCATTTCCTTTGAGCATTTGTTTGCGGTCTTCATACAATTTTTGCAGTTTATTGAAAAAAGGAATTTCTTCAGGTAAATCACATATTTTAGAAGCAATCTTTAGAAAATTTTCTTTGTTAACTGCTGTAGATGGCGAAGATTCAAAATCCTTGTCCTCTGCTTTAATAATTGAAGACCATTCATCCTCAAGAAAAGAATTGATATGAGCTTTTTCAATAGCTTTTGACTGACTTAGTTCTTGTTCAAGTAAATCATTAAATTCTTTTTCAATTTCTTTAGCATTTGCTAGTTCAATAATATTTTGTTGCGTCAATTGCTCAATATAGATATCCCTTGGATTTGGGTGCTTCTCAATAATTTTATATAATATTGGTTGAGTAAACCGTGGTTCATCACCTTCATTATGGCCATATTTCCTGTAACATAATAAATCAATAAACACATCTTTGTGGAATTTTTGTCGGAATTCCATGGCAAACTGCATAGCAAAAACAACTTCTTCAACATCATCTCCGTTTACATGGAAAATCGGAGATTGAACTATTTTGGCAATGTCAGTACAATAAGTACTTGAACGGGCATCCAAATAATTAGTCGTGAATCCTATCTGATTATTCACTACAAGATGTATGGTTCCACCAGTTTTATAACCGGGAAGTTCCGACATTTGCAACACTTCATATACAATACCCTGCCCTGCAACTGAAGCATCGCCATGAATAAGTATTGGTACTATCTGATTGTTATCTCCATGATAATTCAAATCGATACGGGCTCTTACGATGCCTTCAACCACAGGATTAACAGCTTCTAGATGTGATGGGTTAGGGGTAAGTGTTAATTTAATAGTGTTTCCGTCTTTTGAAAATGAATGAGAAGAATAACCCAAATGGTATTTTACATCTCCCATAATGCTTTCATCATCATATTCTTTACCTTCAAATTCACTGAAAATAACTTTATAGGGTTTGTGCAAAATATTTGCCAATACATTAAGCCGACCCCGATGAGGCATTCCAATTACAAATTCTTTTACACCCAATTGGGATCCTCTTTCTATTAGAGCATCCAAAGCTGGAATAGAAGCTTCTGCTCCTTCAAGCGAAAAACGTTTTTGTCCGGGGAATTTCTTATGGATGAATTTTTCAAAAAGTACGGCTTCACTTAGCTTACGGAGAATATTTATTTTCTCATCTTTGTTGAAAACAGGCTGGTTTTTACTGCTTTCCATTCTTGACCTTAACCAGTCAACTATTTCCGGAGTACGAATGTAGCGGTATTCCACACCAAGAGAATGGCAATAAGTAGTTTGTAGATGTTCTATAATGTCCTTTAGTTTTGCTATTCCAATCCCAATTTTATTGCCTGCCTTAAATTCTTTTTCAAGGTCTTCTGTTTTGAGTTCGAAATTTTCGATATCTAATGTAGGGCTGTATTTTCTTCGGATTCTCACCGGATTGGTTTTTGTAAAATAATGACCTCTTTCGCGGTAAGCGTTGATAAGGTTAATTACTTTAAATTCTGAAGGATATTCTTCTGATTGATTCTCACTGAAGTCAGCTTTTGAGAAATCAAAACCCTCAAAAAACTTCTGCCAGCCATAATCAATACTCTCAGGTTTTGTTTTGTAAATACGATAAAGTTCTTCTATTTGTTGTAAATCAATATTACTCAAATAAGAATTTGCATCCATAAGTTTGTTTTTGCTTAATCTTTTTAAAATAACAAATTTGAGTGTTAAAAGTTTATATTTTAGCATAGTTTAGTAGCTAAAGATTTGTAAGCAATTACTATTTAAGATTTATTGCACTTTTTGATGCTTTTAATCTTAAGAAATTATTAATTTTCAATGAAGTAAATCTGTATTGTATTTAATTTACCTATTTTTGTAATGTAAATGTAAAGTTTGGCTTAAATCAAATTAAGAAAATGAAAACAGAAGAATTTGTAATATTATTAGTGGATGATGAGCCTGATATACTCGAGTTTTTAGGATACAACCTCCGAAAAGAAGGCTATACTGTGCATACTGCCGAAAACGGAAAAGAGGCAATTGATAAATCAGCCCGCATTCTTCCTCATTTGATTATTCTGGATGTGATGATGCCTAAAATGGATGGCATTGAAACCTGCATTGAAATTAAAAAAAATCCAAAACTAATCAATACACTGGTAGTTTTTTTAACTGCAAGGGGTGAGGATTATTCTCAAATAGCTGGATTTGAAGCTGGAGCTGATGATTATATTACTAAACCCATTAAGCCAAAAATTATTATCAGTCGGGTAAAAGCATTACTACGTAGATATAAAGAAGATGAACAGCCTCATAAAGTTGTTGAGCTGAAAGATATTCTTATTGATAAAGAAAGATATCTTGTTATTAAAGATGAAAAAGAAATAATATTGCCTCGCAAAGAATTTGAACTGCTATCGATTTTATGCTCTAAGCCTAATAAAGTTTTTACTCGTAGCGAAATATTCTCTAAAGTTTGGGGTGATGATGTTATAGTGGGCGACAGAACCATTGATGTACATATCCGTAAAATCAGGGAAAAAATAGGCATTGAGAATCTGAAGACTATAAAAGGGGTTGGTTATAAATACGAAGAATAAGATTTCTGAACATAACAAAAATGTGGACTCAAAATCAAAAATATAACAATGTCATTTTTCTTTGCAAAAACAGTATAATTACCATCACCCATGTTTAATTCAAATCCCCGAAATATTGCACTGAATAACGCAACATTAGTTACCTTATTTTTTATGGTAATTTATGTAATAAATTCATTGTTACTTGCTGAATTTCAATTTGGTATTTTCCTCTTTTTTTCAATATTATTATTTAGTTTTTCCTTTTTCATTATCAGGTATTCTGTTGAGAAGTTTATTTACGAAAAGATAAGGATTATCTATAAAACGATACATAATTTAAAAGTATCAAAACAAAACTTTAGGGATCGACAAAGAGGATCGTCCGATTTATTAGAAAGCGTAAATCAGGAGGTGCTGGATTGGGTGGAAAATAAAAGTCAGGAGATTGAAGATCTTAAAAAACTTGAAGTTTACCGTAGAGAATACATCGGAAATGTTTCTCATGAATTAAAAACTCCTATTTTTAATATACAAGGCTATATACTGACATTGCTTGATGGTGGATTGGAAGATACTTCTATCAATAAAGAGTATTTGCTTCGCACTGAAAAAAGTATCAACAGAATGATTGCTATTATTCAGGATTTGGAAGAAATTTCAAAACTAGAATCAGGTGAGTTAAAACTGGAGTTTTCTAAATTTGACTTGATTGCACTGGTAAAAGAAGTGATTGAATTTCTGGAAATTAAGGCTAAGAAAAGAAAAGTGAAATTGGTTCTTTCGCCTACTAACGAAAAGCAAATCATTGTGCGAGCAGATAAAAAACGCATTCGGCAAGTATTGTCTAATTTAATTGAAAATTCGGTAAAGTATTCTGTGGACGATAAAGCAATTACCAAAATTAGTTTTTTTGATATGGACGAGCATATATTGGTGGAAGTGACAGATAATGGAATAGGAGTAAGTGAGACAGATATTCCTCGTTTATTTGAGCGTTTTTATCGCACTGATAAAGGAAGATCCCGGGGAGAAGGTGGTACCGGTTTAGGCTTATCTATCGTAAAGCATATTATCGAAGCCCATGAACAAACTATCAATGTCAGAAGTGGGGTAGGCGTGGGAACCACTTTTGGATTTACATTACAGAAGGGGAGTTGAATATAGGAGAATAATAAGTTTTAAAATATAAATTTCAGGTAATTATTGCGATTCTTTATGTGTTTTTCTGCTATCTTCACTCATTCAAAACATTCAAATTAGCTTATCTGGAGTTTTTGACTTTTGTAAACAATTCATAATAGGCGTCGATAACTTTTTTCCAATTATATATGGTATCAAGTCTTTCAATGTTTTTTTCAACACAGTATGTTTTTGTATTATCATCTACATTTCCTTGTATTATCTCTGCAATTTCTTTTTCATCACAAAAGAAAAACCCATTTCCGTTCAAAACAGCACGGTTAAATACATTATCATGCGCACATATCATTGCCGATGCTGCCATAGCCTCCAGCAGCGAGGGATTAGTGCCTCCCGATGAATGTCCATGAAAATATAATTTCGAGTAATATCTGAGTTGATTAAGCAATTCTTTGTCGAAAACAGAACCCAAAAACCTTATTTGTTCCGAATTATATGTTCTGTAAAGATAATTGCCAAATTTACTGCTGCTATAGTTTCCGATAACCAACAACGGAAGATTGGTTTTAGATAATAATACACCGTTAATAATTTCCTCCACATGATTATCAGGTTGTAGTCTCGAAATAAGTAAGAAATACTTGTCAGCCGCTACATTAAAACCACCCAACTTTCTTTCATCAAATGCAGTAAATACTTCAGCCCCATAAGGAATAAAAACACTTGCTCTGTTATATGTTTTCAACACATAATCCTGAATAGCTTCCGAATCAGCAATCAATAAATCATTGCTTTTCACAGCCGTTTGCTCTGCATATTTCAAAAATTTGCGAACACTATTGCTGTATTTTGTCCTTATCCATTCCATACCATCCATATTACTCACCCGATAAGGTTTAGCAGGCAGTAAACGATGCCATATCGAACTGCTGGTATTTCCAAGCTGATAGATAATATCAAAATTACGTTTTCTACTATCAACAATACAGTTAAAATCATAAACAAACTGACCGGCAGTTCCTATTTTATGCTCAGGATCATAACAATGGATAATGCGAACCCCATTCCACACCGCTTTCTGATAAGGATGTTTGTGCGAATTATACACCCATACTTCCATACCACGTTCAACCAATCCTTTTGATAATTGTTCAGCAAATTCTTCAAACCCTCCATAATGATTAGGGATTCCACGACAGCCTAATATTCCTATTTTCATTTCATGTAGTGTTTCTTACAATATATGTATTTCAAATTTTATAAGATTTTCAATAAGATTAGTATATTTGCACTCCTATTAATAAAATGCTGTTATGACTGACCAAAATAATATTTCTCCTATCGACAGAAGCTCAAAAGAAAAACTATTGCATCAAAAAGCAAAAGTAATTTGGTTCACCGGACTTCCTTGTTCAGGAAAAACAACACTTGCGTTGCATCTTGAAAAAGCATTATTTAATAATCAAAAAGCAACCGTTGTAATTGATGGCGATATTGTTCGCAATGGATTAAATAAAGATTTAAACTTTTCGATAGATTCCCGATCTGAAAACATCCGACGAATAGCTGAAGTATCTAAATTATTATTAAATAACGGTATTATAGTAATTGTAAGCTTAGTAAGTCCCCTTACTGAATTAAGAGAAATGGCAAAACAAATAATAGGAGCAAACGATTTTATTGAAGTTTATGTAAATGCCCCCTTAGCAATTTGTGAAAAACGTGACGTAAAAGGCATGTACAAAAAAGCCCGCTTAGGCGAGATAAAAGATTTTACCGGAATTCAATCCGCGTATGAAAAACCACAGCATCCTTTTTTAGAAATATTAACCGCCGACGATTCTATTGACGATTCTTTGGAAATATTAGTTCAGAAAATCTTACCTATTTTAAAATAAAATATTTTTCAACCGCTTAAACAACTTTGCAGGATAAAACATTACTGATAGTAATAAATGAGAATACTTTAATAAAGTGTTTTCAGTCATCTGATAGCTGCGGTAATGGCTAATATATTGAAAATACATATAAATCCACCAATTCGATGTTTTGTATCCAAAAATCTCATCTCTAAAAGCAAAAGTCTGTCGAATGGTTTCAATCTTTAAATTCGTTGTTGAACTTCCTGAATGAACTCTAACCAGATAAAGAGGTTCAGCCATATTATAAAAATAACGACCATCTTTTACCATTCGAGAAAATAATTCATAATCTTCTGCTGGAAATATATTTTTGTAACGATATTGTTTAAATACTTCAGCTTTTAATATTGTCGTTGCCTGTAATAAACCATGCTCTCCTTTACGATAAGTCTTCTTTATTTCATTATCTGTAAGAGGAAGATTAGATGCATTAATAATATCATTGTTGCAATCATTAAAATACAATACATTCGACCCAAGAATATCTATCTGATGATGCGTTTCCATATATTGAAATTGTTTTTCAATTCGTTCAGGCAATAATTTATCGTCGGGATCGGCACGCATGATGTATTTTCCCTTTGCAATTTCCAACCCTGCATTTACAGCCGTAGGATTACCACTGTTTTTCTCGAATTTTATCAGTTTTAAAAACTCAATTTCTTTATATGCCTCTAATATTTCCAATGATTTGTCTGTAGAACCGTCATCAATGATAATTAATTCTAAAGGTAAGACAGTAGAATGTATAATACTCTCAATAAATTCCGGTAAATACTTTCCATTATTGTAATTAGCTGCTATTATCGAAATACTTACTATTTCTTTCATATATTTTTAATATATCTGAACAATAGGGGCGATGTAAGAAACTTTTTAATACTAAACCAATACAAATAACGTGCTTTAAAACAAGATTTTATCCAGCGATTAAATATCACTTTTGTTAATTGTTTTTGGTCGTATCTGTTGAGTTTATCATTTTGTAGTAAGATATATAGCATAAACCTTTCAATATCTTCCAATTCTTTTGTTTTTTGAATTCGTGAATTGTTTTTTATAAGGAGGATTACTGAAGCTACATATTCATCGATTTCAATTTCCAGTGTTTTATAAATATATCTAAATACTTTAATATCTTTTTCATCTAAACTTTCAGTGTCTTTTTGAGTTGCACTTAAGCTATGAACTCGATAATTAACTAAATACTCCGGGATATTCCATACCTTGAATTTTCTTGCAACATCTATCCACATTTTATAATCTTCAACTACATCAAAACCTTCTGAATATCCACCTTCAGGTATCGCTTCCCGACGCAATACAACAGAAGACTGAACAAAATAATTCCGAAACAACATAATGGAAGGAATTTGTTTTGGAGAAGCCGTTAATTTCCATTTACTTTTTATCAAATTTCCTTTTTCATCTATCATTTTGGTCCAGCTACCTATCATACCGAAATCAGTATTTAGCTTTAAAAAATCAATTTGCTTGCTGAATTTTTCGGGCATTGCAATATCATCCGAATCAAAAGCTGCTATAAACTGTCCCTTTGCAGCATTCAATCCTTTATTTCTCGAATAAACGATACCTTTATTCTGTTCGTTTTCAATAATCTTAATTCTTGAATCTTTTAGGGATTTAACAATTTGAAGACTATTATCAGTAGAAGCATCATTTACAATAATCAGCTCAAAATCCCTGTAAGTTTGAAATAGAATACTTTGGACAGCTTCTTTTACATACTTTTCAGTATTGTATAAAGGCATAATAATGCTAAGTTCCGGCATAATTTAGTTTATAAATTGAATTAACAATTCAATTAAGTAGATTAAAAATCAAATAAATAATAGTTGAGCGTTTTTAGAATTAAAAATCAGGTTTTAAATTTTGCTAAAGGATAAGTATGTTTAATTTTCTTTATCCAAACAGATGATTCTTTTGCTTTTCTTGTATAAGTGCTAAAGTTTAAGATAAGTTCTTTTATTATATTAAAAAGATATATCTGATTTGGATAGTTGAATGGTTTTAATAGCGACCAGCAATACCTGAGAGATAATGTTGCAATTGTAATTAAAGTCAACCATTTTGCAGGTATTTTGCTTTTTTTACAATTTTTATTCGCAAGCAAATACATATAAAGTATAGCGTTTCCTTTTCCATTTAGTGCTTGTTGTTCAATAAATGTTTTTCGATTTATTCTGCCATCTCTAAAATCATGCATAAACCATAAGCTATCATTAAAATACAGCCTATGTCCGGTAAATGTTATTACCATCGAAAGTTCTGCATCTTCTGTCATAGGTTTTCCTGCTTCAACGCTGTTATAAAATGAAAACCCATTTGTCAATAAAAAATCCCACATGGTTTTTCTTATTACTGAACCTGCACCCCATATACTGAAATCTGAAGATTGCAAAAATCCATTCTTTGAATGATGTTTTCCACAGACATAACAGTTTTCCCATTTATCAAACCAATCTGGTTTTTCGGTTCCATTAAAAACAGCTTTTCCATACCCTCCCAATAAACCAATATCAGGATATTTTGAAAATATTTCAATAACTGTTTTAAGATAATCAGGTTGTAACCAATTATCATCATCGCACAACAGCATTAATTCATATTTTGCTTCATTATATCCGGTTGTTAATGCATTTGCTTTACCGGGTTTTTGTTCTTCTATTATTTTTAAAGGGAAAGGAGCATTTAAAATATTCCAATATTCATTTGCAAAAGAAGCTGTTGAATCGCTTGAAGCATTATCAATTATTAACAGCTCAACCGAAATTCCTAAGGGTAAGTTTTGCTCACTAATAGCTTTTAAACTTGGAGCTATTCTTAAAGCACCATTATGAACACAAATAATAATACTAATTCCGAAAGACATCATAGTAAAATCCAGATTTCTAATCAATTAAAGGCATACCATTAAGTATTTTCTATATTCAGTCTATAGTTCTTAATTCTGATAAATAGTTGCTGAATTAAAATAAAATTTTGTTTTAATAATTTTCGGTTATTTATTAAAAAGAGTAATTTATTTTTTGAAGATAAAAGTTTTCTTTGTATTACGGAACCTGGTTGCTTATGAAAGAATAAATGTATATTAGTGAAAAAAGATAAAATCCCTTTTATCCCTCTTTCTTCTGGGAAAATCAAGTAAAAAAGATAAAAAAGCATTAACTTATAATACAATTTTACAAATATTTGTTTCTTATTTGATTGAGAACAAGAAAAGCAACTCCTATAAATGTCATAAATAATTTCAGGAATAGCATGCCCCTCAGTTGTCATTCTAAGACAATAATCCCAATTTAATCTTTCTTCAGACATAAAATGAACAAAGCCTAAATTTTCTTCGTAGAAAATTCTGTATCCTAAGTATTTTGCTATTAAACAAAGCTCATAATCCCCACCCGACATCAAACTTTTTCCGATACGGTCAGTCAATATTGGTTTGAAACCAACTGCCTGCATGTCTTTAATGAAATCCTTTCTTATAATCATCCCAGCACCTGCAAGATATTCCCTGCTTTCAGCCAAATAATTACTTTCAGATAATGGCTTCTCTACTACAAAAGATTGAGAGAATTTATCAAACCAGAAAGGTTTCTCAATTTCGAAAAATCCGATTGATTGACCACCTACAATACCTGCATCAGGATGAGATTCCATGGTTTCAAATGCTGTATTTACATAATTTTCATTCAGCCAGTTATCATCATCACAGAATATTATATATTCAAAAGCTGATACTTCAATTCCTTTTTCACGGGCTGCTGATAAACCGGGTATTGGTTGATCAACTAGTGTAAAATTAGCAGTACAATTATATTTAATCCATTCTGCATTTGCTATTTCAACTGTATTATCTTTAGAAGCATTATTAACAATTATTACTTCCCAAGGAATATCCGATGCTACTTCCTGCAATGCAATATGTCTGAGTGTTTCGGGTATACGACAGGAACTATTATAACAACAAATAACAATACTAACTCCTTGCATCAAAATTTTTTATAAATATTTTTACAATTAATTTAAATTGAAGAAAACAATATTTTAAATAAACTCCCATTCGATTATATAAAGATAAATTTGTTTTAAAACAATTTGTTATTTCTCCTTTATTTTTTATACTAATGTTTTTTGAGTTTTCAATATAAAAAAGATATTTAGTCTTAAGCGCTTTAAAAATCAATCTTTGGTCTAATATTTTTAAACTTTTCAAATATTTTAATAATATTAATTCTTCAATGTAATTCAATCCCGAAGTATAAAAAAATGTACTTGTATTTTTGGAATGATATCTAAAATAATTTAAAACTTTTCCTGATATATTTACTTTACCTTGGAATAGAATCAATATCCAGAACAGCCAATCTCCACAAAACTTATATTTTGTATATTCATCGGAAATACTATTAAATGCAGATTTTTTAAATATTGCCATTGAAGCATTGAAGATTTTGTTTCCTATTAGCATATTTTCAGAAGTAAATCTTTGTCCATCAACTACTTCAGACATCTTTGGGTGGGTTGAAGTGTAACGTATACTCATATCTTCATGAATAATTTGAGACTGACAATAAGAAACTACAATCTCTTCATCTTTCAAAGTATTGTAAACTAATACCTCTAATAAACTTAACTCGCACCAATCATCACTTTCGGCTATCCAGATATATTCTCCTTTTGCTAACTCAATTCCTTTCTTCCATTGTTTGAAAGGACTACAACTGTTTATATCATTGATTATAAAATGAGATACTTTCGGATGTATGGAATACTCTTTTAATATTTCAATACTATTATCTGTTGAACAATCATCTAGAAGGATTATTTCAAAATCCTGAAAGGTCTGAGAAAAAATACTTTCAAGTCGTTGTTTGAGAAAAGGAGCATGATTATAATTCGGAACAATCACAGATACTTTAGGCATTTTGAATTACATTTTTAGTTATTTCAAGGTATTTTCTACCCCATTTTTGCGAAGGTTCTAAATAATTACCTTCTCCCCACTCATTCCAGGCATTGATAAATAAAAAATTTTCTTCTGTGGAGGGTGGATTAAATCGTTGCAACTGATATGTCAAGAATTCAGCATATTTTTCCGGAGTTGAATTTTTAAAAAGAAAATACGCATTTTTACCCAACCTTGCCGTATTATCCCAGGATGGGGTTACTCCAGGGTAAAGTTTATAGTTTTCAGGATATTGAAATGTACTGATAAAAAAATCGACATAATTACTATAATCAATAATATTTGATTGATTTTTAAAACCATTATTAAAAAACTTCTCATAAACTTTTTGCATTCCTATCTGTGATAATGTTCTTCTTAAAATTGCAAATCTGATTCTCAGGTAAAGATTTTTTCTTAATTGATTTGAAATTATACTACCCCTATACTCTTCCAATGACCTATGAAAAGGCTGAAACTCTATGGCCGCATCAAAACCTGGTTTCAAATATTCATTACCATAACATCCAAAAGTTTCTGTTCTGCACAAATACAATTCCAATCCATTTTTCAAGGCTTCTTCTCTAAATACTTCAATGTATTTTTCCAAATCAGGGATTACCGTACTCCTGTATATAACAAAAACGGGTTTATTATTTATACGAATATATCTTCTATCGTTGAAAGCAGGCAATAACGAAAGTAAATGTTCTCTGGCATCTGCTGCTCCGTATTCCTGTTTCATTAAAATCGTTTTATCTCCTCCATCCCATCTGCGGGTCCAGTTTTCATTGGCCCAACACAACATAAAGGGAAAATCAGGTTGTCCTGATGATAGTACTTCGTTAAAAGGTTTTTCCAACAATCGTTTACCATTGAACCAGTAATGGTAATAACAAAATCCATGTATTCCGGCTTCTTTGGCAAGATCGGCTTGTTGTTGCCTGATTTCAGGTACTCTCAGATCATAAAACCCGAGATCAGCGGGCAATTGAGGCTGGTGATGTCCTTTGAACAAAGGTGTTGCTTTAGCTACATTTGTCCATTCTGTAAATCCTTTTCCCCACCATTCATCATTTTCAGGAATCGGATGATATTGGGGTAAATAAAATGCAATTGGTCTTATTTCCATGCTGTTTTGCTTTTCCAGTGTGATAAATCTCTCTCAATTAATTTTTCCAGTTTTTCAATATCATTTTCATAATATTTCTTTAAATGTGCAATTAAATCATCAGAATGTAAATTAGCTTTTGTTCTTTTTTTTAAGTATATGTTATATCGCTCTTTAAGTAGGATTTTTATTTCTTGAGGAAATATTTTTTTTACAAAACCAAGCTTATTAAATACAGAATTTATCATAACTCCTTCCGACTTATTATACACTGTTTCAATATTAGCCTTAAATGTGGGATCTACTCCCAAAAACAGATAAATATCTTCCAGTACTTTTTCAGTATTTTTTACAAAATCCTCAAAAAGATAAACTTTTATGTGATCTGCAGGAAATATTTGCTGATATCTTTCAATGGCATCAGCATATAAGCCCAAAGCCAGATAATGCATACCTCCCGTTTTATCCTTCCTTTTACCTTTTAATTCATCATTCACTGCTTTTGCAAAACTATGCTTTTCTATACCCCAATCCACATACATTTTATAATTGGATATGGCACGACTGATGGGTTCACGTAAAATAGCAATAATTTTCACATCCGGTATTAATTTATAGATTTTTTCAGGTACTTTAGGATTTGTCAAATAAGCAGTGGAAGCTTCACCCCTTGCAATAATGCTTTCGCATTTTTTAAACAAATTTTCGTAATCTTCCTGCGTATAAATTGCTTCCTGCAAACCTTTATTCCTACTTGAAGCATTTTCGTTTTTTTTCTTCTCTGAAATATTTATAAATGAAAAATACATAGGTTCCTTTATCTCACTCATAAATATCTCCGGATGTTCAGATATATATTGGTGCAATGAAGTGGTGCCTCCTTTATTGGCACCAATAATGATAAAATTAGGAAGCATATTTATATATATTTTTAAATAGTTTTAACATAAATCGAAGTGGTTTTGTTATTCGCCATGATTTGGAAGTATAGAGTTGTTTCAATTCTTCCTTCAATGATGCTATTTGATGTTCTTGTTGTTCTAATTGATATTCTTGTTGTTCTAATAGTAGATCATTTCTTTGCCAATCCTCAAGTAAATCAATTTGCAAATCAGTCGTTAACTGCTCTAAAGAATTTTTAAACATTGTTCTGATATTTTCATCCTGTTGCTTTGCTTCAATAGTATATTCATTTCTATTTATTAAATATTCCATTCTTCCTAATGGCGTATCTTCATAAGCTATTTTCAAGTTATTATATTTGAGACCAAATAATATCTTATTATATCTATTTGCCAAAAGTAAATATTCAATTGAATTTCGAACAAATTTGCTCTTTTGAATTTCAATAGCTCGTAAATAACCGATTTTCATAAGAGCCTTATTACTACACATACCTCCAGATTGAATGCGATAGGTTACCAGTTTTAAATTTATATATTTTACTTCAGGTTTCAATGCAAATATATTCATCCAACATTCCCAATCTTCATGATTAGGTAGCGTTTCGTTGAAAAAAATATTATTTTTTTTAAATAAATCACTTTTAAATAAAAAACAATGAGGTGGTATAGATAATTTTATTTCCCAATTCGATATTAATTCATTTAAAAAAAAGTTTGTAGAAAAACATGGAGACATATACCTTTTTGGATGAGGACTAAGTAGATCATTTTCTAATGAAGAGAAATAGTCTGAAATACTAAGTGCATTTTCGGAAGTGCCTTGCAAAGCTTTAATTTGAATTTCAAATTTTTTGGAATCAATTACATCATCTGAATCAAGAAATTGAATAAAATTTCCTTTAGCTTCTCTAAGTCCAATATTTCTTGCAGATGAAAGTCCGCCATTTTCTTTTTTAAGATATTTAAACCTTTTGTCTTTAGATATCCATTCAAGTGCAATTTCTTCTGTATTATCCGGACTACCATCATTCACAATAATACACTCCCAATCTGAATATTTTTGATTTAATATACTATTGAGTGTTTCTGGGAGAAAGTGAGCTTGATTGTAACAGGGAATTATTACGGATACTTTTGACATAGCTTTACTTTTTTTAAATCTTTATAATTAATATAACAGCGAAAATCAATATTTTTAAATTCTATAGGTATATGATTTGTAAATTTGCTTTATTAAGTTTTCTTATTCATCGTATTATACATTTTTAATAGTTTTAGCTATCAAAGATTTTATATTATTTATAATTTTCTCCTTTTCTTGTTCTATCGAAACAGGTATTGGATTCCAGTTAATCGTTGTTACCTTATTAGCAATTTCAGCTTGTTGGTTTATTCTTAATTTATTATAAAGTTTTGATTTAATTCTTTGTGTGAATGAAATTGGTTTATATACTATTTTCTCAGGTATCGGATATATTGGAATATTAAGATCTTTAATTATTGAGGTTCTATAATCATCAGGATTACCAAAAAACACAACAGGAATCCCCATTGCAATACAAGGAAGAGCACAATGAAGTTTGGTTGTGACTATCAATTTAGCTTCATCACGATACAGTTCAATTATTTTTTTTGCCATCAGGTATTTAACTTCTTCATCCCAGAATGAGTAAACATAATGTGAAAGAGATATTGAATCCTTTCTGATAGATTCTGGAATATCTATTCCATCCACATTTACAAGAAAAACTTTACCATTTTCAGGTTCAATTTCTCTTTTTGGAAATGTTAATGTTAAACATTTACTGTAAAATGCATCTACACCTTTTTCAATCAACATCTCCATTGTTTTTTTATCCCTGCATCCGATTGGTTCATGATGTTTTAAATAATCAACAGATAATGGTTTTAAAAAATATTCAATACTTTCATTCCAATCGGTTATATGAAAACCAAAAAAAACCGGAATGATAGAGTCTGAGGGAGGAAAACATTTTTCTGGTAAATGAGAAAACCAGCCCTGCATAATGAGCAAATGTTTTTCTTTATTGCTTACTTCGCTTAAATAATCCCTGTCAAATTTAGCATCTATAGAAGGAAGAAACTGTTCTATTGCTATACTTTGAATCTGATCACCTAGGTTGGAAGAAGTGGTATATATTAAACTTGCGTATTTCATAATATTAAAACATATATTTTTTATAATAAGAGTGCGGATAATGCATTTTCAAACTTATCCATATCTATAAAAAAGTCATAGGGACTTGGCCCAAATTTCGGAATAGGTCGTTCATTTTCACTTTTCCCGATTATACAACTATAAATTAAATCTGCTGCAGCTGATAATGTATACCAATGAGGAAATACATGGTCAGAAGGAATTAGTTCTAATACTTTAGTTCCGGGATGACAAAAAGCAAGATTAGCCAATGCTGCACCATGAGCTCCAATTACAATTTCTGCTTCTGAAAAATAGGATGGTGTATTCATATGTTGAATTGGTTCAAATACTTCAAAATCAAGCTTTTCTAAAATCGAGATCAATTCTTTTTCGTTGCTTATTTTCCTTGAAGTATTACGAGGAATATAGAGTCTTCTGAATTTTTTCACAGACTTTTCTGTAAACTCACTCCTTAAAAATTCAATTAGCCATTGCGGATAAACACGTCTGTAACCGGGAAAACTAGGAACAAATAATTTTTCAAACTGATATGCCTTTCCTGCTTCTGGAAGTATACATTTGTTTATGGGTATTCCTAGTTTTATCAATAAACGTTCTGCAAAAGGACTTGGTATCGGACAATACACATAATCAATATCATTTATTGAAAATCCAGCTTTTCTGTACAATTCAAACCGACCCAATGTATCCAGCAAAAAATGGCTATAATTTGTATTTGCCCAATCACTGCATAGTGACAAACAACTTCCTTTTAATTTCTTATAGTTATTTGTTTGATGTTCTATTTTTACTTCATTAAAATTTTCGCCATACCATGAAAACTCGGGTAACCAATATCCATTTTCATTAATAATCCATCCGTTTTCTCCAAAAACATAAGCATTTTTCAACGCAAGTATGCCCATTTCAGGAAATTTGTCAGGAATATATTTTTCAAAGCTAATTTTGGGAAATCCTATCTGTTTTAAACCAGATAGTTGAATCGATTCTGAATCAAACACTTTATGCCAATAATATCCAGATTGATTCATTACATCTTTTACAAAAATCGATTTCTCTTTATTAAAATGAATAGATATTGATCTTTTAAAGAAATTGATCATAAAAAATAATTATTTTAATCTTTTTTTATTTTATTGCAAATCTTCTTAATTATTATTTTAATTAGAGACATTATTGAATTTTGTGAAACATCTGGAATTTTACTTTCAGCCTGAATTACTGGCAATTTTAAAGAATTATCTATTTTTAAAACCAAATCTAACATAATTTTTAAATACGATTGTGCTCTGTTTGTATCACCTATTCTAAAATAATACTGATATATCCAATAAAATGTGGTTATATGTGCAATCGTTTTTTGTTGATTTGTAATAGCAGACCATATCCCACCACTATGATGTCTATAATTCGCTGGTTGAATATCATTTATGTATTTCCCATTTCCATATTGACCTAAAATTGAAAAAAGAAAAGTATCAAAATTTAAAACATATTTAGTTTCTTCAGGCCAAATTATTGAAAGGTTTCTAAAAACAACAGATAATGGCATAATAAATGGACGATTATAAGATAATTCTTCACTACTAAAATCTCGTTGATTTTCGTTTCCAATTTTTGATTCCATTATAACACTTCCTTCTTCATTAATTGCTTTTACATCATGATAACAAATAACATAATCTGGATTGGCTTCCAAAAAATCTACCTGCTTTTGTAATTTCAATGGATCAGTCCAATAATCATCGCCTTCACAAATCGCAATGTATTTTCCTTTTGCGCGTGGTAATTGAATGCGGGAAAAAACTTTCTTCTTTTGAGAAAACTGATTTTCAGTCTGATAAATTGGTTTAATTATTTCTGGATATTGCAACTCAAATTTTTTGATAATGTCAGCGGTATTATCAGTAGAAGCATCATCATGAACTAAAACCTCAAAGGAAAAACTAGTTTCCTGCATCATTATCCCTTTCAAACATTGTTCTATAAATTCACCATGATTATAAGCCTGACAAAGTACTGATACTAATGGTGTCATTTTGTTATCTTTTAAATTCTGCATTTTCTGTTTTTAAATAGCAATACTTACAATTCCAACTCCTTCTACGATCTGTATTTCAGTACCGTAAAGTGTTGAAAGTTCTTTTATTTTCTCAAGAATTTGCAAATTGTCAGACAATCTAGGCAGACCTTTTTTATAACGAGGCAATTCAAATCCTAATTCAACAGGGTAAAGTTTTACCTGTATATTACTATCTATTTCTATACTTGCAACTACACTTTTCCATGCATTTTCATCAACGTTAAGCCCAATTGTCCCATTGTTTGTTCTTTTGTCCATAGCAGTGCCTATCCCATCATCATTCTGCAGTAAATATTTCTCATAAAAATCAGCAGGTAAATGAGATACTGTTTCATTCTGGAAAATAAAATTCCCCAAACCATAAAAAATTACTCCACTGTTATAAACTTCAATACCACGAAGAACATGTGGTCCATGTCCAACTATAATAGATGCTCCGGAATCAATACATGATTTTGAAAACCGTTTAATAAACTCTGCTGGATGTTTCTTGTCACCGTAAGAAAACTGATGAGAATGAATGCTGACAATTACATAATCCGATTGCTTCTTTGCTTCTATAATTGCTTTTTTAATTCTTTCCATATCTTTTTCCAATGGAAAAGTATGCAATTGATTTTTCTCTCCCTTAACAAATTCAACATCCGCAAAATTCAAATTCTCTTTTGGTAAAAGATAACCTTCTCTGATAGCTTGGTTATGATAGCTGTTAATTCCGCTTGCTTCTGCAATTCTTTGCAGATTTTGGAAATTATTTTCAGTAAGCTCATAGATAGATTTATGTCTTAAAGGATTGACACCAGGCCTGCCTCTCATATCTGATCGTTGATGACCTGCAGCATCAGAATCATGAAATGAGCTTGTAGCTCCAATTATTGCGATACGACCATTTGAGCACTCGATATATGTTGGAGCAGATGCATCTGCTAAATTTTCACCTGAACCGGCATACAAAATATCATTACTCCTAAGATTTTTTAATGTGGCCAGCATTCCACCATGCGAATAATCCATTGAATGATTATTTGCTGTATTTACTATATTAAAACCAAGTCTTTTAATATTTTTTGTGCACCTTGGATCAGCCATTGCCCAGGTTCCTCCTGGGAATGCAGAAGGATAGCCTTCTCTATTATGGATTGTAGTTTCGAGATTAGCAAATTTTACTTCATGTTCATTTATCAATCTAACTATTTCATCAAGGCCTTTATATCCCTTGTCCGGTAGGTTGCGTGAAATAAAAACATCTCCTACCAATGCAATCTTAATCATAAGTTTTCTTTTTGTATACTCTTTGCAGGTCTTCCTGCGACAACATCATTTTGTAAAACAGATTTTGTTACTAACGAACCAGCACAAATATATGCATAGTCCCCAATTCTTTCAACTTTTAAAGAAATTGTCAAAACCCCCTGTCCGATAAATACGAAATCCCCAATTATTGTACTTGCACCTATAGTACTTCCTCCGGCAATAAAACAAGCTTTACCGATTGTGTTATTATGAGAGATATTTACACCAGATAATATTACTGTATCCTGATATAGGTGAGAATCAGCCTGAATATTTGAGAATGCTCCGATACATACTCCATCTTCAATTATTGAGAATCTTGAAATAATTGCGGTGGGATGTATTAATGAAGGTAAAAAACCTTTTTTCATTCGAATTTTTTCTGAAAGTTCAGCCCTAATTTTAATATCTCCCATTGTTGCCAGAAAGTTTAATCCTTGTAGGCTTTCCCTTGAAAATAAATCATGAAAAGATCCTATAATTAATACTCCATGCTCTGTTTCACCTGTTCGTTCTTCATTAAAGTGATACAATCCCATTATTTTATAACCGCATTGTTCCGCCAAATCCATAAAAACAGGAGTACTTTTACCAACTCCCAGCAAATAAATTTCTTTCATAGTTTCCATACATTTAAAACAGGTTTCCGTTTACCTGAAGCTAAAACTGGTATATCATCTATTAATTTCACTTCAATTTGTGCATTTTGACCAAAAATTTCTTTCAGTTGAGTTATACAATCAGCTAAATCCATTTCAGTAGATAATTTTAATTTTAGTTCATATTTATCCATATCTTTCTGAATAAATTGCCATAATTCTATTTCATCATAGTTTTTCAAAATTCTTGCTAGTACCATTGGATGAACGGCTACCTGATTTGTATCAAAAACCAGATCCAATAGCCTTCCATAAATTTTATTAAGAATAATCGTAGAATTATTTTTTTCTTTTATAAAAACGCCTGTATCACCAGTATCATACCTAATCATTGGAAAAGCATAGTTAAATAAATCTGTAACCACAATTCTGCACAAATCCCCGGGATTAGCATTTTCATTACTATCTAATTTTAAAAATTCAAAATAATAACTGGCATGATTCAGATAATATCTCTCATCATTTACCCTATCCTGTCCAAGAATTCCTTGTTCTTCATTTGAATATCTTGATACAACATTACAGTTAAGTAACTTAGTTAATTTTCGTCGGGTAGCAGGGTTCAACATTTCAGAACCTGCAATTACAGTCTTTAAACCAAATAATTGAATTGAGTATTTCTCGATAAAATCCACAAGTCTGTCATACCAACTTGCATATCCCCATAAAGCAACTATTCTTTTCTGCTTAATCAATTGAGTCAATTCCAGCAACATTTTATCATCAATTTTACTACAATCTATTGCATAAATATTTTCATAAAATGTTTGAATTTTTGATTTGCTTTGCCATTTTGTCCAAATTCTCAGCTGTGCTAGCTTTTCATGGGATTTATAACCTGCTAAATTCCCAAAGTATTTCAATTCAGCAATTCTTCTGTTACGTTTTCTAAAATCCTGTGGAATTGCTAGAGGAGTACCAGTGGAACCACTGGTTCTTTGTATATGCATTTTCCCCTGATGAAATGGGACATGAACAATATCAACACAGATGTTGTCATAATTTTTACGCAGGAGTTCCTTATTCATAACGGGAAACATTTGTAATTTCTCCCCTTGAAATGCTGAATAAAATTTAGAATACTTTGTGGAATAATCTAACAAGTTTTGTAAATGCTTTCTTTGTTTTGCAACATCATTGTTTTTCAATATTTGCTTAATATCTTTGTAATGTTGCAAAACTGGACTGCCTTTTAGTCTATCTATTGTCCAATAAATATTTCTCCTAATAAAACCACCTATGCTCATTGTATCAAATTTTATTAATCAAAATTTCGAACTATTTTACAAATTTGCGAATTATTAAAATTCAAATAACAACATTTTTTACTTTTTTTTAAAATTCACAACGGGCTATATAATATTCAGGATTGAATTTCAATAACTATTTTCTAAAACTTTTTAATTTCTATATATTACAAATGCTTTATCTGAAATAATTTCTGAATATTTATTTTCATTCAGCATTTGAATGAGTACTTTTGCTTTTTCAATATCCTTTTTAGCGTCATTATTTTCGAGGTTATATAAACATTGAGGCCAGTTGGGATTATTTGGATCTCCAAAAATAATAATAATTAAAGGATAATACTGCTCGTTTTTAATTTTTGTTTCTAATTGAGCAATCACATTTTTATCATCCGTTTCCAGGTAAAAGAGTTGCTTAGAAAGACTTTGCTTATCATACAAATAATAGAACATCTGACCTGCGGCACCAAAAAACAACATATCTTTTTGTGTTGGGCTTAATCTGTTAATTTCAGCAATAATTTTTTCAGTCAGTTCTTTTCTGTAAATAGTTGTATTAATGTTTTTTAGTTTAGGATGATTAACGCTGTATTTTAATTCACTTAAATTATTGGTATCCCCCCAAACCCAATTCTTCGGATAATTTATATCAAAAACAAATATTGCTAAAAGGATTATAGCAATAAAATGAGTTTGAACTCTTGATTTGTTTTTTATTCTCATAAACCAATATAATAAAAACACAGAAGAAAATCTGGCAAAAGCGATACATCTCAACATACCGGTATTGGAACCAACGGAAGGAATAAACAGGAGTACAAGAATAGTAAGAAACAGGAATAAATGTAAAATTTTTCTTTTTTTAAATGCATCAGAAAGTAAAACCAAAAGTAGAAAAAATACTAGAGCAGTAATATGCAAGCGACGCCAGATAAAAAAACCAGTATTGCTGATAGTAAGGAAATAAAAAGAAACTATAAAAACCAGAATACTTATCAGCCATTTATTTATTTTAAGACTATTTACAGTATAATTATAGGCAATACTCATTAAATAAAATAAAATGACATATTTCGAAATTGCATATATATCTCTAATATAACTGTTTATCAGAGATTGAAGTGAATGATATCTTTCTGTATTTGCCAAAGCATAAAGGTTTTCGAAAACAGAATTAAAATATGTATAAGGAGAAACAAATATTGAAAATAAAGCCATTGTTAACAAACATGATGACCCATAAAATAGCCATAATTTGCTTAATATCAGCCATCTTTTTTTAGAGTATGGTATTGAATTTGAATGTCTAATAAATGAATAGATAGCCAATAAAACAAAAGTAGCTGGAATAATAACAATATTTGGGAAACGCGCCAGCATTGCCATTGTACTAATAAATCCACATAGGATAATGTAAAAAAAATTCTCAGTTATGGTAAATTTCAGTAAACCAACGAATAGGATTGAAACACATAATAAAGTTGCTAGATCATACTGGAAATTACTGGAATTGGGTAAATTTAAAACAACAATGGATACAAAAGCATATCTTGAAAACTGAAGTAGGTTTTTATTATAAAAAAAAACAAGATAAAATATCAATATAATAAACTCTTTAGATATATATCCTAATAATCTAAAAGATAAAATACTGTCACCAAAAAAATTAGCCCATAATTGGCTAATTGCTGCAGTCAGCCAATAGGGCATTAAAGTTTCAGGGGATTGAGCCATTCTCATATTCCAGGGTCCATCTGTAAAGTCCATTCCATAGGTTATAAGAATCAAAGGATAGCCCAATATAAATATAAAATTTATAAGGATTTCTTTTGATTTAATAAATGTTATGGTTTTTGCTAATATGCTATTCATTTCAATAAAAATGAAATTATTTCTAAATATTTTGATTTTTAATATTATACTTTCCAATTGCAATCAAAGATGAACCAATAGGCGGTTTCTTACATAAAAATACCTCAATTTTCATCAACGTTTTAAAAATCAAATTAGTGAACTTTCCAGGCAATTTAAATCCTGAATCGACAATATTCTCATCTTTAATAAACAATAAAAAGAATTTACGGATGAAAACTACAGGCAACAACGAAAATCCCCAATATTCCATGCTGAGTACTTCAATATTATTCTCTTTGAGTAGTTTACGCAGCATTTTTTTATCATACCTTCTAATATGTCCCATTTTTCTGTCATATTTACTAAAGAGCAAATTTAAAGCAGGAACATTAATAATTACAAGTCCTTCATTTTGAAGATATTTACAACTTATATGTAAAAAATCAGTATCGTTTTCAATATGTTCCAGCACATCCATTAAAAGTATCCCATCATATTTCTGAAGTAATTGAGGTGGTTCATCATAAATATTCAATAGATAGACATCGCCTTTCCTTTTTTCAACTAATTTTAAAGCATTAGGATTCAGATCACAACCATCAACAACAATGTTATGAAGTGATTCAAATTGTTTCATCACCATACCGTGACCACAACCAATTTCAAACAATCTTTTATCTGATAAATTCCTGAGCGTTTTGTTAAGAATGAGAGCCTGAAAACGCCACTGTATCCAGAAATGCTCCAGAGGAGCTATATCAAACCATTCATCATCCATTCTTACTCCTTCCGATTTCGAAAGTTCAATAACATTACTCATCTGCGACATCTTTTCCATTTACTACTCTTTTTGAAATTAAATACAAGGGTCTGTTTTTAACCTGAGAAAAAATTCTTTGTACATATTCACCTATTACACCTATTGACAACAGTTGAATTCCTCCAAATAAAATGATTACGAAAAGCAAAGCAGGAAACCCTACCGGAACATCGTTGTAAAACATCTTTCTGTATAAAGTATATAGAAAATATATCACTGAAGACATCATGCAACACACACCTAAAATGGTGAAAAATTTTATAGGAAAAGTGCTGAAATTAAAAACTCCATCACTCCCGAGTTTTAAAAGTTGCCTGAAAGAATATTTTGAATCACCGGCGCCACGTGCATCGCGTTCATATTCAATACCAATTTGTTTAAAACCGACCCAACTCCTCATCCCTCTCAGAAATCTGCTTTGTTCAGGCATTTTAACAATAATCTTAGCAACTCTTTTTGTTATCATCGCAAAATCGCCTGAATCTAGGGGAATTGAATATGCCGAAATGCTTTTTAGTATTCGGTAAAACAAATAGTAAGTTGCTCTTTTTAAAACACCTTCTTTCCTCTTTTTCCTGATTCCATAAACAACATCATAACCTTCTGATAACTTTTTATAAAATTCAAAAAACAATTCTGGTGGATCCTGAAGATCACCATCTAAAACCATAATATATTCACCCATTGCAAATTCCAAACCTGCACTCACTGCAAACTGATGTCCAAAATTTCTCGACAAAAAGATGCAATGGTATTTTTTATCAGCATAAGCAAGTTCCTGCATCAACAATGCTGTATTATCCTTGCTACCATCATCAATGAAGATAATTTCACAAGGATCTGTTATTCTATCAATTAGCTTCCGTAGCCTTGATATTAATTCTGTAAAAATTTCACTTTCGTTATACAAAGGAATGACAAAGGAAATTTTTGGATGTTCTGCTACCATGATTTTCTAGTTAATTTAAACTGAGTTGAAATCAGTATCAAGTTTGTGTATTATGATTAAGTGTTAATTTTTAAGTGATTAGGTTTTAAGTGATGAGCAGTTAGAGCTAGTTCTATTTACTTAAAACTGAAGACTTTCTTGTCTTAAAACTTTCTTTACTTTATCAGTATATTACAAATATTTATTATCGTATCTTTATCCAAATCAGGATAGATGGGCAAACATATTACTTCTTCCGTTATCTTTTCAGCTATTGGCAGGTTTTCAGGTTTTGCAGATTCTAAGCTTCTATAGGTAGGAAACTGGCTAATCAATGGATAAAAATAGCGGCGACCATATATATTCTGTTGTTTTAGCATTTCATAAACCTCGTCACGGGTTTTCCCATATTTTTCTTTATTGATTAAAATGGGGAAGTAAGAATAGCAGTGTTTTACAGCAGGAATATCTTCAAGAAACCCCAAACCTTCTATTCCCTGCAATTCCGAACGATAGGTAATAGCTATCTTTTTTCGTTTGTCAATGGCTGCATCTATGTTTTTCAGTTGTAATAAGCCCATAGCAGATTGTACTTCGTTCATCTTCGCATTAATTCCTGGAGCGACTACAGTAGTTTCTCCGGCAAAACCGAAATTTTTGAGGTTATCAATGCGTTTCTTCATATTAGCATCATGGCTCACAATAGCTCCCCCTTCGAATGTATTGAAAACTTTGGTGGCATGAAAACTCATGACGGAAAGATCGCCAAAATTCAATACAGGAATATTGTTTTGCTTGACACCAAAAGTATGACAGGCATCATAAATTACTTTTAAACCATAAGTATCTGCTATTTTTTTAATTTCTTCCACTTTACAGGGATTGCCATAAACATGCACCGGTAATATTGCCGTGGTATTGGGTGTGATGGCTGCTTCAATTTTTGCCGGATCAAGGGTAAAATAATCCGCTTCTATATCTACAAAAACCGGTTTAATATTGTTCCACCATAAGGCATGGGTGGAAGCTACAAAACTATAAGGTGTGGTTATAACTTCACCTGTAATTTTCAATGCCTGTAATGCGGTAATCAGCGCGATGGTTCCATTGCAAAAAAGCGAAATATGTTTTACACCCAGGTAATTGCAAAGCTCAGCTTCCAGTTGCTGATGAAAAGGACCATTATTGGTTAGTATTTTATTCTTCCATATTTTTTCAAGGTAGGGAATAAACTCCTCCAGAGGTGGAAGCAGGGGCTGGGTTACAAATGTTTTTTTAGCGGAAGTATTCATTTTAAATTGAATTATTGTTCATTTTCTATTTTCCATTCAGGTGTAAATTGCATAGGAGCCCATCCATGTTTGGCTGAGGTAACCCTGAAATAAATGACGGATTGCATACGAAAAATACTTTTTCTTGTGCCCCCTGTAAAATCGGTAAGTCCTACTGTAATGGAAAATACACCCTGTCCCATTTGAATTTCTTTAAAATGTGCGGTAAAACTATAGCTACCTTTTACTTTATCGAGTACTATTTCATCTTTAAAATTAAACACTTCTCCGAAATTGCGCTGTTCCTTGTCATAAAACATCAATCCAACAGATGGAGACTGCAGTTCTTCGTTGAACTTTATATTTAAATGTACTGTAAGTTCATCGCCATGTTCAATTTCAAGTGAAGTAAGATTGCGGGAGTCTTTCTCACCTGAGGTAAGGTAAATGGATTTGATTTCAGCTTGGCCGGTTCCGGTTACATTCCCAGCTAATTGCGGAAATTTCTCATAATAAATGCTGATTCCTTTGGAAACTTCATTCGATTGATAAATAGCTTCACCTTTGCCTAATACAATAAGCTCAGTACATATTCTTGAAACCTGAGGCATACTGTGGGATACAAAAATAAGAGCGGTATTGTTGAGTAACTGATCCATCTTATTGAAACATTTGAGTACAAAACCCATATCTCCCACTGCCAACACTTCATCTATCAATAGAATATCCGGTTCCATCTGGGCTGCCACTGCAAAACCTAATCTTACCTTCATACCTGAACTGTAATTCTGCACAGGGGTATCAATAAAATCCGTGATTTCAGAAAAATCTATGATTGATTGCAGTTTCTGCTGGGTTTCTTCTTTGGTAAATCCTAATACAGCAGCATTGTTAAAGATATTTTCGCGCCCGGTAAGTATAGGATTAAACCCAGCTCCTAATTCAATTAAAGCACCAACCCTTCCATGCATTTCAATACGTCCTTCGTCGGGTTTTATAATGCCGTTCAGTATTTTAAGCAAGGTACTCTTCCCTGCACCGTTGCGTCCGATTAAACCAAGACATTCGCCCCGTTTTACTTCAAAGCTGATGTCTTTTACTGCCCAGAATTCTTTTTCGCGCAATACATCATGAAACTGGTTTTTTTTGCCAATCATTTCACTGCCAATATCCTTTAATCCATACCATAGGCTGGTCTTTAAATCGAGACAAAATTTCTTAGAAATATTTTCAGCTTTAATAAGGGTTTCGGACATGGAAAATTGTATTGTTAAATTCTAAAGTTATAAAATATTTATTATCAGTTTTTAAAAAGCAGTCTAGTTGAAACTGGCGTTACGGTTTAATTAGAAATCGTGTACTATCGAGCTGGACAACTTCCGTAGATTGATACAATAGCTGTAATTTAGCTTTACGACCATAGACAATAATACGGGAATTTATTTTCCTGAGACTATCAGCTTCAATACTTTTATCCCAGGTATTATAAGTGTTTTTCCATTGATTATAGAAATAACATTCCGGATATATGCTATTTAACATTTCAGCCCATTCCATTTTAGCATAACCATTTCCAAAAAAGAAAGCTTCTCTTTGGTCAGCACTTGAATAACTAAAAATATTTAATGCATTTTTTTCTGTTTCAATGGGTTTAGTATTATAAGGTTTTGATATGTGATAGTTAAAATTCAATAGTACACTTATGCAAATAAAGAACAATATCATTGGTTTTTCCCATTGAGCTCTATTGATAAGTTTAAAAATCAGGTATATATTCAACATACTCATCGGAATAATTGAAATCAGATAATGCATTTTGTATTGTTTACTGATAAGTAAAATGGCAAAAATCTCCACCATAAAAATAGCCAACAGGTATTTATATTGCAGATTTTTCCCCCTTTTGAAAAACGGTACAATTAACACTAAAAAAGAAGCAAGCATTATTCCGGTAAAAATGGGTTGGGTTTTAAAAATACCAATCAGGTTTACAAAATACATAGTTTTATCCACTATATCTGCCGGACCTTTACCATAACGACCAGAATGTAAAAAAAGTTCATAAATCCAGGTAAACATCTTGGGATAACTCACCCATATAGGTATCGTAAAAAAAAGAAAAGAAAGCAGTGTTGTTACACTGTACAAAATCTTATTTCTTACAGATTGAATCATTAGAAATGGAAAGAAAAATAAAGGGAAAGAATGGATCTTGGTCGTAAGACAAAATCCGATAAGCACTGCATAAACAATTATTTTCCATTGAATTCCATCAATTATTTTATCACTTAGTCCCCATTTTGCTGTATTTATTTTCCCCTTAAGGCCTATCCCAGTGGTTTCAATCAGAAAAACAGATATCAATATCATTTGTACTGAAAAAAGAATAGGTTCCGGTTTTACTTCATAAAATAATTGATGTCTAAGATACGTATTAAACAGGAAAGGTAGGGATTGAAATAAGAGTCCGTAGATAATTTCGCCCGTAGCCTTGAAAGCAATAAAACCAAGTAAAACTAACAGCAGAATATTCCCAAAAGTAAAGCATAATGCAATTACTCTCAGGTAAAACTCAGGATTTCTCAATACATCTTCAGCCATGGGTATGCTTTTATTCCTGAACTGATAAGTGACTTTGATAATAAATGCCGCCATTACCTGAACTGTCGTACCTGGATGATCGATATGTCCTACATTTCCATGGGTTAGCGATAAATTCAATCCATTCAGCAAATAAGCATAGCTTGGATCATAACGATTATCCCAGAAATAAGGTTGTTTTTCTGATGTAAATTCAATGAGTAATACACAGGGAATAATCAACAGCAACAGCCACTTAATTTTTTCAGTAAATAAAATGAATGCTTTTCTTCCTTTCATCATAAATATCAATTTTTTTACTCTAATAGGCTTATATATAATCTTAATATACTCCGTCCTGTACCATTTCGCCCGATTAAACCAAGACATTTGCCCCGTTTTGCTTCAATACTAATATCTTTTACCGCCCAAAATTCTTTATCGCGTAGCTTATCATGGTTTTTAAATCGAGACAAAACTTTTTGGAAACGTTTTCTACTTTTTACTTTATCCCTTCTACTTTAACCTTTATCCTTTCTACGCACTCATCCTTTCAATAATTACCGGCATAGTAATTCTGTATATCATCCAACTGAAAAACAAAACAATCAACATACTAAAACTAACGATTACAAAACCCGGCAGAAAATTCCCTGAATACCCTGTGAGACATTGTCGTGCAATCATAATCAGTGGAGTAATCGGATTATACATAAAAGGAATTCTTACCCAACCCGATATGGGAATAGGAAATACAACAGGAGAAACATACATTACAAATTGCATTCCCAACGAAATAGCTCTTCCGATATCGTTATACAACATACCAATAGGCGTTAAAAACAGCCCGATTGAAATTCCGGTAAGTATCAATATCAATAATGCAAAAGGAAATAATAACAGCATCCAACCTGCTGAAAATCCCATAATGATAACTGCAATAACCAACATCAGCATTTTGATGCCCGAATTAAACAACAATTGGTAAAATGCGGAAAGTATAATAGCTTCACGAGGAAAATTTATTTTCGAAAGCATAGATTTTGCCGCATTGGTTTGATTTAAAGGAGCCAGTAAACTATCCATAAAGATTGACCAAATCAGTGTACCGCTAAATACGTATAAAGGGTAGGGGATATCTGTAGATTTTACCGAAATAATACCGCTCATATTCAAAAAAATCCATGTTACAGTAGTTGCCAATGGCATGATAAACGCCCATAAAATCCCCAATTTGCTCTGTCGGTATTGTGCATTTATATCCCTGACAGATAATCGCCAAGCCAGCTCATGACTATGACTTAAATCTGTAAACATATCTTTTATTAGCTTTCGAGGCGATCTAACGGAAGATTCAGGTGTATATATGGTTATTTTCATGTGTTATTATTTTTATAATTATTTAATTGTCACATGGAATAAGCCATATAATATCATTCTCGGTTTGTATGAATATTATACTTATGGCTATTTCATCTGTTTATATCATATTTATTTGTTGACAATCTGTTTTTTAAATTTATTAAAAAAACACTAAAAAGTTTAACTGATACTCATGCTCTTTTGGAACGCAGATAATGCGGATACGTTCCGTAAACGCGGATTAAAACTGATTTTAAATCCGATTTATCTGTGTTTCCTTTAAGAATCAGCGTCATCAGCGTTCTATTTTTTAATATTTAGTTACCAAAGTTTTTCAACTACATTGCTAAAAACAGTTCCGTTAAAAACGAAAGTATGGTAAAAATTTGTTTTTTATTATAGGCGGTGTTAGTAATGATTCTTTAACGGACATATTTATTGTAAATTTTAAAAAATCCTTCCATAGCTTTAGGTAAAGGATCTTTTTTGAAATAATCAATAGTTGAATGGTCAAAATATCCTCCAGCATGCTTAGTGTTGAAGATACGTTTGATCATTATTTTAAAGGCAACTTTAGCTTGTACAAAACGTATGGGTTTTGCTTTTACAATTGGCAATTCTCTGTTTAATCCTAAAATGCAGGACATATAGGGAAAGTTAATACCTGTGGCTAAAGAACCCAATAAACTTGCCCAGTAACGCGGATTCATTTCAAGTACAATTAGTTGATTCTTTTTTTCATCATATCTTAAATCGAAATTTACGATGCCTGTCCATTTTAGTTTTGCAATCACTTTGTTTACAACTTGGAGGACATTTTCATCTTCGTAAAAATCTAAATTTGAACAACTGCAAAAGGGACGATCAGCTTTAATAAAGCCTTTTTGGATGGTATGTGCAAGTATTTTTCCATCCTTACATAATACATTGCAACCAATATCGTAGCCATCAATAAAAGATTGTACGATGTGTTTTTCTCGATCATTGAAGTCCTTGCAAAAATTATTTAGCTCAGCAGCATTTTCAAAAAGTCTTATTCCAATACCACCTCCTCCATATACTGGTTTTAGCAATACTGGAAATGTTAAGAGAGAAAGGCTAGCAGAAAATGAAGCATTATTTTGAAATAAAATAGTAGGTGGTGTAGGTAGTTGTTCCTTTTTGAGCCATTCTGCAAGAAGCCACTTATCTTGGGCAATCTCAAGAACTTTTGTATTGGGTATGGGAGCTATTGGAATATCTTTTTCCAATTGTTTGCTATGCTCCGATAACAAATGTATTAAAGATTCATCAACAGGCAGTATGATATCAATCTTTTTCTTTCGAATAATCTTATTTATTTCATTTAAACGTCCTTTTTCTCCGCTAAGTTTTGAAAAACTAAAGAATTGAGTGGTATATCTGGAAAACCGACTTGCAGCATAAAATTGATTAGCAAGTACATATATGCTGACATTTTTCAGCTGTCCCAAACATCTCAGAACAAGAATAGTATAAATGCTTTCACCATCAGGTATTAATACAGAAAAATGTTCATTATTTAATTGATTTTTCACATATAAGGATTAGTATGAACATTCAAATTGTATATAATCTATTGGGTTGTAATAAATAATTGATTGTCATTTTGAACGAAGTGAAAAATCTCAATTATATTTATGTTTAAAAGTTTATCGGACAATAGTGTTTTAAAATAATAAAAAGTAGTCTTGATATTCAGTTTCTTAAAAAACAAAAATTTAACTGCCTTACACAGCTTCGCCCCGTCAGTTACATCCGACAAGGCGTTTTTTTGTGAAAATTTAAGATAATATATTACAAAATTAAAAAAAAAAACAAGTTTTGCAAATTATTAAAGTGAGAGTATCTTATTTATAATTAGTATTATTAAGAGGATAAAGTATTAAGGTAATATTTAACAACCTGATTTAATGATATAAAAATAAAATTAGTTGCCTCTCGAATTGCTTGATTCTGTGCAATTTTGTCATTTTAAATAAATTTCAGAGAGTTTTTTTAGTTTATTGCAAAAAAACTATTAGGTTTGTACCCATTAATTAACTGATTCAATAATCAAAATACGAATGTTTTATCGAAAGGAAAAATATAATGCTTCTGCTTCGTTGTCGTCTATAGCATTAAAGCGATTTTTGAAAAACAAATTATCACTTTGTTCTTTAATTATCATTGCTTTATTTACTTTGATTGCAATACTTGGCTATTTAATTACACCGGATCAAACTCCTTTTTCAAACGAACAATATTTGGAACTAACTACAAAGAAACCGGGTTATAGTATTCAAATGCTACGTATTAAGAAAAATGAAAAGGAAGAAAAGACAAATTTCTTTTCCAAAATGCTCTATGGTGAAAGAAGTTCATATCTGAGTATCCCTGTTTATCAGTATAAGTTTGAAAAAGATTACATAGAAGTTGAAATTTATTCAGGGACAGAACCAAACGATGGAGAAGTAAAAAAAATAAATCTTGCAAATGTAGTTTTCCCTTTAGATAATAGTCGAGCTGTCATTCAAAAAGATAGTCTGTTACAATTTCATGATGTTTATGGAAAGTTACATAATGAATCTATTGCATCGCTAAGAAATACAATAATTAATGAAAATTTTTATACAAAACATTTTTGGTTGGGTTCCGATAGATATGGAAGAGATGTATTAAGCCAACTAATTATAGGAACCCGTGTAAGTTTATCTGTAGGTTTTATTTCAGTGATAATATCTTTAATAATTGGAATTTTATTGGGTGCTTTAGCCGGATTTTTCAAAGGTTGGGTTGACAGTTTGATTGTGTGGTTTATTAATGTAATTTGGTCAATTCCAACTTTATTGCTTGTTATTGCTATTACGTTTGCATTGGGCAAAGGATTTTGGCAGGTTTTTATTGCCGTCGGACTTACAATGTGGGTTGAAGTTGCACGTGTTGTGAGAGGTCAAATTCTCAGTATCCGCGAAAAGGAATTTGTAGAAGCGGGAAGAGCATTGGGATTTAGAAATGGAAGAATCATTTTTCGACATATACTTCCCAATGTTATGAGTGCAGTTATTGTGATATCTGCTGCTAATTTTGCCTCAGCTATCCTTATGGAAGCCGGCTTGAGTTTTTTAGGCATCGGAGTGCAGCCACCTATGCCATCATGGGGAAGCATGATAAAAGAAAACTATGGTTATATAATACTTGATGCAGCCTATCTTGCAGTATTACCAGGAGTGGCAATAATGATTGTGGTTCTTGCTTTTATGATAATAGGCAATGGTTTACGTGATGCATTAGATGTGAAATTTACTGAAAAATAATAGAAATATCTTGAATACCTAAAGTACTCCAAGTACTCCAAGTATTCAAGGAACTTATAAACTTAATAAAATGAATATTGAAGAATTGCGTGAGTATTGCTTGACGAAAAAAGCAGTCATAGAATGTTTTCCTTTTGATGAGGTTACACTTGTTTTTAAAGTGGGAGGTAAAATGTTTGCTTTAACTAATTTGGATGGCGATTTGAGTATCAATTTAAAATGTGATCCCGAAAAAGCCATTGAACTTAGAGAACAATACCCTTCAGTAAAACCAGGCTATCACATGAATAAAAAACTATGGAATACTGTAGAAATAGATGGTTCGATTGGGGATAATCTGATAAAAAGCTGGATTGATGATTCATACAATTTGGTAATATTATCGCTGACAAAAAAACAAAGAGAAGGAATAGAATAAAAAAAGCAGGAATCTTAGATTACATAATTTCAGATTCCTGCAAATTAAACTTAACTAAAAATGAGAAAAAAACTAACGCTAAATAACGTTAGCTTGCTTCTCGAAAAATTTTACAATAGTTTGAAATCAAATTTAATAGCTTGTGTTTTTCCAACGCTGATGTCATCTTTTCCAACAACAACTTTGCCTAAACATTCTTTTACATATTCACCTAATTCTACATCAAGATAATTCATTTCCTTGATTACAATTTTACCTTCTTCGTTTACAGTAAACTGAACTAAAACTGTTCCTTCTTTTAAGTTTTCACTGGCAAATGATGGATATTGAACTTTTTTTGACAGAATAGATTTTAATTCATTTTTCTGAGCAATTTTAGAATTATCTTTTGCGAAAGTTGTAAATCCTGATATCATTGTAATGATGATTGCGATGCTAATTATTTTTATTGTTTTCATATTTTTAATTATTAAATGATTATTATTAATTATTTTGATGATGCAATATTAATATCATAATTAGGTGCCAGCAAGTTTATTAGATGTAGATAGTATTTAACTGCTTAAAATGAAATATTTGACAGATAAATTTAAAAACAGTAATAAAACGGTTACAGATCTAATTTCAACTTGTATTTTTTAGTGTTCATCTTATAAAATTGTAATATCGGCTATATTTTTATACTTTTGACATCTCATTTTAAACTATCTTTATGAAGCAACTATCAAAAAAAATCTCTCAGAGCATTTTATTCCAACACTTTGTTTTTTGGGCTGTTTTAATTTTTAGTATATTTTTATTATTCTTTGGATTAGGTGGATTTTCATTTGCTAGTTTTAGTTCAATTCGTATTTTAAGTATCTTTATTACTATCTTTTATATTGCTGTTGCTGTTTATATAAATTTATTTTTCTTAATACCCAGATTTTTAAAGAGGAAAAAATATATTAGTTTTGGGTTGCTGCAATTGTTAAATATTATCGTTTTTTTTCTACTCAATTTTATTACTTCACTTTTACTTGAATATAAGGTAGGTAGAATTAATGCCACTTTCTTCAAATTAATATTAATTGAATTTATTTATGAGTTTGTATTAATCAGTCTATTTTTAAGCATCACTTCCTTTTTTAAATTTTTACGAGATTGGATTGATTACCAGGAGGATTCAATTAAGTTTAAAGAAACTCAACGTCAAAAGCTGGAAGCTGAATTAAAATTATTGAGAGGTCAAATCAATCCTCATTTTTTGTTCAATACTTTAAATAATCTATATGCATTATCATTAGATAAATCTGAGAAAACACCTTCAATGATTTTGCATCTTTCTGATCTGATGCGCTATATGCTATACGAATGCCGTGATAATTATGTATTGATTGACAAAGAGATAGGGTTTATAAAAAATTACATTGAACTTGAAAAAATAAGAATAGGCGAAAAAACGAGTATCGAAATACAAGTATTGGGAAGTACAGGTTTGCAGCAAATTACACCTTTTCTTTTTATTCCTTTTATAGAAAATGCATTTAAGCATGGTGTAAATAAGCAATTGAATGATTCATTTATCAGAATTGTTTTCGATTTAGAAAAGCAAGGTGTTATTAAATTTACCATAGAAAATACGAAAGATAATAAAGAACAATTTGTAGATAAAAAGTATTCCGGAATTGGAATTGAGAACGTTAAAAAAAGATTATCTTTGCTTTACCCTGAAAAATATTCTTTAAAAATAACAGATAATCATAATATCTTCAGAGTTGAATTAATTATTGAACCATGAGCCAAAAAATAAAATGCCTGATAGTTGATGATGAGCCACTTGCTCAACGTATTATCGAAAAATATGCAGAGGATATTTCTACCATTGAAATTGTATGCAAATGTAATAATGCTTTTGAAGCCATGCAAGCATTGAATGATAATGAAATAGATCTTATTTTTCTGGATATCAATATGCCGAAGTTAAGTGGTATTAATTTTTTAAAAACCTTAAAAAACCCACCCTTAGTTATTATTACGACTGCATATTCTGAATATGCACTGGAAAGTTACGAATTGGATGTAATTGATTATTTGAAGAAGCCATTTTCTTTTGAGCGTTTTTGGAAAGCAGTTCAAAAAGTACAGGAAAGAATTAAAGAACTTTCAAAAGAAAACGTTGTTCATGAAATAGTTACTTCGCACAATCATGACGAAGACTTTATTTTTGTAAAATCGAACAAAAAAACTTACAAAGTTAATATATCAGATGTTTTTTATATAGAAGCATTGGGCGATTACGTTAAAATTCACACTACCGATAAAGTAATAATTACTTATCAATCAATGAAAAAGATAGAAGCATTATTACCAACTGCTACTTTTACAAGAATTCACAAATCATTCATTGTTTCTATACCCAAAATAAAATCAATTGAAGGAAATATGGTTGAGATAAAGGATGAAAAACTACCTATAGGAAGTAATTATAAACAAGAATTTCAACATATTATCGACAAATCTTCTGTGTCTTAAGTATTTTCGGATATTGATTCAAATAAAAACAAACAGAATCCAATACCTTTTTATTCGTTATAGTTATTCTTTTGATCTTATACCAATTGAAGCTGGATATTTGCATTTTTTCCCACTTTTACTTTCTGTTATTATTGTATAAAAATAAGTGGTCTTAGCTTGAACTGTTTTATCAGAATAACTTATACTTTCAGGACTAATTTCTTTTAATAATACATTCTCTTTTTCTAGTTCAGCTCTGTAAATCATTATTTTATCTAATGATTTGTCTAAAATCTGGTCCCACTCAATCAGTATTTCAGAATTTAAAGCCATTGCCTTAACATTGGGAGGAGATATCGGTAAAATTTCAGGGATTAAAATATCAATCTCAGGACTTTTGGTTCCTGTTTCATTTTCGTAAATCCCAACTGCTTCAATGGCATATAAATAACGCATTCCTTCATTTACGGTATTGTCTCTAAAACTGTTGATTCCGTAATTTGTGAAAGAAATTTTCTTCCAATCCTCTACTAATTTATTATCATCATTTAAGGTTTTTCTATAAATATTAAAACCGATTAAAGCAGGATAATCTGCAAAATAATCTTTCCATAAAAGCAGAACTTTCTCATCAATTAACTTAGTTTCCAATGGATAAGCTACAGGAAGTGTCTTTGCAATTCCTTCAATTGCAACTTTCTCTGAAAGCGGACTTTGGTTGTATGATAAATTTTCATCCGTAACAGCGTACATAATAACCGCAGCATCCGTTATGTTTTTCAGGCTATCGGTATAGGTAATAATACTATCTCTGGAATTGGGAATAAAGGTAGAAATTTGCATTGGAGTATCAGTGTATTGGAAGGAACGATAAACATAATAACCTTTTGTTTCTCTACCACTATTTTCCCAGCTAAGTTTAGCAACGCCATTAATTTTCTCAACTGTCAGATTTTTTGGTGGAAAGAAATTTGCTTTGTTTGCATTCAACATTCCATTAGCTCTCATTGAAGGATAAGTTCTACCATAAGAAGTGTTGATAACCAATGAATAATAATAAGTTTTCATTGCATTTACTGACTTATCCAAGAAAAAAGATTCATTGGGTAAAGCACTGCCAATTTTTGCATAATAACCGTCATAAATACCACCACGATAGATATCTATAGATATAACATCATATTTATCAATTAAATTCCAACTTAGTTTTATAGCATTTTCATTATCAATGCCCTGAACGTCAAAATTGCTGATTTTTGTAGTAAGACTGTATTTTGTAGCATTATAAATATCAATTATTTCTGAAGGAAGTCCTTCATTCCCAAAATAATCAAAAGGAATAATTTTATAACTATACTGAGCCTTATCTGTAACGCTATTGTCTTGAATGATAAGATGTTTGCCTTCATTTGAATTTGTATAACCAATTTCTGGAAATATTTCCATGAAATCATTTTGTAAATAGCTGCTTCTAAATACTTTGAATCCGAATATTTTCTGATAGTTTTCAAGTAAGAAATCTAAACTTATCTCATTAAAATTGCTTTCTTTTTTTGAAAGCTTTAATCTGTAATAGGGTGCTTTTCCCGGAAAACGAATATCAGGAATTAATGACTCGTTATAAGATTGATTGCTTTTCAGTTTTTGAATTCTGTACTGATAATTTGAGGAAGAATCTATTGATAAATCCCAAAATCCAATCCCAATAGCAGATAAGTACAATGTATTAACGGAGTTTTCTTTAAGAGTACTTGCTGTTGTCCCATTTTGAATTTCAGTCCATTTTTTTTTCAGTTGCTCATCAGTTTCTGTATGATAGGCAATACCACCATTGTTGTCATTTAAAACTCTTGATTTAAACTCAGTATAATTTTTGGGAAAACTACAAGCCGCAATTTTCTCCCAACTATCTGAACTATTTTTTTTTCTATCAATTTGATAAGTAAAGCTTTTGGGAATACTATCACCACAATTAATAAAAATGCCATTTTTACCTGCAAAAGCATTGGCTGTATTTTGTGAGAAACAATATGAATCCACAAAAACTAATAAACTGATTATTATATATATATTTATTGTTTTCATTTTAATATTTTTAAACTAATTCTTTATTTACTTAGAATTATTCACCACAATTTTTAGGGCTACAATCACCACTTAATGAGAACTTAAATCCATTATCTGAAGATAATTTAATTTCAGAAGCAACGCATGAACTAAAAATTGTGGTATTCAATTTACAACCATCAATAAATGTAGGTATGCCCTGTGTAATATCAACTCCAAAACCAGTTGAAACAGAACCTGCAATTTTAACTGTACCATTTTCTATTCCACCTTTAATACGCCCCCTAACATCCACAAAACCATTAATATTAGTACAAGTAATAGTTGACATTTCTGCTTTAACGATACCATATATACCTGCACCCAATAAAATCTTTTTATCTTTAAAATCCATCAAAAAGTCAGCTTCCAGGCCAATGTCAGCTTTAAGGGAGAAGGCTACAGGACCACCTCCAAATGATTCATTTATATTAAGTATTGGCTTTCCTGCTAATAAATAGAAACCACTTATTCCGTTTTTAAAATCACAAATATCCGCTGTAGGAGAATATTGTTTAAGCATTTCAATTAGAGGTTTTGTAAACGTTGGATAATTACCGATAATTATTCCAGCTTTTGCATTTAACAAAGGGAAAGCAGGGACTATAATATTACCGGCAGCACCTAAATACCAACCTTTGGTATCAAATAGCATTTCTGCATCCATTGCAACACTTACTGCACCAAAATCAGTTTGAGGAATATGCATACTTCCAGTTAATCTTTTATTTGGCAAATCATAAGTCATCTTAAAGCCTGGGAAGCTACTTAAATTACTTACTTCCATTCCACTTCCACTAACCTGAATGTCACCATAAACAGTAAATTTCATTCGGTTTTCACCTATATTATCGCTGGAAGTTTTGTTCAACATTTTACCGCTGAATGAAAGTAAATCCCAATCCTTAATAGTATTATTTATAACAATTCCACCGGAATCTATTTTAAATTTATAATCAGGTGTTTGTCCGCTTTGGAACATATTAATAGATTGGTCTTTTACCAGTATAATTTCATATTTTTTATTTGGATTATTGGCATAACCATAAAATGTACAGTTTATTTTTGGTAAAGCATCTTTTTCTTCAACTGTTCCTTTTATAATAATAGAATCTTTTGAGATAAAGGGTAATAAATCTGTTTTTGACTTATACTCGACAAACCCCCTACCTTCAAAATTCATATAAGTTGGTTGAACTTCCGGTATAAGATTATTTCCCATCCCTTTACTGAAATTTATTGTCAAAGGAAAAGATGTAATTCTCGGTGCATTTAGGAGTGTTACGTCTCCATAAAGTGCAAAATAAGTATCTCCACTTGTAATACCGGTTGGTTTAAATTGAGTCAATGCATTTCTGTTGACCTTATAATTCATACCTTGTCTGAGACTAAGAATGTTCTCATTATTGCTTAACAGCTGAACATATTCCAGATCAATGGTATCATTATCAAGATAATTTTTCATGCCTAAAATTCTGGCTGCCGGGAGGTAGGTTTTTCCGCTAATATTTACTCGCCAATGTCCGCTCATATCACTACCAACCCTAGTATCAAAAAGAATATTTACATTGTTTTTATCAATTCCGCTTAAATTAATTACACCTTTCCCAAGGCTAATGTTTGTAACCAGAAAAGAATCAATGACTAACATGTCATTTCTTAAATTAAACAAACGAACAGGAATATCTACCTGACCCGTTCGCAAATATGAATCCTGAGAATAAAATCCACCCTTAACAGGATTTAATGACCAATTATTTACTTCAAGTGTCCATTTTTCTAACTCTAATTTTAATGGTTTGTTGATTGCCCCTGAAGAAATTGAATTGTTGTCTAATATCATTTCAGGAATATCAATTGAAAATTTACTGGGTTTGGCATTGGCTATTTCACATTTCACTTTCACAGCAAAATATATTTTACCATCAACACTTACATAAGATTTATAAGGATCCGCCACAGCATCAAACATAACCAATTTCATCTGAATAGAATCCAGTAATGAATTACAAAGATTAAATTGTTTGATTGGAGTAAAAACAAAAGGACCAAAGAGGTTTGAGGTTCCTGATGCATTAGTGCCTGTGGATGCCTGCAATTGACCGCTATTATTCGGTTTGTAAACCTGAGTATTTATCATTTCGGTGGGCGTAACACCAAATGTGGGTACAGAAGAATAATTATTTTCGCTGTTCCATTTTGCTGCACTTTCAGATGGTTTATTATTGTTCATTTGATCTAAAGCTTCTGTTTCGCTCCATTGAGATGAAATAGCTTTTACAATATTATTAATTTTATTATTAGTAATATTACACAAATAAAATTCTTGATTATCATTGAATTTCAAATAAGAAGAAGGGAAATTAAAAGAATTATCTACAATATGAATCTTACCTTGAATATAGCCTTTGTTGTTCTCATCTCTTCTGATTTTAAGTAATTGATGATTAAAAACTGTACTATTTAACATTTTTTCTTCTAATAATACATTGTATTTATTCGTGTATTTAAATTTCATATCAAAAGCAGCTTCAACCTCAACAGCACTTCCATTTGCTATTCCGATGCGCTTTCCGTTTACCAACGTGCCTGTAAAAAGTACATCATTCACTCTTGCCATATCTGCACCCTGAAGGAAAGTGAAAGAAGATTGACTGTATCTTAAATCGACAATTCCAGTTACTTTAACAACATTACTATCGGAAGTAAGCTCTAGTTTTTCTATTTTAATAGGGAATCCATACAAAGAAGGAATTTTCATGTAATTGTACTGTGTCAGATTAAAATCTAACTTAGCTGTTTGACCCGATGTAATTGATGAATTTTTTGAATCACCGATAACAGTAAAAGTAGTATCTAACGTTGCTTTAAATTCCAAAGCAGATGAAGAAGCCGGTATTCCGTGTAATGTATAATTTCCATTATGGTCAGTATAGGTTTCCAGTAAGGGCAAAATTCCATTTGTCAAATTTTGAGTTGTATCCATAATATTTTGTAAACCAAATCCAAAATTAAGACTGAACGGTTGCTGATTCGATTGTTGCTGAGCCAGATATATTCTGGCACCGGAAATTGAGTTTCCATTCATCTTTACTTTACCTGCAAGCGCTCCTCCTTTTTTTAATTTAATGGTAAAAGTCTCAGTGTTTTTAGATTCATTGTTTGTAAAACTGATTAACTGAGGTATATAATCTGAGTTATAAGGTCCTAAGACTTTTACGGTAAAATTTTGATATGAAATATTCTCAAATTCAAACTTTGCTTCACCTTGCTGTGAGGTTGTTACAATATCAGAGTTGTTTATTGACAATCGAGCTTTGTAAATTACCTTTTGAGTGGAATTATCAATCACAATAAATTTTATTCTGTGTAATCGTTTGAATATTTTTGTGTCATTTAACTTATTATTGCCTTTAGCTAAAAAAAGAATAAGTGAATCATTAAAATAAGCAACATCTTTAGGGATGAAATATAGCTTTTGAAGTCCACAGGGAATACTAATATTAAATTCACCTTTGTTTGTACTTTCATAACTGCTATCCTGCCTCATAACATAAGCATCTACGGGTTCATTTTTCTCGTTTACCAGTTTACCTTTTACTGTTGAATTTGGGTAAAGCAACAAAGGATTTTTGATAAACTGCTGACCTTCTTTTAATAAAGCACCTGTTCTTACTATTGTATCGTTAGAATATCCATAATATTCTGCTTTTAAAAAGAAACTATCTTTATCGTTTTTTACTCTATCTAAAAATTGTACATATCCATCAGCATCTGTTTTTTTTCTTATGAAATTTCTTGAGTTTGCAGCATTTGTTAATGTAACTATTGCGTTTGCTATAGGTTTTCCATTACTTTGGTCAAAAACTCTAGCCCCAATTCTGGTTGCAAAAGGATCTAGACTCAACTCTACTGTTTTTAAAGGAATATTTTCTTTTCTTGTATCATAATAAAAGCCATAAGCTGTATTTGATTCATTTATCAGTGAGTAATTTGGGTAATCACCAAATCCCGGATTAAAGTACTGTTTATCTTGTGAGGGATCAGAAGATGCTTCAACTTTATATCCTGAATATAACATCAACAAATGATCAAAATAAGCGTTATCTTCATTTACTTTTCCATCTTTTGGTTGTGTGGTGGTGTCTTTTACCCATTCAAAATCTGTAGTATATTCTGGTAATGAAGGAATTGCAAAATTAGAATAGAGTAGTTTTTTCATTCTTGCTTTTCCATCACCTTCTCCTGTAGGTAAATTCGTTTTGTTTGCATTTGGTTCTCTATATACAATAACTTTTATTCCACCTTTGACATTTGCGGAATTTCCTTTTATTGTTTTTTTAATTTTAACATTCATTATCATTTCCCTGACATAAACATCAATAATTCCTGCTTCTTTTTGCTCAAAAGCCTGACATTCTAAATTTGCATCAGGATTATAGTAGAATTTCTTCGTAAGTTCATCAGTAAATACAACACGGAATACTCTTTTTATAGCTGCATCTTTTATTGTTGTATCTACTTTATATTCAGTTGCAGTTTCTGTTTCAGGAATTTCTTCATAATTAGTTTCATCAAAAAGAAAAGGACCTTGAAAATTTAGTTGATTTTTTAAACCAGAACTTCCATTATTAATAGTTCCTGTTCCTGAACCAAGGGTTTTGATTAAACCATTGCTAGTACCGCCTCCATCTTTAAAATTCAAAAATCCTGTTTGACCAAGCATACCATTCAAATAGTCAGGCTGGGTTATCTTATCTAAAATTCCATCAGCATATTCATTGATACCAAAATCACCGAATGGGTCTTTAGTTGTGGTGTTTGAATGGGAAGAACTTGAAGCTACTTCATAAGTTCCTGTTCCCAAGTCTCCTTTTTTATTTATATTTATAGCGTTTACGGTAAATTGACCATCATTATCTGTTTTCCCACTGGCAACTACCATTCTTGAGTCTGCTGTGGGTAATTCATTTTCAACTCCATTTTTATCTTTTTGTGATATGTTAGCTCCATTAAATGTTTTAGTAACTCCGTCAAAGTTTCCGGAATTATAAATGGGCATTGGTTTACCATTAACAAGATATTCTACTACTATATCGAATTTAGTATTCGCCATAGGTCTTTTTACTTTATTATCACTTCCCCAAACATATACCAATTGTCCGTGGATTTTTGAAGTTGGCGGACTAACTGATTTTACAAGATAATCAGCAGTAGCATTAAAATTAATTGTATCATTAACTAAATTTTTATTTTTTGATTTAGGAGTATAAGTATATAACTTTTCATCTGCAGTGAATGTAGAATCTTTATATGGATTTAACTTTATTTCATTATTTTCAAGTTGCCCGTTTTCAGAAGATTCAGGATTTTCGCTGGCAAGTATATAATATTTGTCATCCAGATTCTCAGGATTGTTGCATATTAACTTATTAAAAACCACATAAGAAAATGGTTTTCCGTTAATCATTTCTAATTGTGTTTTGGCAGTTGCTACCTTTATAAAACCTTTATTAATAGAATTATCTTTAATGAGTCTTGAACTTGATTTCATATCTCCTTCAATGGGAGGAAGAACTTCAGGTTTCGCTTTGCGATAAATAATTATAGGAATTCCTGTTTTTAATGGTACTGTTGTGGAATCAATTTCAAGTGATTGCTGGAGACTTAAACCTCCTACAACGCCCTCGTTATTATTAGATACATTTACCTTATAATTACTTGCAAAGACTTTAACTACATTTAGTTTCAAAGAAAAGCTAATAACTTTTGTAGTAATTTGCCCAATATTTTGGATTAAACCTATAGAATCTAAAATTATTAGCGAATCAGGTTGTTTGTAATACTTGCTTTGAATGAGCATTTTATACACTTCTTTGTGTTTTTCTTGTAAGTCAGATTTTAATATTTCAACTGTAAAACTTCCATCTTCTTTGGTTTCACCATAATATTCTGTTTGAGATAAAATATTTTCACCTTTTAGTTTAATTCCTCTTTTTATGATGTTATTATCTTCAACTTTTACTAATTTGAAGATTGTTTTTGGAATAGGATAAGTATCTGAATATCCATCAAAACTATACATTAATGTCCCCTTAACTTTAACCGATAAATTAGATTTTAGTTGAGTTCTTGAATATTTAAAGATTCTGTCAGCTTCTTCTACTTTATTTCCGTCTTTATCTAAAGCTACAATCTTAACCTGATAGGTATTTCCATTAATGAATCCTATAGAGTCACATTTTTCTAGACTCATTTTTAAGCCAATGAGGGGTAATAGTGTATCGGTATTATAAAATGTTGGGGGCAATTGTTCTGTTATGTAAGAAAAATTTGTATTGGAATTCAAATTATCTTTTGACTTTTTTATTGAAAAAGTCCATTTGTATTTTTCAATTCCTTTATTTTTAATCTGATTGGATTGTAAAAAATTATTCGTAGAATTTCCAAACCTGTTTTTTATAGACTCCTCCTTATTAAACCATGCTGCATTTACAAAAAAATCAGTAGTATCATTTACAAAAACAGTATCATTATCTTTTTCAGGACTTACCATTTCAAATGAAGAAAAATCGAGTGTTAAATTTCCAATATTTGTATCTTTTATCCATGTAAAAGTTCTTATTTCGCTTCTTCCATTGTTTTTAAATTGAAAACCGGAAGTTGCCGGGTTGCCTGAATTTGAATATTGATTCGTAATGGTAACTGCCCAAGCGTATTTTCTGCCTTCAACTAACTGAGGTTGAGAAGAACTATAAGGGAAAATATTAGTATTTATAGTTGTTTCAAAAAAGGGAGGCAGAATCCCTGAAATAAAAATATCATTTTTATCCCTGTTGGGATCCAACATTTCAATGATTGTTAATTTATAATTAGAGGAAGGTTCAGCCCCCGGAGGCATTGACCATGAAAACGGTATAAATTGGGATGGATTTTTTATAATTTCAGCTTCATCATAAGGTTGCTGTAATATCGGAGGTTCAATGGCATTAATAAATAATGTAGCACAATTGGTTTCAAGAGACAAAACCTGTCCCGGATTACTATAGCTGAATGCTTGTACACAAAAAGTATAAATTCCTTCAGGTACGCCATTCATTCTTAACAAATCCTGTTCTGTAATTCCCTGCATATTTATTGAACTTTTGTCGAAAAATTCTTTTACAGTTTGATAATCTACCACTCTTGATTCATTGATATTCATGGTAATTTTCTTACCTAAAACATTGTTTTGATTGGCGATAAGTAATATCCCCCGGCTTTCTTCTGCCAATTTAGCTTGTAAATAAAACTCCTGAACCTGACCTGAAATATTGGTTAAAGTAACTGATACTTTTCCAGGGTTATCAGCATAATCACTTAAATTGGTTGTGAACGGTGGCAACACATTTACGGTTACCATTATTTGATTTTGAGAAATTAAATCATTGATTGAGAATGTAAAAAATACAATAATCAATAAAATTCTTTGTAAAAGTTTTCTTTTCATGAGTTCAAATTTATAATGAAAAAGAATATCCAAATTCTCCGGTATTTTCTGTAAATGAAGGAATAGACCCTGCTTCAATAGGCTTATTAAGAAGCATCAACCATCTTATATAAATTCTGTTATGTTTTGAGATATTATACTGACAGTTTAAACCAAGATTTAATACATTACTGCTTGTTTTTGACTGGCTTAGTGTATAGGACACATTTGTACCAAGTTGTATTTTGTTTTTAAAAACACCTTTATTTATTCCCGCATTTAAACCATAATTTTTAGTGTCTTCAGACTTTATGGTGTTGATTATAAAATTTACTGAAGTATTCAAACTTAAATTTGTTTTTAAAAAATTCAAGCTATAGGAAACAAATGCCATTTTGGTTTCAATCTCATTAATACTTTGAGTTGTTGTATTAGCATCTATTAGTTGAGATAACGTAAAATTTCCATTAATCATTTGACTAATATTTTGTTTAGCAATAATATAACGTGGACTGAAAGAATAACTTCTTGAAGTGTTGGTTAGTAAATACTTCCTATTTACCAATGAAACCTGTGGAGTTGAATTCATTGAATAATTTGAAATAGAAATATCCAATCCCATTTTTTTTGTAAAGTCAATGTTTAATCCTCCAGAAAATACGGTTCTATTAGTTGTTGCTGTTTTTTGTTTTCTTACATTATCTCTTTGTAAGCCAATATTTCCCGAAAACCTCAGCCTGTTTTTTAGAACCTGAAAAGCAGGTGCTATGCTGATTTGTTCTAAATCGCTATTGAAGAAATAACTCCCCATACTTTTAAAACCGGGTTCTACCCATTTGTAAGCCAGTTTTAATGAGAAATACTTTTGCTTATATCCAAATGCAGCTGAATAAGCTATATATTTTTGTGTAGATAAATTAACAGGAAGTATAAAATTATATTTTTCTAATTCAGGTAATTTTAAACTCGAATTTACATTGTTGGTATAAATACTTAACCCTAAATCTCCATCAAAAAACAGGTGAGATGATAAAGTAATATGTGTAACAATGGATCCAACAATATTTGCTTCCGGTTTCACTCTCTTTGACGAATCTATATTGACCTGATTAATACTCGTTGTGTCATCACTGGCTTTTAAAAAGCTTATATCTAAGTAATTTTTTTGACTTCCATAACCGATTTTAGCAGCATATCCATATCTGGTAAAGCTTGCTGCTTGAAAATATCCAGTAGTTGAATCAACCTCAATCCCCTTGTTCAATCGACCATACATAAAACCAAACCTGAAATTGCCTGGTTTTAATTCAACACCAGCTCCATAAATAGTATGACCAGCAAGGGTATAAGGGGAAAAATTAATGTTTCTGTAGCCCAAATGAATAGTTATCCATTTATAATGAGGACTTAGCCCAAACTGATTGAAAGGTTGACTAAATGTTTTCTCCTGATCACTTAGCGAAAACGAAAGCGGAACGGAGAAACCGTAAAAAGTAAAGGTTGGTGATCCGAAAATATACCAAGCAAATGGTTTTCTTCTGCTGTCCATCCCCTGCATGTTATATGCAATACCTCTAATATCTAGATTTCCGGAAAACGTGAAAGGCTTTTGTTGTTTGATAGTTGAAATATCCTGAGCTTCGGAAAAAAAACAAAGTAAAATAAGAAAACTTAGTAAAAGTAATTGTTTAATCATTTTTTGTTCAGTTTAGACGAACAAAGATACAATTTAATAATAAACTAATTAAAAATTAATTAATAACACAAAGCTTATTTTTTAGTATAAAATTGAATAATGCATTTTATTTAAATAGGCTTTTGCATGGTTTTTTTTAGTTTGTCAGGATCTAAACCTTTGTCTTTAATCAGTTGTATTACTTTTTTGTAAACACTTTCATCCATTACAGGAGTTCTGGAAAGTATCCATAAATATTTCCGATTGGGATGCGATACCACAGCCCAAGAGTAATCATCCGCCAAACCTATTATCCAATAGTCTCCTTTAAATGGCCAAAAAAATTGTACTTTTAGTTTAGAATTATTGCTATTTTCTACAACAAACGCTTTGCCTTCAATAGATTTTGCAATACCATCAACACTATCTTTATTACAGCGATTAATCACTTTTACATAGCCTTTATCCGTAAGTTGATATTCAGCAGAAGTATTGGTACATCCTTTCTGAAAAATAGTAGGGTAGGAAGCAATTTCATACCAGACTCCAGCATATTTTTGCAAATCAACACTATTTACTGTTTCCATTTTCTGATAGTTTTTACATCCAAACATAATTGTAATGATTAATATGAATTTATAAGGTTTCATTTGCTTTTTATTTACAATATTAACAATAAATTGCAAAGAACGTTCGATTTCCATAAAAATTTAACTAATTTTATCCCCAAATTACAATATTATGGCTGAACAGAAAAAACTATATTTATTAGATGCAATGGCACTCATTTATCGTGCTTTCTATGCATTGAATAAAAATCCACGTATCACTTCCAAAGGATTGAATACATCTGCAATTTTAGGCTTTGCTAATTCATTATATGATATTTTAAAAAATGATAAACCAACGCATATTGGCGTTGCATTTGATACCCATGCACCTACTGTTCGCCATATTGATTTTGTGGAATACAAAGCTAACAGACAAGAAACCCCCGAAGACTTATTAAAATCAATTCCATACATTATGCAATTGATTGAAACTTTTGGCATTCCAATTTTATTTTCAGAGGGTTATGAAGCTGATGATGTGATTGGTACACTTGCCAAAAAAGCTGAAGCTTCGGGTTATACAACTTATATGGTAACTCCTGATAAAGATTTCGGACAATTAGTCAGCGAGAAAACCTTAATTTACAAACCTGGTAGAATGGGGGAGAAAGCAGAAATAATGGGTATTGCCGAAGTTTGCAAAAAATTCGGAATCAAAAGAACTTCTCAGGTAATTGATATGCTGGGCCTTTGGGGTGATGCTTCTGATAATATTCCAGGTATTCCTGGAGTGGGTGAAGTTACAGCTCGTAGATTATTAGAAGAATTTGATAATATTGATAACTTAATTGCCAATGCCGATAAAATCAGCAATCCTAAACTTAAAGAAAAAGTAATCACTTTCGCAAAGCAAGCAATTGTTTCAAGGGATTTAGCAACAATTATTCTGGATGTTCCTATTGAATTTCATGAAGAAAATTTAAAGCTTGAAAAACCTGATAAAGATGCCCTAACAAAACTTTTGGATGAACTCGAATTCAAGGCTTTTGCCAAAAGAGTCTTCACCGATTTGTCATTGACAGACGGTACTCCACCAACCAATTCATCAGTCCCAGACCTTTTTTCCTCCTTGGAAGAGAATCAAACGACAGAAATTCAAGAAATTGAAACAAAATCTACAATACAAAATTCGCCTCACCATTATTTTTTGATTAATAGCGAATTACAACGAATTAATTTGATTGAAAAGCTCTTACAACAAAAAAGTATTTGTTTTGATACCGAAACAACAGGACTTGATCCGAACAATAGCGAACTGGTCGGTTTTTCTTTTAGTTATAAGGCCGGAGAAGCTTATTATATTCCGCTTCCGGAAGCCTATAGTGAAGCATTGGAAATTGTAAGCCAGTTTAAACATGTTTTTGAAAACGAAAACATTGAAAAAATCGGACAAAATATAAAATTTGACATTGCTATTCTTAAATGGTACGATATTGATGTTAAAGGGAAAATATTTGATACCATGATTGCTCATTATCTATTACAACCGGATATGCGTCATAACATGGATCTATTGGCTGAAACTTATTTGAATTATACTCCTGTTCCTATCGAAAATCTGATTGGTAAAAAAGGTAAAAATCAATTGAGTATGCGCAATATTGAAATGGATACTATTAAAGAATATGCAGCAGAAGATGCAGATATTACTTTTCAACTCAAGCAGATTTTCGAACCCATGTTATTGGAATTTAATGTTTTTTCTTTATTCCATGATGTGGAAATTCCTTTAATTCCTGTATTGGCGGCAATGGAAGCAGAAGGTGTTAAAGTAGATATCAATGTGTTGAATAATTATTCTGCTGAACTTTTAACAGAAATTCTACATACTGAGAAAGATATTTTTGAATTGGCTGGAACTACTTTTAACATTGCATCTCCCAAACAATTAGGCGAAATTTTATTTGAACATTTAAAAATTGTTGATAATCCAAAACATACTAAGACTAAACAATATTCTACTGGAGAAGATGTTTTACAGAAATTACTTAATAAACACCCGATAATTCAAAAAATTTTAGATTATCGTTCGTTGACCAAATTAAAATCAACTTATGTGGATAGTTTGCCAACGATGTTTAACCCACGAACCGGCAGAATACATACATCTTACAATCAGGCAGTAGCTGCAACAGGAAGGTTGAGTTCCAACAACCCGAATTTGCAAAACATCCCTATTAGAACTGCGAAAGGAAGGGAAATTCGCAAAGCTTTTGTTCCTCGTAATGAGGATTATGTAATCCTTTCGGCGGATTATTCACAAATTGAATTACGCATCATTGCCAGTTTGAGTGAGGATGAGAATATGATAAATGCATTTATTAATAATCTTGATATACACTCTGCTACAGCTGCTAATGTTTATAGTCTAAAGTTAGAAGATGTTACACCTGACATGAGGCGAAATGCTAAGACGGTTAACTTTGGTATTATTTATGGTATTTCTGCCTTTGGTTTATCCGAAAGACTTAGTATTCCTCGGAAAGAAGCTGCTCAGATTATTGAACAGTACTTTCTGAAATATCCAAAAGTAAAGGAATATATGGATAAGAGTATCTTCTTTGCAAAACAGAATGGTTTTGTTGAAACCATTTTAGGCAGACGCAGATACATCAGAGATATTAACTCAAGTAATTTTACACTCAGAGGCTTTGCTGAGAGAAATGCCATTAATGCTCCTATTCAGGGTTCTTCTGCAGATATGATAAAAGTTGCCATGATTCGTATTTATAATGAACTCGCCAAAATGAATCTACAAACGAAAATGATAATGCAAGTTCATGATGAGTTGGTTTTTGATGTTCACAAAGCTGAGATTGAAATTGTGAAACCCATCATTTACAATGAAATGAAAAATGCCATGCTTTTAAAGGTTCCAGTTGAGATTGAATTAAATACAGGTGAGAATTGGTTGTTAGCACATTAGTGATATGTTTACTTAAAATAGTTTGATAAACCATAAATTAATATTAACTTTACACTGGAATTATTAATGATGAATTATAAATAAAATATATCAGAAGCTTGATTAATAAATATTTTTTAAGTAACCAAATCTAAAAAGCGAGTATATTAATTACAAATTTTAATACTTTTGAATGATGGGAACTGATAAAAAACATACAACAAAGCACGATGCAATGAAGAAGAGCAAAGATATTCCAAAGAATATAATTTTTACTTTTTCATTTTTTGTTTTTTTCGTACTTATAGCAATTATTCCTAATTTTTATTATTCATTGGCAATGGATCAACAGTTAGAAATTAGAATTCTTGCCCTTTCTATTTTTCTCATAATATTGTTTTTACCATTAATATTTATCAAAAAAAGTGGAATTTTAAAGCAAAAAGAAATCAAAATAATAAAAAATCCGGCTGTTATTATTTATGCTTCTTTAATTGTTTTAATTGGTATTTCTATTTTTTGGTCAACTAACAAATCAGAAGCTACTTATGAATTTTTAAAACGAGCTACGTTTTTTATACTTTTTATATATTTGATTATATATATATTACCTAAAGAAAATAGCAGATTAATCCTCATTAGATCTTTTGTTTTATTTTCTTTAATAATTTCTGTAACTGGCATTCTTCAAATTTTAGAAGTTTTCTCAGTAACGAAATATAATCTTGATGCTCTTTATCTAATCACTGGAAATTTTGCTCAAAAAAATATTTTTTCTGAAGTGCTTTTTATCACGTTTGCTTTTAGTATTTACGGTGCAGCTATTTTTGATAAAATATGGAAAAAATTAGCGATTATTGGAACGCTGTTGGATCTTTTATTAATAGCATTTATTATGACCCGTGCAATTTGGGCTGCTTTTTTTGTTGCCTTGGCTTTTTCTTTTATACTTTATATATTCATAGCCAGCAAAAGTATTTTGGCAAATAAATTAAAATTGGCGTTACGTTATTTTGTAATTATCTTTTGTGTAGTTATTATTGCGGTTATAGCTGTTTCAACGATAGATAAAAATAAGACCCTTCAATCTCAAATAACCAATGCGTTTGATTTTAAAAAAGGAAACACATTTCATAGATTGAATTTGTGGAAAAAATCTTTATCATTGGCAGAAAAAAATCCTATTTTAGGAGTTGGTGCAGGCAATTGGAGAATTGAAATTTTACAATATGATTTACAGGTTACCACAGACAAAGGTCGGGTAATGCCGGATCGTACCCATAACGATTATCTTCAGCTTTTAGTAGAAAACGGTATTATTGGCCTGATTTTATTTATCTTAATGTTTGCTATATTATTGTATTATTGTATAAGGATCCTCAAGAAAGCGGAGAAATTTGAAGACAGTTTTTTTATCTTAATTCTATTTTTTGCTTTGGTTGGCTATATGGTTGATTCATGTTTTGCTTTTCCACGCGAAAGAATTGAATTACAGATATTTTTAAATATTATATTTGCTTATATCGTTTTTGGATATTATAAAACCTTTGAAAAGGAAAAGGACAGTAAATCTCAAATTTCGGTAAAAGCAATTGCAGCTATTTTGCTCTGTTTATTAAGTATTAGTTCTTATGCAGCCTATAAAAGATTGCAATCTGAAGCTGGAGTAAAGAAAATTTACCAGTACAGTAAGTTTGGCAACCACCAACAAATTATCAAGACTTGTAATGAGATATATTCATCTTTCTCTACTATTTCACCATTTTGCGATCCAATTATGCAGATAAAAGCAATATCCATGTACCAAAATAAAAATGACTTAAATTTAGTTTTAGAAACATTTGATAAATCATTGAAGGATAGTCCATATCATTTAGAAACACTGAATGGATTGGCAGTTGTTTATAAGAATGAAAAGGAATATTCTAAGGCATTAGAATATTGCAATACAGCTTTAAAATATGCTCCTACCGATAATCGAACAAAGATTTTAAAAGCAGATATTTTGCTTTCTGAAAACAAAAATGAAGAAGCTTATATTATTCTCAGAACAATTGATCCTCAAATTAATAGATCGGATTATAAAAACGCTATAAATTATATTTTATTTGGAAAAGTTAGAAATATTGTATCTCAAACTAAAAATGAATATTTTATTTCAGAATTAGGAAAAGTTTCACAGGATAACCCAGATTTATTTTATAAAATGTATGTACAATCAATAAACAAAAATCAGGACTTTGAGCAAACCTTACTTGAAAAAATATTTTCTATTTGTAATCAGGATAAAATATTAAAAGATAAATCATTAGAACAACTTAAAATAAAGTATAAGGTAAAAGAGTAATTATTTATGCTAAAAGACAATGAAAGACTGTTTAATAATGCACTTGCAATTTTAGATATTTCTCTAACTTTAATTGCATTTTATTTAGCTTATACTATTCGCGTTTACATAGTTGCAAAACATGCTTTATATTCAGACCAATATATTTTATTAGGTGCTTTTATTATTCCCATCTGGTTTATTTTACTTAAAATAGTTAATGTTCAATCTTCACAAAGAATTAAACCTTATTCAATTGTGTTTATTGAATATAGCTTGGTAATTTTAATTGGAGTCATCATCTTATTTCTTTTCATTTTTATTTTTAAGCTTGATTTTATCAGCCGTGTTGCAATTTTAATTTTTGGATTAACAGACTTATTTTTATTGTTTGTAAGTAAAATTTTGATTCTTAGTCATTTTAAAAAATTACTTATAAAAGGAAAAAATGTTAAGCAGGTAGTTTTAGTTGCCGATGAAAATTCAATTTCTTTTATTGAAAAAATTATTTCTGAAAAATATTGGGGTTTTATTATCTTGGGCATTGTTTCGGATTCAGAAGTAATAATAAAAAGATATGCTGATAAATATAAGATAATCAACAATGAAGAAAATATTGATGCGATTATAAAAGAATTTATTGTAGATGAAGTCATTTATTGTAAAGATGAAATAAACAGTCAACAAATAAAGCATTTAATATACTCCTGTGCAGAAATTGGTGTAACTCTTAAATTGCAGTCGGAGTTGTTCAACATTATTGCTTCAAAATCTCGATTGAATTATTTTGAAGAGTTACCAATGATGAGTTTTAATGTTACTTCAGCTGATTATTTTGCATTATCTATAAAATTTGTGTTTGAATACCTGCTGTCAACTATTGCAGTATTGGTTTTTCTGCCTTTTTTTTTAATTATTGCTTTACTGATAAAAATAGAATCAAAAGGACCAGCTTTATTTAAACAACAGCGAGTTGGTGTTCATGGGCGGCTTTTTACAATGTATAAATTCAGGACAATGTATCATAATTCTGATGAACAAAAGAAAGATTTAGAAAGTCAAAATGAAGCCGATGGTCCTGTTTTTAAAATTAAAAATGACCCTCGCATTACAAAAATTGGATCTTTTTTACGGAAAACAAGTTTAGATGAATTTCCTCAGTTTTTCAACGTTTTACGTGGAGAAATGTCTGTTGTTGGGCCTCGTCCTCCTGTACCAGAAGAAGTTGCATTGTATGAACGTATGCAATTACGTCGTCTTTCTGTAAAGCCTGGAATTACATGTATTTGGCAAGTTTCAGGGCGAAACAAAATTGGTTTTGAAGAATGGATGAAACTTGACTTACAATATATTGATAATTGGTCTCTTAAACTTGATTTTATTCTGATATTAAAAACAATAAATGCTATTTATCGAAGAACTGGATATTAAAGCTAAATGACAATCTAATAATTATCATCATTTTTATTCTATTAAATAGATGTTAGTTACATACTTTTTTCTTTGAAAATGATTGTTATTTAAAAAAAATCATGTAGGTTTGCAAAAATACACACCACAATAAAATTACAAAAAAACAGTTAGTATTTATTAAGTGTTTAATTAATTAGGTATAAAACAATACAATGCGTTGGATAGATTTTCTAAAAAGTCGTTTGTTTTTTAAACATTTATTATTTTCAATAGTAATTACTTTTGGAATAATATATTTAATTATTCTTTCCTTGGGTTCTTATACTCATCATGGTGAATCTTATACTGTACCTGATTTTAGAGGAAAGCAACCAAGCGAATTAACTCAGTATGCAGATGAGAATGGTTTTGGTTTTTTGGTTGTTGATTCACTTTATGATGCAAAATTACCTAAGGGAAGCATTCTCCTTCAGGATCCGCTGCCAAATTCAAAAGTAAAACACAGTCGAACTATTTATTTAACAGTAGTATCAGCTGAGCCGGAAAAGGTAAGTATGCCCAATTTAGTAGATTTATCAATTCGTCAGGCAATATCTTTGCTCGAAACATACAATTTACAGGTAGGTTCGCTTGAATACATACCTGATATGGCTAAAAATGCCGTATTATATCAAAAATATAAAGGAGCTGAAATAGAACCAGGGAAACCTATAAAGAAAGGTTCTCGTATTGATTTAGTTTTGGGACAGGGAACTGGAGGCGGAAAAATACAAATCCCTTTTTTGTTAGGCAAAAAGCAGAGTGAAGTAATGAAAATTTTAAGAGCATCTTCTTTAAATATTGGTAATGAGGTTTTTGAAGATGGTAAAGATACTGTTCATGCCCGAGTCTTTCGTCAAAGTCCGGCTTATGGTTCAGGTGTAATGATAAATATGGGACATAGTATTGATATTTGGTATCAATCCGATAAAAAAGTAAATTTTAATGAACTAATCAGAAATTATAAATACGATTCTACAGCCAATGAATCTAATGATTTCTAAGTCTTTCTAAAGCATAACAATGAAAAAAATATTTCTAATTTTAGGCTTAATATTGATAAATATTTCTTGTATATATTCTCAGGAAATTATCACAGAACTAAGTACAAATTCACAAATCACCGGTCAATATAAAGCTAAACATAAGTTTAAAGCGAGCAATATTTCAATCAAATTACCATTTATTGACGATTTCTCTAACTATACAGGATATCCAGATTCTGGTTTATGGATGGATAATTATGTATATATCAATACTCAATTTGCTATTTTTCCTATTACTATCGGAGTAGCAACATTTGATGCATTAAATGATAGTGGTGTAATATATCCGCAAGCAATGGCATCTCAATTTCCTGCAGATACTCTCACTTCACGTCCTATTCGATTGGATTCAATATTCCAACCATCCTTAAAGGCGTTAAAATTATCCGATTCTCTTTATTTTAGTTTTTATTTTCAGCCAGCTGGTGGGCGTGGTAATGCTTGGGAACGTATCGGTGATGCTCCTGAGCCCCAAGATTCTTTGGTGTTAGAATTTTACAGTCCTGTTTTGCATACTTGGAGCTATGCATGGAGTACTAAAGGGATTCCGCTTGACTCAATATATTTGAAAAATAACAGATATTTTAAATATGTTATTATTCCTGTAAACGATTCGGCTAATTATTATAAAGATGGTTTCCAGTTTCGTTTCAGAAACTATTGCAGTTTGGGAAGTAGTACTACACCAAGTATGATTAGTAATTGTGACCAATGGAATATTGATTATGTGTATTTAGGGGTTAACCGATCTATTTACGATACTACTTTCCATGATTTAACATTTATTGAAAAAGCACCCTCTTTTTTGAAAAAATATCAAGCAATGCCTGCAAGGCAGTTTCAATTAATTGATGTTAAAGATAATCTTAATATGTTGTTGAGTAATATTGATAGTATAAGTCATTCATCAACTTATAAATATGAAGTACGAGACCAAAATGGCTCATTAGTTCATACTCAAAATTGTGGTATAGAAAATATTTCTTCATTTTGGACGACCGGATATCAAACATTACCCGGACATGCCAATCCTCCAGTTACATATAACTTTGCACCAGTTATAGGTGGTAATAAATCATGGTATGAAATCCGGCATCTTTTCCAGGAAATTGGTTCAAATCCATTTCTTTTTCATCGTTTTGAAAACGATACCAATAGCTTCATTCAACGTTTTGAAGATTATTATGCTTATGATGATGGTTCAGCGGAAAATGGTTATGGTTTATCGCCTGCAGGTTCTATGCTTGCCTATAAATTTACGTTGTTTCAGCCCGATACCTTGGTAGCTGTGGAGATGTTTTTTAATCCTACTTATAATAATTCCAATCAGATACCTTTTTTCATTACGGTATGGAATGACAACGGTGCAGGATTACCTGGAGATACAATTTTTCAAAGTAGTTTATTAACGCCTGTTTTTGAAAATGGGTTGAATAAATTTCACAGTTATATACTTGATCGACAGATTAAAGTGAGTGGAACTTTTTATGTAGGTTGGACACAAACCACTGATGATAACTTGAATATTGGGTTTGATAGAAATACCGCATCTCAGGATAATATTTATTATAATTCTTTTGGTGTGTGGGAAAATTCTTTCAAAAAAGGTTCTTTAATGATACGGCCTGTTTTTGGTACTCAATATTTAGGCGTTAATGATTTTGAGAAAGAAGCTGTTATTTTTGATGTATTTCCAAATCCGTTAAGAGATGGAAATATAACAATATCATTGCAATCTAATGGAAAAACTAAAGAAAAGGATTATAGTTTACAGATATTCGATATGCTGGGTAGAAAAGTGTATCAATCAGAATTTAAATTACTTATTGATGCAAGCCTACTGCAAAATGGTGTTTATTTAATAACTATTAGCAATACTAAAACAAAACAACAACAAGTAAGAAAGCTTATCATATCAAGATAATCTTTATAGTTTAAGGTGTGAATTATGACCGAAGAAAACAACTTTGAGGAAGAGAAAAATTTTAATTTAGAGGAAGAAGAACAAGATTTATTTGAGCATTATCGCTTTATTGTTGATAAGGGGCAAAGTTTATTGCGTATTGATAAGTATTTGATGATACGTATTGAAAACGCAACGCGTAACAAAATACAGAATGCAGCTCATGCCGGCAATATATTGGTGAATGAAAGACCAATAAAACCTAATTATAAAGTAAAACCATTAGATGTCATTAGTATTGTAATGGCATATCCACCTCGTGAAACTGAAATATTACCCGAAAATATTCCTTTAAATATAATTTATGAGGATAATGACTTATTATTGATAAACAAAACTCCAGAGATGGTAGTGCATCCTGGATATGGAAATTATACAGGAACTTTGGTAAATGCTCTTACTTTTTATCTTTGCAAGGATGGTAAGGAATTAAGTGATTCTAATCGACCATATTTAGTGCATCGAATTGATAAAAATACTTCAGGGATATTATTGGTGGCTAAAAACGAACTTACACAAAATCATCTTGCCCGTCAGTTTTTTGATCACAGTATTGAACGAAAATATTTTGCTTTGGTATGGGGCGACTTTAATGAAGAAGAAGGAACAATAGAAGGCAATATTGGTCGACATCCTCGAGATAGAAAAGTTATGACAGTATTTCCCGATGGAAGTACTGGAAAAACGGCCATTACTCATTATAAAGTAGTTGAAAGGTTTGGATATATTACAATGATTGAATGTGAGTTGGAAACAGGTCGTACTCATCAGATAAGAACGCATTTAAAATATATCGGACATCCTGTTTTTAATGATCAAACCTATGGAGGTAGTCATATACTTAAAGGAACAACATTTACTAAATACAAACAGTTTGTTGAAAATTGTTTTAAAATTATTCCTCGTCACGCATTGCATGCTAAGTCTTTAGGATTTATACATCCCACAACAGGTAAGTTCATCTTTTTTGATTCAGAACTTCCACAAGATATGCTTGAAGTAACAGAAAAATGGAGAAGGTATTCTTCATTTAATTTAAATGAAGAATAGAAATAATACTTATTTATTCAACAATAACTTAGATTTAATTTTTTTATCCTTGCTTTGTAAGATCACAAAATAAACACCATTTGCCAACTTGCTTAAATCAATAGTTTTAATTCCCTTACTTGGTTCGCTTAGTTGTTCGTCATAAACAATTTCACCAATAGAATTTTCAACTTTAATAGCACTAGCATCTTTATATTGTATTTTTATAATTCCATCAATTGAAGGATTTGGGAATATATTTATTTCTGAATTATCGGTGATATTTTCAACAGAAGTTGTGCTTGGCACCCAATCAAGTGTAATACCACTAAAGTTTGTTGGTCCTGTAGGTGTCTGATGGTCTGCATTAGCTCCTTTTGTGAAAGAGAAATTAGTAATAATCCAGTGTTGGTTAGCTGCAGGCTCAGGAGTGCAGTAGGAGCTTTCTACAAATACATTATATACTCCATCAGGAACTAAAACACCGCTTGTATTTGTTCCATCCCATGTAATTGTTTTTGCTCCAAAAGCAGTAGGGGATGTGCTTGCCGTTCTGGTTGCACCTGTATTAGCATCTGTAAGGTTTTGTGCTGATTTAGCTTTCCAACTGGGTAAATGATCGGTAGTACTGCTTCCCCAATAGCGCATTTTTGTTTTAATAAAACTTCCTGTACTACTTTCAATCCAAACAGCCATAACATTTTTAGTGGCAGAACTTGTTGGAGCAGTTTGTGTGTAAGTAAACGTTAAGGTTCCGTTAGTTTGAGCCTTTACATTATCTGATAATCCAATAATTATCAAAATAATAAAAACAACTGTAAATAAAAGCTTTTTCATTTTTGTACAATATTTAAATTATAATATTGTAACAGCATTTATATATTTATGTTCGATTTTATTAATTGATTAACATTTTTTAACAACAAATAGTTTTTATATCTGGCTCTTTTTTGTGTTTCAACTCCTGAATTTTTTGCAAATTTCTTTGTATTGTGAATAGGAGCTTTTAAAGTTAACTTACTAATTATTTTAATTACCTAAAATTTGACTGATAGCTTTCTAAGATAGCGATTGAATATGTTTTTTGTTGAGTTGATATAGAAAACCAATAGATTAAATAATTGCTTGTATCATTCACACATAAGCCAAATTTGTCTATAGATTAATATAAATCAAATCAATGACATATATCAATTTTGGAAATTTTAACATACTACTTAAAAGATATATTCATATTTTTGCTTTAAATATCATATAAATTTAAAATACAGTTTTTTATGAAAAACAAATTATTTTTTAGCTTTATTATCTTCTTTATTTTATTAATTACTGTTTCAAAATTTAACAGTATTCAGGCTCAAACAGCAGGAAAGTTAACTTTTACTTACACACAAGCAGTTTCTCCAGCTACTGCAACCCTAAATGTTATGGCTGTATGGATTGAAAGCAGCACTGGAACATTTATTAAAACCAAAATGCGATACTGGTCTTCAGGTACAAACGATCATTTACCCAGCTGGGTTTCTAAATCAGCACAAAATACAACAGATGCTACCACGGGTGCAACCCTAAAAGCAAGTACAACTCCCACGGCTTTTGGATCAAAAACGATAACTTGGAATGGCACTAATACAAGTAGTGCGCTTGTTGCAGATGGTAGTTATAATGTATGGGTTGAAAGTGCGATTGCTAATCCACAGCCTAGTGGTGGACAACATACTTTTATCACCAGTTTTTCTTTTACAAAAGGCTCTTCTGTTAGTCATTTAACACCGACTTCAAGCCTCTCCAATTTTACTGGTATTACATTAGATTGGGTACCAGCTACACCTATAACCATAACAACATCAGCTTTATCTTCAAATACTGTTTGCGTTAATTCAACGGTAAATGTACCTTTTACCAAAGGAGCAACAGATACCATTTATAACAATAATGTATGGACTGCGCAATTATCTGATGCTACAGGAAGTTTTGCAAGTCCTGTTAGTATAGGAACTCTTAGTGGAATAGCGGTAGGTACAATTACAGCAACCATACCTGCAGGAACTGTTGCAGGAAGTGGCTACAGAATTAGAGTAGTAGGCTCTCAACCTGCTTGTACAGGAACTGACAACGGAACTAATATTACTATTACAACCGCACCATCAGCTCCTAGTGTAGGAAATATTACACAAACTACCTGTACCGTTGCAACCGGAAGTGTTGTATTAAACGGATTACCTTCCACTGGAAGCTGGACGATTAATCCAGGTAACATATCTGGCTCAGGAATAACAACAACTCTTTCGGGTCTTACTATCGGAACTCATAATTATACTGTAACCAGTGGTTGTACTTCTGTGGCATCTGCTAATGTTGTTATTAATCCTCAACCCATTCCAGTAACTCCTATCATAACATTATCTACAAATATTTTACATTCGGATGCAACTACCGGAAATCAATGGTATGACCAAAACGGATTTATCAATGGAGCAACCAATCAAAACTATACTGCAACAGCCAACGGAAATTATTTTGTAATTGTAACTGTAAACGGTTGCAGTTCTGATTCATCCAACATTATTCAATATTCTAATGTTGGTATAAAATCTGTTGAAAACAATAATTCATTCAACATTTATCCAAATCCGGTTTCTAATGAGTTGATCATCGAAAGTGATGTAAATAATAATGGAATAGCTTTTGAAATATTGAATTCTATAGGTCAGGTTGTTTATAAAGGAAGGTTGTTGGATAAGACGGTGGTGCAAACGACAGGTTTTGCTCCCGGAATATATATATTAAAACTTGAGAACGGAAAATCTTTTGAGTTTAAGAAAATTATTAAAGAATAGTCAATATTTTATTATTTATTTGATTGTTCGTTGAAGAATAAAGAAAAGAGACTGCATTTAGTAGTCTCTTTTCTTTATTGGTAAAATTTATTCCGCTTCTGTTACAATATCTTTTAACCCTTCAGATTCAAAAATTTTATAAACGCCACTTTCTTCAGCATAAATTAAATAGGCTGATAATTCTTTATGCGCTGCTAAAAATGCTATTGATTTTTCAAGTCCCATAACCATAAATGCAGTTGCATAAGCATCAGCGGTCATACAGTCGTCTGCCAATACAGTTGCACTTAATACATTATTATGAGCAGGGTAGCCTGTTTTTGGATTGATTTCATGAGAATAGCGGATACCGTTTTCAATATAAAATTTTCTATAGTTTCCTGATGTATTGAGGGCTTTATTTTCAATCTTTACAATGGCTTTTAGCGGATTATCTCCTTCTGTATTATCAATGGGTTTTTCTATGCCCACTTTCCAATGATCTCCATTTGGTTTATGTCCTTTTGCATACACTTCACCTCCAATTTCTACTATATAATTTGCAATCTTCTTAGTGTTTAATAGTTTTGAAACAAGATCGACCGAATAACCCTGTGCCAATGCATTAAAATCAAGTTTTATTCTCTCATCTTTTTTAATAACTTTTCCGTCTTTTAAAGAAACCAATTGATAACCAACAAACTTCAATAGGCTGTCAACCATAGAACTATCCATTTTGGCTTTTTTCTTAAAACTAAATCCCCACCCGCTTACCAATGGTCCTACTGTGGCATCAAATGCACCTTCCGAAGCTTTTGATACCTCCATACATTTATTAAAGCAAGTAATGAAATATTTATCTAGAACAACATTTTGATCATTTCTATTTACTTTTGAAATAATTGATATAGAATCATAAAGTGATACAGATTTATTAAAGTCTGCTAGAAGTGTATCAATTTCAGACTGAAAATTGCGGTTTTTCTTATCGTAATAAGTTATATGATAAGTGGTTCCCTGAGCAAATCCACTTATTTTTATGGGTTCAATCTGAGAATATAAACAAAATGTAGTTAAAAAAAATAAACTGAACAATGAGATAGATTTTTGCATAAGCTTGATTTAATATTATTTAAAAATAAATTATTTGTATTTAAGTTTTGTAAAATCTTCAGCAGTAAAAGCATCAATATGTTTTTTATCTATTATATACTGATCGAAATAAAGTGGTTCACCGTTCTCAATATTTATTAATACTTTCCAGCAAATATTTCCTCTGATTTTGTTTCCGATTTTATGCAGGAAGACAATATTGGACTTTTTATATGCTATAGCATCTTCTATTTCTTCTGTAGTTGCAAGTTTTACAATTCCTTGATAGTAATTTTTAATTTTTTCCTTAGTATCTATCTCTGCATCCACTTCAGTTTTTAGTAACCAAATTTCTTTGTTTCCGATATAAGAATCAATGTTTTTAATAAGATTAATAAAGCTAGTGTTTGTATGATTCATATTATAACGAACAAAAAATTGCATAAACTGAAGCATGCCTCCGATTTTGTATAAAAAATCATCTTTATCCTGATCTGAGTAACATATTGGAAATGAACCCAAATCAGGCATATCGTTTAAAGATGCTACTTTCCTACCCAAAATAAGATTTAGAATATTGTATTGCATCATGCTTCCTTTGACTTCTAATGTGGCATCTGAAAGCAGTAGAAAAGAATAGTTTTTGTTGTGTTTTTTTATTTCGAATTCTTTGTCTGTTATAAATTCATAAGGAGTAATTGTCCATATTTGTTCAACAACTTTTCTGATAGTTTCGTTGTAGGAAGAAAGAAGTTTATTTTCAAGTACAACCAGCGTTTTTGTTTTTAAAAATGCTTTATAATCAGCTTCTTTTGCATAATTTGTTTGTCCTGAGAGTATGATTGAATATAAAAGGAAAAATATAATTGAAAAACTTCTCATTTTAGCTTCTTTATTTTTTAGCTGTTGTCTTGATAAATTTGGTCTTATATGTACTGTTTTCAAACTGTATTTCAAGAAAGTACATACCTTCAGATAGTTTACTGATATCTATTTTTCGCTGGCTTATTTGCTTATTGATACTCTTTACCAATTGATTCCCATTGATAGCTGTAATTCGGATTTCTTTAACTGTTTCTTCGTAGGGGAGCATAATATTTATTTCACTCTCAGCCGGATTAGGATAAATAGTGACTGGATTTAAAATATCTTTTTGATGCGACAAGGCAACTATTCCTTCATTGAAATAAGCTGATTTATTGATATATGTGGGAACAGATACATCAGAGCTAGATGAAGAATTATTGTAATAACTTACTTTAAAATTAGATGGGTTATATAAAAAAATGCTATTGCTAACAGCATCTGCACATAAAGTAAAAGGCATAGTATTGTTCTGGAAATTAAAAAAAGTATCTGCAGCAACGTCGTAATAAGAAGGAAAATTCGACAGATATATTTTATTTCCTGCCAGTACTGGTTCAAAAGGAGTATCCACAAATTCCTTAAATAATTCCAGTTTGATTTGCTGCGTAGTTTTATCGAGGCTAAAGATTGAAAAACGTGGTGCTCCGGTTGCAATTTCTGCATCAATATATATATTATTGCCTTTGTTTATAAGATATTGACCATAAGCCGGGAATGCAAAGTTTGAAAAAATTGTTTTGGTTGCAAGAGTATCTTGTAAATTTAAATCAATAATTTGAATAGAAGTATCAAAAAGCAAATAAGCTTTTCCCATATCAAGCAATATATCAACAGGCTGTGATTTTACTTTGTTTATATCCAAAGAAAAAATCAGATTCTTTGTAGTAAAATCATAGACTTCGAAATAGGGTGGTTGCGATCTGGTAACTGCAAGTTTATTATTATCATAAGCGAGCAGATAAGCATTGGAAGTATTGATAGAATCGGTTTTACCAAGGGTATAAGTATCATAATAAAACACTTTATCGTTGGTAATTAAAACTTTGTTATTTGCGACTATAATATCATCAAGATCAATTGTGTCGATAATATGATATTGATTTTGTGGATATTGTATATAACCTAAAGTATTGTCTGAAACAAACCCGGTATGTAAAAATAACTTACCTTGTGGTTGTCCAATAAAAATAAAAGGAAATAGAAATATGACTAAAATCCACAGACGTTTCATTGATATACCTTATTTATATTCAACGTAAGCTTAGCTTACAAATTGCTAACCAAAGATAATAAAAAAAGGCAAAATAGTAATAGATTTCACCGTCTTTTATAACTATTTAAGAAAATAAACGTAAGTAAATGATTTAAAGCAAATTATTCTATTTTTCGTTTATCATAAAATAAGATTAAATCAAATATTTATTAGAATAACTTCAGGGTCTTATAAAAATTATGCCATCAACTTTTTGTATCTGATGCGTTTAGGTGCTTCATCGCCTAATCGTTTTTTCCGGTTTTCTTCGTATTCAGAATAAGAACCTTCGAAGAAATATACTTGTGAATTACCTTCAAAAGCTAAAATATGTGTTGCTACACGATCTAAAAACCAGCGATCGTGGGAAATAATAACCGCACATCCTGCAAAGTTTTCCAAGCCTTCTTCCAGTGCTCTTAGTGTATTGATATCAATATCATTGGTAGGTTCATCAAGCAGTAATACATTGGCTTCCGATTTCAGTGTTAATGCCAGATGCAAGCGATTGCGTTCACCACCGGATAATACGCCTGTTTTTTTGCCCTGATCGGAACCACTGAAGTTAAATCTTGATACATAAGCCCTGGAATTAATCAATCTGCCTCCCATCTGTATTTGCTCATTTCCTTCAGAAATTACTTCCCACACATTTTTTTCGGGATCAATATCCGTATGCTGTTGGTCAACATAGCCAATTTTTACGGTTTCGCCTACGTCGAATTGTCCATTTTCAGGAGTTTCATTGCCCATAATCAAGCGAAACAGGGTAGTTTTGCCGGCTCCGTTGGGTCCGATTACACCTACAATTCCTGCAGGAGGCAATGAAAAGTTGAGATCTTCAAATAAGATTTTATCGCCAAAAGCTTTAGATACATTGTTTACTTCTATTACTTTGTTTCCTAAACGAGGTCCATTGGGAATAAAAATTTCTAATTTATCTTCTTTTTCTTTAACATCTTCGCCCATCATCTTTTCGTAAGCCGATAACCTTGCTTTTCCTTTAGCATGGCGTGCTTTAGGACTCATGCGTACCCATTCAAGCTCTCTATCCAGTGTTTTCTTTCTTTTGCTTTCGGTTTTTTCTTCCATTTCCAATCGTTTCGACTTTTGGTCTAACCAGGAAGAATAATTACCTTGCCAGGGAATGCCTTCGCCTCTATCTAATTCAAGTATCCATCCTGCAACATTATCAAGGAAATAACGGTCGTGGGTTACGGCAATTACGGTGCCTTTATACTGTTTTAGATGTAGCTCCAGCCATTCAATAGATTCCGCATCTAAGTGGTTGGTAGGCTCATCTAATAGTAATATTTCGGGTTCTTGCAACAGCAAACGGCACAAAGCAACGCGACGTCGTTCACCTCCGGATAGATTTTTTACTGCTGCATCGCCTTCGGGACAACGCAATGCATCCATAGCACGCTCTAACTTAGCATCCAGCTCCCACGCATCATGATGTTCGAGCAATTCAGTAACTTCGCCTTGGCGGTCGATGAGTTTTGTCATTTCATCATCGCTCATGGGTTCCGAAAACTTATTGTTAATCGCTTCGTATTCTTTTAATAAATCAACTACTTCCTGAACGCCTTCTTCTATGATTTCTCTTACCGTTTTATTGTCATCCAATATTGGTTCTTGTGCCAAATAGCCAACTTTGTAACCCGGCGAAAAGGATACATCGCCCAAAAATGACTTTTCTAAGCCTGCAATAATTTTGAGCAAAGTTGATTTTCCTGAGCCGTTTAAACCGATTACGCCTATTTTAGCACCGTAATAAAATGAAAGGTAAATATCTTTTAATACTTGTTTGCTGGGAGGAAATATTTTGCCAACACCAGCCATGGAAAAAATGATTTTTTTATCGTCAGCCATAATTTGTTTTTTTGCAAAATTAAGAAAAATATGTAAGTTTGTAGAAAATAGTATTCAACTGAAATATACTAAAACCTAAAAATGAATCAATTTCAAAAGACAATAATTTTTACAAAGACACCTTTAAAAGGATATTTTTTGTATCCTAATAAATTTCAAATATATCCTGCTGACTTAATTGGAATGCCTAAATCTTCACTAGAAGAACATTTTCCTATTGTGCTTGAATATTTTATTGGAAAAGATGAAATTATTTTGCCTCCGACTGAATTTGAATTTGACGGATTGAAAGATTTAGGAACATTAACGGCAACAACTTTAACGAAACAAGATGAAATTTTAAATTTACTAACTCTATTTACAAATCATTTATTCTTTAGGTATTCAGATTTAACTGGAACTTGGGGAATACCTATGTTAAAAGAAAATCCTGGAGAAGAAGCAAATAAATGGTCTTCTAAATGGAATATGAAAATGTTTCATTGGCCAGAATTACCCGAACAACTAAAAATTGAGAAATTTACAGAAATAGAATTAAAATACAAACCTGTCAGTTTCATTCCATTTAAGGAATATTATCAAAACAATCCAAATTATGATTATTACAATGATAAAGAAATTAGCTTCCCAAATAATATCTTTTTAGGACTAAATGCATATTATTTGCTAAAAGAAGAAGATAAAAAAATAATAGACGATGCAATTTTTCATTCAGTTAGTTCGGTAGAATTAAGAAGTCTAAAAAAAACATTATCCATAATTTCTGCTTTTATTTCAATTGAAACAATGGTTAATTTTGAAAATAAAGATATTAAACCTTTAAGGTGCGATAAATGTGGGCAATTACAGTTTAAAATTTCACAACATTATAGAAATTATCTATTAAAACCCGTTGTGCATTTAGGAAAGATTTACTTTTAAATTGTTGGTAGGTCTAAAAA